>CAMDYX010000057.1 GCA_945910395.1 uncultured Agathobacter sp. | reverse complement strand
GCACTTGGCTCTTTTTATATGAATTTGTAATTTACACCATTATATGGGCTTTATCAGGGGCAGTCATGACAGGGAGGAAAAATGGGTGTGGAGCGCATGAATATGGCATAATACACCCAATCGAAAAATAGTTAGGTTGAGAATGACTTTTGGAAATGATACTGTTATACTTAATTCAAATAAATAAAGAAGGATGTTCGACGTATAAACGTTCAAACAAAAAATCATTTGAAAGAGGTATAAAGAACATGGAACAAATAGAAAAACTGATAAAAAGTTTTGTGGATGAAAAACAAGTGGCGGGAATGAACCTGCTGGTCTTAAAGGACGGGATAGAGGTTCTGTACACACAGGCAGGATATGCGGATATCGACAGTAAAAAACCTTATGACAGAAATACGATCACAAGATTGTATTCCATGTCAAAACCCATTACTGCGGCGGCTGCGATGATTCTTGTAGAACGTGGGATCATTTCACTTACTCAGGCAGTAGAGGAATTCCTGCCGGGCTTTCAAAATCAGATGGTGTGGGAGAATGGAAAAAAGGTTCCGGTAAGACGCCCAGTACTGATTCGGGAGCTTCTTAATATGACTTCCGGATTGGTATATGGCTGCGATGATGAGAATTTACCGGCAGAATATGAGACGGAACAGCTTTTTAAAGAAATAGATGACAGACTTTATGGCGACCATCCCATGTCTACCATTGAAATAGCCAACAGACTTGGACAATGCGGACTTGCATTTCAGCCGGGGGATAAATGGCAGTATGGTACATCGGCAGATGTCATGGGAGCAGTCATCGAAGTGGCCAGCAAAAAGTCCTTTGGGCAGTTTCTTTACGATGAAATTTTTGAACCCCTTGGAATGAAGGATACCGGATTTTATGTTCCGGAAGAAAAACGAGAGCGCCTTGCTACTACCTATGAATGGACAAAGGACGGACTTTTCTATTGTCCAACGAATCATCTTGGCATCATGTATACCCAGGAAAAAGCGCCGGCATTTGAATCAGGCGGTGCAGGTCTTGTTTCCACGCTGGATGATTATGCGAAGTTTGCAGGGATGCTTTTAAATCATGGAACCTACTGCGGGGTAAAAATCTTAGAGCCGTCCACTGTAGATTTTCTTACAAACGGAACGCTTCTTCCGTGGCAGAAAGAGACTGCATGGAGAACCTGGGATACCATGGCAGGTTACAACTATGGCAATTTCATGAGAAAAATGGAAGAGCCGGGAATGGCGTATTATAAGACCTGGGAGAAAGAATATGGATGGGATGGATGGCTTGGTGCCTATTTTTGCAACAGTCCCAAAAACAACGTAACCATTCTTATGGGGATGCAGTTAAAGGAGGCAGGGAATTATCCGATTATTGCAAAAATGAGAAATGTGGTTGCAGATCTTATCTGGCCAAAAACCTATGAGCAAATGGCTGTAGAATACCACCAGAAGGAGCTTGAAAGACCAAATGCCTATGAGCTCGAGAAATTTCCGATATTAGACGGAAAAAAACATCCTTTTGCAGTAATCTGCCCAGGGGGAGGATACCGTGCGGTATGTACATGTAAGGAAGGATATGTGTTTGCGAGAGAACTGAACAAAAATGGAATAGCTGCCTTTGTCGTAAACTATCGCGTGCAGGAGGAAGCAAAATATCCACAGCCAATGGAGGATCTTGCAAGAGCAGTGAAAGAGATTTTTGCACAGGCAGACGAGCTTTGCCTTGATACAGACAATTATTCGGTATGGGGATCTTCTGCAGGCGGACACCTAGCAGCAAGCTTTGGAACAAAGAACATGGGTTATATAAAATACAATCTTCCTAAGCCAAAGGCCATTATACTGGCATATCCGGTTATCACAATGGGAGCGCTTACCCATCTTGGTTCGAAGGAACATCTGATTGGAGAAGATGCATCGGATGAGATGATAGCCTTTACCAGCATTGAAAAGCAGGTAACAGAGGATTATCCCGCAACCTTTGTATTCCATGGGGCAGATGATCAGACGGTTCCGGTGGAGAACAGCAGAATGCTTGCAAAGGCATTAAAGGAAGCAAATGTTCCTTACGAGTATGTGGAATATCCCGGCGTAATCCACGGAGTAGGAATCGCAAAGGGATTGATTTGCGAAGATTGGTTTGAGCGTGCACTTTCCTTCTGGAGAAAATTGCAGAAGTGACAGTTGATACATTAGGATGTAAAACATCAACTGTCTCTGTTGCAATTAAAGATGTTCCGGAAGAACAATGGAAAGAAAAGGTATGGGATGCCCATATTGTCCCTGACGAGCCCTATTTATATAAGAAACCCGGGTATATTTGCGAATGAATTCCGGGTGATGAAAGTGTAAGAAAATAGGAATTGACCGAGCTCTTTAGGGCAAGAAGATGAGGGACAGATATAGAAACTTTAATTTTTTAAACTCTTTTGTGTGCAAGTTGAATCTGTATTTATGCTCAAATAGTTTCGAATAACAAGTAAAGATAGAAATCATGGAGTTACATATAAGTGAAACGAAATTGATGAATTTATCTGTAGCTATCGGCCTTTTGAGAATAATTTTTTCTTGCAATTACATATAAAACACTCAGTCTTTAGTTACGTCCGTATAATGGTGTAATTTGAATATTCAATTTACACCATTATACGGACGTAACTTAAAATAATGGATTTAGACGTAAACCCTGATTTTTACTCTACCAATGGATCAGAAGCTTTCTATTTTCTTGGGCTGGAAACTTTGGTCTAAAAGTGAATTAAAAACAAGAATTTAGACCACTAATTATTGACTTTGAATGAAAAGGTGATTCAGCATGCGACCAACTTGTATACAATAAGGAAGGAAATTGTTATGGCACTACAGGAGATTGAACAACCTGCGGTGATTTGGATTGACAAATCTCTGCGGTTGCGGAAATATGATGGGGTGTATGACTTCGCCTTTGTGTGGTATCAGGATGAAGAAACAGTCTATCTGGTGGATGGTAAAAAAGAACTCTATACCATGGAACGGCTCAAAGGTATGTACGAATATCTGAATGATACCGGAGAGCTGTACTTCATTGAAGTGCTGGAGAATGGTACATACAAGCCTATCGGAGATGTAACTTTCTGGCAGGAGGATATGCCCATCGTCATCGGTGATAAAAACTACCGGGGCAAAAATATTGGACGTAAGGTTGTTTCTACTCTGGTACAGCGTGGAAAAAGGTTGGGATATGATTATCTTGAGGTCGGAGAAATTTACGATTGGAACGAAGGCTCCAGGCGGTGCTTTGAAAGTGTGGGCTTTAGAGCCTATGAAAAGACAGAAAAGGGTGCCAAGTATAAAATAATTTTTTGAATAAAAGAAAACGGTATTCTCCGGTTATGATCTGTGTCCAGAATCTTTGGAATATATCAATATGGAGAGTACCGTTTTTTAGGTAAAATAGCACGGGAATATTATCCCAGTCTTTTTATGTATAATCTGTCTTGTATCAATTACTTAGAAGGGCGCATGTCCACTCCTCTGGCAGCATCTGCGGTAGGATTCTCGCCGAAGTGGTAATCATTTCCCGGCAGGATCGCATTTAAGAGGATACCGGCAATCGCTGCAATAGCAAGTGCAGTCAGGGTGATGGATGTACCTGCGATGGTAAAGGTAAGTCCATTGGAGAAGCCAAGGCCGCATACAAGGATAACGGCAGCAATGATCAGGTTTCTTGACTTCGTAAAGTCTACATGGTTCTCAACGATATTTCTTACACCGATTGCGGAAATCATTCCGTAAAGAACGAAGCTTACGCCACCGATGATGGAAGCCGGCATGGAACCTATGATTTCAGCCATCTTAGGAATGAATCCAAGAACGATGGCATATAAAGCTGCAAGACGAACAACCTTTGGATCAGATACACGGCTAAGCTCAAGAACACCGGTGTTTTCTCCGTAGGTAGTGTTTGCAGGTCCACCGATGAATGCGGAGAAGGAGGTTGCAATACCATCTCCGATTAAGGTGCGGTGAAGACCCGGCTCTTCAATAAAGTTCTCACCGACAGTAGCAGAGATTGCAGAGATATCGCCGACATGCTCCATCATACTTGCAATGGCGATTGGAGCCATAACAAGGATTGCGGTAAGGTTGAATTTTGGAAGCTGGAATGGTGGAAGTCCAACCCAGGCTGCGCTTGCAACCCCGGCGAAGTTTAAGATGGCAGAACCATCCGGATTGGTCACTCCACATAAGTGAAGAACAAGTGCAAAGAGGTAGGAAATCACTACTCCAAGAAGAATCGGGATAATACGGAACATTCCTTTTCCCCAGATATTGAAGATGACGATAACCGCAAGTGCAACAAAAGCGATCAACCAGTTGGTAGACGCATTGGATACTGCAGACGGAGCAAGGCTGAGTCCGATGCAGATAATGATAGGTCCGGTTACAACCGGTGGAAGGAAACGCATGACACGTTTTACTCCAACAAGCTTGATCACAAGTGCAAGCACTAAGTAAAGAAGGCCTGCAACAAAAATACCGCCGCATGCATACTGCAGTTTTTCAGAATCCGGCATATTGGCAAAAACACCGGAATCCATCGTGGCGATGGTGTAGAAGCCGCCTAAAAAGGCGAATGAGGAACCTAGGAATGCAGGAACCTTAAGCTTTGAGCAGATGTGGAAGATGAGGGTTCCGAGTCCTGCACAGACTAAGGTAACCTGGACAGATAATACCTGCTGTCCTCCTCCGAAGTAACCATTTACCAGAATTGGAACAAGGATTGTTGCTCCGAACATGGCAAACATGTGCTGCAAGCCTAACAGCAGCATTTTTGGGACACCTAACGCTTTGGCATCCCGGATGATGTCTTTTGAGTCATTCATTTGTAAACTCCTCCTTAAATGTATTGATTAAAACAATTTGGCTGCGAATAAGTTGGTTGTGCCGGAGCACTCTCGGGCAGTTCGCCGATGACATCCAGATAAAAGTTGGTAATGGTCTGCATCTGGTAAGGTGCAACCCAAAGCATTCCGATTCCAAGGGAAAGAATGGAGAGCAGATTAAGCCCTACAAAGCTTAACAGGATGTAAAAAAGGCGGCCCATATTTCCTTTCATGAGGCCGGATGCTACTGTAAAGGAATCCTTTATGCTCATTTCTCCGTGTTCGAGAATGATATAGTAAATAAGCTGAAAACGAAGCTGGATATAAATACAGGCGATAAGACACACCAGACCGATTGCAAGGGCAATCAGAATATTCTGGGTGGAAGGATTTTTTTGAAAAAAGTAAGCTGCTCCGAAAAAAGGAAGCGTTACAAGAAAGGTGACAAGCATCAGCAAAAAGCCTGCGATCAGATAACGGTCCGGATGCATTTTGAAGCAATCAAATAATTGTGCCAAGGTGTATTCTTTTTTCCTGGCCATATTTAAATGAATCTTGATAAGCCCTGCATTTAAAACAACACCAATCAGGGAGATCAGGACCTCTGCGGCATAGGATATGATAACCTGCAGGGTGGTGGAATATTCGCTCTGTAACATGGAAAATGGGAGTTCTATCGCTAAAGTAATCATACTTGAAACGATGAAGGCTCCCATTGGAATATTATAATGTCCGGTCAAATTTTCCCGGGCGATACGCTTTAATTCTTTGGATGTTCTTGACATGATGTAAGCTCCTTTAAACTGCAAAATTCAGATTTGCCCCACGCAAAGCAAGGGAATCCTGTGATTTTTTACTTTGCTGATATGGATTGGATTCGTTGGAATATTTAATCATGGTATTGGTGGTGCCGCCGGATACATAGGTACGTCCGCACTCCGGACATACTGCAGTATGAATGGATACGCTGGCATTAATCACCTTTCCATTCCCTTCTGCTGCTTTTTGGTATGCATTGGACACATGCTGTCCCTCGTGGGCACGAACGGCGGCTCCGGCAGCATTGGGTGAAACATGGGTGGCGTTCTTGAAGGAAACATCGGCCTCGTTGGAGCCGTCCTGATATTTCCTGTTTTTACAGGTCTGGCATTCTTCCGGAGAAGAAGCACGGCCGACTTTCTTTGAGGAAGCCGCATCCTGATTGCCGATGGTAGCAGCGGCATCTACGCCGGAAGCACCAGATAAACCAGAAGTGCCATATGCGCTATAGGCTCCGTAAACGGAATAATTGTTCCCAATTGCACCGATTGTCATACGCGGTTCCTCCTTTGCCGTAGTTTTCAAATATTATACAATTTTTTTGCAAAGATTACAAGAAACAGATATACTTATCCTATATCTCTTTTTTGAAATGTGTTGCCAATAATGAATTTGCATATTTGAATCAGAACCCACAATTCCGAAATGAGATTTAAGAAAAGGATAGGAAACAGTAAAGAAATGAAACCATCAAAGGAATATGACACCTATGTATATGGCGCCGGCTGGATTATCTTAGCGATATGCGGGGTACTTTTTTTCATATATAAGGGTTTGGGATTTAATTTCATAAAGGCGCTTCCGGAATGTGCGCTTCACGCAATGACGGGCTATTATTGTCCCGGATGCGGTGGGAGCCGTGCGGTGCTTGCACTGCTAAATGGACATCCGATGAAGTCTGCACTCTACCATCCGTTCTTTTTTTATGGCGTATGTGCTGGGGGCTGGTTTATGCTTTCCCAGACCATAGAACGGCTAAGCAGAGGAAGACTAAAAATCGGAATGCATTATCGTGACATCTATTTGTGGATTGCAATTGTGCTTATTGTGATCAACTGGATTGTAAAAAACGCGTCCATGATTTTTTTTGACACGGACCTTTTGGAGGCGATTGCAATTTTGTAAATCTTAAAACAGATCTCCATAGAGCTCTTCGAAATCAAAGCCGTACATATCGCAGTATGCCCGAAGAATTCCCTCTAGGCTGCCGTAGGTTTCGATGGCCACAGCAAAAGCAAAGGCATAGAGCAGTATGGTAAGGACAAGACCGGCAATGCCGAGACCAAGTCCGATTTTTGCACGGGACCCCATGGTATTTTCGCCACCCTTGGACAGGAGAGCAAGAATGATGGCAAGGGCACCGCAGACGATGGAAATATACAGACAGCTGCAGGTGGTAAGGGAAACGATACCAAGAATCATTGCAGCAGTTTCCATTTTTTCAGATCGTTTATTTGGATAAAAATCCATATTTGGATAACCTCCGATTTTCAAGAATTGATTCTCCCTTTTCGGAATTGTGTTCCCGAATGAATTTGCATGTTTGAATCAGAACCCACTCTCGTTTCGTAAAAAGCGTAGCGGTACTAAATTCGCAATACATTGCTCATTAAGTGCCGACGCTTTTTAAAAGTTCTGATTCGAATAGCAAAATTCATTCGGGAACACAATTCCGAAATGGGATAATTGATTTTATTGTAGCACTTCATATATAATAGGAAAAGAAAAAAATATGCAAAGGGAATGAACACATGGATATTATTGCAAAAATTTCGGAAGAACTGAATATTAAGAGAGGACAGACAGAAGCAGCGGTAAAGCTGATCGATGAGGGAAACACAATTCCTTTTATCGCAAGATACCGCAAGGAAGCAACGGGGGCACTAAACGATGAGGTGCTTCGTAATCTGTTTGACCGTTTGAATTATCTTCGTAACCTTGAGGAGAAAAAGGAAACCGTTCTCTCCAGCATCGAGGAGCAGGGAAAGCTTACGGAGGAATTAAAGGCGCAGATTTTGGCTGCTGAGACCCAGGTGGCAGTAGACGATCTGTATCGTCCGTACCGACCAAAGCGCCGCACCCGAGCAACCATAGCAAAGGAAAAGGGCTTAGAGCCACTGGCAGAGCTGATTTTAGCACAGGAATTTACCGGCTCGCTTATGGAGGAGGCCTCCAAATATTTAAGCGAGGAAAAGGAAGTCCCTTCTGCCGAGGAAGCCATTGCGGGGGCAAAGGATATTATTGCCGAGCAGATTTCCGATGAGGCTGATTACAGAACCTATATCCGTGATATTACGGTAAAGAAGGGCCAGCTTGTAACAACGGCAAAGGACCCGGAAGCAGAATCGGTGTACGAGATGTACTATGAGTACAATGAGGGACTTAGCAAGGTGGCAGGACACCGAACCCTGGCAATCAACCGCGGTGAAAAGGAAAAATTCCTCACCGTCAAGGTCGAGGCACCGGTGGAGGATATCCTTCGTTACTTAGAGAAAAAAGTAATCACAAACGAATCTGCCGAAACCGCCCGGATATTAAAGGAAACCATAGAGGATGCCTACGAGCGTCTGATTGCTCCGGCAATTGAGCGTGAAATCCGAAATGATCTTACCGATAAAGCGGAGGATGGAGCAATCAAGGTATTCGGAAAGAATTTGGAGCAGCTTCTTATGGCTCCACCTATTGCAGGACAGGTGGTGCTTGGCTGGGACCCGGCTTTTCGAACCGGATGTAAAATCGCAGTGGTTGATCCGACCGGAAAGGTGTTAGAGACCACAGTTATCTACCCGACGGCACCGCAGAATAAGGTGGAGGAAGCAAAGGCAGTCATTAAAAAACTGATCGCAAAGCACCATGTTACATTGATTTCCCTGGGAAACGGAACAGCATCCAGAGAATCCGAACAGGTTATTGTGGAACTGATTAAAGAGATTCCGGTAAATGTGCAGTACATTATTGTAAACGAAGCCGGTGCATCTGTATATTCCGCAAGTAAGCTTGCTACGGAAGAATTCCCGAATTTTGATGTGGGACAGAGAAGCGCAACTTCTATGGCGAGACGGCTTCAGGATCCTCTCGCCGAGCTGGTAAAAATAGACCCAAAATCCATTGGTGTCGGACAGTACCAGCATGACATGAACCAGAAAAAATTAAGCGACGCTCTTGGCGGAGTGGTAGAGGATTGTGTAAATAAGGTAGGAGTGGATTTAAATACAGCCTCCGTTTCCCTGCTGGAATATATCTCCGGTGTTTCCAAGCAGATTGCAAAAAACATTGTAGATTACAGGGAGGAAAACGGAAAATTTGTTATGCGCTCCCAGCTTCTTAAGGTGGCAAAGCTTGGACCGAAGGCCTATGAGCAGTGTGCCGGATTTATGCGAATCTCAGATGGAGAGAATCCGTTGGATGCCACCGGTGTGCATCCGGAATCCTACGAGGCAACAAAAGCCCTTCTTGAGAAATTAGGTTACACGATGGAGGATGTAAAAAACCGAAATGTTGTCGGAATTTCGAAGAAGATTTCGGATTACAAGGCGCTTTCCGAAGAGCTCGGAATCGGAGAGCTGACGCTGCAGGATATTGTAAAGGAATTGGAAAAGCCTGGACGCGATCCCCGGGAGGATATGCCAAAACCAATTCTTCGAAGTGATGTTCTTGAGATGAAGGATCTGACCCCAGGAATGGTACTAAAAGGAACAGTCCGGAATGTCATTGATTTTGGTGTGTTTGTGGATATCGGAGTACATCAGGACGGACTGGTTCATATCTCGGAAATCTGCGACCGTTACATCAGCCATCCGTTGGAGGCCGTAAGTGTTGGAGATATTGTGGATGTTCAGGTTATGAGCGTGGATCTTAAGAAGCAGAGAATCCAGCTTACCATGAAGATCGGAACAGGGGAGAAGGCTTCCGAAAAGAAAGAGCAGAAGAAGCAGAATGCCCCGAAAGAACAGCGCACAAACGATAATCGGAGCAAAGAAAATCGAAACACCGGAAAACAAGACAACAGGAACCAGAACAACAATAAAAATCACAAGGGAAACAATCAGGGAAAGAATGGACAGCGCCGTGAATATGAACACAAGGGAAACCACTTCTTTGATGGAATTGTGATAAAAAATTAACATGGATTGTACTTTTCCAGAAAGTTTGTAGGTTATTAGGCGGGAGAAGGATTATGAAAAAATACATAGAACTAACAAAACTGTTCCGGAATCTTAGAAAAAAACAGATAGGTTTATTTTTTGTGTGTCTGCTCAGTATAGTTCTGAATCTGTTGTTTATCTATCAGATCCAGGAATTTGTGGATATGGTTACGCAGTTGGAAGAATGGAACGCCATCATACGGATGTTTCTGATCATTTGCGGAATCGGAGGACTGTCGCTTGTCGTAGGAATTATCGAGAACCGTAAATGGCATACCTTTCGTTATACCCTGATCAATCAGATGCGCTGTATGATGTACAATCGTTTACTGACCCGAAGCGCCGCCTTTTATGATGCCAGAACAACAGGGGATATGGTATCTGCAATTATGAATGATGGGTCTATTATTGCGGAGAGCGCCGGAATCGATGTACTGATGCTGCTGCTCAATGTGTTTCAGGTAGTTGCGATTACTGCAATACTAATTGTGAAGGCGCCGGTAATGGGAATCGCAGCCTGCGCTGTGGGCGCAGTTTATTTTCTTGCGGTAAATCGTGTCAATAAAAGAATGAGGTCGGCATATAAAGAGTTTTCACAGGAAAATGCGAACCTGAATCACCATTTAACGGAAGATATCAAAGCAGTGCTTGAAATCAAAGCGCTCAGTGCAACGGGTTTCTTTGAAAAACGCTATCATAACCGGGTATGGGATAAATATTTTGCAAAAGCAAAGAAGGTAATCGGAATTGATGTGACTGCCTATGCACTTAATACCTTTATTTCCGTAATCTTTCCGGTGGTTATGACTTTGCTTGGCGGGGTGTTCCTTTACAAGGGAGAAATAAGTATAGGTGTTGTGATTCTGTTCTATACATATTCCCAGCGCCTGATAGAGCCACTTAACAATCTGGCAGATTTTTATCGCGGGACACAGATTGCGATCGGTGCGGCAGAGCGTGTATATGAATATCTGCAGGAGGACACAAAGGAAAAGCAGATGCCTCTGCCGGATGCAGACGAAACAGAACTGGAGATTTCCATAGAGCAGTTTGCGTGGGGAGAACGGTCTGTATTGCACAATATACATGAGAAGTATCACGGAGGAGACTGTATATTTATCGAGGGCGAAAGCGGAGCAGGAAAAACGACCCTGTTAAAGCTACTTTGCGGTTTTTATAAGGTTACGGACGGCTTTGTTGCAATCGACGGAAAAGATGTATATACGATGTCGGAGAGTGAACGTTTTCGTTGGATAAAAATACAATTTCAGGAGCCTGTTATTCTGGAAGGAACATTGCGTGATAATATCGTGCTGGGAGAAAATTACAGTGACGAGGAAGTTATGCGGGTTTTAGAGATGGGAGGCCTGAAGGATTTTGTGCGCGAATACGGCTTGGACTATAAAGTGGCAGAGGCCGGAAATAATATGTCGGGCGGACAAAAGCAGCGGCTCGCACTGGCGCGCGTATTGATAAGAAAACCGAAAATACTGATATTGGATGAGGCGACAAACGGAATGGATGCAGGGACGGAGCAGCTTGTGCTTGAAAATATCCGGCAATTCGTAGCGGAGAATAACAGCATTTTGTTTGTGACTTCACATAAAGAGGCACCGAGGCAGATCTGCAATAAGACGATTGCGTTAAGTCAAAGATAAGAGGAAATTAAAAAAGTGGTTGACATGCAACAGGCAGTTGCATACAATGGTACTGTAAAAAATGAATAGGAATTCTTCGGGGCAGGGTGCTGCCAGATGTTTTGGCAAATTCCCGACCGACGGTGATTCTGATGTTTTCAGAAAAGTCCGTGAACTGCGATAGCAGCCGATCCGGTGAGATTCCGGAACCGACAGTATAGTCTGGATGAGAGAAGGAAAGTAGATGCAGATAGCGCAAACTGCTATCTATTCTTGGCGAACCCATACCCCGGATATTGTGATGTCCGGGGTTATTTATTTGCAAAAATCTACCACAATCTCCTGGGATTCCGAGACAAGAAAAAGGAGAGAAAAAATGAGTAACGAAATGAAGAAAAACAGATGGAACACAAGATATCTTGCCGGGGTTGCAATGCTTAGCGCAATTGCATTCATTCTGCAGTATCTGGAAATTGCAATTCCGATTATGCCGGGATTTATCAAGTTTGATTTTTCCGATCTTCCTGCACTAATCGGCGCATTTGCATATGGACCTCTTGCGGGAGTGTTGATTGAGCTTGTTAAGAACCTGCTTCACTGTGCGGTTTCCCAGAGCGCGACGGTAGGAGAATTATCAAACTTTTTGTTAGGCGCAGTATTTACCGGAGTGGCAGGACTGATTTACAAAAATAAAAAGACAAAGCAGAGAGCCTTAATCGGAGGCGTTGTCGGAGCAGTTGTTATGGGACTGATCTGTATACCATCCAACTACTTTGTGGTGTACCCATTTTACTATAAGGTATATATGCCGGAAGAGGTTGTGCTTAGCCTGTATCAGGTAATCCTGCCAAGCATGAAATCAGTGCTTCAGTGCCTGTTTGTTTTCAATCTGCCGTTTACCATTGTAAAGGGACTTATTTCAGCCGGAATCACCATGCTGATTTATAAGCCGCTTTCACCGGTTTTAAAAGGAAAAAATAACTAATCTATTTGTTTCTAGTCCTGAAAGAGCACGGTTTTATGATCGTGTTCTTTCTTTTTATTTTCGCTTATGATATAATACAATTAATTATGGGATTCTGTGCGTAGAATCCGTGAAAGGATAAAAAACAATGGAAGTTTCGTTTGATATAAAGCTTACACCGAAGGACTTATTTCGCTTCAATATGTTCCAGACCTACACTACGACCCAGGGGCCGACGTCCATTATTCTTGCAATTATCGTGATTGTGATGTCTGTGGTCTCCTTTCGGGACGGACAGGTTGGATATGGGCTCTTATATGTAGCAGCAGCAGTTCTGTTTGTGGTATATATTCCGGGCTCTCTCTGGGGCAGAGCGAAGACGGCCTTAAAAAAGAACGAGGTTCTTGCAGGAACCCTGCACTATCAGATATCCCAAAAAGGAATTGAGGTATTTCAGGGGGAGGACAGCGGACTTTTGCCCTGGGATGCGATTTATAAGATGGTTTCCAATAAGAAACAGGTACTGATCTACAGCAATCGTGTCAATGCCTACATTATTCCGAGAGAACAGTTGGGGGATAAATACGACGCATTAAAGGAAATTGCAAGAAAGCAACTGCCGAATTACCGGTTCCGCATGAAATAAAAACTTTAGTCGAAAAAGTAAGAAAACAGAGCATATTAAGGAAAGAGATATGGTTATAGAAAGCTATTCACCACAGGAAACCCTAGAGCTTGGGCGGCAGCTGGGAAGAAATGCAAAGCCCGGCGAAGTGTACACGCTGATTGGAGACCTTGGTGTTGGAAAAACAGTACTTACCCAGGGAATTGCAGAGGGACTTGAGATTACAGAACCAATCTGCAGCCCCACATTTACCATTGTTCAGGTTTATGAAGAAGGAAGAATGCCCTTTTACCATTTTGATGTATACCGTATCGGTGATGTGGAGGAGATGGAAGAAATCGGATATGAGGACTATTTTTACGGAGATGGTCTCACCATGATCGAATGGGCGAACCTGATTGAAGAAATTCTGCCGGAACATTACAGAAGGATTACCATCGAGAAAGATCTGGAAAAAGGATTTGATTATCGTAAAATTACGATTCAAGAGGTTTAAGTAAGAAATGAAGTTATTAGCAATAGACAGCTCCGGTCTGGTTGCAAGTGTTGCAATCATAGAGGACAATAATCTTCTTGGGGAATATACCATCAACTATAAAAAAACACATTCACAGACGCTTCTTCCCATGCTGGATGAAGTGGCAAAAATGATTGAGCTGGACAAGGCATCCTTAGATGCCATTGCCGTGTCCGCAGGACCGGGATCCTTTACCGGACTTCGAATCGGCTCTGCAACCGCAAAGGGACTTGGACTTGCGTTAAATAAACCACTGATACATGTGCCTACCGTAGATGCCTTAGCATACAATCTCTGGGGAACCGACAAGCTGATCTGCCCGCTCATGGATGCAAGAAGACAGCAAGTGTACACGGGACTCTATGAATTTGCGGAGAATGAATTCCATATATTATTGGAACAGTGTGCCATCGGAATTGATGAAATCATCGAAAAAGTAAATGCCATGGGACGCCCGGTTATTTTCCTCGGAGATGGAATAGACGTTTTGGCCGAGGAGATCAAGGAACACTGCAAAGTGCCGTTTTCTTTCGCACCTGCCGGAATGAATAAGCAGCGCGCAGCAAGCGTGGCGCTTTTGGGAAAAGAACTGTATGAAAAGGGAAAGACGGTAAGCGCAGCAGAGCATGCACCGGATTATTTGAGGCTTTCCCAGGCAGAACGGGAACGTAAGGAAAAGGAACGGGATTTTCGGATATGATCCTTCGAAGAATGGAAAAAAGGGATGTGCCCCAGGTGGCTGCTATTGAAAGGTCCACCTTTTCACAGCCCTGGAGCGAAAATGCATTTTTGGAATCCCTTACAAATAACTATGCCTATTTTCTTGTGGCCCAGGAACAGGTGGCAAACAGCGCAGGGGATGAGGCTGCCGTCATCGTTGGATATGTCGGTATGTATATTTCCTTCGAGGAAGGCGAGATTACAAATGTTGCCGTCGCAGAAGTATTACGTAAAAATGGCATCGGAGAGGCTCTAATCAGAAGGCTGCTTGCGGACGCTCCAAAGCTTGGCGTGACAAGAATTGTGCTTGAGGTCCGGGTGAGCAATGCTCCGGCAATCCGGTTATACGAAAAGTGCGGATTCAAAGAAATCGGAATCCGAAAAGGTTTTTATGATTTCCCAAAGGAGGATGGAAGCATCATGGTATGGGAAAGCGAAACAGAACAGGAAGTTTGAAAATATGTTAGATGTGTGTTTACTTGGAACAGCGGGAATGATGCCACTGCCTCACCGGTGGCTGACCTCTCTGATGCTCCGTTATAATGGAAGCAGTCTTCTGATCGATTGCGGGGAGGGAACCCAGATCGCAATCAAGGAAGCGGAACTTAGCTTCAAACCAATTGATATCCTTTGCATTACGCATTTTCATGCGGACCATATAAGTGGTCTTCCGGGGCTTCTTCTTACCATGGGAAATGCTGAGCGGACAGAACCTCTTACCATCATCGGACCAAGAGGACTTGGACGGGTGGTAAATGCCCTTCGGACCATTGCACCGGAGCTCCCGTTTGAAATCGAGTGTATCGAATTGGAGGAGCCTGTGGTGGACCTTGAAATCAATGGTTATCACATCCGTGCCTTTGCAGTAAAGCATAATGTGGTGTGCTACGGATATTCCATTGAGATCAAGCGGCAGGGAAAGTTTTCGGTGGAAAGAGCCAAGGAACAGAATGTTCCCATGCGCTGCTGGAATCCGCTTCAAAAAGGAAATGTGGTACAGATGGATGGCGTGACCTATACACCGGACATGGTGTTAGGACCCCAGAGAAAGGGACTTAAGGTTACCTATTGTACGGATTCACGCCCGACAGAGGGAATTGTTGCTGCGGCAGAGTCTTCGGATCTGTTTATCTGCGAAGGCATGTACGCAGAACCGGAAAAGCTTGCAAAAGCAAGGCAGTATAAGCATATGACCTTTTATGAGGCTGCGCAGATGGCAAAGGAGGCAGGGGTAAAGGAATTGTGGCTGACACATTTTTCCCCCTCCCTTGTACGTGCGGAGAGCTATATGCCGAAGGTAAAAGAGATTTTTGAAAACGCCTATTTAGGAAAAGATGGGAAAACAAAAGAGCTGGTTTTCCAGGAGGACTAATATATGAAAAAAGCCGGTGTGATCATCGCAGCTTTGCTATGTATTGGTGTGATATGTGGAGCTTTTTTCTTTGCGAAACAGAAGGCAGAATCGTCGCAGAACCGGGATGCGGAACTGACGGAGGTGCAGAAGCTGATTACAAAGAACATTGACGACAATTATCCGCCAACGCCGCGAGAGGTTGTAAAGCTATACAATAGAATAATAACCGCCTACTATAAAGAAGACTACACCATAGATGAATTGTCACAGCTTGCGGACCAGACACTAAAGCTGTTTGATGATGAGCTGCTTGCTGTCAATGACAAGGAATCCTATTTTATGGCACTTAAGGCTGACATTGATGATTATGCCAGAAGAGAACGGTATATTGCACAGTCTTCCGTATGCGACAGCCGGGATGTGCTTACCAAAACCATAGACGGTGATGAGATTGCATATGTAACCTCTTCCTATTTTGTAAGAGAGGGCACAAACTACGCGAAGACCTACCACATGTATGTTCTTCGCCAGGATGACGAAGGAAAATGGAAAATCCTCGTATTCTATCAGATTGAAGGAGATTCATCGGAAGATGATTAAGGAAACCGAAAAAGAAATAAAAATTCTGGCAATAGAAAGCTCTTGCGATGAGACAGCGGCGGCTGTCGTGGTAAACGGAAGAGACCTGCGTTCGAATGTGATATCTTCGCAGATTGACCTGCATACCTTATACGGAGGCGTGGTTCCGGAAATTGCCTCAAGAAAACACATTGAAAAAATCAATCAGGTGATTGAGCAGGCATTGTCCGATGCAGACATGACCTTAGACGATATGGATGCTATCGGTGTCACCTACGGACCGGGACTGATCGGAGCGCTTCTTGTGGGAGTGGCCGAGGCGAAAGCCATCAGCTATGCGAAGGATATCCCGCTGGTGGGAGTTCATCATATCGAAGGCCACATCAGTGCCAACTATATTGAAAACAAAGATTTGGAACCGCCGTTTTTGTGCCTTGTAGTTTCCGGAGGACATACTCATCTGGTAAAGGTGGCGGATTATGGAAAATATGAGATACTGGGAAGAACCCGGGATGATGCAGCGGGAGAGGCATTTGATAAGGTTGCCCGTGCTATCGGACTTGGCTATCCGGGAGGTCCGAAGATCGAGAAGGTATCCTATGAAGGAAATTCGGATGCCATTGCTTTTCCAAGGGCAAAAATTGCAGACGGAGTGTACGATTTTAGCTTTAGTGGGTTGAAATCAGCCGTGCTCAATTATCTGAACGGATGCAGAATGAAAGGGGAGGAAATCAATCAGGCAGATGTAGCAGCATCCTTCCAGAAATCCGTTACGGATGTTCTGGTGGAACATGCCATGCATGCCATCGATGAATACAAGATGGATAAATTTGCCATTGCCGGAGGGGTGGCCTCCAACGGAGTCATCCGCCAGGCCTTAGAGGAAGCCTGCAAAAAGAAGGGAGTCGCCTTTTACCGGCCATCACCGATTCTTTGCACAGACAATGCGGCAATGATCGGAGCGGCTGCCTACTATGATTTTATAGCAGGGAAACGTGCGGGATTGGATTTGAATGCAGTAGCAAATCTGAAGCTTGGAGAATAGGTGGAAAACAGTATGAAGTTTGCAGCGATTGTATTGTCTGCGGGAACCGGAAAACGAATGGGGAGCGAAATCCCGAAGCAGTATTTACCCATTAATAAGAAACCAGTCATCTATTACAGCTTAAAAGCCTTTGAGGAGAGTGGGGTAGAGGAGATTATTCTTGTCGCAGGAAAAGAGGACGTGGAATATTGCAGAACCCAGATCGTGGAACAATATGGTCTTAAAAAAGTAACCGCAATTGTTCCCGGAGGAAAAGAGCGTTATGATTCTGTTTATGAAGGCTTAAAGGCAATCTCTTTTGCAGACTATGTCCTGATTCATGATGGCGCACGTCCCATGCTTACAGGGGAGATCATCAAACGGTCCATGGATGCTGTGATGACAGAAAAAGCCTGCGTGGTGGGAATGCCTGTTAAGGATACGATTAAGGTGGTGGATAAAGATGCATTTTCCAAAACCACCCCGGACCGCAATACCCTGTGGCAGGTGCAGACACCTCAGAGCTTTTCCTATCCTTTGATTATGGATGCGTACACAAAGCTAAAAGAGCGCATTGCGCAAAACGACAGGACGCTTCCTGCCATCACGGATGATGCGATGGTTGCAGAGTATTTCCTGAATCAGAAGATTAAGATGGTAGAGGGAAGTTATGAGAATATCAAAGTGACAACCCCGGAGGATTTACTCATCGCAGAGCTCTTTTTGAATAAGAAGTAATCCCTATTTTACAATTGTGCATCTGAATAAATTTGGCTATTTGAAATCAGAACCCACTCTCGTTTGTAAAAAACGCAGCGGTACTAAATTCGCAATAAATTGCTCATTAAGTGCCGGCGTTTTTTAAACGTTCTGATTTCAAATAGCCAAATTTATTCAGATGCACAAAAATAAAACGAGAAAAAATAATTCAAAAAAATTTATATTTTTGTGTTGACACCAAGTAGCATTGATGATAATATAATTTCTGCGCTGATTGCGATAACGGAATATACGAAAGTTCAGTTGTATCGTGCTTTGCGCACAATTTCATATATATGGAGAGGTATCGAAGTGGTCATAACGAGGCGGTCTTGAAAACCGTTTGTCCGCAAGGGCGCGTGGGTTCGAATCCCACCCTCTCCGTTTATTTTTTTGACTTTTTTTCAAAAGGGGTCAAGGAAATAATCTGTTATGATAACGGGCAGAAGTACCCAAGCTGGCCGAAGGGACACCCCTGGAAAGGGTGCAGGTCGTTAACAGCGGCGCGAGGGTTCAAATCCCTCCTTCTGCGTTTGATGAATGTTGAAATAAATTTTAAAAACTTGTTGACAAGCAATAAAGTTTATGATAACATAATCAAGCTGACCGCAACGAGCGGTTGAGTACCTTGATAACTGAATAGTGAACAACCTTGAAAGATTCTAATGAATAAATTCATG
>CAMDYX010000056.1 GCA_945910395.1 uncultured Agathobacter sp. | reverse complement strand
TCCATGAAACAGGTACATACTTCCAGACAAACATTCCAAGATTCGTAAGCATTAATGCACTGACAAGTCCCGAAATAATTCCCACCCCAATGGACACTCCTTTTCCGAACCGGAAAGCCAAAAGCATTTGCCATATATATAGCGGAATACTACCGCACCACATAATAAGTGCAGCCATCATATAGGTCACTATGCTTACTGTACTGCACCCAAGGATTATGTAAAATCCGAAGCAAAATATTCCTGCTGCTAATAATACGGAAAATTGGCTAAATATAAGCAAAAGTATCACCTTAGACAAAAATGCTAACGTCTTTTTTTGTAAGGAGAGCAGATTCTGGCATACTCCGGCATTTTGCTCCTGTTCCATGATACTTGCAGTAAATATTCCAATCAAAACAGGAAAGCCTGCTCCAACCGCCTGATAGAAAGCAATTATTTTTGTATTCTCACTCCAAGCAGAAAGAGAATAATATGCTAGAAACAATCCGCTTGTTATAACCGGAATTAAAATATGTGCAAGTGTAATGGGGAGCCCTTTCATTTTCAGGAAATCTGCATGAAGATTCTTTCTAAGCATTCCTATTTCCCCTCTCTCTTATCAAACCAATTTAAAAACAAGATTGTTGCAAGAATAAACCATATAATGGATAAGCAAATGCCGGGTAGAACGACTCCCACATCCAAAAGCGGATTGCCATCCTCTGCTCGGATTCCGTTTGGCAATATATGAAGGAGCGGACAAAGAATCCTCATCGGGATTGCTGAAACAAAAAAGTACCACTTTCCTGTTGGAGCAATAATGACACCTCCAACCGAAAGAAACAGGCATATCAGTAATTCCACAATCATTCCAAAGCGTTCACTCAAAAATAGGAGCAATGGTATCTCCCATAGTTGCGAAATCGTAAGAGCCAATATTGTAATTGCAGCTCCCCCTAACGGAACGCAAGTGCTCAATAGAAATCCTCCTAAAGAGGCACCCACAAATATAATCATATTAGACACCAAAATCACACATCCCAAATAGATGATTTTGCCCATCATCAATTTTCTTTTACTGGTAGAAAGCGTCATTAGATTATAATACCTTGTTTTTTTCTCCTGCATGATAGAAAGATAACAAGTAATGGCAAGCATTCCGGGTAGCAACAGTGTATACCACCAGTTCCATACGCTCTCTGCATATGCATTTGTCATTCCTAACGTAAGTACAAATGCCAAAGCAAATACAATCGTTGGAAATGCCCAGATAAGTACCCGCCTCATCGACTTTCCTGTTTTCAGATATTCTGCTCTTACAATACTAAGCACAACTTTCACCAGCCTTTCTATTTTCTCTTACGACATTCATAAAGAGTTCTTCCAGATTTTTTCCCTGTTCCAGTGGACCTTCATATCCTAAAATACCATCTGAAATAATTCCCACATGATCTGCTAATAGTTGTACCTCCGAGAGAATGTGGCTGGAAAGTATGACTGTAATTCCTTGTGCCGGAAAGGAGCGTATCAGTTCGCGAAGTTCTTCTATACCAATCGGATCTAACCCATTTGTAGGCTCATCTAATATTAAGAGTTTTGGCTCGCCCAACAATGCCATTGCAATGCCAAGTCTCTGCTTCATTCCCAAAGAAAACTGCCCCGCCTTCTTTTTTCCGGTATTTGTAAGAGAGACTATGTTCAGTACTTCGTCAATCCTTTTTTCATCCACACCAAGCAGTAATGATCTGACTTTCAGATTTTCTCTTGCAGACAAATTTTCATAGATTGGCGGATTCTCAATCAGTGCCCCAATCTCAGGCAGCGCCTCTCTGTTCCACGGTTTCCCATTGAAATAGATCTCACCTGCGGTTGGTTTTAAAATGCCGGTAATCATTTTCAGGGTCGTAGATTTCCCGGCCCCATTAGGTCCGAGCAGCCCATAGACTTTTCCCTTTTCTATGTTTAGTGAAACTTTTTTTACCGCCTCCTGTTTCTTAAATGACTTGCATAGTTCTGTAGTTTGAAGCATCATTTCCATACTTATTCCTTCTTTCCTCGTTTTATAAAAAGAGAATAGCAGGAAAAAATAAAGATTTAATAAAGATAATTATTTTTAGTAGAGTTTTTTTGCTGTACTTTTTTCATTTTGTAAAATGCTCCACAGGAATCTGGATTTCCGTAAGCCATTCATTTTCTGTTTCCTTATTCCATACTCCATCTATATAAGACTCCCTGATATTTCCGCAAATCTCATATCCGTTTTCTTCAATATATTGAAGCAGCATAGCGTAAGATTCATGCAAGGTGTTATAAGAACCTTTATGAAAAATACATGCCGCCATAGGCACTTTGGGAAACACCTTAAATGCTATTTCTCCTGAATCCTGTTTTTCCTCTGTAACTGCCTCACAGATTTCTACCAGTATATCCTCCTCCTTATATCCCGGCTCTAAATAATGGGTAAAGCAGTACTCCGGCTGGGCACACTGACATCCTAGTTTTTCCATCTGTGCGCCCATTTGTGGCATCAGTTCAAACAGAGCGTCGTAGGACTTAATTCTGCGTTCCATGGTACAGACAATTACTTCCGGTATTTCTTTGATCAGAACCGGAGCTGACAAATTTATTCTTTCTCTTGCAAGATAACTTTCAACCTGTGAAAGCTTGGTAGTCAAAGTAGCAATCTCTTTTAATATTTCCTGCTTCTTCTCAAGCAAAAAGGATTTTTCTTCTGCTCCGCTTATAATTTTACGGATATCATCTATGGAAAAGCCCATACTTTTCAACGCAATAATTCTCTGTAACTGTGCCATCTGACCTGCCTCATAATACCGGTAACCGTTCTCCTCATCCACATATACCGGAACCAGTAGTTTCTGCTCATCATAATAGCGAAGCGTCTTGATGGTTACACGATTCATATTGGCAAACATACCAATCTTATACAAATTCCCCCGCTCCTTTTTCTCAAAAGCGGGGTGGTGTTGATTCATTTTCATATTTATCATATTTGCCTATTCTCCTACTATTCCCATCGAAAGGTCTTCACTGAAACTAGTGTGCAAATCAAGGTAATACCTACAAGCAGCGCAGCTATTTTCCATACACCTTCTAATTCTATTCCCATAGAGACTGCTTTCATAAGCTTAATTCCCTGTGTCAGTGGCAACACATTGGCAACCTTTTGTAATCCATCCGGAAAGAGTTCATAGGGGACGGTTGCACCGGATAAAAACAACATAGGGAAATACACTAGGGTAGTAACCGTATTTACCGATTTTACTGTTCTGCATAAGCTTGCCATCAATAGTCCAATACTGAACATAGACACCAGCGTCAACAGCCAGGAGCCCACAAATGCCAGGACATTTCCCTGCATTTCATATCCCAGAAATAAAACCGAAACCAAGGCCACGGACATGGCAGACAAAAGTGCCGTTCCCCCGGCACATAACATATCACTGCCTAAAATCCACAATGGACTGCATGGTGTGGTAAAGAAATGCTTCAAGATTTTCTTATCACGATAATCAGCGATCGTAAGAGGGATTCCCATAAATGCTGCTGCGCAGATACCCACCGCTATCAATGATGCAAAAGAGCTTTCCAGATAGGTAAATCCCTCTCCGGCCTGTTTTGATCCTGCAATCAAACTAATCAATATCATAATTCCCACCGGCATTGCCACACCAAAAAGCAGCATATCGCCGGAACGCAGTGCTAATTTCTGTTCAATCAGGTATAATTTCAAAAATCGTTTCATCGTGCAACCTCCTCTCCCATATACCAAAGATATGCATCTTCCAGATTATCGTAAGGACTGTCTTCAATAACATTTTTTACCGTCCCTTCCGTAACCTTTTTGCCATCTTTGATCAGAAAAATCCGGTCACACAAGCTTTCAGCTTCTTCCATATAATGTGTAGTCAGAAAAATAGTAGTTCCCTGCTTTTTTAATTCCTTTAAATGTCTCCATACCTCTCTTCTCGCCGCCGTATCCAATCCTGTTGTCAACTCATCCAAAAATACGATTTCCGGTTTGTTGATAAGTGCCAATGCGACAGATAATCTTTGTCTTTCTCCTCCGGACAGCTTGTTTACCTGTGACTTTTCAAACCCTTCCAATGAGAAAAACTGCAGTAGTCTATGATAATCCTCCGTTTTCTCATATAAAGCTGACATTTCGCTACAAAGTTCATCCACTCGAATATTGTTTTGATAGTTCGAGGATTGCAGCTGCACTCCAACCCGTTCAAATACTTTCTTACGATTCGTGGTTGGATCCAATCCAAATATCGTTCCGGTACCACAGTCCGGCTTCTTCAGACCAAGCAGCAAATCAATGGTTGTACTTTTCCCTGCCCCATTATGTCCTAAAAGTCCAAAAACTTCTCCTTTCTCTACACGAAAGGTAATTCCGTCTACAACTACTCTTCCGCCAAATGACTTTGTTAAGTCTTTTACTTCGATACATGTATCCATACATAGCCTCCTTTTTTGTTATACGGCTATGCTAGAACCTCCCCTAAGGGACGAGTCAAGAGGCATTTTTATTCCTTTATTACTTCTCCAGCATGGAGATTCCTGCGCAGGCAAGCCCGATTCCAAGCAGGGTAACCGCAGTATTAGCTTCGAGCATATCCAGACAGGACAAAACTACAACTGCAACCCCCATTGCTAATGTTAATGCCTTCAAAACTGTTGATACAATTTCCTTAATAGATTTCTTTTCCATGTTTTTTCTCTCCTTCAAGTATAAATATAAATTTTTTCCGCCATATTTGGCTATTTATTGATTCAACGGCGAAATCTCCGTCGGATGCGCCTCTGTAACAAAAATCACCCCGTCATATAACTCTGCCGGGGATCTCCATACCCGATAACTCATCGGCAGAAGATTCATAAAAATCGGACTATAATACTCACCCAGGGAGCCCATATAGCAATATTCCGTAACCTGGGTTTTCAACCCGGAACTCTCCGGTATTTCGGAAAAATCCAGCCAACATGTATCGTAACCTGCCTTCTTTGCAGCCTTTGCAAGCGGGTCATAGGAATAGAAGGTGTGTGTAACTCGTTTTCCATCGCTGCCCTTTGGCAAATTGCAATCGGTTTTATAAAAATCCGTTCCAATGGCAAAATAGCCATCCTTCAATTCATCCGCCAGAATATTTCCCATAACCTTTTGATCGACACCATAGTTGCCAAATTGTTCGATGTGTCCATTGTGACCGGAAATAAATATGCAGTTATTACCGCGCTTTTCTTCCTGTTCCAAAATCCACAATGTATTCTCAGCCATCAATTCATCTCGGAGTGCATTGCCCTCTGCCGCAAAATCTTCTACTTTTCCAAGAGAAATATTTTGCAGAAGAATATCCGCAAAATGGATGGATTTATTCACATCTTCTTTGCCGGAGCTTACCAACGCCTCTTTTACCCTTGCTATAATCTCTTCTCTTTGCTCTGTATCATAAGCATCGGATAACTCTCCATCATTCCATACTTTTTCAAGTTCCGTAGTATCAACGCCAAAAGCCTTTGCAGATTCTATGAGGTATTCATAGTTATACTCATATCGCTGAATATCAAAGCCGTAGAAACAAAGATCCTCTCCGGGCTTAGCAGACTCGTTGTACTCACGCATCCAGGAAATTAATTCTGCCATCTCATTCGTTCTGTAAATAGCAAACCCGATTGCCGCAGCAGCTTCCTCGGCAGTTCCATCTCCTCCATGAATGTAGCGGTTTACATATTCGCACCCTCCAAAATCACCTTCCAGGGCAAAAGCACGAACCCCCGCATTTTTTACGGTTTCTTGAAAGACATCCAGCTTTAGCTGCTGAAATTCCCTATTTCCATGTGTGGCTTCCCCCAATGCCACAATTCTCGTTCCTTCCGGTATCTTTATGTCTTCAATCTGTCCGGCATATTTGACAATTTCTTCCGTATCGGCGCAGGGGCCGGTCCCAAAGCCTCCAAAATGTGAAAAAGTGCATCCGATGATTATCACAGCAGCAAGCACTAAAAGCAGTACTGTCCGAATTACGACATGCTTTTTCTTTTTATTCTGCTTCATAAAATTTTTCTCCTTTTCCTATGATTCAATTCGACATTGCCAGATCCTTATTCTCAGCTAAAAGATTGCGTTTCAATAAAATCGCCATATAAGCAAACATAATAACTGTCTGTGTCACAATTAATCCGATTTCTGCTCTGTCTGAAATATCGTTCCCAATAAATGCACAAAAATCATGCAGGAAATGGAGCCCGACACATGGCAGCAAACTATTTGTATTGACAAAAATGATAGCAAAGATAATCCCATAGAAGAATGCAAAGAAAATCTGCAAAATTGTTGCTCCTACATTCGCACCTCCCAGGACATTCATCAGATGACAAATACCAAAGAGAACGGATGAAACAATCACTGCTATTTTGTTTCCCTGCGCCTTCCATATAGTGAAAATTATTCCGCGGAAATAAATTTCTTCAGAGAAACCGACACCAATTGTCAAGAATAAACTGGCAAACAAAAACTCTGCTCCCTGGCTGAAGTCTATGCCTGCGATCAGGCCAAGTAACGCAACTATAATCATTGGAATCAAATACAATAACTCTTTTAATGACCCCTTTCTTATCTTATTCATACCCAGCACAGAGATTGCTTTATATTTACAAAGAGAAAAAACAACCGCTGCGATTACTGACAACCAAATAAATATTCCTTGTGTGATTTTTGCTTCTGAGCCTGTAAGATTCCTCGTTACCACTGCTGCACCTGCCATAAAATAGAAAGTCATAATTACTAACATGGTAAGTATTGTATGAATTACTTTCCGTTTCATATCCCTTTTCCTCTCTACTCTATCATTACTGCCTATATTTCCACTGCCTTATGCGCAAGATCCGTTATCCGTTCTACCATACGTTCAATCTCTTCCACCCCAGCGCTGTTTTCCTGAGTTGCTGTGGTTACATGCCCAATTGCATTATAATTTCCCTGCGTATTAATATTTACCTGTTCCATTCCCTTTGTCACCTCATCACTCTGCTCTCTGATATCTTCAACAGTCCTATCCATTTCCATAATGCGCTCAGACATCTGTCTGTTTGAAGTCGTAATCACCGCAGTAGAATTACCTGCCTGACGAATACACTCCATGCCGTTTTCCGTCAATTTGACGCTCTGCTCCATAACTCTTACCGCATTTTCCGTATGTCGAACCGTTTCTTTTACAATTTTTCCGATATCCTCCACCGCACCTCTTGTCTGTTCTGCCAGTTTTTGGATTTCAAGAGCAACCACTGCAAAGCCTTTTCCCTGTTCCCCTGCTCTGGCAGCTTCAATAGATGCATTCAAAGCAAGAATATTGGTTCGGTTGGAAATTCCCGTAATCACATTGATAATACCAAGTATTTCTTTAGATTCCTCTCCCAGCTTCCATATAATGTCCTTGCATTCGCTGGTACTCTCATGAATATGTTCCATGCTGTCCGTTGCATCGTCCATTCTTTCCTGATTTTCTGCTGTTCTATCATTAATCTGTCTGGCGAGCTCTGCAACCTGCCCATTCATAGTTCCCAAGGCAATCAGTTGGGCATTGATATCCTGAGTGCTTCTATTCATACCGGTAATTTTCTCTGTGTTCTCACCAAAATTTTGCATAATGTTTGTTGTTTCTTCTGCAATCTGCTCGTTTGCTTTCATAGATGCCTCTGTTATTACGGATAACGCTTTGACTACATGAAACAGTTCATCTGAGGTCTGCCTGGATTTCTCCTGCATCTGCTTCATCTCATTCATCATTCTTTCCTGCTCTTCCGCATTCAGAAGATTTGAAAGCATTCCTGTCGTTCTCTGACAAAGCATCGTAAAAATGGCAGCAATCGCAACTAATACCAAGGCTCTTGGTACAATTCCATATACAATAAGCTTATAAAGATTTGTAAAGTTTTTGTCTTCGAACACATTCAGCGCAAAACAAAGCCATTGACCAAAAGAAACTCCTACAACCGAAAAAATGGTTGTTAACACATTAAGCTTTTTGGAAAAATATAGGCTTGCAATTGCGATGGCATAGATATACAAAATAACCACATGATATCCCAGGGTAGATGCATTAATCGTTACGAAGAGAATCGCGCAGAGAATCAGCGCATATTTTACATAGCCATTCTGCTGTTTTCCCACATTTACAATCAAGGTAGGAACCCATAGAAATACAGATCCTGACACATAGGCCAGTGTCATGATTCCCATATCAACCACGAAAATCCCAAACACATTGAGTAAATATACCAATGTAAAAATAAGATATGTAATTCGCATCACCTTTGCAACTGCTCTGTTTGCCTGTTTCTCATTTTGAATAAGTACACCGCTTTTTTCTTCCATATCCGTTTTCTCCTTTGTATATGAATCACTTTTCATGTGACAAACGTCATGTTTTCCAGTTCCTTACAATCCTTATGTATTTCCATAGATTAATCAGTGCCCTTACTGCCTCATCCACCAATACTGCCAGAAATACTCCTACAATTTCAAGCTTGCAGACAAAGACGAAAAATGCGGCTACAGACACGATACCTACAGTACCAAGCAACTGTGTGTAAAGCATCCATTTTGTGTCTCCGCTTCCGCGGATTCCGTTTCCGATAATAATATTTGCAGATTTTGAAAACAAATTGATTCCAACAATTAATAAATAAACACTGCTTGTGGTGATTACCGTGGTATCCTTGGTAAACAACGCTATAATCTGTTCCGGAATCGCAATTCCCAAAATAATCATAACTACTGCCACTATCATGCACAGCCCATATGCACAAATACATACGCCTTTGTATTGCGCCAGATCCTTTTTCCCCGTTGCCTCCGAAGTAAGTGTCATGGTACTGCTTCCGATTGCACCGACAATCACAACTGCTAACACTTCTACTCCAAAAATAATGGAATAAATTCCTGCTGCAAATTCATTAATTGTATTCAAAATTCTGATTAGTAACAGGTTTCCAATATTCCATGCAAAATCTTCAAGGGCTGTGTTGACACCTAACTTTGCGGAAGTAACATAAGTTGATAGTTTCGCCGATTTTATTCCTTTTGCGGAAGGCTTTGTCGGCAGTTTTTTACTTGTAAAAATGACGCACAAAATAAAGATCGCCCCAAGATATTCCGCTATTGTTGTTGCTATTGCAGCACCTTTTATTCCGAGCACCGGAAGTCCTAGTTTTCCATAAATCAGGATATAATCCAGTACGATATTAAGACCTGCCCGGAGTGCACCATATACAACCATCGGTTTCGTGTAATTGGAGGTCTGAAGAACTACACTAAGAGAGCCCCCCAATCCGGTAAGCAAAAATACCGGGGCATAGAATCTCGCATAACTTAAACACATTGGCATCAGATTCTCAGAAACGCCCATCAACCGAAATACCGGTTCTGATAAAAAAAGCCAGAAAAAGAATAATAATATCGGAATGATATTGTTATATTTAATCATTGCTCCCGCATACTCTTCGATGTGCTCTCTGTCTTTTGCTCCGACACTCTGACTGATTAGAATAGATGCTCCCGCCACAATGGAAAAGCAAAAGGACATGGTTGCCCACATCGGTGCTGTTACATTGGACAGTGCACTCATGTACAAATTATCTGCCCTCCCGAGAAAAATCCTGTCAATCAGCATCTGTAACTGACTAATAAGATTACTCAGGATAATAGGGACTGCTATAACAAGCAGCCTCTTTAAATATTCTTTCTTGTTTGTTTTCATATATCCCTTCCTATCTAAACCTCATGTAATTTTATAAAATAATCTATATGCCTTCTGATACGCTCCAGCGCTTTCTCTTCCCACTCCGGCTGCCTGTCACATTGATGAATCATTACCGTAATCGGTGTCAGATACTCAAAGGCCAAAAACTGCGGATCCTCCTTCTTCAATATACCTTTCTCCATCATTTTTTCAAAAATCATGGTATACAGGTTCTCCAGCCCCGTCACAAAGTGCATGGTTGCAAACTCAGCAATCTTCTCATTATGAAACTGCTCAATGGTAAAGAGCTTCCTGTATTTTACAATATCAGGTTCATGCATCGTATATACAATCTGACTCAGACTAAGCTCTTTTAACTCTTCAGCTGACTCCGGAATTTTAGGAGGGTGTGTCAAAGAGCCGAAACTCATCTGATAATGCTCTTCTCCTATCTGTAGTAAAGCTTCCAGTATTTCTTCTTTTGCCAAAAAGTGCTTATATAATGCAGCTTTCGTAATTCCCACCTTGCCTGCAATATCACTCATGGAAGTCCCATAATAACCATTCTGTGAAAAGAGATCCAATGCCGCTTCCAAAATTCTTTCCTTCGTGTTGCTCTCCATTTTTATATCTCCTTAAAGCAAAAGTAACCGCTCGGTAACTTGTATTATATTACCGATCGGTTACTTTGTCAATTTATGTTATCTAAAGCTGCCTCTCCAGTTTTCAGATTCCTTTTTGCAGCGCTCACAGAGGCGCGCCGGCGAATCAATGGGAAGAATCCTTCCACAGTATTTACAGCGCAGGATATATTCGTGCTTGTCCTGTGACAACAGCTGCATGATCGTATCCTGCGTCTTTTCCCGTTCCTCCTCTAACCACGCATGATCCACCAGCTTCCCCAACCGCATGGAAAGCTGATAGTATAAATCCAGCTTTTTATAATAGGACTCAAACTTCAAAAGCCCTTGATAGCGGCTGTGCTTTCTCGGCTTTTCCAAGGAAATGTCCGCTGTATAATTCATACAGTATTCTCCCCAGAGCTGCACAACCTCACGATCTTTGATGTCAATGGGACAGGTAATCATCCGATACAACATATACTTATCGTCAAAATCTGCGATATACATTCTCATCCGATATGCCTCCCGATACAGGAAAAGCATTTCTTCAATGGAAATTTTTTCAAAAGGCTCCGATGGTTTTGCATCATGCCAAAGCTTTAGAATTTCGTCCAGCGGAGCGTCCATCGACAATAATACCTGTGGAAATCCCAAGCTTACTTTTTGAATAGGTAGCTCCTCGTTCTTCCACTGCTTTTGTAAAAAATGAAGTTTTCGTTCATCCATGGCATTCACGTAACCGGTCTCATATAATCCAAACCGTCCAGCCCGCCCCGCAATCTGCCTGATTTCCGGTACTTCGAGAGCTCTGGTATTCTTGCCATCGTACTTTTCCACCTCCATGAACACAATACGTCGAACCGGAAGGTTTAAGCCCATTCCGATTGCATCTGTGGAAACCACCACCTTGGTTTCTCCGCTGTTAAACAGCTGCATCTGCCTTCTTCGAATCTCCGGCGGGAGGCTTCCGTAAATGACGCTGGCTTCAATCCCCTGACTTTCCAGCCGCCCTGCCACATTAAGAACAGCCTTCTTGGAAAACACGATCAGTGCATCACCATCCCTTACATCATCCGGAAATACAAATGCTTTTTCTTCCAGTTCCAGAGGTGTCTTTCTCTCGTAACGGCAGATTTCATAGCTATCCCCCGCCAGTCCGATTAAGTGAATAACTACCGTCTCCGCTGCAGGACTCATACAAATATGAATTTCCTTTGCTCGAACGCCCAAAATTGCTCTGGTCCAGGAATGTCCCCGAAGCTCGTCAGAAACCATCTGGGCCTCATCAATGACCGCAACCTCATACTCCTTGTCCAGATCCAGCATTTCAACCGTGGATGCCGTCACTTTACTGCCTGGCATTTCCAGACATTCCTGCCCGGTTAACATGGTGCATGGCGTACCATACTCCTTCATACGTTCATACACTTCCAAAGCCAAAAGCCTAAGCGGACCAAGATAAACCCCGCACTCTGCATCCTTAAGCCGCTCCAGCGCGTGATAGGTCTTGCCACTATTGGTCGGTCCGATATGAAGAATAAAACGGCGGTTCATCTGCCTTGCTTCCGTAAATTCAAGCTCAGGTCTTGCCGGTACAAGCTCTACAATCTGTCTCCTTAAGTCCCGCTGCCGCAGATTTTTCCACACAAAGAGAAACGAGTGCTGGCATAGTTCTCCGCTTGTCCGTTTCCGAAGCTCCTTCAAAAGCGCATCATCAATAGCTTCCCGTTCCTCGATTTCAAGCATCTCCATATCCAGGCGGCAAAGCTCTGCCAGAAGCTCCCGGTTGATTTTTTTGATAGCTTCCTTATTTCCATAATAGTAAGCCGCCTGCGCCAGACGCTTTACATCCTTATGAAGAAGAGATACCATTTCTTCCTTATTGCAGGTTGCGTGGGTGTTTTTGAGCACATTCAGTTTTGCATTGATTTTGTGCATATACTTCTGCATTCTGGCTTTTTTACCAGCCTCCCTGCAGACTATGCGATATTGTTCTACATAAAATTCAACGATTTTTTCCATAATCCAAACTCTACATACCCTTTTACATTCTGTCAACTTTTCTGCGTCGGAATTCGAAGATTAAAAACAGGATTGCAAGCACAACAGAACATATGCTGATGATTCCTCCAGGTCTTAAGCCCGGTGTTTCATACCCCAGCACAATTTCATGGGTTCCTTTCTCTAAAGGAACTGCAAGAAGCGCTTCTTTAAACGGTTCAGGAGTCGTTTCTTTCCCATCTACCCGGATACTCCAGCCCTCTTCACAGGGAATGGAAAAAATCAGACGTCCTGCTTGGCTCACCTCGATGCTTCCTTCGATTCTTGTATCGGAAAAGAACGTAACGTCAAAGGTTTGCGCCGTTAAGGTCTCATACGCCTTCTCCATTTGTTCTTTGTTTACCCGGTAAACATGAAAGGCAATCTCTTCTTGATTGGAATTTGAGATTACAACCTGCTCATCTTCCTTTAGTTCTCCCAATTCAATCAGATACCGGTGTGTGGTCTTAGAATATTTTCTGGTGCCGTGGGAATCCATTTTCGCCGTCAGCGTATCGGAATCACAGCTTACATAAGACACATAATAGTATCCGTCCTCATCTGCTGTAATCGTTGTACTTCCCTTTTCCACCCCTTGCTCACAGGAGGTTCCCACAAGGATTGGTCCCTCTGCCCCAAGAGCTCTGCCAAGGGAATTTAGGCTTGCCATACGATCTGTGCGATTATCCTCCCAGGCTGCAATTGCGTTTTCCGAAACCATGTAGCCAAGAGGAATACAATAGACATTTTCATATAGATACGCGCCGTCTTCGCTGGCAATCAGCTTCCGGTAATCGCTCTCTAACATGGCATTATCGGAGAGTATATATTTTACCGAAAAAAGGGAAGACGTAAGGGGTGTGGAGCCGTTATAACAATAGAAATTCTTTCCACCTTCCATATACATGCTTTGGAATAAGTGGCTGATATTGATATTCATCAAAGAAGAAAACTGTGTTGTAGAAGCATAGCCAAAACGCATGTCATCGTTCTTTGTCAAACGTCCGATATCCTCCACTCGGTAAAAATTCCCATCCTCACGTTCCTTTGCAACAGTCAAAAGCTTTTCATAATTTTCTGCATTTTTCACATAAGCACTCCGGCTTGTGGTGTAATACCCGGTTACCGACATGTGAATGATAATTTCCCCCATGGCAACCACCAGCAGAAGCTTGGCATAATAGCTGCGGTTTCGCACATCACCGATACGTATTAAAACCGCAAGACAAATATATCCGATTAAGAAAAGTCCTGTAATAAGGATCGATGTGCGTTCTGTAATGCTCTCATCTACGGTTATGGCACCGCCAATCAGCAGGGCTGTGCTAAGCACTCCCGCTGCAATGAGATTCCAGATTTTGATAGCATCCCACTTTAAAATGACTGAGTATCCCATCAGCAAAATCACCAGTATGAAGAGAAAGGATTGCCTTGCCGGAAGAGAATCCGGAAAATGAAAACCATGCCAGATAAAATCCAACACATTATTGGAGAAACTAACAAGGAAAAATACAACTGACAGTATCCCTGCTATTTTCTTTTTCACAGCAATTTTCTTATTAAAGATAAATAAAAAGAACAGCAAAAAACTGAAGGCTCCGGCATACAGGTTCGGCCAATACTTTGCACCGGTATAAGCTGCCGCCGTTGTGCATGCACGGGTGATTTCTTCTAGAAATCCAAAATACCATTCCATGCTTTCCGGAAAATGAATTCCCGAGGAACCGCTATAGCTTAAAATCTTCATCTCGGGAATCAGCAGAACTGCGGAGGTTGCTCCACCAAGCAGGGAGTAAACTGCAAACCGTCCCATAGCAGTCAGGTTGTTTTTTAATGTCCGCTTCTGTACGATTCCATTTCTATCAGCAAAATGGTCTCTTAAAATCAAATATGCCACAAAATACAGGACAAGGAACATGCAGATCATAAATGCAATATAGTAATTGGAAAAAATCGCCAATGAAAGCGACACATAATATAGCGTTGCAGACCTTCCATCTGCGAGTCTTTCCAGTCCCAAAATGGCAAGAGGCGCCAGCATTACGCCGTCAAGCCACATAATATCCCAGCTGTATGCCGTGATATATCCGGAAAAAGCATAGGCTGTAGAGAAAATCAAAGCCGGGTAAAGTACATGAACGCGGTAATTCTTATTCCACTTATTGGTATCCAGAACAAAATGTCCCTTTAAAAAGCTGAAGAAACTAAGTCCGCATAGTCCAAGCTTGACCCAGGTCAAAAGCGTCATAAACTCAATGACATAATCCCTTGGCCATAGGATTAAAAGGAAGTTTAAGGGGCTTGCAAGATAATACGCATAAAGCGCTACAAAATCAGAACCCAGTCCCAGATTCCAGCTATACTGCAGACTTCCTCCACTTTTCAGTTTATTCATAAACTCCGTAAAAAACGGACAATACTGGTGATACATATCTACATGTAAAATACATCTGTCACCGAAGGGATACACTCCCTGTCCCACGCATATCAATACCGACACCACAAAGGGAATCAAAAAGGCGCCTACATGCCATGCATAATTCTTCTTTTTCATTTTTCCTCTTCCCAGTCAAGCAAACGATAATATTGAAGCTTCTCGTAATCCAGAAGCATTTCCTGCGCAGTTTTACTTGGCTTACCATCCGACGGATTTTCATTTTCAATCCTGTTTACTGCCGAATACACCGGATAATACTGTTTCAGATCCAATAAAAATTGATTGTAATCCGAATTTGGAATCCCCGCAATTTCAAGCGCTGTTGCCGCAAGATAATTTACACTGGTATCCGCCTGACATTCCTCTTTTATATCATAGTTTGCCCAAATCACATAGGGCACCTTATAGCGGTCCTCCTCTTTCGTATCCCCATCTGCAATATATTTTGCCACTGCATTTGCAGGCTGATGATCCCCAAAAAAGACGATCATGGTCTTCTCCTCCTGATTCTCAAAATAAGAGATCAGGTTCTTGAAGTCTTCGTCTGTTTGTTTGATTAACGACAAATACTGGCTGAGCGCAACGCTGTTGCAGCCCTCCACCGTAATATCCGGTGTGAAATTGTCATAGGTTTCCGTATAGCTTCCATGATTCTGCATCGTTACATTGAAAATAAAAATCGGAGTTTTCTCCTCCTTTTTTTCGTACAGTTCGATGACCTTCTTGAAATCGTAGGCATCGCTTGCATAGGTACGAAGCTTTTCCACATTCGACATGTCTTTTAAAAAGAGAGTATGCTCAAATCCCATCCAGGGATACACTTTGTCGCGATCCCATCCGGTAGAATTGTAGGGATGCATTGCATAGGTCTCATAACCAAGAGAATTTAAATAGTCTGCCACAGAAGGAACTTCCCTTTTTATATACTGCTGATAGGGAATGCTTCCGGCCGGAAGGCTTTCCATCGAATTTCCTGTAAGAAATTCATATTCCGTATTTGCCGTATTACCTCCGCAGACCGACACATGTAAATACCCGCTTACCGTATTATCCGCTCCCTCCATCAGGGAATGTACATAGGGCATATAATCCTCGGAAGCCTTCACTTCTCCCAAAACTGCAAGATCGGAAAATGCCTCATCCATAATGACAATAAGGTTTGGACGGGAATCCTGCTGTGCTTCCTGGGGCAGGTAGCCATTCTCCTCCAAAATCTGAGCAGCCTCTGTTTTGTTGTATCCCTTCGGCTTGTCTACCTTTACATACGCCATATCCATGACAAAGGTCACGGCCATGCCGTTGACTTTTGTCATATAAGCAGGTGTAAACAAGAATGGATACAGACCATTGGACAACTGAAAGCTTTCATTTTGAAGCCTCTCTGAAAAGAATACCAAAACAGCCATGATTGCTGCTGCCGAAATCAGGCGGATGGGCAGCTTCTTTTCAAAGCAAAAGGAAAGGAAATGGGAAAGCATCAGGATCGCAACAAATCCGATTGTTACAAGTACCACTCTTATGCCCGGTGTAAAATCATAGTTTTCTGCAACACTTGCCGCCGTTCTTATGGAAAAAATATCCCAGGGAACAAATGGAGTAGACCGAAATTCCATCACATAGTGATTCGTAAGACCAAACACCATGGAGGTTGCAGCAAGTATACGAATCGCTGCCCTTCCGCTCTTTGTCAAAGCAAAAAACATCCATGCCAAAAGCTCGAAAAGAAGGATATTAAATAATTGAGCAGTTTTACGTACTTCAATAAATGGGTTATGTTCATAGCCTTCCATCAGGTAAAACAACACGATGGGAAGAAGTGCAAAAACGATTCCATGTAAAAGTGTCTTTTTTCTCCGTAAATTCATAACCGGCTGCATACCAATCACCTTCTGTACTAAATCTTTGCTCATAACGTTTTCATTATAATAAAAAATGCATCAACAAACAACGTTTTTCAAAAAGCCCCATTTCGGAATTGTGTTCCCGAATGAATTTGCATATTTGAATCAGAACCCACTCTCGTTTGTAAAAAGCGTAACGGTACTAAATTCGCAAGTACTTGCTCATTAAGTGCCGACGCTTTTTAAACGTTCTGATTCAAATAGCAAAATTCATTCTCAGGAATACAATTCCGAAATGGGATTTCAAAAATAGTAAAAGGGCTGGCGCACTATTTCCCCGGTGCGACAGCCCCTTTTTTGCATAACAAAAGCAAATCAATAATTGCTAAGTACCATATTCTTACGGCAAAAAACATCCAGCGTATCCAAAGCTCTTCTCGCCTGACCATAGCGGTGCGGATTGATGCTGATCACCCAGATCTGACTCGCTCCATTATACTTATCCCTATTGAAAAAGGGTATTTTTTTACAATTCTTACTAAACGGAATCCTCTCTTCCATTAACAGCTCTGCTGTCTTATTGCTGACCTTTGCACTCGTTGTTCTGCAAAGCTCCACATCATTTCCCACGTAGTTTCCCAGTTTTTTTAATCCTGCCATCTTCTTGTACTTCCCTGTTTTTTTATTTATCCCATTTCAGAAAAGTGTTCTCGAATGAATTTGCATATTTGAATCAGAACCCACTCTCGTTTGTAAAAAGCGTAACGGTACTAAATTCGCAATAAATTGCTCATTAAGTGCCGACGCTTTTTAAACGTTCTGATTCAAATAGCAAAATTCATTCTCGGGAACACTTTTCCGAAATGGGATTTTTATTTCACTTTCATCTGAATCTGCTTTCCAAGTCCATCTGCTACCTTAATCAGAAAATCCAAACTCGGATTGTATCTTCCGCTTTCCAGTCTGGATATATTTGATTTCTTCGTTCCTACAAGCTCTGCAAGCTCCTGCTGGGTCATACCCTTTCCCTTGCGAACCTCCTTCAGCTGTCTTACAACCGATTCTCTTGGTGATTCCATTTTCCCAGATCCTTTATCATCGTTCATAAAATAATCCTCTTTTAAGTTATCATATATGATAACTTTTGTCAATAAAAAGACGCCCTCTTTTTCCTGCTTTTTTAAGGAAAGGGCGCCCTCTTTCTGCCTTAATTTTTAGTATCTAATGCTCTTTTCACTTTCATTACTTCTTCTCTATCGCAGTCGCATACCTCTGCTATCTCCTCTATCGGATTTCCAAGTCTGAGCATACGCTCTACAAACTCTTTTTTAGCCTCGGTTTTTCCCTCAGCTATTCCCTCGGCTCTTCCTTCTGCTCTTCCTTCCGCTCTTCCTTCCACTCTTCCTTCCGCTCTTCCGGCTTCCCGCCCCTCATCAAAACGAATCTGTTCCAATTCCCAGCTTTGCATATAACGCTCTCCTATCCCAGCATCGCGCTTGATCCGATCCATCATGTCCGATATCTGTCTCAAATCACAATTCACAACATTGCTGCTTTTGCTATCTGCCATATATTTTAACATATCCGATAATGCTTGACTAGGAATATCTTTTTTGCCATTTGTGTATAAGTATAACGTCTGCACGCCATCGTCGTAAGGCATATCCGGTTCTTCCACACAGCAATTCTTGATGGTATACAGCATCCGGTCATATCCAAAGGGATCATAATTTGAAATCATGATCATGGTTACATTCTTCATGTCCGCATAGCGAACACCGGACTTTAATATGCGAGAATCGATCAGTGCCCGATAAAAACGCAGCCTTCGCTCTTCGCAATCCGTCGGATACAGATTCGGGTGAAGCCTCACACGACTTAAAGTCGCGTGCTTCCTACAGGTGTCTTACGACACCTGCCCGCTTTAGGCGGGCGGACTGCATTTCTACTATACAGCAAAAACTCAGTTGCTCATGTCTATGCAGACATAAGTACTGCATTTAAGCTAATTAACGTAGAGAATGTACAGGTGCTTCTCTTAGTACACTGAG
>CAMDYX010000055.1 GCA_945910395.1 uncultured Agathobacter sp. | reverse complement strand
TCTTGTATGTATGCGTGAAATTGGAATGATAGAGACTGATGCGGAATCCGGTAAAACGCGGGCGATACGGGTTCCGGGATATAAGTTTGTGAAGGAGATATAAATATGACCAGAGAAGAACTACTACAGAACGCGAAGCCAATACTGTTTAATACTGATATGGTTCGGGCGATACTGGACGGAAGAAAGACGGTGACAAGGAGGGTAGTCAAACTAAAATACGATAACACACACCATGAGATAAAAACAGATAAGTACGGTACGCGACTGATTGAGATACAGGATGATGTAGAAGGTGAAACATTCGGCAGTAGGGAAGATGGAACCACATGGCGAAAAATAAGACCATACATAGAACCGAAAGCATACTACAATAAAGGAGATATCCTATATGTCCGGGAAACGTGGGGCGAAGGATATGAAGAAGGGACGTATATTTACAAGGCTGATGATAAACTTGCAAATCTTCCAGAATTCAAGGAATCATCAAAGTTGATATATCACCCATCCATCCACATGCCAAAGGAAGCCGCCCGAGTCTTTCTGAAGGTAACGAATGTACGGGTGGAACGGTTGCAATGTATGTCTTGGAACGATATATGCAATGAGGGAATTATTTCAGATTCTAATGTTAGAGACATTTTTTCTTTTAGAATGCTACAGAATAAGTTTAAGAATCTGTGGAACTCCACCATCAAGAAATCAGACCTTTACCGCTACGGATGGGATGCGAATCCGTGGGTGTGGGTGATTGAGCTTGAAGTGATTCAAGCGGACGAATAGGATGAACACGAGATGGGAAAGCGTATCGCAACGAAGATTAAAGAAGAACTGAAGAAGATGAACAACTCAACAAATCTGGGATATACAAAGACGTATATCCCTTGGAGAAACAATGACGGATTATCGGTCGAGTGCGAAAGAATGATTGTGGATGAGGACGGAGAGCTGATCGATTTTGATGGAAAACCGTTTGGGTTCCAGATTTACTACCAGAGGGACGGAAATGACGAGGATTGCTGTTCTCTTGAATGCTATCTCGGTGAGCGGGAAATGAAGCAGATTGATGAGTTTGTGAAGATGTATGCGTAGGGGAGGAATGAAAGATGGAAAGACTAACAGCTTGGAGTGATTATGGAGCATATTTCCCGAAGTGCTTTGAAAAGCCGTGTGGTGGAAACGGACCAGAAAATGATTGTGACGACTGCGGTTTTATGGAAGATGTATGCCGGAAATTGGCGCAGTATGAAGATATTGGCACTCTGGAAGAAGTACGGGAAGCTGTTGAGAAACAGAAGGCAAAGAAGGCAGAAAAAATAAGTAAAGGAGATAAGCTGAGATTTGGTACATGCCCTTGCTGTGAAAGAAGGATTTCAGACGTTGAGGGTGGAAATTACTGCCAGAACTGCGGGCAGAGATTGGAGTGGAGATAGTTATGAGAAAAGAGACAATTAGAATAAGTGAAAGAGATTTGATGTTCGTGGTTGGTGGTCAATTGTTTGATCAAGCACCGAATAGACAGCCAAGAAAGGCGGAAATCATTATGCAGAAGATGAGAGATGCTTTCCGGTCAGAAGCCTATAATGATAATGAGTTTTATACGGTACTTGTTGAGAAGGATGCTTTATATAACTGGATGAAAGATAAACTATTTTCGATTCCTGAATTCCAGGAATTAAATCTGACACAGATTGAGTTTGAAAAAGGAATATCTGTTGATGATGAGTCAAGAACGAAGTTCTGTTTTACGACAAGATATGATGTTTACGACTCGGAATCATGGAAAAGCGACTTTATTGATTTATATGCATTTGTTCAAAATGTGCATAGAAGACTTTTGAATATTATTGACACAAAAGAAGATTGCTTTTTATGTATACATCAGGATCAAACCAATGAATCTACGATTGCTTGTGGAGATTCACAAGTATGTAAGGAATGTTTAGTAAATCCGAACTTGAAGAATCATTATGAGAGCTGTAGAAAACCAAGAGGGAAGTATACATTTGCGTGTAAATACAATTGTTTTAAGAGTCGATACATATGTTGTGAAGAATGTGACGATAAAGAAACATGTATTCACAGATGTGATGGGGAATCTGTGAGTTGCGGAAACGCATTAAAATAAAATTCAGGAGGTATTAGATGAACGATAGATATTTATACCGTGCAAAGCGGATTGATAATGATGAGTGGACGTATGGTTATCTATATGGAATATGGGAAAGAAAGTACATATTGTGGGGAATGACGAATAATGTACCGGATATGACAGAAGTAGAACCATCAACCATCTGCCAGTGTACCGGACTTAGGGACAAGAACGGAAAGCTGATTTGGGAGAATGACATTGTTGCATATTACTTTGGAAAGACGTGTGCACCAATATGCTTTGGATCATATCAGAGTTGTTTTGATAATACAAAAACTGAACATGTTGGATTTTACGTAAATTGGAATGATAAGTGTAATTATAGAAAAGACCTTGGATATTGGATAAACATGATAGAAGCGGATGTTGTCGGAAACATTTTCGATAATACGGAGCTGCTGGAGGTGGGAGAATGAGTAAATATGCAGAATTGCCGTGGAGTGTAGAGGATACGATTGAAAACCTTAAATCAGTGAAGAATTCAATGAAAGAAAGAGTGATTTTACTGAATCTACATGGAAGAGGAGAGAAGGATGCGGAAGAGGTAGAATTCGACTTTGGTAGAGCAATCGATGCGCTTGAAAGGCAAGAGAAATATCGCTGGCATAATCTTAATAAGGATCCGGAAGATTTGCCGAAAAACTTATCTAAAAGCTATTTATTTGAAAACAAATGGGGGCAGGTTTTTAAAGGCACTTTCAGAATCGTTGGAAATATCAAGCTTTTTGAAACACACATCTATTCAAAAGTGCACGGTGGAGATATCTGGCTCCAATACAAAACCTGCAATGTGGTTAGGTGGAAAGAAATTGAACCGATGGAGGAATAGCAGATGATTGATGAGAAGAAGCTGATTGAAGATATTGAAAAAGAAATCGAATTTGCAATGAAATGTAATATGCCGGATATAGTTGCAGGCATGCGTCAGATTGCAAGTGCAATTGAAGAACAGCCGAAAATCGGCGAATGGATTCCATGCAGTGAGCGGTTACCGGACGATGGAGATGTCAGATTTTATATGTGTGCTGTTGAAAACCATGAAGAAGACCCACCTATGTTCTGCCAATATGAAGAAGAATATGGTTTTGGTTTCTGGAATGATATTTACGATGAACATACTTTAGGATTCGTTGATTCAGAGTTCAAAACCAATGAAGAACTTGGGTATGAAAAAGTTGTTGCCTGGATGGCACTCCCAAAACCGTACCGGCCAGAAAAGGAGAGTGAGTAGATTGAATGAAGCAGAAGTCCAGTATAAACAGTATTGCAAAATATATGCGCGACAGCGTGGAATACCACTTAAGGAAGCAAAGGAACACAAAGTATGCAAGGAGTACAAGAAGTACTGTGAAGAGGTATTCGGTGTTAGAATATCTGAGAAAGAAGGGATATATTGAACCAGGAAGGATACAGAGATCCGACTGCGGAGAAAGCTATGAGGGAATATAACCGGATGCCGCACAGGATGAGGGAAGCGTTGAATGCGGTGCAGAACGTGGCAAGCCTTATGGGTTTTGATCTGGTGGAAGTCCGGGATAAGAGGACAGGCAGGTTGTATAAATGTGATAGGGAGTGATGCTTATGCAGATTGAAGAAAATAATGTGAAGAATGAGAACGACCGGAAGAAAAGTTATCTGCGAGGATACCGGAAACACGGGAAGCGAATTAAGAGGATTGATGCGGAAATCAAAGAGATACGTAGCATGAAGATGTATCCGGCGTCTGTAAACAGTGACGGTATGCCGCATGGAAGTGGAAACAGTGATCTGTCCTCTTACGCCGCTGAGCTGCAAGAGAAAGAAAACGAATTATTCCAGGAGGGAATAGAGCAGGTAAAGACATACAATGATATCTCATACAGAATTAAGCAGCTTGAGGATGAAGACGAAAGAGATGTGCTGTTTTACCGGTACATAAAAGGAATGGAATGGTGGGAGATTGCTAGAGATATGGATTACAGCGAAAGCTGGATATATGAATTACATGGCAGAGCACTAAAAAATTTGAAAATTTCTTAAAGAGTGGAGTCCACTGGAGTTATGAATGTGATATTATGCTATCATCGAGAAACGGAAGAGATGAGATAAGATCTTCCGGGATGCGACAAGGGAAAATCAAATTTCCTCCTTTCGTAAATTGATTATTTGGCAGAGGCACCCTATCTACAGCACGGATGGGGTGTTTTTGTATGCAGAAATAAATAGACCAGAATTGAAGGTGGTGAGTCAAAGTGACAGATAAACAAAAAATATTTGCAGATGAATACCTGATTGATTTGAACGCCACTCGGGCTTACCGTGTAGCGTATCCGAGTGTGAAAAAAGATGAAACGGCAGCACAGGCTGGAAGTAGGATGTTGAGAAATGTCAAGGTTGCGAAATATATTTCAGACCGAATGAAAGAACGCCAGGAGCGAACAGAGGTCACGCAGGATCGTGTTGTCCAGGAACTTGCAGCATCTGCATTCGCGAAAGCGACAGACTATGTTGAAATACGCGGAGGAAGAGTTGTAATAAAAGATACCAGCCAGCTGGAGTACAACCAGATCCGTGCGATTGCCGGAATAAAGGAAGGCGCGAACGGAATTGAGATAAAGTTGAATGACAAAGAGAAAGCCCTGGAGCTTCTCGGGCGTCATTTAGGCATGTGGAATGATAAGCTGGATATCAAGACACCGGCCATCGATGATTCCATTAAAGAAATGGAGGCTTACTTTGAACAGCAGAAAGCAAGCGGTTCTGGACCTCCTGTGGAATGAACCATATAAAATTGGACACTGGGTAGGATTTAAAGACCTGACTACTTTACACAATGAGTGGTTGAGGTCTTTTTTGTATGCCGATGCTGATCAGACGCTGCTTGCGCATCGCGGTTCGTACAAGACGACAGATCTATCTCTGTTTCTGGCAATACATACTGTGATTAAGCCAAACGAAAATGTGATGTTCTTCCGGAAGACGGATGATGACGTTACTGAGGTTCTGACGCAGTCGCAGAAGATATTAAAGAGCGGCGCAATGCAGAGTATTGTTCGCGATCTGTATGGAACCGAATTGGATTTGATAAAGGGGAACAATTCCGAAATACATACGAATCTATGCACATCCACAAAGGGTGTCAGTCAGGTCGTTGGTCTCGGTATTGGGACCAGTATTACCGGTAAACATGCTGATATCGTTGTGACGGATGACATTGTGAATTTGAAAGATCGTATCAGCAAGGCTGAGCGTGAGCGGACAAAGATTCAGTACATGGAGCTCCAGAATATCTGCAACCGTGGTGGGCGTTTCATCAACACTGGGACGCCCTGGCATAAAGAAGATGCAATATCGATCATGCCAAATGTTCGAAAGTACGACTGCTATTCTACCGGACTGATCAAAAGAGACAAACTGGAAGAATTGCGGCAGAGCATGAGCGATAGCTTGTTTGCTGCTAATTATGAGCTGAAGCACATCGCAGATAAAGATGCCATGTTTAAGGAACCGAAGTTCACGAATGAAAAAGAGCTGATCTACAATGGCGTAGCTCACATTGATGCAGCTTATGATGGAGCTGACGGTACAGCATACACAATCTTCCATAAGATCCCGGATGGTCGGATCATTGGATTCGGTAAGCGCTGGGACAAGCATGTGGACGACTGCTTATCCGAAATTGGAGTTTATCACAAGATGTTCCGCGCCGGCTCGATATCATGCGAAAAGAATGCTGATAAGGGATATCTGGCCAAGGAACTGCGCGGACTCGGATACAGCGTAAATCCATATGACGAATCGATGAATAAATTTGTGAAGATATCGACTTATCTTCGAAGCAATTGGAAGAATATTGTCTGGTTGGAAGATACGGATCCGGAATATATCAATGAAATTCTTGATTATTCAGAGCATGCGGAACACGATGATTCGCCGGACAGCGCGGCAAGCTTATTGCGGTCACTTGAAAAGAAAAAACCGAGATATAATCCAGTAATGGGAGGGATATAAATGAATGATACGATATTTAGGGTTCCATCGGGAACAATTATGACGCCGAGTTTATTGGCGGAATACATAGGAAAGCATAAACAGATTGTGAACAACCGATATGAAAAGTTGCAAAATGCTTATGAGAATAAATACGAAATATACGATCAGCCGAAGAAGCCGGACTGGAAACCGGATAATCGAATCAGTGTTAATTTCGCAAAATATATCGTAGATACATTTAATGGGTTTTTTTGTGGAATACCGATTAAAACAACAAGTGAAAACGAAACAGTTGCAGCTTATCTAGAATTTTTGGATCAATACAATGATCAAGACAATGGGAATGCTGAAATATCAAAAATAAGCGATATACACGGAGTTGGACATGAGATGTACTACGTGGATCCAGACGGTGAAATTGGTATCACGTATTTATCTCCTATGGAATCATTTTTTATTTTTGATGATTCAATTTTAGAGCGAAAACTGTTTTTTGTGAGGTATTACAAAGATGCGGATAATATCGAGCGGGGAAGCTGGTCTGACAGCCATGTAGTGCAGCATTTTGAAAATGCGGGAACTTATAAATGGACCGGTGAACCTAAAAAACATGGCTTCGATGGCGTACCGGCATCTGAGTACATCGAAAATGATGAGCGTATGGGATTGTTTGAAAGCGCATTGCCTGCAATCAACGCTTACAATAAAGCTATTTCTGAGAAAGCCAATGACGTAGATTATTTCGCAGATGCATATATGAAAATACTAGGTCCGAAAATTAATGATGACGACATTCCATACATCAGAAGGAATAGAATTATTAATTTCGAAGGCGGTGATGATGGATCTCCGATGCCAACGGTCGCTTTTCTTGAAAAACCAAATGCAGATACGACTCAGGAAAATTTAATTAATCGTCTAGAACGTTTGATTTTTCAGATGTCAATGGTAGCTAATATCAGTGACGAAAATTTCGGAACATCTTCTGGAATAGCGCTTAGATATAAACTTCAGTCGATGAGCAACTTGTTCCGACAAAAAGAAAGAAAGTTTACTTCTGGTATGAATCGCAGATACAAATTGATATTTTCCAATCCAATATCGCAGAGTCACGGTGTGAAAAAAGACGATTGGTTGAATATAAAATACCAGTTCACTCCTAATTATCCGGCAAACCTTGCGGAAGAATCCGACATTGCATCAAAATTGGAGGGTGTTGTGTCAGAAGAGACGAAGCTTAAAGTTTTGTCAATTGTGGATAATGTTTCGGAAGAAATCGGACGGATGAAAAAAGAACAGAATAAGATCGGCAATGATGCAGTGATGAATCGAATGTTTGGAGCTGATGCAAATGACAAGCAGTAAGGAATACTGGCAGAAGCGCGAGGCGGAAAATCTAAAGAAAAACCTGAAGACCGAAGAAGAGTATTCAAAAGCTATCAATGATTGCTACGAATATATGTTGGATAACATTCAAAAAGAGATTAACGGATTTTATGCAAAGTATGCCAAAAAAGAAGGAATTACACTGGCAGAAGCAAAGAAGCGTGTCTCTGAACTGGATATCGAAGCATATGAACGAAAGGCAGCAAAGTATGTGAAAGAAAAAAACTTCTCCGATCAGGCAAATGAGGAGATGCGACTATATAATCTTACGATGAAGGTAAACCGGTTGGAAATGCTGAAAGCAAATATCGGACTTGAATTGGTGGATGGGTTTGACGGTTTACAAAAATATTTTGATCAGATTCTGACTGAGAGATCCCTGCAGGAATTCGAACGTATGGCTGGAATCCTTGGAGGAACGGTGGGGAATAATGCGAAATACGCTCATGCTATTGTGAATGCATCATTTGCAAATGCAACTTATTCAGATCGTATCTGGATGTATCAGGACATGCTAAAATCTGAGCTATCAAAACTCTTGATGGAAGGAATGATCCAGGGGAAGAATCCACGGCAGCTCGCTGTGCATCTTCGGAAGAGATTCGGAGTATCTGAGTACAATGCAGAGAGACTTATGAGGACGGAGCTCGCCAGAGTGCAGATAGAAGCTCAGAAGCAGTCCCTTGAGAAGAATGGGTTTGAAGATTATCAATTCATTTGCAATGGAACTGCCTGCGGAATATGCAAGGAGCTGAACGGAAAGCATTTTAAGATTAAAGATATGGAAATTGCAGTAAACGCTCCGCCGATGCATCCGAATTGTCGATGTAGTATAGCAGCTTGGATGGATAGTGAGGAATACGAAGAATGGCTGGATTATTTGGATAATGGCGGAACCGCGGAAGGCTGGGAGAGGTTGAAAAAAATTTCTGCAAATGGTACAATAAAATCAAAGAATAAAACCACTTATTCAGGAATACCTAAGACGTGGAAAATGTTAGCGTTTGCTGATAGTGTATTAAAAAATATAAATCCAGGATACAGTAGTGGAGACTTGAAGTACAGGACAAATTGCACAAATTGCGTATCCGCGTACGAAATGAGACAACGCGGGTATGATGTAGTTGCGAGAGCATCAACTGGAAACCATTACCTAGAACGAAATCCGGAGTCAGCTTGGATTAGCCCGAAAGTTATAAAGACAACGGGAAATGGACTTGATGACATTTTAAATGCAATGGCTCAATTTCCGGAAGGAGCAAGAATAGAAATTGCTATAACCTGGAAAGATAAATCGAATGGACATGTTTTCGTTGCTGAAAAGAAGAATGGTGAAGTAAATTTCTACGACGTTCAGTCCGGAGAGAAAATATCGCAGAAAGTGTTCGAGAAAGTTCAAAGTGATGAAACAAGATTTTGGAGAATCGACAATCTAGATCCATCCGATAGAGGAATAACGGCATGTGAGGCAGGTGAGTAGTATGAAGTTTGAGGAAGCGTGTGAAAAAGCATTAGACTATTTCAGAAAAGAGTATAATGATTCGGGATTACGTTCTGCCCGTGATTTGAAGGAATCGTGGCTATTCGAAGGGGCAAATGAAGATGGGGCTGTTGTATATGGCAAGCAAGACGTTACGATTGATAAGAAAAGCGGAGAATTAGACCTGTTTTACTTACCTAATGAAGAGAACTTCAAACGACTCGATGAGGCTGTTAAGATTGAGTTACCAGAAAAATATAGAATAAATGTTTAATAACCACCAACCGTTATTACATGGCTGGTGGTTTTCTTATGCCTATTTTGGAGGAAATATGAGATGGTATGAAGCAATCACACATTGTAACAAAGGATTCGGATATGCTGGCGCCCCAGTGGCTGGCATTACGGATAAATTACAGAACAATAAGATTTGTGTATCGTGTTATTGACGGTGCATCACATTTGAAAGGAGTGATGATTGGCGATGAGATTGCGGAAATTGGAGATGCAGTATGTTTTGACGGCAAGCGGTTATCAGTAGAAAGGCGGTGATCCAAAGTCTCCCGCCGGCAGGGAACGACCGGAAAAGAAAGGAGAGATGCTACTTGATTGTAGTAAATGTCCGAGAGGGCGAGATTGATATTTCCGGACACGCAGGGTATGCGACATACGGATATGATATTGTATGTAGCGCGGTATCGTGTTTATTTCAGAATTTGATTGCTTCGATTGAAGCATTGACGGATGATGATATCGAATACGATATCGATCATGGAAATTGCAGAATGATATACAAGAATTTATCAGGTGTAAGCAAAACTCTGGTGGATTCTTTTTTTATCGGCATATGTATGATTTCTCGTGAGTTCCCGGATAATGTCCGGATTGATTAACGAGCAGGCATGGAACTCAATAAAAGCTATGGAAGTTAGGCGTGGAAACTATAAACTACGGGTGAGCAGGCGTGAGACTCGAAAATCCTTACGGAAATCAATGACAGATTCAAAAACGGAGGCTAACAAAATGAATTTTAGAAAAATAGAACGTACATTTACGAAAAAGCAGCTTAGAAAAATGAGCTTACAGTTATTTGCTGATCCAACGCCGGATCCAGATCCGGAACCTAAACCCGAACCAACTCCTGATCCAGGTCCAAAGCCAGGGGAAAAGAAGTACACAGATGATGATCTTAATAGAATTATCGATCAAAAATTCGCTGAGTGGCAGAAAAAGCAGGAAAAGAAAGTTACTGAAGCCGAGAAGCTGGGAAATATGACAGCTGAGGAAAAGGCAGAAAAGCGAATGAAGGAACTTGAAGCTCGAATTCAGAAGTACGAGAGAGAATCTACGCGTACCGAAATGATGAATCAGGCAAGGGCGATTTTGCAGGATGATGATATCAATGTAAGCGATCGCCTTCTGGAAAGTCTTGTGAAAGACGATGCGGAATCTACTAAAAGCGCAGTAGAAGAATTTGCAGCACTGTTTCGTGCAGAAGTTGGAAAGGCTGTAAAGGAAGCACTGAAAGGCGACGAACCAAAATCAGGAGGGGCTTCAAAACTAACCAAAGAGCAGATTCTCGCTGTAAAAGATCGTACTGAGAGACAGCGCCTTATTCGCGAAAATATGAGTTTATTTAAATAATAGGAGGAATAAAAATATGAAAATGAAAGATATGAAGCTGCAGATTTTTGCAGCACCGGAAAATGAAGTAGTGGCCACGGATTTGGAGCCGGCAATTTCAGTAGACTTTACTACTAGATTAAGCTCGAATATTACGGAACTTCAGAATTTGCTTGGGATTGCAGATCTTGAGCCAATGTCTGCTGGTACATTGATTAAAGTATATAAGATGGAACAGGTGAATACTCCGGAACAGGTAGCGGAAGGAGAAACTATTCCGCTGACCAAAATTAACAGAAAGCTTGCAAAAACCGTTGAGTTAAGCCTCAATAAATACCGCAAGCAGACAACTGCGGAGGCAATACAGAAAGTAGGCAGAAATATTGCAATCAACCAGACAGATGAGAAGCTGGTTTCTGGAATCCGAAAAGATATAAAGAAAAACTTTTATAATGTTCTTCTTACTGGTACCGGCTCTACTGTAGGAACCACTCTTCAGGGTGCGCTTGCAGCAGGATGGGGAAAAGTGAAGAAATTTTACGAGGATGAAGATGCGACACCTGTATTTTTTGTTTCTTCAGATGACGTTGCAGAATATCTTGGTTCTGCGCAGATTACAATGCAGACTGCGTTCGGCTGGACATACATTGAAAATTTCCTTGGACTTGGAACTGCGATTGTAACGCCAGCTTTGGCAAAAGGAAAAACAATTGCTACGGCAAAGGAGAATTTAAGGGGTGCTTATGTGCCGGCAGGAAGTGGCGATCTGGCGCAGTCGTTTAATCTTACTTCAGATACTACGGGGCTCGTGGGTATGACGCATCAAATCGCTGCCGATAATGCATCAATTACAACATTAATTATGTCGGGAGTTGTATTCTATGCAGAACTTCTGGATGGAGTAGTAATCTCAACTATCACACCGGCAGGAGCATAAGAGGTAGCGGAATATGTATAGAGTCATTAAAGCATTTGCCGATTTGCAGGATGTAAAGAAAACCAAAAGCGGAGATCTGTACCATGAATATGAAATCGGAGATGAGTATCCACGGAAAGGTCTCAAGCCTTCCGAGGAAAGAATTGCCGAGCTTTCCGGAAGTAACAATCTGCAGAAAACTCCGCTGATTGAACTTATTGAAGAGGAAGAAGCGGAGACGCCGAAAGAATCGGCTAATGACGAAAGCCATGAGTCCGGTCAGAAGAAGTCGAAGTCAGGAAAAAGTGCAGCAGAGTAGGTGATTGAATGTCAATATTTGAAGATGTAAAACTGTTAGTCGATGTGGATTCCGGGGAATCCGGATTGGATGACAAGATAGATCTGATAATAAAACATGCAAAACGGCAGGTACTTCTTCGCCTGCCGTCTGACATTGAAGAGGTGCCGCCTGAACTGGAATATATTGTGTGTGAGGTTTCCGTTGCAAGATTTAACCGCCTTGGGAACGAGGGAATGTCAAATTACAGCCAGGAAGGAGAAAGTATTTCCTTTGACGATGCTAATGACATCGATGCATACGATTCTGACATTAAGGAATGGATTGCAAGGCGCGAAGGAAAGAAAAGAGGAGTGCTGAGGTTTATATGAGATACAACACACCGATTATCTTTGTTAAGAGCGGGCGGAAGGAATATGATCCGGACAATGGGGTATGGAACGAGGAAAAGAGCATCCGGGAAAAGAAGTATGCAAATGTGACGCACATGAATAGCGAGAGGCAGAAAGCTGTGTTTGGTGATGTTAAGCCGAACCGCTATGTCGTGCGTTTGCAAAGAGCATTCAACCGGCCGTACGATTATATTGAAATGGAAGGAAAAGCATACACAGTCGATACGGATCGCTATCCGACTGATAGATGTAGCTTCGTGGTGACGGAAAATGGCGGAAATTAAGATTGTTGGATTAGATAAACTGGAAAAGCAACTAAGAAAGAATGTGACATTGAACGATGTAAAAAAGGTTGTCCGCATGAATGGAACGGGACTGCAGCAGAAAATACAGGAACACGCAGACTTTAAGAAAGGGTACCAGACTGGCGATACAAAGCGAAGTGTAGGACTTGAAATCACGGATGGAGGCATGACCGCAGAATCTGGACCAACAACACATTATTCCCCTTATCTGGAATATGGTACAAGATTCATGGATGCACAACCGTTCGTAAAGCCCGCGCTTGACGAGCAGGAAGCAAAATTCCAAGCAGATATGAAAAAGCTGGTAAAGTAGGAGGAAGTCATGAGAACTGCAGAACAGGCAATACATGATGCAATATGGAAGCTCCTATCCGGGAGGCTGGATAAAAAGGTGTATGAGAGCAGGCCTATGAACGATGTTGGATATCCGTTTGCGGACTTTGGTGATTTGCAGACGAAATATACCGGAACGAAGTCCGGTGCTTTATCCCAGGTATCTATCAATTTGAATATTTGGGATACAGAAATGAACCGTAAGAAAGTATCTGAGATATGCAATGATCTGTTCTTTGAAACAATAAATATGAAGGACGCTTATGGATTCAAGGTTTCTCTCAGGGTTAATGATTCCGGCATGCAGATCAATCAGGATAGGACAGTAACCCCACCGGTATGGAGGGGCATGGTAAATTTAGTATTTGATATTTTATAGGAGGACGATATGGGAGCAATTAAAGGTAAACGAATTATTTATCTGTACAGGCTTTTGAGTGATGCAGCTAAAAGTGATGCAACTGCGATTGCATTCACGACAGAAAACAGCCGTTCGAAGTCACGGGATATAGATTCGACAGCGACAAAGGATGGTAATATCCAGACTCCGGGTGAGTTGGAAGTGGAAATCAGCACTACAGCCATCTTTGCGAGCGAAAATGATGAGATGATTGCGAAGCTTGAGAGCGCAATCGACAATGCGGAAAAAATAGAAATCTGGGAAGTAAATCTGGACAAGCCCGGAACGGATTCAAACGTAAGTAAGTATGCAGCAAAATACTTCCAGGGATACGCTACCAGCTTCGAATTAACTTCGAATTCAGAGGATCATGCAGAAGCATCGTTGGATTTTAGCGTTGACGGAAAAGGCGCTGACGGGTATGCGACAGTGACAGATGAACAGCAGGCGATTGCAGAATATGTATTTAAGGATACGAAGAAAACGGGAGCGTAAGGAGGAAATAAAAGATGTATGAATTAGAAATGAATGGTCAGATGGTGAAGTTCAATTTCGGAATGGGATTCCTCAGGGAGATTAACAAAACAGTTACGGTTCCTGTCGACGGCATGAAAGATATGAAACAGAACGTGGGGCTCAGATACACGGTTGGTCGTTTGAACGATTATGATGTCGAAGCACTGGTGGAGGTTTTGTTCATGGCAAATAAGGGCTGTGATCCGAGAATCACGATGGATGGATTGGATGCCTTTATTAATGACGAAAATACAGATATTGACGAGGTATTTGAGAAAACGCTGGGTTTCTTAAAGAAAGCAAATGCTACGAAGAATGCGACACTGGATGCACTGAACGCTATCGAGAAGGAGAAAGCGAAGCGGGAAGCGATGGAAAAAATGAGGATGAAATCAATGATGTAACGATCGAGGAATTCTACCATGATGTTGCCGTAGACTGTTTCCGGTATCTCGGATTTAAAAGCCTTGCTGAGGTGGACAGACTTACAATTCCAGAATATGAGCTTATGATGGAAGCCTACCAGTTGAAAATGGTTGATGACAATTACCATGCGCACTGGCAGGCTTTCCTTAATTTCGCAGCACAGGCAAAGAAGAAAGTCGGAAAGCATAAGCAAAAACCTGCTTTCAGTAGTTTTGATAAGTTCTTTGATTATGAGTCAGAACTGAAAAAGGTGAAAGAAAAAAAGGCTCAAAAGAAAGAACGTTTTTCCGGAATCGGAAAATTATTAAGGAAGGAGGGCGCATAGCATGGGCGATTTTTCCGTTAGGGCGGTATTATCCGCAGTCGATAAGAATTTTGCATCAACAATGAAAAGCGCCCTTGGGTACACCAATAATCTGAAGGACACATTGACGAGCGGAATCGGGTTCGGAGCGATGATGGCTATCGGACAATCTGCAGTTCAGACGGTTATGGGAGAGATGTCAAGTCTGTCAAAAGAGACGATTGAAACATCAGATTCCATGTACAAGCTGCAGGCGGCTATGCGATTTAGCGGATATGAAGAAAAAGAAATCCAGAGAATCGCAGGTGCGACAGGAACATTAAAAACATACGCTGATAAGACGGTATTTAGTCTTCAGGACGTTATGAGCACGTTCGGGGCTTTATCTGCAAACGGAATCAAGGATGCGGATAAGCTGACGGAAGCGGTCGGAAACGCAGTTGCCGTATTTGGCGGCGGGGCGCAGGAATACTCCAGTGTTGCTCTTGCATTTTCGCAAGCGATGGCGTCAGGAGCACTCCATGCACAGGATTGGAATCAGATCTTAAATGCCAGTCCTCAGCTCGCTGGTGGGCTTAGGAAAGAGTTAATCAAGCTTAATCCTAAAATCGGTAAAGACTTTAAGAAAGCGATGGAAGATGGAGCTCTTACAGCAGATCTTCTGGCGGAAGCTATGAATAATATCGGTATGACCGAAATGGCAAAAGAGGCAGCTACTTCCGTCACAACGTTTGAAGGAGCAATGGGAAATCTGGAAGCAACCGTGGTTAGCGGAATGATGAACCTGTATGACTCCTTCGCAAAGAGTTCTGTTATTGATGCAATCAATGGAATGAATGAAAAAATAGGATCTGGATTCGATTGGCTTGCAGTTAAAGTGCCGGCGGCTATTGATAAGATTTCGCCATACTGGACGGTGTTTAAAACAGATTTCATCGAGGTTAAAAATGCGTTCGGCGATGCTGCCAGTGCAATTATAGGACACGTAGGAGAACTTACAGATTCGTTTGGATCAGCCGAGAGCGTGAATAGCTTTTCGGATGTTCTTGGCGTGGCCACAGATGCACTGAAATCATTTGCAGGATTCTGTGAGGAGCATTCAGAGGTTATTGCGAAGGTATTAACTACTTTACCTAAACTTTATGTCGCATACAAAGGATTCAAAATTGTGAAAGCCGTAGCTCCGTTTGTTGGGACTTTTTCTAAAGGCATATTGATGCTTGCAGGAAAAGGCGTTGGGGCTATTGCGGGAAAGTTACTTGGAATAGGGGCTGCTGAGAAAGCGGTAGGAGAATCAAGTGTAACAAGTGCGAATCAGATGATGCAGTCGGCGGTAGCGTTTCTGGCATTGGGAGCTGGGGTGGCTCTGATCAGTGCGGGATTCGCTTTATTGTCGTATTCTTCGATACAGCTTGCAAGCGCCGGTCCGGCTGCTATTGCTACTATGGTAGGAATGGTTGCCGCAGTCGGAGCATTGATGTACGTAGCAAAATCAGTTGCTCCAACTCTTACGGCAGGAGCGGTTGGATTTGTGGCGTTTGGTGCTGCAGTTCTGGTTGCCGGCGCGGGCATGGCTCTCATGACGAGCGCGGCGATTAATCTCGCGAATGCCGGCCCGTTGGCGATTGGCGTCATGGTGGGAATGGTTGCTGCAGTTGCACTTCTGGCGGCAGGAGCCGCGGTGTTAGGACCTGTGCTTACTGCTGGAACAGTAGGATTTATTGCATTTGGTGCGGCAATCTTAATGGCAGGCGCAGGGGCAGTTTTGGCTTCTGCAGCATTATATGTTGTGGCGGCAGTACTGCCTGCTATCACGGAATATGGCTTGCAGGGAGCTGTTTCGATTGCGGCACTTGGAGCTGGAATGACAGTATTTGCGGCAGGAGCTGCTTTAGCCGGAACCGGATGTATTACACTTGGAGCAGGACTTGTGGTGGCAACGGTGGGATTGTTGGCATTTTCTGCCGGAATTGTTGTTACGAGTGCAGGCATGTTGGTGCTTTCTGCATCGCTGAAAGCAGTGAATTCAAGCATGAAATCTATTTCTAAAAATGCAGAGACAGCTCAAAAATCATTATCCAGCATGAAGAGTTCCATGTCGATTGTGAATGAAGGATTGGATGCTATCGGAAACAAGGCAAAATCATCAATGAATTCGATGATCAGCGCATTTGACGGAGCATCAAGCAAGGCAAAAAGTTCTGGAGGAAAGGTAGGAAGTGCATTCAGTTCTGGTCTTGGAACGGGAATGACAGCCGCAATCGGAACCGCAAAAAGTTCCACAAATACTATTATTTCTGTATTCAATTCAACCAGTAACAGAGCTTATTCTTGTGGTGTCTACATTGGACAAGGGCTTGCAAATGGAATGAGAAGTCAGCTCGGAGCGGTGCAAAGCGTAGCCGCTCAGCTGGCTATAGCGGCAGAGGCGGCCATTCGGGCAAAGGCAAAAATCAACAGTCCATCAAAGGTTGCTGAAGGACTTGGAGGATACTGGGGCGGAGGATATGTTGGCGGCATACTTTCAAAGGTCAAAGAAGCGTGGAGAGCCTCAGAAAAGCTGGTATCTGTGCCAAGCAAGGTGATGAAGCGACAGAAACTTGCAGTAGCAGGTGGATATGGAAATATGGAGCTTTCGGACGATTACACATATTATCAGGAAGCCAAATATACGATTATCGTTCCGGTTGAACTTGAAGGCCGTGAAATTGCAAAAGCATCCGCCACCTATACGCAGGATGAATTGGAAAAGGAAGATAAGCTTAAGAATATGCTGAAAGGAATTAAAGATGTATAGTTTTAGAGATACAGTCAAGACAAAAGAGACATTAGAATACTTCGGGTCGGAAGCATTCACGATTAATGGAGAGTATTTGGAGAATATCGTTCCCGGATACAGAACATTGAGCGTATCCGGGAGAGAGTTGCTGGAATCTGAGATTTCTACATTATCAATATCCGGCATAGATGGCGAACAGTATCTCCAGAGAAGGCGCCCGGCACGAATTCTGACCATCAAGTATCAGATTAATGCAGACACATGCGGAGAGTTCAGGGAAGCATTCAATCAGCTGAATAAAGCACTTAATGTAGAGGAATCGCAGCTGATCTTTGATGACGAACCGGATAAGTGCTTTTATGGTACATTTTCAGATACCGGGGATGTCCCGGATGGAAGAAATAAGATAGTCAGCACATTTGAAATGTATTGCTCGGATCCATATAAGCACTCCACGACCGAAAAAACATTCCAGGCATCCGAAAATGCATCCGGAGTCCTGGAAGCAACAGTAACCAATGCTGGAACAGAATCTGTCCCGGTCAGCTATGATATTGTACACAGCCACGAAAATGGCTTTATCGGCATCGTGAGTGAATACGGCATCCTGCAGTATGGATCTGCTGACGAAGCGGACGATGAAGCGCGGGAGAAGTCGGAAGTACTGCTGAAATATACCAAGCCTTCCGATTACAGCGCAATGACGGAAGGCAAGGGAATTCTGGCCAGCAATGATACATTTCCGATGGTAGGTGGTTTCGCGGGCTATGAGGATGGATGGCTCAGACTGCAGACGGCTGGAAGCGGATCCAGCTGGCACGGTGCCGCAAGACAGGTGACACTGCCGGCAGACTCTTCCGGAAATTCCGGAGCGGTGAATTTTAAGGCGGAAGCCAATATTTGGTTCCAGACCTCAAAAGCTACGGAGCTTGGGCTTCTGGAATTTGTCATCGGCGATGAAAACGGAGAACATCTTGCATCAATCCATATCGTCAAAGCATCCGAAAGCGACAGCATGTGCAGCGCGATCTTTCAAGTGCAGGCTAATGAGAAAAAACGGATCCGGTACGAGCCGAATGCAGATTCCGTAACAAGCAGCAAGAATGGGCTGATTTCGATCAGCAAAAGCGGCGAACTGTTTGAGTTTGTATTTGGTGGAAAAACATATCCGTTCCGGGTACCGGAGGCGGCTGAAAAGAAAGGACTTACGATCACGATATTTATCGGTCAATACGGAAGCAGTGTGAATCCGGTCAGCAACATGGCGTTCGGTAAGATGTCATTCCGGAAAGATAATGTACAGTATCGTGTGGACATTCCAAACCGGTACGCAGAAGGCGATGTGATTACAATTGATGGAGAGACTACGAAAATGTATGTGAACGGCGTACCTGCACTGGGTGACGAGGTGAAGGGAAGCAAACATTTCCATGTTCCGCCAGGGGAGAGTAAGATTCAGTTCTATTTCTCGGATTTCTGCGATCCTGCGCCCGACGTCACTGTGCGAATAAGGGAGGCGTATCTGTAGATGGAAAGAGTGAGAATTGCAGTCCTGGACGCTTACGATAACGTCCTGGCATTTATGGATAACGGTGCGCCGAAAGCCTTGCACTATTACGAGGATGAACTGCACGAGTACCTGAAAGGCACGGCCAACACGCTGACATTTTGCGCCGGCGCAAAGCATGAGGATGCACAGTATTTAGTAGAGGGCAATAAGCTCTCTTTTTTGTATCGCGGAAAAGAATACTATCTGAATATCATGAGCGTCCGGCGTGATGAACTGGAAGTGGAAGTAACAGCGTACTCCTTATCATTTGAACTCCTCAACGAGGAAAAAGAGAAATATGC
>CAMDYX010000054.1 GCA_945910395.1 uncultured Agathobacter sp. | reverse complement strand
GCCGACGCTTTTTAAACGTTCTGATTCAAATAGCAAAATTCATTCAGGAACACAAATCCGAAATGGGAGAAATAATAGGGATCTTTTCAGATGAGTTAATCAATTTTTCTGTATGATCCGCATAGAGTATTACGAATGAAGGAAAGGAATGTGCAAGAATGAAACGTTTTATTACATACCTGTTTTGCTATGAAGATGGAGCAAAAAGCAAGAACATTGGATTTATTCGAACAGACATAAGAAACAATCTATGCCGAATGGAGATACATATTCAGAATCTGGGAAGATTTCAGGGAAAGGCCAAAGCTTTTTTGCTTGCAAAAGAAGAAAAATCGGAAGGGGTAGAGCTGGGGCAGATTGTGATGACACAGGGAAGAGGAGATGGTGCATTCTCCTTTTCCACAAAAAATCTTATGGAAAGCAGCTATGATTTTGGAAATGTGCGGGGCGTAGGAATCCGTTTTGGAAATCAATATTACGCGGCAAGCTTTTGGGAGGATACGTCGGAGGAGGTCTTTTTAAACGGAAAGTTTACCATCTGGGGAAAGGAACAGGGTAAGGACGAGATGAAAGCGGCGGCCTGCGAGATGCTCCCAAAAGAAATCCTTCATGAAAAAATGATGGAAAGCAGCAGACCGGAAGGAATAACTGAAGAAGCGAAAAAAGAGGGGAGACCACAGGAATCCCAAAAAGAAGAAAAATTACAGGAACCGAAAAAGGAAGAGAACCCGCAGGAGCAGAAGGAACCGAATAAAAAAAGTGGAAATGTCCGCAGAATTGATATGAATGGAATCCGGACCCTTCCAAAGAAAAACTGGTATCTGTGCAACAACAGCTTCCTGCTCCATGGCTTTTATAATTATCATTATTTGATTGTAAAAGAGAAGGAATGCGAGGGACGGAAAAGGCAATATCTCGGTGTTCCGGGATATTATGCCAGACAGGAGCGGATTATGGCCATGATGTTTGGGTTCCCGGAATTTGAGGCAGAAAAAGAGACAGAGCCGGTAGAGGAAGGCACCTTTGGCTACTGGCTCTGCCCTTTAAGTATGTAATGAGCAGGGGTTTAATAAGCTATACTGGGCATGGTCGGCCCAATGGTCGTGGAGGAAAAAGCGCTGGCGGTTGATGCCCTCGAACTCAAAGCCGAGGGAGCGGAGCAGTCTTTCGGAAGGGGTATTTTCAGGAGAAATCCATGCCATGATCCGATGAAGGGAAAGCTCGGTAAACATGATGTCAATCCCCTTTTCTAAGGCTTCCGCAGCATAGCCCTTGTGATGATAAGCGCTGGAAAATTTGTAGCCGACTTCACAGCAGCTGTAAACACCGAATTCGATTCGGTGGAAGCAAACCGTTCCGATAATCTTATTCGGGTTCTCTTTTAGAAATACATAAAATCGGATATGGGCATTTTTACAGGCAAGGTTGTATTCGTATTGGAGGGTTTCACGCTGAAATTGTTCTGTATAGAATTGGGGCATGCGCTCCGGTTCGTATTTTTCAAAAAGCTCCTGATCCCGCAGAAAAAAATCCAGCACCATAGGGGCATAATCCGGGGTCAGTATTTTTAAAATAAGCCGATTGGTTTCATATGAGAATAACATGTTTGTAAACTTTTCCTATTTCGATTATGATATAAGTATTATATCATTTTGGAGCAGGAAGTCTATGACACAGGACGAAAAATATATGAAGGCTGCTTTAAAGCAGGCAAAAAAAGCATATGCACTAAAGGAGGTTCCCATCGGATGTGTAATCGTACAGAATGGGAAGATTATCGCAAGAGGATACAATCGGCGCAACACCGATAAGAACACCCTTGCCCACGCGGAGCTTTCGGCCATCCGAAAAGCAAGTAAGAAGACGGGAGACTGGAGGTTAGAGGACTGCACCATGTATGTAACCCTTGAGCCCTGTCAGATGTGCGCAGGTGCGATTGTGCAGTCAAGACTACAGCATGTGGTCATTGCCACCATGAATCCAAAGGCAGGATGTGCCGGGTCTATCTTAAATCTTTTAGATATGCAGCAGTTTAATCATCAGGTAAAGATCACCAAGGGTGTATTGGAGGAGGAGTGCGCTACGCTTCTGTCTTCCTTTTTCAAAGCGCTTCGGGAAGAGAAAAAGCGGAAAAAAGAAGAAGAGTAAGGGCACAAATCTTGACAACAAGGAAGAACATAGATTATACTTAAATCTCCGAGCAGCCGGGGTGGTAGCGGTACCTTGAACCAACAATCCGCTATAGTTGGGGTGATGTTTCGCAGAGGGTTTCGCTAGTGGAGCAGCCCTTCATAAGTGACGTTGAGGTCTGGGTCTTGCGCAATGGGAATCTGTGAACCGGGTCAGGGTAGGAATACAGCAGCCCTAAGCAGAACCTCTCATGTGCCGCAGGGGCGCCTGGACTGAGTTAACTGTGAAGGTAACGTCTGTTGGCGGGATTCGAAGCGGGACGCTCGGTTTTTAACGCAAAAAGAAGGCATGTATATGATACAGGACATTTTTCCCCATAAATGGGATATTGCATATTATCCCAAGGAACCTAAGGCAGATAGTTTTATATTGTTTTTTTATCAGGATCAGTTGTTGGTAATCAAAGAGGCTGCAGAAGAGCAACACTTACCAAAAATTATCTATCCGGTGTATGCGAAGGTAAAGCATTGGGTAAGGAATGCAACCTATCTTTTTTCGCTGGACGAAAAGGAAATGTTTCGTGTAGAAATTCTGGACGAAAGTACGAAGCAGGAATTGGAGGGCTCCATTGCAGGCAGCTGCTTTGAGGAACGCAGATTCTTTCGGACAGCGGCACCAAAGGAATACGGATTTGCGGGGATTACCGGCCTGCACCTAAATGGCTGGTACCGGAAAAATAAATTCTGCGGAGCTTGTGGAAAGCCTTTGGAAAATGACCAAAAGGAAAGAATGCTCTACTGTCCGGCCTGCAAAAATATGGTTTTCCCAAGAATCAATCCTGCCGTCATTGTGGGAGTGACAGATGGCAGCAGACTGCTTCTTACAAAGTACAGGGGGAGAGATTATAAAAATTATGCCCTGGTTGCTGGCTTTACGGAAATCGGAGAAAGCTTTGAGGAAACCGTTGCCAGGGAAGTGTTGGAAGAAACCGGACTTACGGTAAAAAACATTCGATATTATAAGTCTCAGCCCTGGGCTTTCGCAGATGATATTCTGGCAGGATACTTCTGTGAGGTGGAGGGAAATGCAGAAATCACCATGGACCCCGGAGAACTCTCCGTTGCGGAATGGGTAGAGAGGGAGGATATCGAAGTGGAATATGACGATACCAGTCTTACCAATGAGATGATCTGCTATTTTAAATATGGAAAAGGTACTCTCCGATAACCGGAGAGTACTTTTTTTATCCAAATTACAATTCCCTGTTGACAAGTAGGAATTAAGAATGTATAGTATTTTACTAGGAATTGTATAAGATAAAAAAGGAGAAGAGATCCATATGAAAATTTCTACAAAAGGAAGATATGCACTTCGTTTGATGACAGATCTGGCGGCAAATAATACCGGACTTCCGGTAAGCCTGAAGGATGTAGCAAAGCGTCAGGGAATTTCAGATAAATATTTGGAGCAGATTATTTCTGTGCTGAACAAAGCGGGATATGTAAACAGTGTGCGGGGGGCCCAGGGCGGATACCAGCTTCGCAGGGATGCCAAGGAATATACGGTAGGAATGATTCTTCGTCTTACCGAGGGAAGTCTTGCACCTGTGGCGTGTGTGGAGGAGGATGGCATAAACTGTGACAAGGCAGATGCCTGCGTGACTTCCATTGTATACCGCAAAATTAACGATGCCATCAATAGTGTAGTGGATAATATCACACTGCAGGATTTAGTAGACTGGCAAAATGAAAAGAATGGACAATATGTGATTTAAAAATCACAAAAGAAAGAAGGAATAGATATACCATGAGTAACAGAATGATTTATTTGGATAATGCAGCGACAACCAGAGTACATCCGGAAGTTTTTGCGGCGATGACTCCGTTTTTTACAGAGGAATACGGAAATCCCTCTGCAATATATGGATTTGCCCAAAGCGCTAAGAACGCGGTGGATCATGCAAGAGAAACCATTGCAAAATCCATTGGGGCAAACACGGAAGAAATTTATTTTACCGGAGGCGGAAGCGAGTCCGACAACTGGGCGCTTAAGGCCACAGCAGAGGCTTATGCAGCAAAGGGAAAACACATTATCACAAGTAAGATTGAACATCACGCAATTCTTCATACGGCTCAGTGGCTGGAAAAGCAGGGATATGAAATAACATACCTGGATGTAGATGAAAACGGCCTGATTGATCTGGAACAGCTGGAGAAAGCCATCCGGCCGGATACGATTTTAATTTCCATCATGGCTGCAAACAATGAGATTGGGACGATTGAACCCTTAAAAGAGATTGGAAAAATTGCTCATGAACACGGCGTTTTATTCCATACAGATGCGGTACAGGCTTTTGCCCATATACCGCTCAATGTGGACGAGATGAATATTGATATGTTAAGCGCAAGCGGACACAAAATTAACGGGCCGAAAGGAATTGGCATCCTGTATATCCGTAAGGGTGTAAAGATTCGCTCATTTATCCACGGAGGAGCCCAGGAGCGCTCCCGCCGTGCCGGCACCCATAACGTTCCCGGAATCGTGGGAATGGCTAAGGCAACAGAATTGTCTACCGAAAAGATGGAGGAACGGAATAAGTATGAGATAGAGCTTCGGGACTATCTGATCGACCGCGTGCTTTCCGAAATTCCATACAGCAGATTAAACGGAGACCGGACAAGGCGTCTTCCGAATAACGCAAATTTCTGCTTCCGTTTTATCGAGGGAGAATCCATGCTGATTCTGTTGGACCAGAATGGCATTTACGGAAGCAGCGGCTCTGCATGTACGTCAGGGTCATTAGATCCTTCCCATGTGCTTTTAGCCATCGGACTTCCACATGAAATTGCACATGGTTCACTTCGGCTTACCCTATCCGAGGAGACCACAAAGGAAGATATCGATTATACAGTTGATAGATTAAAGGAAATTATTGCACGGTTACGTAGCATGTCCCCATTATACGAGGATTTTGTGAAAAAACAGCAGAAAGGAAATCACTAACTATGGCATACAGCGAAAAGGTCATGGACCATTTTAATAATCCAAGAAATGTAGGAGAAATCGAAAACCCCAGCGGGGTAGGAACCGTTGGAAATGCAAAATGTGGCGATATCATGCGAATGTATCTGGATATCGATGAAAACGGCATCATTCAGGAGGCGAAGTTTAAGACCTTCGGATGTGGGGCAGCAGTTGCCACAAGCTCAATGGCGACGGAACTCGTAAAAGGAAAAACCGTACAGGAGGCATTACAGGTTACCAATAAAGCTGTTATGGAAGCACTTGACGGACTGCCGCCGGTAAAGGTACACTGTTCCTTGTTGGCGGAGGAGGCAATCCATGCGGCGCTGTGGGATTATGCCGAGAAGAACCATCTGACCATTGAGGGACTGGAAAAACCGGTAAATGATATCAGTGAGAAAGAAGAAGATCCGTCAGAGGAGTATTAGAAAGGATATGTGCGCCATAGGAATACCTATGGCGCATTTTTATTAAGTATGAAAGAAAAAGTGGTAGTCGGAATGTCCGGAGGAGTGGATTCCTCCGTTGCAGCATATCTGCTGAAGGAGCAAGGGTATGAGGTGATTGGTGTCACCATGCAGATATGGCAGGATCAGGATGTATTTGAACAGGCCGAGGAAGGCGGCTGCTGCGGACTGTCTGCGGTAGATGATGCCAGACGGGTTGCCCAGGTGCTGGGAATTCCCCATTATGTGATGAACTTTAAAGCAGATTTCAAGCATAGCGTAATTGATTACTTTATTTCGGAGTACGAGAGAGGGTACACGCCGAATCCTTGTATTGCCTGCAACCGCTATGTCAAATGGGAATCCCTGTTACAGCGTTCCCTTGAGATCGGAGCCTCCTATATTGCCACCGGACATTATGCCAGAATCGAGCAGCTTCCCAATGGGAGATTTTCCATCCGAAATTCTGTGACGGCAGCAAAGGATCAGACCTATGCGCTGTACAATCTTACACAGTCCCAGCTTTCCCATACGCTGATGCCGGTGGGGGCATATGAAAAATCCATAATCCGGGAAATTGCGAAAGAAGCAGGACTGCCGGTAGCCCACAAGCAGGACAGTCAGGATATTTGCTTTGTACCGGATCATGATTATGCCGGATTTATTGCAAGGGAAACCCAAAAGGAGAGTGCGCCGGGAAGCTTCGTGGACGAAGAAGGCCGCATACTGGGAACCCATAAGGGAATCATACATTATACCATCGGACAGAGAAAAGGCCTTGGAATCACTGCCGAGACACCGCTTTTTGTAAAGGAGTTAAGGATGGATACCAATGAAGTGGTACTTTGTAAGTCTGAAAGTCTGTTCTCAAATACCTGTTATGTCAGCAACATAAATTACATGGCGGTTGAAGGATTAGAGGGCGTGACGGAGGCAATCGGAAAGGTCCGCTATTCCCATAAAGGTGCCTCCTGTAAAATAGAAACTCTGGAAAACGGAATGCTAAAATGCACCTTTGATGAGCCACAGCGGGCCATGACACCGGGGCAGGCAGCCGTATTTTATGAGGGGGATCACATTCTTTGCGGAGGTACGATAGAAAAAATGCTCCCAGTTGACAATTGTGTGTCTCAGACACACAAAAGTAAAAAGGAAAAAATTATAAAAAGTAGTTGACATATGTTTCGGGCAGATGTATATTATTCCCAACAACTAATTCCTACAAAATCAGTAGGATAACAATGAATTAAAAATGAAATGGAAAACGGAGGGCACAAAACATGGGAAAGATTTATAAGAGCGCAACGGAATTAATCGGAAAGACACCTCTTTTAGAGGCTTCAAACATTGAAAAGAAGTATGACTTAGAGGCAAGACTTTTGCTGAAGCTGGAGTATTTTAATCCTGCCGGATCAGTAAAGGATCGTGTGGCAAAGGCAATTATCGAGCAGGCAGAAGCAGACGGCTTGTTACAGCCGGGAGGAACTATCATTGAGCCAACCTCAGGAAATACAGGAATCGGTCTTGCATCCATTGCAGCAGCAAAGGGCTATCGTTTGATTATTGTTCTTCCGGAGACCATGAGCATTGAGCGGAGAAATATTATCAAGGCATACGGAGCAGAGCTTGTACTTTCCGACGGAACCAAGGGAATGAAAGGAGCTATTGCAAAGGCAGAGGAGCTGCACGAACAGATTCCTGGAAGCATTATCGCAGGACAGTTTGTAAATCCTGCAAATCCATATGCCCACAGAACCACCACGGGACCGGAAATCTGGGAGGATACCGATGGAGAGGTGGACGTATTTGTCGCAGGAGTCGGAACCGGAGGAACGGTCACCGGAGTTGGTGAGTACTTAAAGAGTAAAAAGGCAGATGTGAAGATCGTGGCAGTTGAGCCGGAATCTTCAGCTGTTCTTTCCACCGGCGTGGCAGGTGCCCATAAGATTCAGGGAATCGGAGCAGGATTCGTTCCGGAGGTGTTAAATACCACCATATATGATGAAATCATAACCATAGCAAATGAGGATGCCTTTGAGTACGGAAAAGTAATAGCGAAGACAGAGGGTATACAGGTTGGAATTTCTTCCGGAGCAGCTCTTGCCGCAGCAATCGAAATTGCCAAGAGACCGGAATCAAAAGGAAAGACGATTGTAGCGCTTCTTCCGGACAGCGGAGACCGCTATTATTCCACAGATCTTTTTAAAGACTAAATCATCGACAAAAAATATGGAAATATTTACCACACAGCGAATATATTGAAAAGGTAGTGTTTTATAAGGAGTGGTTCATAACATGTATATTCGACTTGATTCTGTGGAAAAAGTAAAAGAATTTGTAAGGCTGATAGAGAACAATGAGGCGGAAGCCGATTTGATCTCGGGACGACAGGAGGTGGACGCGAAGTCTCTGCTGGGAATCTTCAGTCTGGATCTGACGAAACCGATTCAGGTTCGCATTTTAAAGGATTCATCAACAGATAAACTGGAGAAGCTGCTGTGCCGGTATATGGCATAGCAGCTTTTTCTTGTTTCAGCCTTTTTCTTGTGATAATATAGAAGTCGAAAATGCTTAAGAGTAGCGCAGTAAACGGAGGCAATACATGTTCCAGAAGAAACAGTATATCTATAGTGAAACCCTTGGCGTGTGTCTGGTAGAAAACATAACCCAGCTTTCCGTTCAAAAAGGACAGGCAGCCTATTATGTACTTCGACCGGTGTTTGCAAAGGAAGAGGTATCCTATATTCCGGTGGAGAATCACCAGATGGCACTTCGCGAGCTATTTACGGAAGAAGAAGCAAAGAAAATGGAGCAGGACCCGGATATTGACCTGGAAAAAGATCAAAAACTGAAGGATGCAGTAGATTTTGTGCTGCATGGCAGGAGGAACTAATATGGGAAACCAGAATCAAAATCAGCAGAAGGAAATCATTAAGACCTTTGTGCTTGGAAATAAGGAACTGGATGGAAAAACGGCTGAGTTTCAATATGATCACGGCTGGTACACCATTTTTGATATTGTGGGGGAGGAAAAAACTGTAGTATTTAAATCGAAAAATGCGCAGGAATCCTACACAAAATGGAATGTGTACATAGGACGAAAAAAGGAGCGGGTTCAAAGAGAAACACCTGCGGAAGGCGAAAAAGAAAGCGATAAAAAGCGTCCTCAACAGGAAAATCGCCATGGGGATAAGAAAAATCAGGACAGAAGAAACGGAAAACGTCCTGAGCTGGAAGAACACGAGCATTTTAACGACAGGGAGAAGAAAGAGACGGAAAAGCCCCATAACAGAAACCGAAATCGAAATCGCAACCGGAATCGAAACAAAAACGGGGGAGAACGCAGCAGTAGCAACTAGAAGGAGAGGACAAAAATGGATAAGAAAATCGGCTTTATCGGCTGTGGCAATATGGGAAAGGCTATGGTCCTGGGAATCTTAGATTCCGGGAAATGCAAAAAGGAAGCTCTGATGATATCAACGAAATCACAGGCCTCCATGGAAAACAAGAGGGCAGCTTACGGAGTGAAAGCCACCCTGGACAACTCTGAAGTTGCAGCCTTTGCGGATATTCTTTTTCTGGCGGTAAAGCCGCAGTTTTATGAGACTGTGATAGAGCAGATCAAAGAGGTTGTTTCTACGGAACAGATCATTGTTTCTATGGCTCCGGGAAAAACACTAGCATGGTTGAAGGAAAAGTTTGGGAAAGAAGTAAAATTGGTTCGGACCATGCCGAATACCCCATCCATGGTAAAAGAGGGAATGATGGGAATGTGTGCAAATGACTATGTCACAGAAGAGGAAATGAATCTTCTGCGGGATATCTGCGAAGGCTTCTCAAAAACAGAGGTTGTGGCAGAGAATCTGATGGACGTAGTGACTGCGGTAAGCGGAAGCTCGCCGGCCTATGTGTTTCTCTTTATTGAGTCTATGGCCGACGCTGCGGTAGCAGGAGGAATGAAGAGGGAACAGGCATACAAATTTGCTGCACAGGCAGTGCTGGGAAGTGCAAAGATGGTATTAGATACCGGAAAACATCCGGGGGAACTTAAGGATATGGTTTGCTCGCCGGCCGGAACAACGATCCAGGCGGTTCGGGTCCTGGAGGAAAAAGGCTTTCGAAGTGCAGTTATCGAGGCAATGGAAAAATGTCTGGATATTTCACGAAATATGTAGCATGTAAAATCCGCTGCGGAAATGTATCGTTTCCACAGCGGATTTTTTGTTGTTCTTATGGGAAAATTATATTATAATAAAAGCATCTGTGAATACAATTATTTTTTTATGAAAAAATAATCGGGAAAAACAATATAGAGAAAGGAAGACGGGTATGAAGAGAATTGGTATGTTAACAAGTGGTGGAGATTGTCAGGCGCTGAATGCAGCTATGCGGGGTGTCGTAAAAGGGCTTTCCTCCAATTTGGATGAACTAGAGGTCTATGGTTTTGAAAACGGATATAAAGGATTGATTTATGGCAATTATCGCCTTTTGACCTCCAAGGATTTTTCAGGGATCCTGACCAAGGGAGGTACCATTTTAGGATCTTCCCGCCAGCCATTCAAAATGATGCGTGTACCGGATGAAAATGGACTGGATAAGGTAGAAGCCATGAAGCAGAACTACTACAAATTAAACTTAGACTGCCTTGTAATTCTAGGTGGAAACGGCACACAAAAGACAGCAAACCTTCTTCGTGAAGAAGGATTAAATATCATTCATCTTCCAAAGACCATTGACAATGATATCTATGGAACCGATGTCACTTTTGGATTCCAGAGTGCAATCAATATTGCCACCGATGCTATTGACTGTATTCACACAACAGCAGCATCCCACAACCGGGTATTTATTGTGGAGGTTATGGGGCATAAGGTTGGATGGCTGACACTTTACGCAGGAATTGCAGGTGGAGCAGATATCATTCTTCTTCCGGAAATCCCATATGATATTGATAAAGTAATAGAAGCAATTCAAAAACGGACCAAGGCCGGAAAAGGCTTTACGATTCTTGCAGTAGCGGAGGGCGCAATTTCAAAGGAGGATGCTGCACTTTCGAAGAAAGAGTACAAGGAAAAGGTTGCAGAGAAAAAGTATCCCTCCGTTTCCTATGAGATTGCCGACCGCATCGGAGAAAAGCTTGGAACGGAGGTGCGTGTAACCGTTCCGGGACATACCCAGCGTGGCGGAAGCCCATGCCCATACGACCGCGTGCTTTGTACCAGACTTGGAGCTGCTGCAGCAAAGGCGATTATGGACGAGGATTATGGCTATATGATTGCCATGGTAAATGATAAGACAAAGAGAGTTCCCCTTGGTGATGTAGCGGGAAAATTAAAAATGGTTGATCCGGAAAGCCAGATGATCAAAGAAGCAAAGAGAACGGGAATCTGCTTCGGCGATTAAGATATATTTTTTGAAAGCAGGGAATAAGCATGTCATATACGGCATTATACCGAAAGTTCCGGCCACAGGAATTTGAAGATGTAAAAGGGCAGGAGCATATTGTTACAACTTTAAAGAATCAGATAAAGGCAGATCGTATCGGACATGCTTATTTGTTTTGTGGGACAAGAGGAACCGGAAAGACTACTGTGGCAAAAATATTTGCAAAAGCAGTGAACTGTGAACATCCGGTAGACGGAAGTCCCTGTGGAGAGTGCCCGACCTGTCAGGCAATATCGGCAGGTGCCTCTATGAATGTGATTGAAATCGATGCTGCCTCCAACAATGGTGTAGACAATATCCGGCAGATCCGGGAAGAGGTCGCATACCGGCCAACCGAGGGCAAGTATAAGGTCTATATTATCGACGAGGTACATATGCTGTCTGCCGGGGCCTTCAATGCACTTTTAAAGACACTGGAAGAGCCGCCTGCCTACGTTATTTTTATATTGGCAACCACGGAAGCCCATAAGATTCCGATTACGATTCTGTCCAGATGTCAGCGTTATGATTTTCACAGAATCTCCATTGATACCATTGCAGACCGCCTGTCAGAGCTGATGACAGAGGAGCATGTGGACGTGGAGGAACGGGCGATTCGTTATGTCGCAAAGGCCGGGGACGGATCCATGCGAGATGCTCTAAGCCTTCTGGATCAGTGTATCGCCTTTCATCTCGGAGAGACCCTTACCTATGAGAATGTGCTTGAGGTGTTAGGGGCGGTAGACACAGAGATTTTTTCCAAGCTGCTCCGTCAGATTATTGAGGAAAACATAACCGGCGCAATCAGCACCCTAGATGACCTGGTAAACGAAGGCCGGGAGCTTGGCCAGATGGTCAATGATTTTACCTGGTATATGAGAAATCTGCTTCTTTTACAAAGTTCAGATGACATGGAGGATGTTCTGGACATATCCGCAGATAATTTAGTGGCTTTGCGGGAAGAAGCTCAAATGATAAAGCCGGAGGTGCTGATTCGATATATCCGTATTTTTTCAGAACTGGGAAACCAGATTCGTTTCGCATCCCAGAAGCGAATCTTAATTGAGATTGCCTTAATCAAGCTGTGCAAGCCGCAGATGGAAAAAGACTATTCCGCAATCGTAGACCGTCTGGAGGTTTTGGAGCGCAAAATGGAAAAGGGTGTTCCTGTTCAGATGGTGACACAGCAGGGAGCGGGGAAAACAGAAGGTGCAGAACCGGCCCCGAAAGCACCACTTCCCAAGGCAATTCCCGAGGACATCCAGAATGTGGTCCGGGGATGGAAGTCCATTATTTCCGAAATCGGCGGAATTACAAAAACCTATCTGAACAAGGCGGTTCCGTCTCTTGGAAACAACGGGGAACTGCTCCTTGTATTTGATGATGTAAATGCCTATGAATTTTTGTATGAAAATAAGGCAGATTGTGTTACAACATTAAAGGAGATCCTGGCAAAACGGGCGGGCAAAGAAATCGAAATCAGTTTGCATAAAAATGAGTCCAGCCAGAGGGCATCGGATGCGTTCCCTGACCTGAGGAACCTGATTTCCTTTGATATAGAAGAAGAAAATTTTGACGAATAACAGTATATAGTACAGGAGGATGCCAAAATGGCAAAAAGAGGTGGATTTCCGGGTGGAATGCCGGGAAACATGAACAATATTATGAAACAGGCTCAGAGGATGCAAAAGCAGATGGAGGAAGCCCAGAAGGCCCTGGAAGAGCAGGAGGTTACCGCTTCGGCAGGAGGCGGCGCAGTAGAGGTTACCGTTTCAGGAAAAAGAGAAGTGTTAAAGGTAAAGCTTTCTGAGGAAGTGGTAGATCCGGATGACATAGAGATGTTAGAGGATCTGATTGTCGCTGCAACAAATGAGGCCCTTCGTAAGGTTGAGGAGGCTTCTGCCGCTTCCATGTCAAAAATTACCGGAGGCCTTGGCGGAGGACTGTTCTAATCCATGGAATATTACAGCAATGAGATATCCAAGCTCATAGAGGAATTTTGTGCACTTCCCGGAATCGGTGCAAAATCTGCGCAACGTCTGGCCTTTCATGTGATTAATATGCCCGAGGATCAGGTGGAAGCTCTGTCCTCTGCGATTATTAATGCAAAAAAGAACGTGAAATACTGCAAGTGCTGCTACACCCTGACAGATCAGGAGTTGTGTCCGATTTGCAGGGATGAGGGCCGGGATCATAAAACCATCATGGTTGTGGAAAATACGAGAGATCTGGTAGCCTATGAAAAGACCCAGAAGTATAACGGAGTCTACCATGTCCTGCACGGGGCTATTTCCCCGATGCTTGGAATCGGGCCAAATGATATCAAACTAAAAGAACTCATGCGTCGGCTGGAAGCGGATGTTAACGAGGTTATTATCGCGACAAATTCCAGCCTTGAGGGTGAGACTACAGCGATGTATATCAGCAAACTGATCAAGCCCACCGGAATAAAGGTAACGAGAATTGCCAGCGGAGTACCAGTAGGCGGAGATTTGGAGTACATTGATGAGGTGACCCTGCTTCGTGCTCTCGAGGGAAGAATCGAGATATAAAAAGAATGGGAAATAATATATGAAGAAATTATTTACATATGGAATCATTCTAATGTCCTTGTTATTTTCGGGCTGCGCGAGTAATACAGATCAGATAACTGATATTAATGTTGCAGAGGAAAACAATACTTCCGAAATCGTATCAGAGAATGAAACTCCAAATCATACAATAGAAGCAGATGTAGCTGCAAAGATGAAAGATGCGGCAGCACTTTGTTTTGAGAATGTCATTGATGATGCAAAAGTAAAGGATAAGATAGGGGAACTTATTATCAATGAGAATCAATTTATAATTAAGATGGATACAGAGTGGCCGGATGAAAATGCGGAAGAAATAGAATATAACGGAGGTCTGTATCTTTTGGCAGGTGAATCTTTATGGTCAGAATATGAAAGCATGGCAAGGAATTATTATTCCGATAATTATGTTTCTAGTGTTTTTACACCATGGTATGTAGAGGATACACAAACCTTTTTGGAATTAGATGGGAAACTGTATCGTGCAGAGACCGATGGAATAGGACAGCCTGTAAAAGAAGATTCTGTAGAGATATGGGAAATTGCGGAAGGCTTGTATTATGTGACAGTATTAGTGGATACAGATGACCAGCCCATAGTTCGCGTTTATATCGTGCAGGAAGATTCGGATAAAGAGTATGGATATATAATTTTGAACAAATATACGCAATGGTAACAACAGCAATTCTTTATTAAAACAGGTAATTGGATACAGAAAAAAATATTTTATATATAAGGAGGAGCTATGAACAATTTAGAGTTGGAAAAGACAGCCAATGAGATCCGGAAAGGGATCGTTACTGCTGTCCACAGCGCAAAATGCGGACATCCGGGCGGATCATTGTCTGCAGCAGATATTTTTACATATCTGTATTTTGAGGAGATGAATATTGATCCGAAGAATCCAAAGATGGAGGACCGTGACCGCTTCGTGCTTTCAAAGGGACATGTTGCGCCGGGACTTTATTCTACACTTGCAGAGAGGGGATTTTTCCCGAAAGAGGATTTAAAAACCCTTCGTCATACCGGTTCCTATTTACAGGGACATCCGGATATGAAGCATATTCCGGGTGTTGATATGTCAAGCGGATCTCTTGGACAGGGTGTATCTGTTGCTGTGGGAATGGCTGCGGCAGGAAAATTTGATAACAAGGATTACCGTGTTTATGCGCTCACCGGTGACGGCGAGATTGAGGAAGGACAGATTTGGGAGGCTGCTATGTGGGCAGGACACCGCAAATTGGACAATCTTGTAGTAATCGTTGACAATAACAACCTCCAGATTGACGGACCGATCACAGAGGTTTGTTCACCATACCCGATTGATAAGAAATTTGAGGCATTTAATTTCCACGTAATCAACATAAACGGAAATGATTTCGATGAGCTTCGCGCTGCCTTCAAGGAGGCAAGACAGACGAAGGGACAGCCCACAGCAATTATCGCAAAAACCTTAAAGGGCAGAGGGGTTTCCTATATGGAGAACAGCGTTGACTGGCATGGAAAAGCTCCAAATGATGAGCAGTATGAGCAGGCAATGGAAGAATTAACGAAAGCAGGTGAAGCATTATGTCAGAAGTAAAGAAGGTTGCAACCAGAGATAGTTATGGCGCTGCATTGGTAGAGCTGGGACAGGAGCACGAAAATCTGATCGTATTGGATGCTGATCTTGCAGCTGCTACAAAGACAGGCGTATTTAAGAAAGCGTTCCCGGAGCGTCATTGGGACTGCGGTATAGCAGAAGCAAATATGACCGGTATTGCAGCCGGCCTTGCTACCTGTGGAAAGGTTCCGTTTGTAAGTACCTTTGCGATGTTTGCGGCAGGACGTGCTTATGAGCAGGTTCGTAATGCAATCGGATATCCGCACCTGAATGTAAAGATCGGTGCCACACATGCAGGAATTTCTGTTGGAGAGGATGGAGCGTCCCACCAGTGCTTAGAGGATATCGCGCTGATGCGTGAAATCCCGGGAATGGTAGTAATCAATCCGGCAGATGATGTGGAAGCAAGAGCTGCAGTTAAGGCCGCATATGAACACGTGGGACCGGTTTATCTTCGATTCGGAAGATTGGCAGTGCCGGTCATTAACGATGTGCCGGATTATAAATTTGAGATCGGGAAGGGTGTTGTCTTAAAAGAAGGAAAGGATGTCACTATTTTTGCCACCGGTCTGGAAGTCAAAGAGACGATGGAAGCAGAAAAAATGCTTGCGGCAGACGGAATCGATGCAGAAATTATCAACATCCATACCATTAAGCCAATTGACAGAGAGCTTGTCATTGCCTCTGCAAAGAAGACCGGAAAGGTAGTAACGGTAGAGGAACATTCTATTATCGGTGGACTGGGAAGTGCAGTATGTGAGGTGCTTTGCGAGGAAGCTCCCACAAAGGTACTCCGCATCGGCGTAGAAGATCGCTTCGGCGAGTCAGGTCCTGCACTGGAGCTTCTTCACAAATATGAGCTTGATGCAGAAGGTATCTATAAGAAGGTAAAAAATTTTTTAAAATAGACAACTAAAAGTAGCACTAAAAATCCCATTTCAGATACGTTTTTCTAAATGAATTTGCATATTTGAATCAGAACCCACTCTCGTTTCGTAAAAAGCGTAACGGTACTAAATTCGCAATAAATTGCTCATTAAGTGCCGACGCTTTTTAAAAGTTCTGATTCAAATAGCAAAATTCATTTTGCGGAACACAAATCTGAAATGGGATTTTTTTGAGTCCGTTATTGTGCTATTTTTCCAAAATATTACATTTTCATTTTGTTATCGTCCTTTTATAGAAGGAGTGGTAAAGATGATTGATATGATATTGGATGAAGACAAAAGGCTAAAGGATATCCAGCAGATCGGCCGACCGGAAAGCAATAATAAAATCTACATAGAATCAGGCGTGTATGAGCAGATGCATGCGAAGGAATATCAGGAAAAATCCGTGTTTGTTCTGATGGGACATACAAGAAGACAAGAGGAGAATTATGCTACGTTTATTGACGGAATCATTCCGGCCAGGGAAATCGTGTTTGACGGAAACATCCCAATATGGAACAATCATGTGTGGAATGAAGTATTTGGAGAAATAAAGCATGGGTTTGAGAACGAGGTCATCGTAGGCTGGGGAATGGATATCAAAGGCTTTACCCCGAGACTGACGGCGGAGCTTGAGGCCATTCACAGAGAACAGTTTGGCGGAATGCATCAAATGCTGCTTTTGATGGACTCCCTTGAGCAGGAGGAGTATTTTTATCAGATGAGAAATAATCATCTGGTGCAAAGAGGCGGATTTTACATATATTACAGCGATAGACCAAGAATTTTAAATATAGAAGAATTTGCAAAAGAGGATAAGGATACAACATCAGAAGTGTCCATAGAAATCGAGAATGCAAGGCCCAGATACAGAGAACTTCTGGCAAATGCAAAAAAGGAGGAGCCAAAGGAAAAAATCAGTGGAGTAGCAGTGGCAGTAGCTGTTTTACTGTTGGTTGGAATTATCGGAACCGGCATCTATCAGAACCGGATACAGCTTCCGGGAATTGAGCGGATGATCGAGACCTTTTTTGAAAGCGCAGCCCCAACAGCCGGAGTGCCAGAAATCATATTGCCCCGGTAAATTGGAACGTGTTATAATAAACAGACAAGAACTACGGAAGATGGAAGGAATTATTAGTGGCAAAAACAAATCATGAAGGATTTAAGACCGTGGAGACGGATCTGGAGGAATTAGATGAGAAAATACGTGACCACCGCAGAGGTATATTCTGGCGGGTTGTATGGGTCGTTGGCATTTTTGCAGTCATGCTGGTTGCCTTTGGATTGTGGGAAGCACTTCGTGTGTACGAGGACTACGAGGTGACAAGCAGCGTGGAAAGGACGGACAGCGAGGCATCCAGATTCGAAGAATTCTGCGGAAACATTGTAAAATACAGCAATGATGGAATTGTATACATGGATGGGGAAAATGAACTAATCTGGAACCAGTCCTTTGAAATGAATACACCCCGTATGAGTAAATGTGAAAACTATATGGCCATTTACGATATGGGCGGAACAGACATTTTTATCATCAGCGACAGCGGTGTGCAACGGGAAATAGAGACAACCATGCCAATTCGAAAGGTGTGTGTTGCAAGACAGGGAACGATTGCCGTACTTCTAAAGGAGGGGACGGTTTCCTATGTGAAGCTCTATGATCGAAAAGGAAAGGAATTGGCAAGCGGTGCCTTTTACGGAAATCAGGGAGGATTTCCCATAGATATCGCTTTTTCTTATGATGCACAGAAGCTGGCGGTGGACATGGTGGATGTGGCAGACGGGAATATGAAATCTACCATCGCCTTTTACAACTTTGGGTCTGTGGGTCAGAATGAAATCAATAATAATGTTGGAACCTATTCTTACTCCGATGTATTTATTCCACTGATCGAATATGTATCGGATGAGAGGATGCTTGCGTTTGGGGATAAGGAGATCATCGTATTTGGCGGCGCCCAGAAACCAGAAATATCAAAAGAGATATTTATAGAAGGAGAGATGGAAAGCGTCTTCTATGATGAGAAATATATCGGAATCACGCAAAGTAACCATGATGAAGCAAACTCGAAGCATATTACAATATATGATATGAGGGGCAATCGTGTCATGGAGACGGATACGGATATGCCTTATGAGAATATCGGATTTTTGTCGAATCATGAGGTATGTCTGACAAGCAAATACGAATGTGAAATTTATACGATTCATAGTGTGAAAAAATTCTCATATACTTTTGATGAGGAAATATATAAGATCCTGTATCGTGGTATAGGGTCGAACTATATTTTCATTATGGATGGAGCTACGGAAGAGGTTAGATTGATATGAATTGGTTATTGTTAGTGGTAATAGCACTGATTGCCGGAAATATTGTATGGGGATATTCCAAAGGCTTCCTGCGGGTAGCGTATAGTTTGGTAGAATGGCTTCTGATTTTCTTGGTTATATCAAAAGGAACCCCATACGTCCTTGACTTTTTAAATGAAAACACAAATATACCCCAGCAGCTTACCACGCATTGCGAAAAGCAACTGCAGGAATCTGTCGGGGATTGGCTGGATCCCAATGTGGAAGACAATATTTCAACCGAAAACAGTGAGCTGCCCTATGCCGAAATAAAGCTTCCGGTTGTCTTGGTAGATAACCTGCTGGAAAATACCGGGGCATACACAAAGCTGGCGGAGGGGGTGGCGCAACTGGCAGTAGAAGGATTGGCCTATCTTCTGGCAATTGTTTTAACACTTTTGGTTTTCTATCTCATTGGAAAAGTTTTAAAAATCGTTGACAAAATACCGGTCATTCACGGATTGAACCGATTGCTCGGCGTAGGAGCCGGCTTTGTAAAGGGAATGATGCTGGTCTGGCTGCTGTTCGGACTGATCGCGTTTTGCGTCGGAACCGCGTGGGGGCAATTCCTGCTGCCCTACATATATGAAGCCGAAATTCTTACCTGGCTTTATGAAAATAATTATCTTTTGACCATATTGTTTTCTTTTCTATAGAAAACCGAAAGCGAATTATGCTTGGGGGTGCAGAGTGCTTGCACCCCTATATTTTGTGGTTTGAAAAAAAGTTGAAAGATTTTTGAAAATTATTGTTGACAACAGAAAAATCGGGTGATATTATAACAAAGCTGACTCGTGAACTCATTGATTTGGAGATTCGCAGTAAGCAGAAAAATAAAAAAGTTCTTGACAGACGATTGTTCGTTTGATAAGATACAGAAGTTGTCGCGCAAGCGACAGCACAAAGAACCTTGATAACTGAATAGTGAACAACCTTGAAAGATTCTAATGAATA
>CAMDYX010000053.1 GCA_945910395.1 uncultured Agathobacter sp. | reverse complement strand
TCAAGGAAGGAACAGGTTTAAGGAAACAGACTGTATGAAGTTTTGAAGGTATATAATCCAAAAGTACTATTGAAAATTGAAAATAAAAACTATAGAATAATTATGGCGTAAAAATACGTCATTTTTATCATATAGGGGATTGGTCAAATGGTATGATAGGGGTCTCCAAAACCTTTGGCGGGAGTTCGATTCTCTCATCCCCTGCTCTTAAGAGCTTTGAAACAGTTGATTTTACTGGAGTTCAAGGCTCTTTTTATTTTTATATTATTTCGGGAAAATATTCCGGAATGAAATTGCATATTTGAATCAGAGCCATGCGCGTTTGTAAAAAGATTTTGGGTGTGTGGACCAGAAAAAGGGTTGTTACACCCAAAAAAAGTGAACGGAGTCGGAGAATTGGGTGTAGAGAAGTGAAAAAGCCGTCTCCACACCCAATTTTGTGTACCGAGAGGCTGCGGAGAGTTGAAGATAAGCTGAAAATGGGTGTAAAGGCAAGGAAAAGAAACTGCTACACCCAAAAAAAGTGAACGGAGTCGGAGAATTGGGTGTAGAGAAGTGAAAAAGCCGTCTCTACACCCAATTTTGTGTACCGAGAGAATGCGGAGAGCTGCTTTAGCTACTGGAAAAAAATCAACTAGCGAAATGATATAATTTACCGATCAAGCATGTATCAGATGTCGCTTTCGTTTGTAAAAGGAGGGTGTGGATTCAAATAGTAAAATTCATTCTTAGGAACGTAAATCCGAAAAGGGATTTATTTTTCCATTTTTGAATACAGACGATAAATATCGTGAAAAGGAATTTTTGTTGTGATAAAATAAGAATGCGTTTTATAAAGAATTGCTTATGAGAATACGGAAGGCAGAAAAAGATTATCTTTTGTGCCACCGGAATATTATCAGTCAGAGTATTTTGGATGTCATCCTTGTATTAATACTTCCAGTTTACGCTTAAAGACAGCAGATTTGTTTGAGGTATTTTTACCGGCAATTCATCATAAACCGATAGTAATTCATATTTGAGAGGAAAAAGCGATGGGATATTTAATTTCGGAAACAACAAAGGAAGAACGCGAGGCGATTGTAGCGGAGTCGCTTGGAAATATTGAAGCAAATTGTGATGGATGTATGTCCGGTTTGGCTGAAATGTATCAGGACTATATTGACGGAAAAAAGGAACTTCGTGAGATTAATATGGAGTTTAACGCCAGATATGTCAAAGGGGATGATATGCCCGAAAAGGGACGATCCTGTTCTTTATAAATTTTAAATGTTCCGGATTGAACGATACCGGATTTGCTTCAATAGAAGAATCATAAAGGAGGGCTGTGTATGGCTGCAAAGGTATATTTTTCAAGAACGATTACTCCGGAGAAGGTATTAGAATTGTACCAGCTCATGGGAAAGACACTACCCGGTAAGGTGGCAGTGAAGCTTCATTCAGGGGAGAAAGGAAATCAGAATTTCCTTGGACCGAATTTCTGGAGACCTGTGATAGAGTATGTAAACGGCATCGTTGTGGAGTGTAATACTGCTTATGAGGGCGCTCGGAATACGACTCAGAAGCATAAGGCACTGCTAGAAGAGCATGGCTGGAGCAGATATTTTACGGTAGATCTGTTAGATGCAGAGGGACCGGATTTGAAGCTTGAGTATCCAAAGGGTAAGGTGATCCGGGAGGATTACGTGGGAAAAGATATTGCAAACTATGACTCTATGCTGGTTTTGTCTCATTTTAAAGGGCATCCTATGGGCGGATACGGCGGAGCACTAAAACAACTGTCCATCGGTGTGGCATCTTCCTTTGGAAAAGCCTATATTCATGGCGCAGGAGTGCCAGAAGAAATCTGGTCATCGGATCATGATTCATTTTTGGAGTCCATGGCAGATGCGGCAGGTGCTGTAGTAGAATATTTTAAGGGAAACGCTATCTATGTGAATGTTATGAAAAATATGAGTGTGGACTGTGACTGCTGCGCTGTGGCGGAGGACCCTTGTATTGCTGATATAGGGATTTTGATTTCCGCTGATCCTATTGCCATTGACCAGGCGTGTATTGATCTTGTATACAATTGCTCGGATGCAGGAAAGGATCATTTGATAGAGAGAATCGAAAGCCGCAACGGTATCCATACGATTGAAGCGGCAGCTGCTTTGGGATATGGAACAAGAGAATATGAGCTGATTGAGGTCGAATAGTGATCTGTTCATTTCCTATTGACATGGTAGGAAATGAACGATATAATTCACATCAGCTTATATTTGAATTCATTTCGGGAATAATATCAGGATAGACGGAGTTTGAAGTGATAGAAGGAATTGAAGTAAAAATTGATGAGATAAAGAATTGGGAACCGGATACCTACGAGATCATTGACATCCGGGAGGAAAGTGCTGCTGCATATGGGATAATCCCCGGTTCCGTTAATCTCCCCCAGGCTGAGTTGCCACAAAATATAGATCGTCTTCATAAAGAGAAAAAACAGTTGATCTACTGCATGAAGGGAATTTTAAGCTTGGAAACAGCGGAGTTTTTGCGCCAGCAGGGTTTTTTGGCCTATTCTCTTTCGGGAGGGTATCATGCGTATCTGATTGATAAGATGAAATCCGAGGAACAGAATGAAAAAGAGCGCGCGGAGCAGATTGAAAAGAGTATTGCAAAAAAGTTTCATAAGGCTATATTTTCGAAGTTTACAAAGGCAATTAATACCTATGATTTAATACAGCCAAACGACCATATTGCGGTCTGCATTTCCGGCGGAAAAGATTCCATGCTTATGGCAAAGCTTTTTCAGGAGCTGCAAAAGCATAGAAAAATTCCATTTGAATTGACTTTTTTGGTCATGGATCCTGGATACAGTGAGGCAAATCGAAAAGTCATTGAAAACAATGCCAGATTGATGAGGATTCCAATCCAAATTTTTGATTCGGATATTTTTGATGCGGTAGATGATATTGAGAAAAATCCGTGCTATTTATGTGCCCGTATGCGCAGGGGGCATTTGTATAGCAAAGCGAAGGAGCTTGGTTGTAATAAGATTGCTTTGGGACATCATTATGATGATGTAATTGAGACAATTCTTATGGGCATGTTATACGGTGCGCAGGTGCAGACCATGATGCCAAAACTGCACAGTACAAACTTTGAAGGAATGGAGCTGATCCGCCCATTGTATTTGGTTCGGGAGGATGATATCAAGCATTGGCGTGATTACAACGATTTGCATTTTTTGCAGTGTGCCTGCCATTTTACAGATACCTGTTCCAGCTGCAGGGATGATGGGACAAGTCAGTCCAAGCGTTTGGAGATTAAGAAGCTGATTGCTGAAATGAAAAAGGTAAATCCGTATGTGGAGGCGAATATTTTTAAGAGCGTGGAGAATGTGAATCTAAGCACGGTAATTGCCTATAAAAAGGATGGTGTGCGGCATCATTTCCTGGATTGCTATGATGATAAAAAGCTGGAAGAGGACTGAAGATATATATGGAAGAACTAAAAAAGGAAGAGAAGCTACGTGAGCTAATAAAATCCTATAAACGTGTAGCAGTTGCATTTTCAAGTGGAGTGGATTCCACTTACTTATTAAAAGTGGCATCGGAAGAGCTTCCGGGAAATGTTATTGCAGTAACTGCAAGCTCCTGCTCATTTCCAAAGAGAGAGCTTGAAGAGGCAAAGGCTTTTTGTAACATGAATCAGATTCCACACGTGATTGTCGAATCGGAGGAACTGGAAATTGAAGGCTTCCGTCAGAATCCAAAGAATCGATGCTATTTATGTAAGCATGAATTATTTGAAAAAATTCTTCAAATTGCAGAGCAAAACGGTGTACATGCGGTGCTTGAGGCTTCCAATATGGATGATAACGGTGATTACCGGCCCGGACTTGTTGCGGTAAAGGAGCTTGGAATCAAAAGCCCGCTCCGCGAGGCTGGATTTTACAAAGAGGAGATCAGAAGGAGGTCGAAGGAGCTTGGACTTTCCACCTGGAATAAACAGTCCTTTGCATGTCTGGCATCACGCTTTGTATATGGAGAGACAATAGATGAAGAGAAGCTTGCGATGGTTGATAAAGCGGAGCAGTTATTGCTTGATTTGGGCTTTCATCAGCTTCGCGTTCGGATACATGACAGGCTGGCTCGTATTGAAGTGGATCCGGAGGAGTTTTATAAGTTAATTGAGGAACCGACCAGAACAAAGATATATGATGCGTTTCAGGAGTATGGATTTACTTATATTACATTGGATTTGAAGGGATATCGTACGGGAAGCATGAACGAAACCTTAAATTTTGAGGAACTTCAGAGAGGAAAAGTATGTTAAATCAGTTTTCCAGAACACAATTGATCTATGGAAAAGAAAATATGGAAAAGCTTTCAAATGCCAGAGTTGCTGTATTTGGAATTGGTGGCGTTGGGGGTTATACAGTAGAGGCTTTGGCAAGAAGCGGCGTAGGAACATTGGATATTATTGATGACGATAAGATATGTCTTACGAATCTCAATCGTCAGATTCTGGCGACCAGAAAGACGGTAGGAAAATATAAGGTGGATGTAGCGGCAGAACGTATCCATGATATTAACCCGGATTGTGTGGTGAATTGCTATAAGACTTTTTACATGCCGGATACTGCTGAACAGTTTGATTTTTCACAGTATGATTATGTTGTGGATGCGATTGATACGGTTACCGGAAAAATCATGCTTGTGGAGCAGGCTAAAAAAAGCGACACGCCGGTCATTAGCAGCATGGGTGCCGGAAATAAGGTAAATCCGGCAGCCTTTGAGGTGGCAGATATCTACGAGACATCCGTTTGCCCCTTGGCGAAGGTTATGCGAAGAGAACTAAAGAAACGTGGGATAAAAAAACTGAAGGTGGTGTATTCGAAGGAGAAGCCAATCCGTCCGGAGGAAGCTTTGGAAATCAGTTGCAGGACACATTGCATCTGCCCACCGGGGACAGAGAGAACCTGTACGGTACGAAGAGATATTCCGGGAAGCAATGCATTTGTGCCCTCGGTGGTAGGACTTATTATTGCCGGAGAGGTAGTGAAAGACATAACAGGAATGAATGGTATTATGGGAGCATAGAAGATGGAAATCGTATTAGACATGATTATTATTGGAAGCGGACCGGCAGGGCTTTCTGCAGCAATCTATGGAAAGAGGGCAAGGCTTGCGGTTGCCGTTGTGGAAAAAGAGTATGAGGGAACCGGACAAATCGCGGAGAGCGGAAGAGTAGATAATTATCTTGGTCTGCCGGGCATCAGCGGCTATGATCTGGGGGAACGTTTCCGTGAACATGCGTTGGAGTTGGGGGTAGATTTCATAGAACTTGAGGCAACAAAGATTGAGGAGATTCTAGCAGAAGAAGCTGAGCGCAAGGAAAACTCAGGCAAAGAATCTAAAGCGATGTGGAAGGTTACCTTTGAGGATGGAAGCTTTCAGCTTGCAAAGACGGTTGTATATGCGGCCGGGGCAAGGCCAAGCAAACTGAATATTCCGGGAGAGGAAGAGTTTATCGGAAAGGGAATCTCTTTTTGCGCAATTTGTGATGGCGCATTTTATAAAGATAAAACAGCTGCAGTCATCGGAGGCGGTGATACGGCCCTGGATGATGCGCTGCATTTATCGAAAATATGCAAAAAGGTATATCTGATTCATAGAAGAGATACCTTTCGCGGCGCAGCCCATACCGTGGAATTGGTCAAGAAAACAGGTAATATTGAGCTGGTTTTGAAGGCAAATGTAGAAAAAATATGTGGGGAGAAGACTGTATCCCAAATTGTCCTGAAAGGTGGGACAACTCTTGCCGTAGATGGTGTTTTTATGGCGATTGGTTCAACTCCACAGACTGCTCTTTTGAAGGGAATTGTCGATATGGATGAGCATGGGTATGTTTATGCAGACGAGAACGGAAACACGAATCGTCCGGGTATGTTTGTGGCGGGAGATGTGCGGGCAAAGAAGCTTCGCCAGGTGGTAACTGCGGTTGCGGATGGCGCATGTGCAGCGACGGCAGCTTCGGAATACATTTTCGGGGAAAAAAGATAGAATGAATGATGCTAAACTAAAGGAGAATATTTTTTATTTAGTGAAGCCTCACGCGACTTTAGTCGTGTGAGGCTTCACTGGCTGTCTGTTTTTACCCATGGGATATGGTGTGGCGGCAGGCGCAATTGGATCCGCCCTTGCAGATCTCACATCTTATCCGGCATATACACTGCCGACTCTGATTATTAAGTCCCTGATTCCGCTCTTCGGATATACCCTTACAGGTGGAATCCTTTACGGAAATATGCTTACCGGATTGGCACAGTTTCCGGGACTGCTATTGGAGTACATTGCAAATGCAATATTGTTTACCGTAGCATATCCGGTGGCAAAAAAATAAAATCTCCGCTAGAGTAATCTGGCGGAGATCTTTTCTATTTTGTTTTCAGCAATTCTTTGGTAAATTCTATGTAGTCTAAACAGGTATTGCATTTTGGTGCATAGTCAATCAATAGCTTTTTCTGTTCCTGAGCTTCCTTGGTTTTTACACATTCACGAATGGTGGTGGAAAACAGCCTGGTTCCCATTTCCTTTGCGTGTCCGTCAATGAGCTTCCGGGTAGATTGATCTAATTTGGAGCGTCCGGAATACTTTACAAGTAAAAGTCCGGCAATGGAAAGCCCCGGATTTTGTCTGCGGCGTACTGCCATGATGGTGTCATACAACTGTCTAATACCCTGAATTGCATAAGAATCAGCAGTTACCGGTATGATGACCTTGTCGGCTGCGATGAGGCAGTTATACAGGATGACATTTAAGGATGGAGCAGTATCAATCACAATGTATTTGTAGCCTTCCAGCTCGTCCAATGCGTCCTTTAAACGATAAAAGCCGTCTACGTCTCCATCAAGAAGCTTTTCTGCCTTTGCAAGCAGAGGATCGGATGCAACGATATCTCCATTCTCTGTATGCTGGATGGCTTCATCGATAGGAAGTCTTTCAGCATCGATAATTACATCATAAAGAGTGGCTACATCTTCAATTTTTGCTTCATAGGTGTTCGTGCTGTTTCCTTGAGGGTCAGCATCGATCAGAAGTGTTTTTCCTTTCTTAGACAGAATGCCTGCAAGGTTGGTTGCGGTGGTCGTTTTTCCGATACCACCCTTTTGATTTGCAACAACAAATACGGTTGGTGTCATAATCATTCCTCCGTTCAATTGATTAAAATGGAATTTTTCCATTGATAGTATTGTTAATTACATAGAAAATGGACTGTTCTTCCGGCTTAATATAGACATCAACCAGTTCAATTTCTTCATCCGCAATTCCTTTTTCTTTTGCATCTCTTTGAATCAGGGTAAGAATGTTGCTTTCCATGCGCTCACGTCCCTGATACTGTATGGTAATGTTTTTCTTTGCGCTGGCAAAGCCACCGACAAGCTGTTCGGCTCTTTCTACACTGCATTTTCTTGCCATATAAGTGCCTCCATTTCTTTTGCATATTCTCTTTTTATTAATGATAAGGTTTTTTTCATTTTTTGCAAGTGCTAATCCGGTCGAATGAGGGATTTGGATAGATCAGAGGCATCGCCATCATAATGTAGAATTGTTTTTGCTGAATGGGTATGATACATTATTTTTATCCCATTTCATGTTTGGACTTCTAGGAATGAATTTTGCAATTTGAATCAGAACGTTAAAAAACGTCGGCACTTAATGAGCAATATATTGCGAATTTAGTGTCCGCTACGTTTTTTACAAGCGAGAGCGGATTTTGATTCAAATATGCAAATTCATTTTGGAACACAAAGAAGAAATGAAGAGTATAAAAATGTGTTGTAGTTAGAATGGGGGAAAGGAAAAATGTCAGCGAAAAAATATGATATGACCGGTTATTTAAAGAAAATTGATGAGGTGATCGAGAGAGGACCATTTTCTGCGGATTGGGATTCTCTTGTGAAGTATGAAGTCCCTGAGTGGTACAAGGACGCAAAATTTGGAATTTTTATTCATTGGGGAATTTATTCGGTTCCGGCTTTTGGCAGCGAATGGTATTCCAGAAACATGTATATTCAGGGCGACCCTTGCTATGAGCATCACAGAAAGACCTATGGGCCGCAGGAACAGTTTGGATATAAGGATTTTATTCCGATGTTTACGGCAGAAAAATTTGATGCAGATACATGGACCGAGCTTTTTTTAAGGGCAGGTGCAAAATACGTTGTGCCGGTAGCAGAGCATCATGATGGATTCCAGATGTATCAAAGTGAAATTTCACATTGGAATGCCGCAGAAATGGGACCGAAGAGAGATATTTTGGAAGAACTTGGGGAAAGCTGCAAGAAAAAGGAGCTTCGGCTCTGCGCATCCTCCCACCGCATTGAGCACTGGTTTTTTATGGGGCGCGGAAAAGAATTTGCAAGTGATGTGAAGGAGCCTATGGAAAGGGGGGATTTCTACTGGCCTGCGATGTCTGAGCCCAAGGACCATTTTAATTCCAGAGCAGAAGTACCTCCTACCAAAGAATTTTTAGACGACTGGCTGGTGCGCACCTGTGAGCTGATTGATAAGTACAGACCAAGCACCCTGTATTTTGACTGGTGGATTATTCAGGAGGCGGCAAAGGAGCATTTGAAAAAGCTTACGGCATATTACTATAACCGTGCTGCGGAGTGGAACATGGGCGTGGTCATCAATTACAAGCATGATGCCTATGCCTTTGGAAGTGCAGTGCCGGATGTGGAGCGTGGGGTATTTGCGGATGTAAAGCCCTATTACTGGCAGACAGATACTTCTGTAGCACGAAACAGCTGGGGCTATACGAAAGGGAATGATTATAAGTCCTCCAAGGAGCTGGTTCAATATCTGGCAGATGTTGTAAGTAAGAATGGCAATCTGCTCTTAAATATCGGACCGAAGGCAGATGGAACAATCCCAGAGGAGGACGAAAAGCTTCTGCTTGAGATTGGCGAATGGCTTTCGGTAAACGGGGAAGCTATCTACGGCACCCATCCCTGGAAAACCTACGGAGATGGCCCCACAAGAGCGGTAGAGGGGCAATATACCGATGGAAAGGCCGTAGAATATACGAATGAAGATTTCCGATATACAGCAAAGGGAACCAATATCTACATCATCGCAATGGAACCGGCAGACAACGGAAGCTATTGCATAAAGGATTTTGCGCGTTTTACACAGGATCACCATCCGGTTTTTCAAGGTATCATTGATGGAATTGATGTATTGGGAGGCCCACAGAATATCCCCTTTGAGCAAAAAGAAGACGGCATGTACATCCAATATGAAAAAAAGGATGCAGACATGCCGGTGGTATTTAAAGCTCGGACAATATAGTGCTATGCCTTCTGCGATGTAAAATGAAATTGTGCCACTATTTTTGTTAAAAAGGTTAGTGCGGCAAACTGAATAACAGCATCAATCGGGAGCATGATTGCATTTTTTAGAAGGCGCAGCGGCAGGATTGCAAGGAAGCCTTTTCCGTAGAGAATCGAAATCCACAGGGTATTGAATCCGCAGTTTACAATCAGTTTTACAAGGAAGTCCGCAAACAGGATTCTCCAAAGGTTGATTGGTCTTTTGTATAGAATACTTCCGTAGAGAATGCCTGCAAGCATTGCATCAAAGGTAAAACCAAAGAAGAAAGGCCCGGTAGGCTTTAAGAAATACTTGATGATGTCCATTGCACCGCCAAAGAAGGCACCGACAACAGGACCAAGCATTGCCTCAATTAGACGGTTCGGCAATCCGGAGAAGCCGATCCTGATGTATGGACCGATGTCAATGCTTGCAGCCCAGTTTAGAACGATTGCAAGTGCGCCCATGATACCAAGAAAAGCTAAGGTTCTGGTGGACGCGAATTCTTTAATTGAGTTCAGGTAGAGTTCTTTCAGTTTTTTCATTAAAAAATCCTCCTTCCAGCAGCTTCCTAAAACTACATAGAGGAGGAAATAAAATTCCAGTATGTAGCAGCGGGATGCGGACTTCATATCGCAAGCAGTTTGCTTTTCGTCCGGATGACAACTCCCTGTTCACCCGGCACTTTACGCACAAAATCCTACTCTGCCAGTAATTTTATTTGAATGGTTACTATATGACCGAAAATATTTGCATATTTTTTCGGTTCAGCTTCATTATACATATTATGATAATGAATGCAAGTAATTATTTACTTTCGAAGAGGAAATGGTAGAATATAGCTATTGTACATGATAAAAGGGAACATGCTTTTTTGGGATAAAAAGCATTCATTGTTTAAAAGATATGAAGTTTAAAAAGAAAAAAATAGAAAATCAGAACCCTCTTTGGACGAGAGATTTTACAATTATTACAATGGGAAGTATTATTTCCATGTTTGGAAATGCACTTGCAGGCTTTGCAGTCAGTCTCTTGGTGTTGGATTATACAAAGTCCTCCTTTTTTATATGCGATTTACATTATTGTATATACGCTCCCACAGATTATTATGCCGATTTTCTCCGGGGCAGTTTTGGACCGGTTCTCCAGAAAAAAGACCATTTACACATTGGATTTTATTTCGGCGGGATTGTATGCGGTAGCGGGAATTATGCTGTTCACGGGGTGGTTTAGTTTCCCGGTGCTGGCGGCTTATTGCTTTTTGATCGGTTCCATCAACAGTATTTATATGGTGGCTTACGACAGCTTTTATCCGCTTCTTATCACGGAGGGAAACTATTCGAAGGCTTACTCCATTTCAAGCGTATTAGAGACGATGTCAGCCCTTATGATTCCGGTTTCCACATTCGTTTATAATGAAGTGGGAATTACTCCGCTTCTTATGGTGGATGCGGTAAGCTTTTTGATTGCTGCGATTCTTGAGACACAGATCCGGGCTGAGGAAACCTACATTGAAAAGCAGCGGGAGAATTTAAAAAAGCAGGAGGAACGGAAAAAAGTAAGCCAGCTCTTTTTTGATATCAAGGAAGGCTTCCGTTATCTGTGGAGCGAGAAGGGGCTTCTTGCAGTTGCCATTTATTTTGCCTTCAGCTCCATGGCAGGAGGATGTTCTTCCGTTATCACGCTGCCTTACTTCAAAGGGAATTTTGAAAACGGCGAATATATCTACATGATCGTATGGGGAATGGCTCTTGTGGGACGAGCTGTAGGAGGCGGAATTCATTATCGCATGAAGCTTCCGGCAAAAGCAAAATATGGGATCGCATTTATGGTATATATTACGATTTCAGCCATCGAAGGATCGTATCTGTATCTTCCGGTAAAGGCAATGATTCCGCTCACCTTTTTATCCGGAATCCTCGGTGTTACAAGCTATACGATTCGAATTTCAGCCACCCAGTCCTACGTGCCGGATGAGAAAAAAGGAAGATTTAACGGGGCCTTTAATATGTTAAATACGGTAGGGGCGCTGTTGGGGGAAGCGGTAGCAGGTGCGCTTACCATTGTGATGTCGGAGCGGTATGTACTCAGTATGTTTATGTCCCTGTGCGTCCTTGCGGCAATTGTGTTCATCGGTGGAAATCGGAGACAGATTAAGAAGATTTACAATACATAATAATTGAATACTCTAATTTACGAATCGTGTTCTGATTCAAATATGCAAATTCATGCAGGAACACAATTCCGAAATGGGACTTGAAAAATAGGAGTGGAGCAGAAAATGAAAAAAGCAGTATTATTTGATCTGGATGGAACCTTAGTGGACTCTTCGGAAGGAATCACAAAATCCGTTCAATATGCATTGAAGCATTTTGGAATCGAGGAAAATGATCTTAGCAAATTGCAGGTGTTTATCGGGCCGCCTCTTGGGGAAAGCTTTATGAAATACTATGGTTTTTCGAAGGAGCAGGCAGATGAGGGGATTCGGGTATATCGTGAACGGTATAAGCCGATTGGAATTTTTGAATGTAAGCTCTATCCGGGAGTCAGGGAATGCATAATGCAATTGAGAAAACAGGGATATTTGATTGGGGTAGCTTCTTCAAAGCCGGAAAAGTTCTGTAAGATGATATTGGAACACTTCGATGTGCTATCTCTGTTTGATGATGTGGTCGGGGCAACAGAGGACGGCAGCATCGGAACAAAGGAAGAGGTATTAAAAGAGGTCATGCGCCGCTGGGCAGACATCCCAAAGGAAAATATGTGTCTGATCGGGGATACTATTTTTGATGTGGAGGGTGCGAATCTTGTAGGAATTCCTGCTATCGGTGTAAGCTTTGGATTTGGGGATATCGATGAGATGGTGCGTGCAGGAGCCAAGGGCATTTGCAATCATATGACGGACCTTCCAGTGATGATAGAAAAATTTATCTGATTGATTTCTGCCCAAGAAGTATATGGTGTTTTTGAAAAAAAGAAAGGCAAAAGAAAGGAGCAAAGATGCATGAATAAAGGTGCAAAAATTGCGGTAGGAATCTGGGATGTCTTTTATCCCCTGGCATTGTATTACGCTGTTACAATCATCCTGATGTTTGCTGCCCAGTTGATTTTTGGAACGGAAAATGAAAAGTATATGATCTGTGAAATACTGGCAAGTGCCATTACCATTCCCATCATGTATCAGAGCTTTTATAAGCCGGATAAAACCTTTCGACCGTTTTTTACTTCTATAAAGGTATCTTCTTTGGTAGAAAAAAGCGAGGGAGCATCCGGAAACAAAAAGGAAAAAGTAGGTAATGTACTTTGTATTGTAGGCCTTGCTGCACTTATTGGGATAGGGCTGAATAACTTGATTTTGATGTCACCCCTTGCAACCATGTCCGGTGGTTATGAGGAAGCCGCAAGCCATTTTTATGGCGGGACCTTTGCCCTGGAGCTGATTGGATCCGCATTTCTTACACCGATTCTGGAGGAACTGGTATACCGGGGCATTATCTACTCCAGACTGAAATATCTGGTTGGAATGATTCCTGCCATGGTTGGCGCATCCCTTATTTTTGCAATTATGCATTTTAATATCGTTCAATTTCTTTATGCATTTTTGCTTGGGTTTGTGCTGATTGTGTTTATGGAGAAAACGGGACATGTGTATGGAGCAATCCTTGGACATATAACTGCAAATACAATTGCAGTTGTAAGAACAGAAACCGGTTTTCTTGCCGCTACCGTGGATAAAAGCGCCGCTGCATGGAGCATCTCCACAGTGTGTCTCGTACTGGGAGTGCTTGGACTGTTTTTCTATATAAGAAAGAAATCCTAGACAAAATCTTGCTACAATTTAGACACAATTTAGAAAAAAGTAGAAAAAACACACTTAATAAAATAAGGTATTTTTAAATCCACCTCTCGAAATTGTTTTTGAGAGGTGGATTTTTTGCATAAATTTACATCAAAGTCTGAAAAAAATATTAAATATATAAAATAATCAAATTATTAGACAACTTCCAAATATTTGCTGTTTACTTTCCATTTTCCAAGAGATAAAATTTCATTAACAAATGATATTGGAAAGGAAAATGGCTATGAGAGAACAGTGGAACGAAAGTACAGCAGTGGCAAAGGGCTTATATGATCCGAGATTCGAGCATGACAACTGCGGTATCGGTGCAGTTGTAAATATCAAAGGTATCAAGACTCATGAGACTGTTGAGAATGCACTTAAGATTGTAGAGAATTTAAAGCATAGAGCAGGAAAAGATGCGGAAGGAACCACCGGTGATGGTGTAGGTATTCTTCTTCAGATTTCTCATAAATTCTTTAAGAAGGCGGTTGCTCCTCTTGGAATCGAGCTTGGTGAGGAAAGAGATTATGGTGTTGGCCAGTTTTTCTTTCCACAGGATGAACTGAAGGTAAACCAGGCGAAAAAGATGTTTGAGGCAATCATAGAAAAAGAAGGAATGGAATTCCTTGGATGGAGAGTTGTTCCGACCCAGCCGGAGAAATTGTCCGAGAAGGCAAGAAGCTGTATGCCATGCATCATGCAGGCGTTCATCAAACGCCCGGATGGTGTGGAAAAGGGACTGGATTTCGACCGTAAGCTCTATGTCGCAAGACGAGTATTCGAGCAGTCCAATGACAGAAGCTATGTATGCTCTCTTTCCAGCAGAACCATCGTATATAAGGGAATGTTTCTGGTAGAACAGTTAAGACAGTTTTTCTTAGATCTTCAGGATAAGGATTATGAATCTGCAATTGCAACGGTTCATTCGAGATTTTCTACCAATACAAATCCAAGCTGGGAGCGTGCACATCCGAACCGCTTTATTGTACATAACGGCGAGATCAATACCATCCGCGGTAATGCCGACAAGATGCTTGCCCGGGAGGAGAATATGTCAAGCAGTAAGCTTGCCGGGGAGTTTCAGAAGGTGCTTCCTGTTGTAAATACGGAAGGCTCCGATTCGGCAATGCTGGACAACACGTTGGAATTCCTTGTTATGAGTGGAATGGAGCTTCCCCTTGCAGTTATGATCATGATTCCGGAGCCTTGGGCAAACAATGCAATCATGTCTCAGAAGAAAAAGGATTTCTACCAGTACTATGCAACCATGATGGAGCCATGGGATGGCCCTGCATCCATTCTTTTTACCGACGGAGATCTGATGGGAGCCGTGCTTGACCGAAATGGCCTTCGTCCTTCCCGTTACTACATTACCGATGACGATTATCTGATTCTTTCTTCCGAGGTCGGAGTTCTGGACATTGACCCGACAAGGATTGTGACAAAGGATCGTTTAAGACCTGGAAAAATGCTCCTTGTAGATACGGTAAACGGAAGTGTCATTGATGATGATGAGTTAAAGGAGCGCTATGCGGGAAAACGTCCCTACGGTGAGTGGTTAGACCGCAACATCGTGATGCTGCAGGATCTTAAGATTCCAAACGAGCGTGTGAAGGAGTATACAAAGGAAGAGCGACAGAGAATGCAGAGAGCCTTCGGATATACCTATGAGTCTTTGAAGGATTCTATTCTTCCAATGGCAAAAAATGGTGTGGAAGGGACTTCTGCAATGGGTACGGACACTCCGCTGGCAGCGCTGTCCGGAAACAGGGAGCCGTTGTTTAACTACTTCAAACAGCTTTTTGCACAGGTTACCAATCCGCCAATTGATTCCATCCGTGAGGAGGTGGTAACCTCGACGACCGTATATGTAGGATCGGCAGGAAATCTGTTGGAGGAGAAACCGGAAAACTGTAAGGTTCTTCGAATCAACAATCCGATTTTGACCAATACAGATATTATGAAAATCCGTTCCATGAAGGTAGAGGGCTTCAAGGTCGCAACCATCGATATCGTTTATTATAAGAACACCAGTCTGGAGAAAGCAATCGACCGCATGTATATCGAGGCAGACAGAGCCTTCCGCGATGGTGCAAATATCATGATTCTTTCTGACAGGGGAGTAGATGATAACCACGTTGCTATTCCGTCCCTCCTTGCGGTATCTGCCTTGCAGCAGTATCTGGTAAAGACCAAGAAAAGAACCTCTCTTTCCCTGATTTTGGAGTCCGGAGAACCAAGAGAGGTGCATCATTTTGCAACACTTCTCGGATTTGGTGCAACGGCGATTAACCCATATCTTGCCCAGGATACCGTAAAGCAGCTTGTGGATGAGCATATGTTGGATAAGGACTATTATGCTGCAATTGATGATTACAATCATGCAATCATTTCCGGAATTATTAAAATTGCCGCAAAAATGGGTATTTCTACCATCCAGTCTTACCAGGGATCAAAGATCTTTGAAGCAATCGGAATTAATAAAGAGGTAATCGACAAGTATTTTACAAATACCGTAAGCCGTATTGGCGGAATTTCCTTAAAGGATATTGAGGACGACGTAAATACCCTTCATTCTGCTGCCTATGATCCGCTGGGACTCGAGACAGATCTTACCTTAGAGAGCAAGGGACGCCATAAGATGAGAAGTGGCGCGGACGGTCATCTTTACAATCCGGCAACCATTCATCTTCTTCAGCAGTCTACCCAGAGGGGCGACTATGAACTGTTCAAACAGTACACAAGTCTGGTAGATGAAGAACAGCGCCATACGAACCTTCGCGGACTGATGGACTTTAATTATCCGAAGAAGGGAATCAAGCTGGAAGAAGTAGAAAGCGTGGAATCCATTGTTACCAGATTTAAGACCGGTGCCATGTCCTACGGTTCTATTTCCAAGGAAGCCCATGAGACCCTTGCAATTGCAATGAACCATTTACATGGTAAATCCAATACCGGTGAAGGAGGAGAGGATAAGGATCGTCTTACTGTCGGACCGGACGGATTAAACCGTTGTTCCGCAATCAAGCAGGTGGCTTCCGGAAGGTTTGGCGTAACAAGCCGCTACCTTACCAGCGCACAGGAAATTCAGATTAAGATGGCGCAGGGCGCAAAGCCGGGTGAAGGTGGACACCTTCCAGGCAAAAAGGTATATCCATGGATTGCAAAGACAAGACTTTCCACTCCGGGTGTATCTTTGATTTCACCGCCACCGCACCATGATATCTATTCCATCGAGGACTTGGAACAGCTGATTTATGACCTTAAGAATGCAAACCGCGATGCGCGAATTTCCGTGAAACTGGTTTCCGAAGCCGGAGTTGGAACGGTAGCAGCAGGTGTTGCAAAGGCAGGAGCACAGCTTGTTTTGATCTCCGGATATGACGGAGGAACAGGAGCTGCGCCAAGCAGTTCCATCCATAACGCAGGCCTTCCATGGGAGCTGGGACTTGCAGAGGCACACCAGACACTGATCATGAATGGACTTCGTAACAAGGTCCGCATCGAGACCGATGGTAAGCTGATGAGCGGCCGCGATGTTGCAATTGCCGCATGTCTTGGTGCAGAGGAGTTCGGCTTTGCAACTGCTCCCCTTGTAACGATGGGCTGTGTCATGATGCGAGTATGTAATCTGGATACCTGTCCTGCAGGTATTGCTACCCAGAATCCTGAGCTTCGTAAGCGTTTTGCAGGAAAACCGGAGTACGTGGAAAACTTTATGCTCTTTATCGCAGAGGAGCTTCGTGAATATATGGCAAAGCTTGGCTGCCGTACCATCGATGAACTGGTTGGAAGAAGTGATCTCTTAAAGGTTCGTGATGATTTGACGGGGCGCGAGGCAAAAATTGATCTTTCCAATATTTTAAATAATCCGTTTGCCGGAACAAAGGAAAAGGTGATCTTTGATCCAAAGCAGGTATATGATTTCGAACTGGAAAAGACCAAGGACATCAATGTCATCCTAAAGCAGCTTGAGCCGGCACTGGAAAAGAAGCAGAAGCGTGTGATTGATACGGAAGTAAGCAACGTAAACCGCTCTTTGGGTACTATTTTTGGCTCTGAGATTACCAAGAAATACGATGACACCTTAGAGGAGGACACCTACATTGTAAAATGTACCGGCGCAGGCGGACAGAGCTTTGGAGCATTTATTCCAAAGGGACTTACCTTAGAGCTTGTGGGAGATTCCAATGACTATTTTGGAAAGGGTCTTTCCGGTGGAAAGCTTGTGGTATATCCGCCGACTGGCGTGAAGTATAAGAAGGATGAGAATATCATTATCGGAAACGTTGCTCTTTATGGTGCTACAAGCGGTAAGGCATTTATCAACGGTGTTGCCGGAGAGCGTTTCTGCGTTAGAAATTCCGGTGCAACCGCGGTGGTTGAAGGTGTCGGAGATCATGGCTGCGAATATATGACCGGAGGACGTGTTGTAGTATTAGGTAAGACCGGAAAGAACTTTGCAGCAGGAATGAGCGGTGGTATCGCTTATGTGCTGGATGAAGATAACGATCTTTACATGCGCACCAACAAGTCCATGGTATTTACCGAGGAAGTAACGAACAAATATGATGTCTTAGAGTTAAAGGAGATGATCAGCGAGCATGTTACTTTAACGAACTCGGAAAAGGGAAAAGAAATCTTGGATAATTTTAGTGAGTATCTTCCAAAATTCAAGAAGGTCATTCCATATGATTACAATAAGATGCAGATGGCAATTGTACAGATGGAAGAGAAGGGCTTAAATGCAGAACAGGCAATGATCGAAGCATTTTATGCCGTAACGAAAGCGTAAGGAGGATGAAATAAGATGGGAAAACCAACAGGATTTATGGAGTATGAAAGAGTTGACGCGCGTTCCATCGAGCCTACCGAACGTGTGAAGAATTATAATGAGTTTCATGTTTTTTTACCGAAGGAAGCACAGCGTAAGCAGGCTGCCCGCTGCATGGATTGCGGGGTACCGTTCTGTCAGTCCGGTATGACAATTGCCGGGATGACTTCAGGCTGCCCGCTTCACAACTTAGTTCCGGAGTGGAATGATCTGGTGTATTCTGGAAACTGGGAGCAGGCTTACAACCGCCTTCATAAAACAAACAATTTTCCGGAATTTACCTCAAGAGTGTGTCCGGCATTATGTGAAAAGGCATGTACCTGCGGGCATTGGGGAGATCCGGTTTCTGTCCGGGACAATGAGCACGGCATTATTGAAACTGCATACGAAAAAGGATATGCAGCACCGAAGCCGCCGAGAGTCCGCACCGGAAAGACGGTTGCAATCATCGGTTCAGGACCATCCGGTCTTGCTGCAGCAGATCAGCTGAATCAAAGAGGACATTCTGTTACCGTATATGAGCGCGAGGACCGTGTGGGCGGACTTCTGATGTATGGAATTCCAAACATGAAGCTGGAGAAGAGCATCATTGACCGCAAAATTGAGGTCATGAAGGCAGAGGGTGTAGAATTTGTTACCGGATGCAATGTGGGAGTGGATGTAAAGGCTTCTGCCCTCTTAAAGAAGTATGACCGCGTGATTCTGTGCTGCGGTGCAAAAAATCCAAGGGATATTAAGGCAGCAGGAAGAGATGCAAAGGGAATTTATTTTGCGGTAGATTATTTGACACAGACCACAAAGAGTCTCTTGAATTCCAATCTTACCGATGGAAAGTTTGTATCCGCAGAAGGAAAGAATGTGGTAATCATCGGCGGTGGAGATACCGGAAATGACTGTGTGGGAACCGCGATTCGTCAGGGCGCAAAATCGGTTACCCAGCTGGAGATGATGCCGTGCCCTCCGACACAGCGTGCAGCAAATAATCCCTGGCCGGAATGGCCGAAGGTCTTAAAGACAGACTACGGTCAGGAAGAGGCTATCGCAAAATTCGGACAGGACCCGCGTATTTATACAACCACCGTAAAAGAATTCCATAAAAATAAGAAGGGAGAGCTTGACGGTATTACCATTGTAAGTCTTGAGTCCAAGAAGGATGAGACTACCGGAAGATTCAACATGGTTCCGGTGGAGGGAAGCGAAAAGAAGATTCCGGCGGAGCTGGTATTAATCGCGGCAGGCTTCCTTGGAACAGAGGACTACATCGCAAAAGCATTTGGTGTAGAACTGAATGGACGCACCAATGTGGCAACAGAGGAAGGGTCCTATGCAACCACTGTAAAGAATGTCTTTACCGCAGGGGATATGCACAGAGGACAGTCCCTTGTAGTCTGGGCAATCCGGGAAGGTCGTGAGGTTGCCAGAGAAGTGGATGAGAGTTTGATGGGATATTCCTATTTATCCATTCAATAAGAAATCTATTTTGGGTGTGGAGCCGTGAAAAAGCAGTCTCCACACCCAATTTTTCGCTGTGAGAGGCACAGACATGTCGCAGATAAGCAGAAAATGGGTGTATTGGCACGGTAAGGAGGCTGCTACACCCAAAACAAGTGAATAGAGTCGAGAGATTGGGTGTGGAGACGTGAAAAAGCAGTCTCCACACCCAATTTTTCATTGTGAGAGGCACAGACATGTCGCAGATAAGCAGAAAATGGGTGTATTGGCATGGTAAGGAGGCTGCTACACCCAAAACAAGGATAAAGCCCATATAATGGTGTAAATTACAAATTCATATAAAAAGAGCCAAG
>CAMDYX010000052.1 GCA_945910395.1 uncultured Agathobacter sp. | reverse complement strand
TTATTGCGAATTTAGTACCGCTACGCTTTTTACAAACGAGAGTGGGGTCTGATTCAAATGCGCAAATTCATTCAGACACACAATTGTAAAATGGGAGTAGTATTAAAAAAACGAAAGAGAGCAGGAGAGAAGGATTATGAGAAAATTGGTTGGGGGAGATTCCATTGAACTTGGGGTATGCTATTATCCGGAGCATTGGCCGAAGGAGAACTGGGAGCCGGATTTGAAACGTATGCTATCCAGTGGACTTCGGACGGTTCGAATTGCCGAATTTGCGTGGAGTATTGTGGAACCGGCGGAAGGAGTTTTTTGCTACTCCTTTTTTGACGAGTTTCTTGATCTGGCGGAAGAAATCGGAATGCAGGTGATTTTCTGTACGCCTACTGCAACTCCCCCGGCATGGCTGACCCACAAATATCCGGAAACACTAAACTGTGATATGGATGGGAATCCGATTTACCATGGCGGACGCAGGCATTACAATTACAATTCTTTGATATACAGAGAAAAGTCTCGAATTATTACGGAAAAATTTGCAGGACATTATGCAGGTCATCCTGCAATTGTCGGATGGCAGCTTGACAATGAATTCAATTGTGAGAATGACAATTTTTATTCAGAAAGTGATACATTGGCTTTTCGCGCCTTTTTGAAGAAAAAGTACAGCTCTATCCAAGAGCTTAACCAGGCATGGGGAACGGTGTTCTGGAATCAGACCTACACGAAGTGGGAGGAGGTGTTTGTTCCGAGAAGGACAAATGCAGACTCAGTAAATCCCCATTTGATGCTGGATTATTATCGTTTTATCTCAGATAGTGTCTGCTCTTTTGCAAAGGAACAGGCAGATATTATTCGTAAATACAAAAAGAAGAATGACTTCATCACGACCAACGGAATATTTGGTAAGATTGATTACCAGAGAATGAAAGAGGAAAGTCTTGATGTGATGATGTACGACTCCTATCCGAATTTTGCATATTGTCTGGATAGCTATGACGCTGGGGATTTTTTGAAGGATCGGCATTGGAGCAGAAATCTCGCAGAGGTTCGTGCTATATCCGAGAATTTTGGAATTATGGAGCAGCAGAGCGGTGCAAACGGATGGAATACCAGAATGGAGGCTCCTTCACCTAAGCCCGGACAGATGACCCTCTGGACGATGCAAAGCATTGCTCACGGGGCGGATTATGTGAGCTTTTTCAGATGGAGAACCGCAACCTTTGGAACCGAGATGTACTGGCATGGAATATTAGACTATTCAGGAAGAGATAATCGAAGACTTCGTGAGGTCTGTGATCTTGCAAAGAAGGTGGAAAAGCTTCAGGAGCTCTCCGGAAGCAGATATGCTGCTAAGGTTGGAATCATAAAGGATTATGATAATATTTGGGATAGCTGGATCGACCGCTGGCATGGACGGGTATGTGAGTGTAGTGAAAATGCGCTTGTAAATGAACTTCATCGTGCACAGATTCCATTTGATTATGTCTACATGGAAAAGGCAACTGCAGAAAAAATGGCAGGTTACGAGGTGCTGTTCTGTCCACATGCGTCCATACTCACAAAGGAGCGGATAAAGCTTCTTACTTCGTATGTGGAGAATGGAGGAATACTGATCTTTGGATGCCGCACCGGCTATAAGGAAGAACACGGCAAATGTGTAACCGATTATCTGCCGGGACTTGCAGCAGAACTTTGCCAAACGGACATTTTGGAATATTCCTTTGTATCTTTGGAGGACGGACAGGTGATGGCGGATTGGAACGGAACAAAAATGGAAGTGGCTGTGTTCCAGGAACTCCTTACACCCCTTGAGAAAGTTGCAGATGAAAAATCGGCACAAGGTACCCCTAAGGGGGAGATTCTTGCAAGGTATCTTTCAGGTCCGTACCAAGGGGAAGCTGCATTAATTTTAAGTACATATGGGCAGGGAAAAGTATTCTACTTTGGTGGAGCCTTTTCAAGCCAGACGGTAGGGGTATTTTTGGACAAACTTCAATTAAGAACGCCATGGCAGCATATTGTAAAAGCACCAAAGACCTGTGAGATTGCAGTAAGAAGGAAAGTTGTGGATGGGAAAGAAAAGAGCTATCTGTTTGTGCTAAATTTCGAAGGGACAGATGCAAAAATACAACTGGAAAAACCATGTCGGGATTTATTGTCAGGAAAGGAACTGTCAAAAGAAATTGTGTTAGGAAAATATGAAACATTGATTCTGGATATCAGTGAAGTCAAAGCAGAGGAATAAAAGACGAGATATTTGTATACGGGAGAGATTTATGTTACGACCAAAGATAGGTTTGGATTGGGATGATGTTACAGCACCATTTAACAGTATTGCAATTCAAATGGCAAATGAGAAATATGATTTTGAACCTCCGCTGTCTATGGAGGAGATTGACAGCTGGGAAAACAAAGGACGAGCCGGTGTAATCAAAGAGTTTTATCAAAATGAGGAGTTGTACAACAGGCAGCGGGTTCCGGAAAAGAACAAAAAGGCGATCTGCAAATTGATGGAGATTGCAGATGTGTATTTTATCACGGCAGTATATCCTGATTTTATGGGAATCCGCGCCAAACAGATTCTGACAGAATTCCCGGAGCTTCCACAGGAGAATATTATTCTGGGAAGTGCAAAGAATCTGGTGCAGTTTGATATTATTTTAGACGATGCAATCCACAATATTTTGGAGACTCCGGCGACCTATCCGGTTATGATGAGAAAACCCTGGAACTGGAAAATGACCGGACTATTAAGCGTGAACAATCTGACGGAGTTTGTGTCATTGGTCAAACAGATTATCCGATCCTCCCAGGCAAAAGCGAGCACAATCGTTGCACCCTGTGTGCTGGCGCTGGTTGGTGCATCCGGTTCCGGAAAAACACAGATTGCAAAAGAGCTTTGCAAAGATGAGAGATTTGCTAGTCCCATGACGTACTGCACTAAAAAGAGCAGTAAGCATATCTATCTGACGGAAGAGGAATTTGCAAAGGAGAATTTCTTTGAGCAGACACAATATGCCGGAGTGAAATACGGAAATAAAAAGGAAGAGATAGAGGCTGTTCTTGCGCAGGATAAATGTGCAGTTATGGCACTGGATATGTGTGGGGCGGTTGCAATGAAGCGTCATTTTCCAACTGCAATCATTTTTATTGACAAGGACAAGGAAGAATTGATTTTGGATATTGTAGAGGATGATTTCTCACCGGAGGAGAAGACACTGCGCATTCTTTCCATTGATGCAGAAAAAAGAAACCGTCAGATTTGTGATTATGTAATTCATAACGGGGATGGAAAGGCTGCGGAAAAGATAAGGTCTATGATCTTAAGCGTGAAGTGGTAAAAAGGAAAATAGAAAACCCTATAGAGGAAATAAGTTTTTCGTTTTAAAACAGAATCTCTTTTGCTATAATGGAATATAGTATAGATATTGAAGATGAGGAGGTATAAGGGATATGCATACATTTCAACCTTATCCAATTGAGCTTGTAGATATGAATCCGTTTACAAAAATCGGAAAAGAGTGGGCATTGGTTACTGCCGGTACAAAAGCAAAGTGTAATACAATGACGGTAAGCTGGGGAGGAGTCGGTGTCCTTTGGGGAAAGAATGTGGCGTTTCTGTTTATTCGCGATTCACGGTACACAAAGGAGTTTATTGATGAAGGAGATTTTTTCTCCGTAGCATTTTTAGGGGAAGAATACCGAAGTGCATTAAATTATTGCGGTGCAAATTCCGGCCGTGACCAGGATAAGTTCGCCCAGGCTGGTCTTACACCTGCTTTTAGGCATAGTATTCCGTACCCGGATGAAGCAAATCTTGTTTTACTATGCAAGAAGATGGCTGCAGTTCCGATCGAGGAATGCCACTTTGTTGATCCTGAAATTATGAAAAAATGGTATAAGGACGGCGATATGCATACCATGTATGTGGGAGAGATTATCGATCTTATGGCAAGATAGAGAAGATAGCAGATGCCCTTGGATGTGAGCACACCTCTGAGGGTATTTTTTTGCGATGTAAAAATCATCTGGCCAAATCATACAATCGATCATGTAATTATGAAAGAAATGGTACGGATAGGAAATTGCAGCATATACTGTTGTGAGGATATAAATGGGATAGTATATGATAGATTTGCATTATTTACAAGACCAGGTAGACAAGGGAAGCCTGCGGGTTATGGTAACGGGGCAATCCACCGGAGAACCAATTCCGGAGGCTAGAATTTCCTTGTCTTATACAGGAAATCCATCACAAATAATAGAGGAGGTGTCTACAGATGAGTCGGGGAATTCGGAAACCTTTTCCCTTAACACACCCCCGATTGAGTATTCGATGGAACCATCGGAGCGGCAGCCATATTCCGAATTTACCATTGAGGTTACTGCTCCGGGATTTCGTTCGATTAATATTTCCGGAATTTCGGTGTTGCCGGAGGAGCTTTCGGTGCAGAGGGTGGAAATGGAGTCGGTGGACTCCCCGGGGAATCCGATTCAAAATATAGTGATTCCGGCAAATACGCTTTTTGGAGATTTTCCGCCCAAAATTCCGGAATCCGAAATAAAGTCAGTAAATGAAACCGGAGAAATTGTACTTAGTCGGGTGGTAATTCCGGAATTCATCATTGTGCACGACGGAGGACCAAATGATACCACGGCTCAAAATTACTATGTGAGGTATCGCGATTATATTAAAAATGTGGCTTCCAGTGAAATCTATGCTACATGGCCGGATGCAACCATCCGGGCAAATGTACTTGCGATTATGTCCTTTACTTTAAACCGGGTATATACGGAATGGTATCGAGGCAGGGGAAAGAACTTTACGATTACATCATCCACAGCATATGATCATGCATTTACCTATGGACGTTCGATTTATCAGAGTATTTCAACGATTGTAGATGAGATGTTCGAGAATTACCTTGCAAGACCCAATGTTTCGCAGCCAATCCTTACCCAGTATTGTGACGGACAGAAGGTCAGCTGTCCGAACTGGATGACACAGTGGGGCTCCAAGTACCTTGGGGATCAGGGATATTCCGCAATTGAGATTTTGCGGTACTATTATGGCAGCAGCATGTTTATTGGCGTTGCGGAAGGCATTTCCGGAATACCGGCATCCTGGCCGGGGTATGATTTGTCCATCGGGGCAACGGGAAGCAAGGTGCGGCAGGTGCAGGAGCAGCTGGCCAGAATTTCAAGAGCCTATCCTGCAATTCCACGGATCGCTGCGGATGGAGTCTATGGAAGAAGTACCCAGGAAGCAGTAGAAAAATTCCAATCGGTATTTGGGCTTCCGGTTACAGGGGTGGTAGATTACAATACCTGGTATGAGATTTCCAATATATACGTGGCAGTAACAAGAATTGCGGAATTACAATAGAAATCCGCAGGACAGATGGAGTAAATATGAAGAATTATAAAATCACAATTGCCTATGATGGCACAAGGTATAAAGGCTGGCAGGTATTAGGAGACAGCTCTGCAACCATTCAGGGAAAGCTGCAGAATGTGCTGGAGAGCATTGCAGGCCATCCGGTAGAGGTCATTGGCTCCGGCAGGACAGATGCCGGAGTTCATGCAAAGGGGCAGGTGGCAAATTTTCATATCGAGGATTCATTTAACGGGGAGGAGCTCCTCTCCCGGATGAATCATTATCTTCCGGAGGATATTGCTGTTTTGGATATGGAGGAAGTGGATGAGCGGTTTCATGCCAGATATCATGCAACGGAAAAAACCTACCGGTACCGGATACATACCGGAACAATCCCAAATGTCTTTGAACGAAAATATGTGTATACCTATTGTGACAGCAGGCTGGATACAGACCGCATGAAGGAGGCTGCAAAGCTTTTGACCGGAACCTTCGATTTTGCCGCTTTTTGCGGAAATAAGAAGATGAAAAAGTCTACAGTGCGAACCATCAACAACATCGAAATTTCGGAAAAGGAAAATGAGATTGTTATCGACTACACCGGAGATGGTTTTTTACAGAATATGGTCCGTATTCTCACCGGCACATTGATTGAAATTGGGGACGGAAGAAAAAATCCAAAGGACGTTGTGGAAATATTAAAGAAAAAGGATAGAAAGCTGGCAGGCTATACCGCACCTGCCCAGGGGCTTATGCTAATGAGGGTGGAATATGGAAAAATGGGTCGTATATAGCAAGCGGGCAGATTTTAAAGCAATCGGGGAAAAATTCGGAATCGATCAGGTGACCGCAAGAGTTCTTCGAAACCGCGATTTGATAGAGGAGGATGAAATCCGGCTGTTTTTAAACGGAGGCTTGCAGGATCTGTATGATCCGCATCTTTTAAAGGATGCTAAGAAGCTTTGCAGCCTGCTGCTTGAGAAAATTGACAAACAAGCCAAAATCCGGGTAATTGGTGATTATGATATCGACGGTGTGATGTCCTCCTTCCTATTGAAAAAGGCGCTTCTTCGCATAGGTGCGGATGTGGATGTGGTGATTCCGGACCGCATTGTGGATGGATATGGTTTAAACCAAAAGCTCATAGAACAGGCCAAAGAGGATGGGGTGGATGTGATCTTAACCTGTGACAATGGAATTGCGGCACTTAAGGAGATTGCACTTGCAAAGTCTCTGGGAATGATGGTACTGGTGACGGATCATCATGAAATTCCCTTTACGGAAAAAGATGGGACAAGGGCAGAGTGCGAAAGTATGGCAGATGCAGTAGTAAATCCTCACCAGAGCGCCTGCGCTTATCCCAATAAAAATTTGTGCGGAGCCGGGGTGGTCTGGAAGGTGATCTGTATTTTATATGAAATGAAGCAGATTCCCATGGAGGAGGCCTATGACTTTTTAGAGAACGTAGCTTTTGCCACCGTCGGTGATATTATGAGTCTTACCGGAGAAAACCGCATCTTAGTAAAAGAAGGAATAAAACGAATCCATCATACAAAAAATATTGGTATGAAGGCACTTATTGCACAATGTGGTCTGGAAGAATCAAAAATAGACGCATTTCATTTTGGCTTTGTTTTAGGTCCTTGTATCAATGCCAGCGGCAGACTGGATACTGCAAAGAGGGCCCTCGAACTGTTTTTGTGTTCCAATCAAAGGGAAGCTATCGCCATTGCAGATGAGCTTGTGGCGCTAAACGAAGAGCGAAAGGCAATGACCCTGCGGGGGGTGGAAGAAGCGAAACGGATGTGTGAGGAAGAAGGTGCAAAAGAGGATTCTGTCATTGTATTATATCTTCCGGATGTCCATGAAAGCGTTGCGGGAATCATAGCCGGGAGAATTCGGGAGTACTTGCACAAACCGGCGTTTATTCTGACCGATGCGGCTGAGGGGATAAAGGGGTCAGGGCGTTCCATCACGGCATATTCCATGTATGAGGAATTGTGTAAATGTCAGGATCTGCTTACAAAATTCGGAGGGCATCCCATGGCGGCAGGACTCTCCCTGAAAAAGGAAAATGTGGAGGCTCTTCGGAGAAGACTCAATGAACAATGTACATTGAAGTCTGAGGACTTCGAACCCAAAATCTATATTGATGTGCCCATGCCCATGGATTATGTGACGAAGGAGCTGGTATTGGAGCTGCAGCTTTTAGCGCCCTTTGGAAAGGATAATGAACGTCCGGTCTTTGCGGATAAAGACCTTAAGGTAAGCCGTATGTGGGTGATGGGAAAAAATAAAAATGTATTGAAGCTTAGCCTGATTACCGCAGAAAATATGCCGGTATCGGGAATCTATTATGGGGATATAGAAGCCTTTCTTGATTATTACCGAAATAAATTCGGAAGAATAGAGGTGGAGCATGCCCTGCATGGCATGGAAAATAACCTGCGACTGTCTGTTATATACCAGCCAGCCATCAATTCCTACCGGGGAAATGAGAGCCTTCAGTTTGAAATCCGTAGCTTCCGTTAGCCATAGTAAGCTCTTGTAAATTGGCGGAAATCATTGTAGAATTGTCTTGTATTTACGAAAGGCGAAAAGGATGTTTGGAAATAAGAAAAAAATAAGTCAGGAAGAAATACAGAAATTGCAGGATAGCCTGGAAGAAGGCAGATTGCTTTTGGAAGAAGTTGCAAAGCAGCAGGAGGTTTTTGAAAGCGACCGGGAGGCAATCGCACAATCCAAGCAGCATCTTACAGAGGATGTAGAGCAGGCGGCACAAAATTCCAAGGATGTTATGGAATACGCAAAGCAAAATGTGGGGCAGGTAGCAGATCTTTCTATTGAATTGGAAGAAAAGTCACATGCTGCGCAGAAGGCGTTTGAAGATTATAAAGAGATTTGTAACCAGATCGAAAAACAGGCAAACGGATGCTGTCAGGCCGTGGAACAGAATAAGCATTTTACGACACCCTCAAAAATTCTCGGGGAGCTGTCGGCAGAGCTGAAAAGCCAAAACGAAGCATATCTGGAAGACCTGGATGCCATGGGAAATTACGGGAAGCAAATGAGCGTCCTTTCTTTAAATGCGGCAATCGAGGCGGGGCGCATGGGAGAAGCCGGGCGAGGCTTTGTAAGCGCAGCAGAAGAGGTGCGTGGCTATGCGAGACAATATGAGAAATCGGTATCGCTTTTAAAGGAGAAAGTCGCAGGCTCGGAGGTAAAACTCGATAAACTGGATGAAAACATTCATCATATTATTTCCTTATTGAAGGATAATAATGTTGCAATCACAAAGCTGATGCGGGACTGTCAGGCGCTAAAGAAAATGGTAGAGAGTTCCGGAAATTGTGATTTCTCAAGGGACTTTTGCAGAATCCGGGAGGAAATCGTCGGTATAAAGAATGCACAGGAAGAGATTATAAAGGCGGAAGAAAGAAATCTGATGCAGTTCGACGATATTAAAGGCGAAGTGGAAAGCCAGGAAAGGAATGAACAGGAAATTGCAGACGAGTGGGGGAAAATGTATCAGTCTGTAATCGCATACAGGGAAAAAATATAGGAAGAAAGGATAATGTATAAGATGCAAACAACAAATTTTTTATTTTTATCATCTGATGGAAGAACAACTGTACATGCAGTAAAGTGGGCTCCGGATAATGGAAAGTTCGATGCAATTTTGCAGATTACTCATGGAATGATAGAGTTCATTGAAAGATACGAGAGCTTCGCAGACTATTTGACCAGTAAGGGGTTCCTTGTTGTGGGACACGATCACATCGGACATGGGGAATCCGTAGTGGATGAAAAAGAGTGGGGGTATTTCGGAGAGCCAAATCCCAGCGATTTGCTGGTATCGGATATGCATACGCTTCGAACCATGATTCAGAAGGAATATCCGGATGTGCCGTATTTTATGATGGGACACAGTATGGGCTCCTATATGCTTCGCAAGTATTTGTCCCTGCATAATGAGAATCTAAACGGTGCAATTATTATGGGAACCGGCTATATCCCGAAAGGAACCACAAATCTGGCAAAAACGGTTGCAAAGTGTATAGCTGCGTTTAAGGGCTGGCATTACCGCAGCAAATTTGTGGCGGACTCTGCCTTTGGAAAGCCCTACAAGCGATATGATCTGACAGGAAAAAACTTAAGCAACAGCTGGCTTACAAAGGACGAAGCCATTGTAAAATGGTACTATGAACAGCCAAAATGCAGCTTTATGTTTACATTAAACGGATATATGGGATTGTTTGAAGCCGTAGAGTGTGCATGCAGCCCGGAATGTGTGGAAAAGTATCCAAAGAATCTTCCTGTTTTTATTGTGTCCGGAACCGATGATCCGGTTGGAGACATGGGGGAAGGTGTGATGAAAGTTTACCATATGCTGAAAGCTGCGGATATGGAGGATGTTACATACAAGCTCTATGAAAATGACCGCCATGAAATATTAAATGAGACGGATAAAGAAAACGTATATACAGACATTTTTTCCTGGATGAATATTCGCAAGTAAAAGCTTCCATTAAAAAAGTGTTCCCGAATTGAATTTGCTTATTTGCATCAGAACCCACTCTCGTTTGTAAAAAGCGTAGCGGTACTAAATTCGCAATAAATTGCTCATTAAGTGCCGACGCTTTTTAAACGTTCTGATTCAAATAGCAAAATTCATTTCAGGAACACTTTTTCTTGTACGCGTTCTTTTTCTGCAAATATGGAAGCCCAGTTTGTCTGGTATACAACCTTGTTCATCACAAAAGCAAGAAGAAATGCGGTAAGTACATCAAATACGGAATGCTGCTTTACAAACATGGTAGAAAGAATAATGCTTGTTGCCAGAACTCCTGAGATGATTTTGGTTTTCCTATGATTGGAAAAGGACTCACTTTTTGACACGGCAAGGTGGATTCCGATGGAGTTATACACATGAATACTCGGAAACAGGTTCGTTGCGGTATCGTGGGAATATATAAACTGGCATAAGGTGGTAAAAATATTATTCCTTGTAAAATATGGCGGCCTTAAGTAGTGACCGTTGGGATAAAGGCTGGAAACAATCAGAAAAACAGTCATCCCAGTAAAAAGGAAGGCGCATAGCCGATAATAGTCCTGCTTGTTTTTCATTGCAAAATAAATGACACCCCATGCAACATATCCAAACCACAAAAGGTATGGAATGATAAAAAATTCGCAGAATGGAATCAGATTATCAATGGGTGTATGTATCACATGAAAATATCGGGTTACGGAATGTTCAATTCGATAAAACCAAATCAAGTAAATCGGAAAATACAAAAGCAACCAAAAATGCTTATATTCCTGATAACGTTTCATGATATTACCTCAAAAAATGTATAAATTATTTTATTCAGATGTTGCAGATTATAGCACTATGGTTTTCCAAAAACAATGCATGTAGGGAATTCTTCAAGAAAAATTAAGAATGTTTTTAATTCTCATTTCGAAATTGTGTTCCCCGAATGAATTTTGCTATTCTAATTGCAGACTGTAAAGGAACGTCGGTACTTAATGAGCAATACTTGCGAATTTAGTACCGCTACGTTCCGTCCCAGGTGAAAGCGCGTCTGCAATAGAATATGCAAATTCATTCGGGGAACACATTTCCGAAATGGGATTTGTAAAATGAAGGAAAAAATTCTCGAAATGAAATTGACTTTTTAAATTCCCTTTATATAATGAGAAATGCACTATCATTTTGAGAGGGAATAAAATGAAACGAAAGAAGTTACGTATGAAATATTGGATTGGAGCTTGCGCAGCATGCGGGGTGCTTGTGATGAGCGCAGGAGCTTCCAATTGTGTATATGCAGGAACGGTAAATGTTAGCGGAACATATTCTGTGATAGGCGGTGTGGTGAGCAGCCTGTTATCCGAAGCTGTTGAAGCTGCAAAGCAGAGAGTGGTTACAGGTGTTGAGGCTTCAAATGAAGAGTACAGAGCCCTGATGGAGAAGAAGCAGGCTGCCTATGAACTGAAAGAAACCTACGAGAAGACACAGATTACCTATCAGCTTGGAAATAGTACACAGGTGTTGGATGCGTCTGTTTTTGCAGACTGGATATCCATTGATGAGGACTACAATGTACAGATTGACAGAGAGCAGGCCTATGATTATGTGAAGCAGATGGCTTTACAATATGACACCTATTATTCACCAAAGACCCTTTTGACCTCCTATGGACAGGCTGTGACGATTTCCAATGCCCGTTATGGATGGATGATTGACAAAGAGGCGGAGACCGATCAGCTTCTTTTGGATATTGAGTCGGGAGAAGCGGTTTTAAGAAGACCAAAATATGCAGCTTGCGCCAACAGCTTTGAAAATGATTTTGGTAATTCCTATGTGGAGATTAATCTGACCGCCCAGCATCTGTATATGTATAAGGATGGGGCACTTGTGGTGGAATCGGATTTTGTCTCAGGGGATGTGGCATGTAATCGAAAGACCCGCTTGGGAGCATTCGGACTTTCCTACAAGCAGCAGAATGCAGTTCTACGGGGAACGGATTATACAACACCGGTTTCCTACTGGATGCCTTTTGATGGCGGAATCGGAATGCATGATGCGACCTGGAGAAGCAATTTTGGCGGAGATATTTATATGACGAATGGTTCCCACGGATGCATTAACCTGCCATTAAATGTGGCTGGAGTGATTTTTGAAAATATATCCGCGAACTATCCGGTGCTGGTGTATGAGCTTCCAGGAACGGAGCGGACTTCTGCGGATGTGTTTGCCGACGTAAACAGCCTGGTGTCACAGATTAATTCCATTGGGGAGGTAACCCTGGAAAAAGAGAATCAGATTGCAAATCTTCGGGTGGCCTACAATGAATTATCGGTAGAGGCCAAGACACAGGTTACAAATTATGAGGTGCTGGTGCAGGCAGAGCAGACCCTTACTGCATTAAAAACGGGCGGGAATTAATTTCCCGTCCGTTTTGCTATAAAAATAAGTTATAACCGGCACTAAAAAATGTGTATAATCGGAGCTATTGACTTCTTATCAGAAAAAAATGTAAAGTAATCCTATCAAAACAATAGGAAATAAAAACAGATTTTTTTCAGATAAGGAGATCAGAGCAATGGCAAAGAAAACAAGAACAGAACGGGAATTTAAATTTGAAACAAAGCAGTTACATGTAGGACAGGAAAGTCCGGATCCGGTTACCGATGCAAGAGCAGTTCCGATTTACTTGACTTCATCTTATGTATTTCATAACAGCGAGCATGCAGCAGACCGGTTTGGACTTCGGGATCCCGGAAATATATACGGACGTCTTACCAATCCGACACAGGGAGTCTTTGAGGCACGTATTGCAGCCTTAGAAGGGGGAGTTGCAGCACTTGCGGTAGGCTCCGGGGCAGCAGCACTGGCATATACCTATCAGGCAGTAGCCCATGCCGGAGATCACATTGTTGCAGCAAAAAATATCTATGGCGGTACCTATAATCTTCTTGCACATACACTTCCTGATTATGGAATTACGGCAACCTTTGTGGATCCCTTTGACTACGAGGGAATCAAGGCGGCAATTTGGCCGAATACGAAGGCAATCACAATTGAGACCCTTGGAAATCCAAATTCTGAGGTGGTTGACATTGAAAGAATAGCGGGAATTGCCCATGCAGCAGGAATTCCACTTATTGTGGATAATACCTTTGCAACTCCATATCTTGTCCGGCCAATTGAATATGGTGCAGATATTGTGATACATTCTGCTACCAAATTTATCGGCGGTCACGGAACAACCATCGGCGGCGTGATCATTGACAGTGGAAAATTTGACTGGACCTCCAGCGATAAATGGCCATGGCTTGTGGAGCCGAATGTATCTTATCATGGAGTAAGCTTCGCAAAAGACTGCGCTCCGGCGGCCTTCGCAACTTACATCCGGGCTATTCTGTTAAGAGATACCGGAGCAACGCTTTCACCGGTTCATGCGTTCATTTTCCTTCAGGGACTTGAAACCCTATCGCTGCGTGTGGAGCGTCATGTAGAGAATGCACTGAAGGTTGTAGAATATCTTAAGTCACAGCCCCTTGTTGAAAAGGTAAATCATCCGTCGGTTACCACGGATGCCACACAGCAGGAGCTCTATAAAAAGTATTTCCCGAATGGAGGCGGCTCCATCTTTACCTTTGAGATTAAGGGTGATGCAAAAAAAGCACAGGCATTTATTGATCAGTTGGAGTTGTTCTCTCTTCTGGCAAATGTTGCCGATGTAAAATCCCTTGCAATCCATCCGGCATCCACCACCCATTCAGAGTGCAACGAAGCAGAGCTTTTGGACCAGGGTATCAAGCCAAATACGATCCGACTTTCCATCGGAACAGAAAACATTGCAGATATTATTGAAGATCTTGATGAAGCATTTAAGGCTATTGCAGATTAAGATAGATAGACTCCTCTTTAATGAAAAGCATGTCGCAGAGAATTTGCGGCATGCTTTTTATTTCTGATTCAAATAGCAAAATTCATTCGGGAACACTTTTCCGAAAAGTGAAAAATTAAATGTGTTGCTTAAGGGAAAAAGTGATATACTTAAAGAAGTTCTATGCATAATATACTTAGGAAATAGCAGAGGCAGAAGATGAAATCGATTCAAACAAAATTTGGAATGCTGATCACGACCGGACTGCTTGTTATGGCGCTTATGGTCGGGGGATTTTCCGTTTGGAATACGAATCAGATTGTTGAAAAAAATTCAGATGCAGTCATCAGCTCCATATGTGCAGAACAGGCACTGTATCTTAACCAGCAGCTTCAATTGATCGAGCATAGTGTGACTACTATTTATTACTATGCAGATCAGGAACTGGAAAGCATGGATGCGCTAGAGGATTTGGAATACCGCGCGCAGTACATTTCTAATGTTGAAAAGCTGATGCTGGATATCGGAAACCATACGGAAGGCGTTCTCGGCGTATATTTTCGATTAGCGCCGGAGGCTGTGGGAAATGGAACAGAAGGATTTTATTGGCTGGCAGACACCATTGGAGGAGAATTACATCCATGGGCAACTACGGATCTTTTAACCTATGGACCTGAGGATGAAGAATACGCTTCCTGGTATTATCTTCCTGTGGAGGAAGGAAAGCCGGTCTGGATGGACCCATATTATTATGAAGATGTGGGTATCAAGCTGATTTCATATGTGATTCCGATGTATAAAGAGGGAGAACTCCTTGGCGTTCTCGGCATGGATATCAGCTTGTCTGTTTTTGTGGATGCGGCACAAAGTGTAGCACTCTATGAAAGCGGCAGAGGGGATCTGATCGATATGAATCAGAAATTGATCTATTATCGCCCCAATGAGGAGGAGGAAGAGATTATTTCAGCAGAGATTACGGAATCCCTGTATAACAATTTATCCGTTGCTGAGAATAATGGAGAGAATCTGACCATGTATTCTATGGAAAATGGAGATGTAAAAATGGCATTTCAGACACTTCGCAACGGAATGAAGTATATTTTGTACGCGCCGGTAAAGGAAATCGATGCAGAGCGCAATCAGCAGATTATCGGAATTATCGAGCTGACAGTCTTGTTGGTGATTATTTTCTGGATATTTACTTTGTATATGAGCAGCCGCATCATTCGGCCACTTAAGGAGCTTAGTCTGGCAACCCGGCATTTTGCCCAGGGGGACTGGAATGTAGAAATCAAGTGCCGTACCAATGACGAGGTAAAGACCCTCACAGACAGCATTATGAAGATGGCCACCCAGCTGAAAAAGGATATGGAGGAAATGAATTCTCTTGCCTATAAGGATGGTCTGACCGGCGTAAGAAATCAGGCTTCTTACATGGATTATGTGAATGAGCTGCAAAAACAAATGAATCAAGGGGAAGTCAAATTTGCGGTGGGAGTTTTTGATGTAAATGAGTTAAAAAAGACAAATGATACCTTTGGGCATGAATACGGGGATCAGTTGATCAAGAGTGCAAGTATGCTGATTTGCAAGGTGTTTTCCCACAGTCCGGTATTTCGTATCGGAGGAGATGAATTTGTTGTTATTTTACAGAATAGCGATTATGAAGAGAAGGAACAGCTATTTACCGAATTTGATGAAAAAATGAAGAGTGTAATCGTGGATTCTTCCCATGATATTTCGCTATCCATTGCGTATGGCATAGCCTGCTATACAAAGGAAATGGATACCTATGATATGGTCTTTCAGGCTGCGGACCATGCAATGTATGAAAAGAAGAAAGAAATGAAAAGAAATAAGTAAAAAGGTGAGGTTTTCCTATGGAAAAAAAAGCGAATATGCTGGACTATCTGGCATGGAGAGGGGATATAGCACTTTCAGAGTCCACCTTTAACCCGATTGACGGAATGGTGCTGGCTCGCTTTTCCTACGCACCATTTCAGCTGGCATTCCTTGAGGATGGAAGCAGATATATGACCATTGAAGATGCTACGGGAAAGATGCTTGCGGACAAGGCTTGTGGGAAGCTGTGTCTGTATCAGGAGGATGTAGAACTGATTGAAGCTCTCCATAAAAGCCAGCGGTTTAATAAGCTGTTGATGGGAGATTTTGTTGATATTTTTAAGGAAAATGAAGAGGTTCAGTTTTCGGCATTTTCATTAAGAATCGATGATACACATATGTGTGTGGTATACCGGGGGACAGATAATACCATCGTAGGCTGGAAGGAAGATCTGAATATGGGGTTTGTCAGCCCATTAGGGTGCCAGATCCTGGGAAAAGAATATCTGGAGAAAATCGCGGATCAAAATCCAAAGGTGACGTTCCTTTTGTGCGGACATTCCAAAGGCGGGAATGTGTCTGCATATGCAGCAGCCTTTTGCAGACGGGATATTCAGGAGCGCATTCGTGATGTGTATAATTTTGATGGCCCCGGATTTGAGGACAGTGTGCTGGAGTCCGAAGGCTATGGGCGGGCCTGCACTCGTATTCACACCTATGTTCCCCAGTCTTCCCTTGTGGGAATGATCTTAGGCCATAGGGAAAAGCATATGATTGTACACAGCATGGATCAAAGAGTGCCATACCAGCATAATATGTATACCTGGGAAGTGCTGGGAAAAGACTTTATCTATGATGAGACCACCACAAATGCAAGCCGGTATTTTGACCGGACCTTAAAGGAGTTTCTGGGAAAGATGGATAAACAGCAGCGTGAGGTTTTTGTGGATACCGCATATTCTCTGCTTGGGGGCACGGATGCAATTACAGTAGAGGATATTACTTCTAATTTTAAAGACACCTCAAAGATCATGTTAAAGACCATGAAGGAAATGGATGTTGAGTCAAGAAAAAATCTGGCAGAGGGACTTCGCCTTTTCATGAAGTGTGCATGGAAGAATTTTGGAATACAGATCGGACAGCTGCCACAGAAAAAGCAGGGGGTATGACCGATATAACAGAACGACAATGTATTGTTAAAATGTTGTCAAGCTGTTTTGAAATTTGAACATTCCAATCAATTGTTTTTTTCGAAAAAGGGGTATAGAATAGGGGTAATTGATTAACACACATAAGGAGAGAAAACAATGTTTGGTTTTGGACAGTTAATTGAGATCTTAAAGAAAGATCCTAAGAAAATTGTATTTACAGAGGGAGAAGACCCTCGTATTCTGGAGGCATCTTCCCGGCTTCTTGCAGGAACTTTTCTTCATCCGATTTTAGTAGGCGATGCAGATAAAATCCAGAAGGCTGCAGAGGAGAGTGGATTTAACATTCGCGGAGCAGAAATCATTGACCCGGCAAAATTTGACCGTATGGATGAGATGATAGAAGTGTTCTGTGAGCTTCGTAAGAGCAAGGGCGTAACACCTGAGCAGGCTCGTGGAATTCTTTCCGCACCAAACTATTTTGGAACAATGCTTGTTAAGATGGGCATTGCTGATGCGCTTCTTGGGGGCGCTACATATTCCACAGCAGATACGGTTCGTCCGGCATTACAGGTTATTAAGACAAAGCCGGGAAATACCATTGTTTCTTCCTGCTTCATTCTTGTACGTCCATCTGCTACAGGAGACAATGAGGTTCTTGCAATGGGAGACTGCGCAATCAATATTCATCCGTCAGAGGACGAGCTGGTTGAGATCGCAGGAGAGACCGCAGCATGTGCGAAGATTTTCGGCGTAGATCCAAAGGTTGCATTCTTAAGCTACTCAACACTCGGCTCCGGAAAGGGAGAGGATGTAGATAAGGTTCGTAATGCCTGCCGCAAGGCACAGGAGAAATATCCGAATATCCCGATCGAGGGAGAGCTACAGTTTGACGCAGCAGTTTCTCCAAGAGTTGCCCGCACCAAATGTCCGGGCTCTGAGGTTGCAGGACATGCAAACACCTTTATTTTCCCGGATATCAATGCCGGAAATATCGGATACAAGATTGCACAGCGTCTTGGAAACTTCGAAGCATACGGTCCAATTCTTCTTGGACTGAATGCACCGATCAATGACCTTTCCCGCGGATGCAACGCTGCAGAAGTATATTCTATGGCAATCATTACAGCAGCACTTGCATAGGAGCGCAGCAATAGTAGAAGCCGATACAAAGTGATAGAAAAGGATAGAACGGATGATATGTCGTTTCTATCCTTTTTATTGTGTTGATTTTATAGGAAAAAAGGTCTAATATATGTGTTTGGACATATGAAAAAGACAAGGGGATTAAGATGCAATCAAGTAATACATTAACCGAGGGACCCATTGCAAAAAAGCTGATTCTATTTGCAATTCCGATGTTCCTGGGGAACTTATTTCAACAATTGTATAATACAGCGGATTCGCTGATTGTAGGAAATTTTTTAGGAAGCACATCTCTGGCTGCCGTAACCTCAACCGGAAGCCTGATTTTTTTGATCGTAGGCTTCTTTAACGGAACGGCAATGGGCGCCGGAGTTGTAATCTCAAGGTTTTTTGGCGCGAAGGATTATGATAAGGTAAGAAAAGCAATTCACACCGATCTGGCTTTTGGACTTGTGTGTGGCGGAATCATGACCATTGTGGGAGTGGTGTTTGCACCTCAGATTCTGGCCCTTATGGGAACTCCGGATGAGGTCTTTGCCCAGGCGGTATGGTATATCCGGATTTATTTCCTGGGATCGATTCCCTTTGTGCTTTACAATGTGTGCATGGGAATTCTACAGGCAGTGGGAGACAGCAGACATCCACTGTATTATCTGATTATCTCTTCAATTGTAAACATTGTGCTGGATATTCTGTTTAATGGTGTGCTTCGGCTTGGCGTGGCTTATGCGGCGCTTGCTACGATTCTTTCCCAGACGCTTTCTGTTGTACTATGTATGAGAAGGCTCATGATAACACAAGATATTTATCAGGTTCATATTCAGGAAATCCGGTTTGACCCGCAGATTATCAAGCAGATTATTCAGATTGGTCTGCCGTCCGGTTTACAGAATTCCATTATTTCCATTGCAAACGTGGTGGTGCAGTCGAACATCAATGCCTTTGGAAGCGATGCCATGGCGGGATGCGGTTCCTATTCGAAAATCGAGGGTTTTGGATTCCTTCCGATTACCTGTTTTGCAATGGCACTTACCACATTTATCGGGCAGAATCTGGGGGCAAGGCAATATGCCCGTGCAAAAAAAGGCGCGCTGTTTGGAGTCCTTTGCTCTATCACAGTTGCGGAGCTGATTGGTATACTCATCTATTTCTTTATCCCGCAGCTGGTGGTATTATTTAATTCTGAGCCCCAGGTAGTGGCGTACGGAGTGCTTCAGGCCAAAACCGTAGGACGATTTTACTTTTTACTGGCTTTTTCTCACTGTGCAGCCGGAATCCTACGAGGTGCGGGAAAATCAACGATTCCGATGTTTGTCATGCTGGGATGCTGGTGTATCATTCGAATTTCCTACATTACAATCATCACACATTTTATTCCCAAAATTGTTGTGATTTTCTGGGCATATCCTTTAACCTGGACTTTGAGCTCCATCATCTTCTTGGCGTTCCTGCTCAAGGGAGACTGGCTGTATGCATATGAGAAAAAAGAAAAGGTTCAAATTACAGGAGAGTAACAATACAACACACACGGTATAAGAATAGGAGAAATTTATGCGAGTTGGAATGGGTTATGATGTTCATAAATTGGTAGAAGGAAGAAAGCTGATTCTTGGAGGGGTGGAAATTGTGCATACTCTTGGGCTGCTGGGACACTCGGATGCAGATGTGCTGTTACATGCCATCATGGACGCTCTTCTTGGGGCGGCTGCCCTGGGGGATATCGGAAAGCATTTTCCGGACACAGATCCTGCATACAAGGGAATTTCTTCCATGAAGCTTTTGGAGCATGTAGGGAAACTTCTGGAAGAAAAGGGATATGTGATCGATAACATCGATGCCACAATCATTGCACAAAAGCCAAAGCTTCGTCCATATATCGAAGACATGGAACAGAATATTGCAAAGGCTCTTGGAATTTCCAAAGAACAGGTAAATGTGAAGGCTACGACAGAGGAAGGTCTTGGTTTTACCGGTACGGAGCAGGGAATTTCTTCCCAGGCAATCTGTTTGCTGTCCGGACTGTATGAAAGCAGCGTTATGGTTGGCGGAGGCTGTGGTGGCTGCGGCGTATGCGGCAATTGATGTACGAAAGGATACCGGGAATATAGTTCTTGACAAAATGATTTTTCGTGCATAAACTAAACTAGAATAAGAAAAATCCCTTTTCGGTATTGTGTTCCTGAGAATGAATTTTGCTATTTGAATCAGAATGTTTAAAAAGCGTCGGCACTTAATGAGCAATTTATTGCGAATTTAGTACCGCTA
>CAMDYX010000051.1 GCA_945910395.1 uncultured Agathobacter sp. | reverse complement strand
AACCGACCTAAAATCATCTTGCGGCAGAGAGAAAAATTCTACTATTTTTTATATAGAAATAGCCTTCGCTAAATCCGTATCCATGTTGTATCTGGCATCCTTAATGGAAACCACACAACCTCCCTTGATATGAGAAATTACCGTAACCGGCTCTCCGCTATAACAGCCAAGAGAAAACAAAAAGGATTTCAATTCTTCATCCTCTGCCGTGATATCTTTTACAATATATTCTTCTCCAACCTTTGCTTCACCTAGATTCATGTGATCCTCCTTTCGGTTAGTCTCTTCTAACTTCAAGGGTTAGTCTAGTATAACTCACTTAAAATGTCAATACTTTTTTCAATAATTTTATCCCAATGCCACATCCAGTATCATCATAACGCTAAAGCCTACCGCAAAAAATATGGTTCCGATGTTGGAATGCGTTCCCTCTGACATTTCCGGAATCAATTCCTCCACCACTACATAAATCATGGCTCCCGCTGCAAAGCTCAAAAGATATGGCAGTGCCGGCACGACAAGTCCTGCCGCCAGAATGGTAAGGAGCGCTCCGATCGGTTCCACGATTCCCGACATTACTCCGCCCAGAAAAGCTTTCCCTTTTCCGACTCCTTCTGCACGAAGCGGCATGGAAATGATTGCGCCTTCCGGGAAATTCTGTATTGCAATTCCAATTGCCAACGCAAGTGCTCCCATTGCGGTGATACTTTCGTTTCCGGTAAGATAGCCTGCATACACGACTCCTACCGCCATACCCTCCGGAATGTTATGTAAGGTCACTGCAAGAACAAGCATGGTTGTCTTTTGCAGCCTGGTTTTCGGTCCTTCCGTCTGCTGACTTCCGATATGTAAATGCGGAATGGTATGATCCAGCAAAAGCAGGAATAAAATTCCAAGCCAAAATCCGCAGACCGCCGGTATAAAAGACCATTTTCCCATGCTTTCTGCCTGTTCCAAAGACGGAATTAGAAGGCTCCAGACAGATGCCGCCACCATGACCCCGGCCGCAAAACCTGTCAGGATTCTTTGGAGTGTTTCACTCATGGACTTTTTCATAAAAAATACCCCTGCCGCCCCAAGACTTGTTCCCAGAAACGGAATCAGAATTCCATAGAATATATTCATTCTGCTTTCTCCTTATCTACCGTATTTCAATCACTTCATATCCGGCGTTTTCAATTATCTTTTTCATCTGTGCATCGCTTATTTCTTTTTCCATGGATACCACCGCTGTCCTCTTCCTTAAGCTCACCTTTGCCGCCACTCCGTCCAATGCATTCAGATCACTTTCCACCCGGTTTTTGCAATGCTTACAGGTCATGCCTTCAATTACAATGGTTCTTTGCTTTACAACCTTTTTCAGTTTTTTCCTTTTTATTTTAACAGAAGAACCACCGCCGCAGCAACCACTTTCGCCTTTAAAATGCTTCACGCTGGAGTAAATTCCTGCAAGCACCAGTATCACCAATATTCCGAATATGGAACAGCCAGACACAGCCCAGCACAATTCTTCCTACCGGCACCTGATCCATCATAATAAAGCCTATCGACATTAAAACTGTAACTGTTACCATAATCTTGATTTTTGTTCTCCAGGTCATTCCCTGCCCCTTCACAAAGCTTTCCAGATTGTTTTTATACAATTTGGTATGAATAAACCAGTTATTCAGTTTTTCAGAGCTTCTGGCAAAGCAGAAGGCTGCCAGCATTAAAAACGGGAACGCCGGTAATAAGGGCAGAACCGCACCTACTGCCCCCAGTCCTACACCGACACATCCAAGTATCATATACAATATTTTTTTAATATTCATGAATTTATGCTCCAATCTTTTTTTCTCCTTTTTCGTCTCAACCACATGGCGGATTGCGGTTACCGGATGTACAAATATCATCCTCGGTCCGGAGAATCCTTTAATTACCAAAAGGTTCAGTCCTTAACATGATTAAGTCAAATACTATTCTTTCAATGCATAAATCCATTTGAAAACTGCACTTCCAATAATCAGCACATACCCGATGATGCTCATCTGATCCGGAATCTGCTCTAAAAAGAGAAATCCAAGCAGTGCAGCAAAAATCACCTGCGAGTAATCAAACACAGAGATTTCCTTTGCCGGTGCTTTCGTATATGCTGCTGTGATGGATAACTGCCCTCCTGTTGCAGAAATTCCTGCCAGAAGCAGACACAGCAGCTGCTTAAAGCTCATAGGCTGAAACTGCAGAATGAAAAACGGAAGTGTCACAAGACAGGAAAATACGGAAAAGCACATCACAATCACCGGTCCCCGTTCTCCCTGTTTTCCAAGCTTTCTTACAAATGTGTAGGCCACCCCTGCTCCAAGCCCACCTGCCACGCCGATCATCGCATAGACAAACTCCATCTCAAAGGATGGCTTCACTACAAATACAGCGCCTAAAAAAGCCACTAAAACGCAGCTCCACTCCACTTTATTCGCCTTTTCCTTCAATATAAAATAAGATGCAATGATTGCAAAAAAGGGAGAAAGCTTATTCAAAATATTGGCGTCTGCAATATTCATTTTATCAATGGCATAAAAGTTGCAGATTAGTCCGATCGTTCCGCAGAGTGCTCTAAAAAACAGTGATGGCCAGCTTGTCTTCTGAATATAAAAACCTTTCTCGCTTCGTGCAAGCATGACAACGGAAGCGACTGCTGCAACAGCATTTCTGAAAAAAGCCTTCTGCATCGTAGGAAGGTCTCCTGACAGTCTCACAAAGAAGGTCATAAGAGCGAAGAAAAAGCCCGCCATTATGATAAAAAGAATGCCCTGCTGCTTTTGTTTGATTTTCACAATAAACGATCCTCCTAGAGATATCTCACTTTAAAATAGGGAGCCTACAACAGGCTCCCTATACTATAATATTTTTTACTTGCCGTTGCAATGGGCGTCGTGGCAAAAAAGTGTCCCTAAAATCGTATTCTGTCAATCAGCGAGTCCTTCTTAACCGATTTTCCAATTACAAATACCAGAATTACCTGAACGAATACAAGCACTGCAATCATCACAAGGGTTGCTGCCAAAGGATAATGATAGTTTCTGATGTTGAACATACCATGATCTTTTGCCCATAAGAAAACGGGATAGCCTGCCACGCTGCCGCCTCCTACCGCGACAATTAATGTTCCAACCGTATAAAACAGGCCTTCGAACTGCAGCATTTTAAGGAGCTGTAAGTCCGACATTCCAACCGCCTGCAGCATCCCGATCTCTTTTTTTCTGACATGAACACTATGAATCATGGTATTGATCATATTCATAATGCAGATAGCTCCCAATATTCCAAGGAATGCATAGCAGGCACATCTTGTCAGAGTCATTCCTGAGTTCCATTCATCATAATGCGCTTTCCAGGTGTCCATCTCTATCCTGCCATTCTCTTCGACAATTGCTTTTAGCTTAGCCTCTACATCTGCGTCATATTTTTTATCGGCAAATATGCGGTAATACATATTCAGATTATGGTCGCTGAAGGAACGAAGTCCCTCTTCTGCCATAATTAAGTAATGGAAGCTTGTAAAGCCTAAACTATAATCACCAATTGCGGCAATCTCCAATTGCTTTTTGCATTCTTCATCTTTGTCCCGGAAGCTTACGTCTATGACATCTCCTATTTTTAAGTCTGGGAACCAGTAAAGCAGATTTTTATCGATGATTACTTTGTCTCCGCTCTTTAATTCCTCATAGGTGACATTCCCTTCTATGATTCCATTTTCCAGTAATTCTCTCCCACTCTCAGGGACTCCGATGATGCCCTCTCTATCGCCATCAAAGGCATCCGCATTTACATAATTTGCCAGATAACATTCCAGGGAATTTACTCCGTCAACTTGTAGAATCTGTTCCTTTAATTCCTCTGTCAGTGGATTGTCCTTCTGCACCTGGCTCCACTCCAGCTCCGGGTGCTCTTTATTGTTAAATTCTATTACCGGAGAAATCTGATACTCTCCCATGACGGAATTGTCGGCAGCCTCCTTTGGATCGGCACAGGATAATACCGTGGCAACCACCATAAAGAATAAGCCGGTAATTGCCATAGAGCAGATGGTAACCAGACTCTTTTTCTTATTGCCTGCAAGATGTATCATGGCAAGCCGGGTAACGGTAATATTGGAATAACCCTTTCTACTCTTTTTCGTGGTCTGCTCTCCTGTGTATCGCATAGCTTCTATTTCAGAAACCTTTGCAGCGATTTTCATTGGTCGAAGTAAGGATAGGAAAACCGTAAGCATTGCAACACCGGTTGCAAGCAGATAAAGCCACGGAACAAGCAGCTGCACTTCTCCTCCTTGAATGAGTCCCTGAATGGTAGACATAAGCATATTCTCATTCCGGTACAGCTTGAAAAAAGATAAAAATACATATTTCGTTAACAACGTACCTGCCAGCAGTCCGAGGGGAACCGCAATTCCGGCAACCAGAAAGCCTTCCAGTAAAACGATTCTTCGAAGCTGGCCTGTGGTTGCACCGATTGCTTTTATTTTTCCAAATTCCTGAACCCGTTCTCCCATGGAAATATAGTAAATACTATAAATCGTGATGATTCCTGCCACAATTATGATCAGCATGATAAGAAGCATAATCGGTATAAAGGAAGGGTCCACATAATTGGCCCACAAATAGTCCTCATTGATTCTGTAATCCTGTTCAGAAATATCAAACTGCTCTGCTAACTGCCGGATACTTTCTTCTATCTTCTCCGTATCTTTTGCATACTCTGTATCAATCTGAAGCAGGAATCGGTAGCCAATCTCATCGGACGGGATTTCTTCATTCAAAAATGCTTTTGCAACCAGTGATGTATAAGACTTTTGTTCCTTACTTTCTCCCGTGTCAGGTAGAAATCCACAAATGACGAAGTCCTTTTCCCGGATAAAATCCAAGCTTCCATTTCGATACACCTGATAGGGAATTGTGACAGTGTCACCGATTTCTCCCGACAAAGAGAGTGTCTCTAGGATTCCTCTCGATAAAACAATCTCATTTTCTTCCTCCGGCAGTCTTCCTTCCGAAAGCTTTAGCTGATACATTTCGACAGCCTGAGCATCCATATACATCATAGCAATATTCGCATCATCAGTCGCTATGTATCCAAGGTCACTTCGCAAGCCAAAGCTTTCTATCATATGATGGGAAGAAAGCCTTTTTGCGGTATCCTCCGATACATTTCGATACAGGGCATGCCAGGTAGGATACACTTCGTTGATTGCTGCCTTCTGGCAATTGATTAAATCCATTCCTATCGTTGGAACGAGAAATAGTAATAAAGTTGTAAGAAAAATCGCAATTCCGGTTAATATATTCTTGCTTTTGTGATATTTCATGTTTGCTACAGCAATTTCGGTTACCATGCTCATGCTTTTTTCACCACCTTACCATCTTCGATAACTACTACCACATCTGCCATTTGTGCTATGGTCTCATCATGTGTAATCATAACTAAGGTCTGATTAAAATCCTTTACACATTTTTTCAGCAAAGCCATAACCTCCAGCTCTGTTTTGGAATCCAGGTTTCCGGTGGGTTCATCCGCCAGAATAATCGCAGGGGAGCTTACTAAAGCTCTTGCTATGGCAACTCTCTGCTTCTGTCCCCCGGACAGGGTATTCGGCATAGCCTCCACCTTATCATCAAGTCCAATCTGCTCTAATATTTTCAACACATCCTCTTTTTTTACTTTTCTTCCATCAAGTCCCATGGGAAGGACAACATTTTCCCAGACATTTAGCGATGGAATCAGGTTATAATCCTGAAAAATAAACCCGATTTTTTTCCTTCTAAAAACCGCCAGTTGATTTCCCTTTAGTTTGAAAAGATTTGTTCCATCAATCATTACCTCTCCCGAGTCCGGTCTGTCCAGCCCTCCTATAATCTGAAGCAGGGTAGACTTTCCAGAACCGGAACGTCCCACAATTGCTGTGAATTTTCCTCTCTCAATCTCCAGATTCGTGTGGTCTACTGCTTTTACAACATTTTCGCCAACATGATAATACTTTACCAAATCCGTTATCTTTACAATCTCACTCATGATGATTTCCTTCCTTTTTCCATTTTAATATTCTTATCCTATCACTTAAGAATTACAAAACCCTTACAGAAACTATTACAGTTTTGTAAGGGTCTTATTTTTTTCAAAACCAGATAAGGGCAGCGTAATCTGAAAGATCGTTCCACTCCCATTTTTTCTTTTCGCAACAATTGTACCGCCCTGCTGCTCTATAATGCTTCTTGCAAGATACAGTCCTACGCCGGCTCCTTCCTTTACAAGGTCTTTCGCATTACTTCCCCGATAGAAACGTTTGAAGATCTCATGCCCCTCCCCCTCCGGGATCCCGATTCCTTCATCCTCAACCTGAATCACAACATGATTTACCAGACAGCTCACATAAATATTTATCGTAGTCCCCGATGCAGAATACTTTACTGCATTCTCAAGGATATTTGCCAGAGCTTCCACCGTCCACTTATGATCATGCGGGGTTTCCACATCCTTTTCCATTTCCACGCATATTTCCATATTCTTGGCATTTGCTTTTATGTAGATCTGGCTTACCGCTTCGCTGATTGTCTTCTTAATGCTGCAGGTTTCACATGTAATCTGAATCATACTGTTTTCAAGACGGGAAAGCTTCACCAGTTCATCCAGCAGAGCTTCCATTTTAAGGATTTCCTGGGTTTCTGTTTCAAGAAATGACTGTCTCTCTTCCTCGGATAAATCTGTGGAAAGTGACAGCTCATGGCTCATTTTGATAGAAGCCAGTGGCGTTTTCAGCTGATGCGATATATCTGTGATCAATGATTTCGTGCTATTCTCTTCCTGCTCCAGGCGCTCTTTCAAATCAGAAAAATAATATCCTAGTTCTCTTAATTTATCATACACATCGCCAAATTTTTGCGAGCTGATTTCCTTCGGTAATGGAAGTATGTCCATATTTCCATTCTGAAAGCTAAGCAGCTGCTCATATACAAAATTCAGTCCCTTTTCCGCTTCTGTAAGCCTTTTTTTATTTGCAGAGGTTAATAGAAGATATGCACCAACAAGGACTATAACCGCAAGAAATATAACCGCCAGCATAATCAAAAAATCTATCTGCATGCTCTTAGCAGCATAATAAGAAATATTCTCGCTTAATTCCTCTGCAAGTTCCGGATAAATCGCGGATAATTCCTTCCCTTGATCTTCATATATTTTTTTCTCATAGGATACTTTGCAGAAGAAAATAGCTGCAAATAGGGCTATCCCCACCAGAATCAGACATATGAAACTTATTTTTTGTTTACCTTTTCTGTCCATATGTATCCAAGTCCCCTTACATTTTCTATATGGTCTGTTCCTAGCTTATTCTTAAGCCGGCTGATATTTACCGTTACTGTATTGTCATCCACAAACTGCCCATCCAGTCCCCATACCTTTTCAAGTATACTTTCCTTAGAAAGTATATGTCCTGCATTGTCAAGGAGAAAAATCAAAAGCTGTAGCTCCGTTTTGCTTAGTGTAATAAGTGTCCCGGCTTTTTTTACCTGCATATCATTTACAAATACTTCAATATCACCTGAAATATAGATTCCCTCTTCTTTATTCCCTAATCTTCTCATAAAGGCATTTACCTTAGATATCAGAATATTTACCGAAAAAGGCTTGGTGATATAGTCGTCCGCACCTGTATCATATCCATTTACAATATCGATTTCCTGATCCATTGCCGTTAAATAAATCAAGACTGCATTGCTTTTTTCTCTTACCACTTTCCCGAAATCCAAACCATTTCCATCCGGTAACGTAATGTCACTGATGACAAGATCAAAACTTTCTTTACTGAATATGGAGTTCGCTTCTGATATGGTACATGCCGAAAACACATGGTATCCTTCCTTGCAAAGCTTTAAACGGATTCCTCTATTTAAATTTTCATCATCTTCAAGTAATAAAATACTTTTCATCTCAATCCCCTTCGGTGAAAAATTGGATTACCACATCTATCTGTATTCTTATTTTAACCATACATAACTCCGTTTACAATTCGTAATGGTAAATTTTGAGGGAAATTATTTTTTGAATGTTGTGCATAATAGTTACGGGGTGATTCAATGAATAAAAAAGATCAGGAATATCTGCAAGAACAAAAGAACTTAAACAAATATAATAGCGTAACTCAAAAAGTTACGCCTGAAACTCAAAATCAAACGCATAATGTTAGGAAAGAAGGTATACAACCTATCAAAAGAAATAACTGAAAAGGTGTATATAAAATGTAAAAAGCTCCGCTTGGAAACTAACAAACATTTCCATGCGGAGCTACAGAAATCAAGCACCCCTATTTATCAAACTCTTTTTCATGCTTTTTGAAGAAATCAAAATATGCTCTGACATTGGAAAGCTCAGTTCATCGCTTCACGTGAAGTCTCTTTACTTGGAAATTCAAATTGGGATAAATAAATCATCGATTATTCCTTATTCAAACATCTTCTATTGTCTTCCATTTTTCCATCGCTTCTTCTAAAGTCATTCCGCCCGCAACGCCTTCCTTACGTGCCGCATTGACTGCCTGAATTTCTTTCATCCTATCTCCTGTCAATTCATAATTCTTCATTGCAAGAAGCGTAGCGGCCCATGCCACCATTGGAATAATACAGAACAATACGATTACTACCCAGTTCATTCCGGGTGCATAGGGTGTTTCAGCTGTCGGCAGATTTTCCAGACCGATGACCGAAACTGCAATACCTACAACGGTTGCAGATAAGGACGATACTAATTTGTCCACCAGCGAAAACAAGGTTCCCATAATTCCCGGGATATACTTTCCGGACCGGTATGTTTCATAGTCAGAACAGTCTGCTACCATTGGAATCGGCATATCGGCAGTGGCATAATATGCACCATAACCGACACCAAAGAAAAGAATGAACAGCAAGGTGTACAAATTAATGGAAAATCCATTTTCAGTAAATAGGCTTAAGTTTCTGCCCCCAACCCCTTGCTGCCACAAAAGTAAAAGTACAAGGACACCAATATAGCAGATGAATGCAACCGATACATATTTCATCAGGGATGCTTTTTGTCCCTGTTTCTGTGAAGTACGAACCGTCAAAAGGAAGAATGGTACCGAAAAGACATATCCCAGCACCATCATCGGTAAATAGAGTCCATCATAATTTCCCATCATACATCCATAAAGCATGCATAATACGGTTACATTCGTAGCAATCGATAATGCCAGCTTACATCCGGCTCCCGCTACCATCAAACGCTGCATAGGATTATTGTTTTTAATAATCTGAATATATTCGGAAATCTTAGTCTTTTCCTGCACTTCCTGACCAAGTCCAAAATATTTTGAATTATCCTTTTCCCAAATACCGATGATTGCAAGGATACTTAAGACGATGGATACAACAACACCTATCGGAGTCAGGAATGCATAAAAATCCGCGCTGCTGTAATCTGCAACATTGGAACGCACGATTGGTGCCAAAAACTGCATGAGTCCCATTCCGGCCATTGAACCAATGGTATTAAAGATTGTAAATAACGGACGCTGTTTCGGATCATTTGTTAATACGGTCTGTCCCGAACGTGTTACGGATGTCTGGAAGGTGTACCCAATTACCCATACTGCATACAGACCTACAAATGCAACATAACGCAACCACTGCATATCAGAAGGAATATTTGGTGTAATCATATATAATAAAATAACTGCAGTGGCCATGATTACATTTCCAATTACAATAAATGGCCGAAACTTGCCGAGCCTTCCATTTGTACGGTCCATAATCGCCCCGATAATCGGGTCTGTAATCGCGTCAAAGACACGCATTCCGGTTACCATTACCGATGCAAATACCGTTGCAATTCCTAACACATTGTTTCCAAATGTCGCTACATACGACAAAATCAAGACATAATATACATTCGTTGCACCATTATTCAGGGGAAAAAGCACTAGCTGATATGTTTTTGCTCTGTTAAGACTCGTTGTTTTTGTCGTTTCCTGACTCATCTTTTTAAATCAACCTTTCTGTATTGGCGCCAAAACGCAATTTCATAAATCCCCGCCTCAATCTGGCGGGGATTCATTCCTTACTGATTTTTCAGTGATTTCTTAAATTCTTTGTAACCTACATATGCTTCTGTTTTTTTGAATTTTCTGACCTTAAGAATCCACATTACAACAGATAATACGAATAGTATGCTAAATCCGATTGCTCCTATTCTTGACAGAGTCTGAACAATTGGTTCCTTCTTTTTAATGCTTGTATCAGGACCGATACCGTTCATAGCCTGTGAATTTGCAATTGCATACAGGTTATGGTGACATGCTTCTCTCATATTGGAAACAGCTACCGGATCCTTTTCATACTGTGGTAATCCATTGTCACCTGTGATATAGAATGCCAGCATGGAGTCATAGGTTGTTGTTCCACCCATTACACCATCAATACCATTTACCATGGGTGAAAGCACATTGTCAGTAATCTGAAGACCATCACACTTCCATTCTTCATTTAAGATTCCCTTAATTAGTCCTTTGTTTGCACCTGCCCACTGTGCACCCCAACGGGTATAGGCCATCATAACACCATTTCCTGATGCTTTTGAGTCTTCTAGCGCCCCCTGGAATGCCCTTATATAAATTTCACGCGCCGACTGTTCATTTATCCATACCCCAAGACCAATTCGATCCTGTTCACAGTCATTTAATGCAAAGTGCTTCATTACTACGAATACACCTTTTTCTTCAATTCCCTGTACTTCAGCCCTTCCGATTTCAGATGAAAGTACGGAGTCTTCTGAATAATATTCAAAGTTTCGTCCACTGTATGGTGTTCTGTGTGTATTTGCTCCGGGGCCATAGAGAAATGTTACTTTTGCTTCTAAACAGTCATTTCCTACGATATTACCAATTTCGTAAACTAATTCTTTATTAAATGTAGCTGCTAACACGTCTTCCGATGTAAGTGCTGTCGTTTCAACACCGAGCTGGCTTCCGAACAGTGCAACGGTTAGTCCCTGAGGTCCATTCTCATCTCGGGTACCGGGTGCCTGCACGGAAAGAACCGGCATTGTCCAGTGGAAGGAGTCCCCAATGAGTGAAACCATTTCATCGAAAGTGAGCTGGTCTAATAAATCATCCCATTTTGGATCGTCATAATCCAGTCCGATCATGTCCACAAGCTTTAATCCATTATCTGCACCGAGAACGGGCATTTCTACTGCGGCATCAGGATCTGTAGTATACTGCTGATCCTGTAAAGCCTGAACCAAGTAATCATTTAACGCAATCTTAATTGTCTTTTCAAGGTTAGGCATGGTACCTTTCCAGTCATTACGTGTCAGGTAGGTAACGGTTTGCCCTACTTTCTGATTCCTATTAGGATCAGAAGAATCTAATCGATTCTCAATTGTTGTACCGGCCTTGCTTGTAGCGTATGTTGTTGTATCAAGCTTAGGATTGTTCCATGCTGTAACCAGTAATTCCTTACCACTGGCATCCATACGTCCGTTTGTGTTCTCCGGTGTAAATCCTTTTGCTGCCAATACATTATTAACTGCATCATGTGCATCTGTAGCTGCTGTGAAATAATAATCACCTGCATCTAAGATATAGGTTCCCGCACCATAAGCATCATAGCTTGCTACATAATCACCATCTACGTTGATGGTTAATGTCTGGGATGCTCCCGGTTCAAGGATATCTGTCTTTTCAAATCCAACTAATGAAACAGAGGCTTTTTCCACTTTGTTGTCAATATCATACTGGGTGTACGGACTTGAAACATAAATCTGTACGGTTTCTTTCCCTGCTTTATCACCGGTATTTGTAACCGTTACATGGAATGTATAAGTTGTTGTCGCTTTGTCATAGGACATAGTCATATCACTGTATTCAAAATCTGTATAGCTAAGACCATATCCAAACGGAAATGCAACATCATCGCTGTATACGTATTCGCCGGCATTTCCTCTTCCCATTACATAATCTTCGTAGCGGGTTTCATAATATTTGTATCCTACATAAATACCCTCCTGATAAATCATATAGGTATCTGCATGTGCCGGAATTAGGCTTGTATCACCCTCATATACAATCGGTGTGAAGTTCTGCATAGCCGGGCTGGAGTAGTTATCATAGCAATAGGTATCTACCAGGCTTCCTGATGGATTGATGGTTCCGTCTAAGATTTCAGCTACTGCATTAATGCCGGTAGCACCTACACCACCAATCCAAAGCGCTGCATCCACTCCATATTCATTGTTCTTTAAAAAATCTACCTGAAGAGCATTTGATGTGTTGATTAACACAACAATTTTATCAATCTTGCCCTCATCCTTCATGGCTTTGATACCAGCCATCATATCTTTTTCATTCTGATTTAATGCAAGATAATTTTTTCCATCTCCTAAGGTTGCATCAAAATAACAGTCTGCACCTTCTCCACCGATACGTGATAAGACAACAATCGCTGCATCGCCATAGCTTTCTACGGAATTTAATACATCTTCTGTATAAATATCCCATGGTGCCTCTGCGATTTCTGCCATTCCATAGGTACTGGTCGCCTCGTCCGAGGTTGCAGAGTCCTGTGCTGTAGCACCTGCATCTTCACGGGTATAAATTGCTGCATCTCCCGTTTCATAGAAATCCCATAAAGTCTGATTAACTTCAAAACCTTCTTTTTCTAACGCGACCTTTAAGTTATCACATTTTGTAGTGTCAACGTTTGCAGAACCTGTTCCACCATAAACAATGTTTACCGATGATGTTGAGAACAAGCTGACTTTTGCCCCCTTTGCAAGCGGAAGTGCCTTCCCTTCATTTACTAAGAGTGCTGCTCCTTCTCCTTCTACCTGCTTGACGAGCTCTGCGCCTTTTTTCACACGTTCCTCGTCTGACGCAAAATCTGATTCATAATAAACTGCTTTTGGGTCTTCATTTTCCAGTTTCCAGAATGTTCCGCCGACGAACAATGTTACCGTATTGTCAAACATGGAAATAATGGTAAACAAAGCAATGAAAATGATTGCCAGCGGTGCACTTAAGAATGTCAGAAGCTTCCAAGGTTTTCTGGCTTTTCTTAGGGCTTTTTTGTAGGCTTTTTTACGAGTCTTGATTTCTTTCTTATCCATAGTATTTCTCCCTCCGTTTGTTAAGCGTAATCAACTACATCCAGTTCGAACTATTTCCTTTTGCCATCCTGTACTCCGGACGTGGTTGATTCGTTTTATAAATCACAGTGCTGTCTTTGCATTCCCCAGCTTTTACTTCCAACTTATTCTCCGGCTCCAGGGTGATTTGGAATTTAAAGACCTTCTCACCCTTCTTTGTTCCAACCAGTTTGCCATTATTATAAAGTGATACCTCTTGTAAGTTAGAGTATACTGTAATTTCTGTTTTTGATTCTGTCCGGTATTCATAGCGTTTTCCTGCAAGATGGACGAATGGCTCCTGGGTCCAGTATGCCTTGTAAAGATAAAAAACGTCTTTCTTAAGCTTACGGTCAAAGGTAATCATCCCTTTATGATTCATACCCGGTTCCCCGCCCTGGTCTCTTGCATCCGCAGCAAAGTCGAACATATTCCAGTAATAGGTTGCCCACATATAGGGGAAGCGTTTAAAGCATTCCAGCATGTATTCGTGATACCTGCATTGATATTCTTCGGTATTATCTCCGCGTCTCGGTTTTGCACTGTGCAAATTCGGCATTCCTTCTGCACCGTATTCGGAATAGCACAGACGTCTGTTCGGATACAAGAAATGCCAGAACCGAATCCAGAGATCATTTAACCAGAAGAACGGCACATACCATCCGAGATATAAATTCCATCCTACCAGATCCGTAATATGTGCAACCTTATGCCAGTGCGGGCACATTGCAAAGCAGGCCAGTGTTGTGGGCCTTGTGGGGTCCATTGCATGACACAAATCATTTAATACCCGATGATTTTTAAGCATCTGTTTCTTTAATTTCTTTCCGGAAATTGTAATTTCATTGGAAACACCCCATGTTACGATACATGGATGATTGAAATTTTGAACAATCAGTTCTTTCATCTGTGAAATGGTGTTCTCATCCCCATTTGCCAGATGCTCTGAAATGTATGGAATCTCCGCCCATACAATCATTCCATATTGATCACACAAATCATAGAAATACTGGTCATGCTGATAATGGGCAAGCCGAATGGTATTGGCCCCCACTTCGCGGATCAGCTCCATATCCCGTTCATGTTCTGCTTTTGAAATTGCATTTCCAAGCTCCCTGTAATCCTGATGACGTGAAACACCGTGAAGCGGATAATGCCTTCCATTTAAATGAAAACCGTCTTTCGGACTGAATTCAAAATACCGAACGCCGCAATTACAGGTAATTTCATCCACATCATTTCTGTCTTTTATAAGTGAAGCCTTAAGCACATACAGATACGGATCCTCTAATCCGTCCCAAAGGTGAACATTCGACACATCTAATGTCACATTGTCGCCTTCTGCCTGTGCCACTTCCTTCCCCTCGGCATCAAGAAGCGTAATCCTCGTGACCGCCCCTGCTTTTTTCGCAGCTTCATTGGGATAAGCGGTCACGTTGATCTTCGCATTTCTTCCCGAAACTTCTGTGGTATATTTCATACCCGGACCGCCATGATAGTCCAAATCAAAATGCTCCTCTGACACAATCAAAAATTCTACATCACGGTAAATTCCCCCGTAAAATGTAAAATCTGCTTTCTGCGGATACACACGGTCATTTGCGCTGTTATCCACTTCTACCACCAGCTTATTTTCTTCCGAAAGAACATCCGTGACATCCATACGGAAGGTAGAGTACCCGCCATCTCTCTGGCATACAACCGTATCATTTAATATCACTTTGGCACTGGCATTTACCCCATGGAACTGAAGATACACTCTTTCGTTTTGTGCATATTCCGGTCTCTTTACCATGCAATCATATATACAGGTTCCACGGTAGTAGTCATCTCCGCCATCCTGTCCATCTTTTCCATTCCATGTATGTGGAAGCACTACAGGCTCCCTCATCCCACTCTGACCGGTAAAAAACCAGTCCTTCCTGATTTTCTCAATTCTTCTCATTCAGTGCGCCCCGACGCCCCTTCCCATAGATTCATAAATTGGTGTAAATTCTTGTTTTTATTATAACCGCTTTTGCCGAATGAAACAATTTCCTTGCACATAAGTGGTCAAAAAAAGCGCTTAAGTGGCGCTTTTTTTCATCATCAACGGAATTGGAATCATAATCTTCAAAGAAAAGCATCCGTCTTCTTCACTGATATTCAAAAATCCATCATATTTTTTCACAAAATGGCTCATACTTCTTAGCCCGAATCCATGATATTTCTGATCACCTTTGGTACTGACCGGTAACCCCTCTTCATAGACCAGCTTCTCAGCCACCGGATTAATAAAGTTCATCACCAGAAAATTCTGCTGCCGGTAAATCATAACATCTATCTGACGCTTCTCCGGCTCCGCAAATTTATCCACCGCTTCAATTGCATTATCCATAGCATTTCCAAGAATTGCATAAAGATCAATGGTCTCAATAAAGTCCATCTGGCTTCCATCCGCTACACAGCAGACCTTGATTTGACGTTCTTTACAATACAGACTTTTCTCCGTCAGGATCGTATCAAACACGTCATTTCCCGTTTTAACGATGGACTCATAAATCTGGACAGAACCTTCCATCTCACACAGATATTTTTCAACTTCTTCTTTGTCCAGTTTTCGCAGTGCGTGAATCTGATGCTTTAGATCATGGCATTTCTGATTAATGAATGCGATATTATCTTTCGTCAGTTCATACTGCTCCTGCTTGTTCTTCCACAGAAGATTCATAATCTCCAGCTCCTGCCTCATCACACTTTTTTTAAAAAGTTCATTCTGCATATAGAGAATAACAATTAACAAAAGCTGTGAAATATAGAGCACTTTCCACTCACTGCTGTAATTGGAAATGTGGCGTATTTCTGATGACATGGCAAGAATTTCAATAATCAAAAAAATCAGGACCGCAGATGCAAGCTGTCGTGGTCCGACCTTACGTCTGTCGATCGGCATCCACTTTCCAATCGTCTTTGCTACAATCACATGATTTATTGCAAAAAGAAGTATCATTCCAATAATACTCATATAGGGGTATTGTTCCCAGAATGACGCTCCTACAAATTCAATTGCTGCCCACACCTCTGTCAGAAGCTGCCAAACTGCAATAGCCCAGACTGCGTTATAGACTGCGGTAGAAATATTCGACTCCCATCCCATATACAAAAACAAAACCATCGCAAGTCCACTAAGCAGTCGAAACCAAAGCTCCATCTGTACTGTTCCATTCCAGACAAACTGAAACACGAAAGAATAAATCAGAATAATTCCGACAAAACCGATGATCCTTACTTTAAAATTTTTTCTCTTTTTGAGCGGATATGAGAATACTACTCCGGAGGCCCAGAAAAAGCACTGATACAACCAGAATTGTATCCAGTCAATTGCATTTGTCATAACGTTCCCTCTCTCCGTTTACATTCTTATATGTTCTCCCAGATACTCTGTCAATGCCTGCATAAAAGCGCTCTTATTTCTCCTGCTGATTTCCAGTTCATATTGCCCAACCACCGCAATATTTTTTCTTACCTCTTTTACATGCCTTAAATTCACCAGGTACCAGTGATTACACTTTACAAATGTATCTGTTTCCAGCATTTGCTCTGCGCCCTGCATCGTTCCTTTTAAAACATACTCCCCTTCTGTTGTATGATAGTGCAATAATCGGTTCTGAATTTCTACAAAATAAATCTGTTTTGTATCTATTTTCTTCAATCCGTCCGGAAGATTCAGTACAATTGTATTCTGCCATGACTCTCTCTTCTTTATACGCTTTAATACCCGTCGCACCTTCATTGCAAATGTGTAGTAATTCACCGGCTTCATCACAAAATCAAGGGCCCCCACAGAATACCCTAAAAGGGCATACTGCGCCATGTTTGTGATAAACATGATCACAACCTCTTCATCCATTTCCCGGATTTTTTCTGCCGCATCCATTCCATTAATGCCCGGCATCTCAATATCCATAAAAATAGCATCGTACTCTGCCTTGTAACTTTTTAGGATTTCTGCTCCATCGCAAAACACAGATATCTTGAATTCTACGTTATTTTCTCTCTGATACTGTTCCAGGTACTGCTGTAACTGCATGGAAAATTCTGGTTCATCTTCTACAATTGCAATGTGGTACATAGTCCCCCCCTCTAGATATTTCTCAAAAATTCTCTTCAATCTTTTTTATTATAGCATACTTTCTATCAACACTAATACATTTTGTGTGTTTATTGGACAATCACTTGTTTCAAATGTAAATAGTAAATCCTTTCCCGGAACAATTCCATTCTCCATATAGCTGTTCACTTTCCTCACAAAACCGCTTGCATAATTAGGTTCATCCATCATTCCTACATGTTCCCAATATGTCATTTTTCCAGTATGTATATTCAGAACTGTAAAGTCTGGATGTATGATTCTTTTTTCACCATATATCGTAAGCTCTAAAGGCCGCTCATATTTGTATCGTAAATGCTCGCTATACCTATTTAGCATATTTGCTATGATTAATTCAGACTTTGAACGCACATTTTCTCCATGGTCTGTTCTATAAATAAGGTTTTCTTGATAATTATGATTCATTTCATATACCTCAGTTTCCCATTTTTTTAAGATTTCGCCCGCACTCATCCGAACCGGATCTACCATCTGCTTTCTTGCCTCTATCATGGAATCATATAGATCATTCACCATGTTTTCATCATAAGATTTTTCAAATGCTTCTAATGCATCTAGTTCCTTTTCTAAAAGTGGTTTAACTTTCTCATAATATCCCTTTTTCGCAAGTGCTATCGCAAACCCCTTATTCTTCTGTTCTATGTATTTCTTTACATATGTCCCCTCTCTCTTTACCTGATGATAATAATATATCTTATTACCTCTCCGCTGAATTTTCAGACTCCCAGACGGTGCGTTCTCTAATTCCTGATTGATTACTTTCAATAACTGTTCTGTTTCTTTTATCTTCTGACTTACTTGTTTATAAATAAATACTCCCCCTTTTACTTTTGTCTACCCACGCCGCTCTTTTTTAGACTCATGGTATGACGTATTCTCCAATTTACTATTTTTTTGTCTACCCAACACGTCCTATACGCTAACTATAGGATGACATATTTTTTTCCATGTAGGTCCTCCAATCGTCAGAGTTACTTATTGGTCCCACATTATTTTTATTTTTCCAAAATCTTGTATGCCCCTCTTGTACTTTTCAATCTAAATGGACCTACAATATTTCAGAACGTTCTAAAATTTATCTACCCAAAATAACCTATTACATCAATTAGGCATGACTTCCTTCTGCTATTCCAACAAGGAATTGCTTATTAAGTGCCGACGCTTTTTAAACGTTCTGATTCAAATAGCAAAATTCATTCTTAGGAACACAAATCCGAAAAGGGATAAATTTAATAAGGGATTTTATCTGCCAGAATCGGCGAGAATAAAATGATTGATATGAAATATCAGCCCCGCCATGATAGCGGGGCTGAATAAATAACTTAGAATCAATTATTTATTGTTGATTGCAGCCTGAGCAGCAGCCAGACGAGCAATCGGTACACGGAATGGTGAACATGATACATAATCAAGACCAATCTTGTGGCAGAACTCAACAGATGAAGGATCTCCACCGTGCTCTCCACAGATACCGATGTGAAGGTTTGGATTAACCGGCTTACCAAGCTTGATAGCGGTCTCCATTAACTTACCAACACCAGTCTGATCTAACTTAGCAAATGGATCATTCTCGAAAATCTTGTTGTCATAGTATGCTCCAAGGAACTTACCAGCATCATCACGAGAGAATCCAAAGGTCATCTGTGTAAGGTCATTTGTACCGAAGCAGAAGAAGTCAGCTTCTGTAGCGATCTCATCAGCGGTAAGAGCTGCACGTGGAATCTCGATCATGGTACCTACATGGTACTTAAGCTCAACACCTGCTGCTGCAATTTCAGCATCAGCGGTCTCAACAACGATCTGCTTAACGAACTTAAGCTCTTTGATTTCACATACTAATGGAATCATGATTTCCGGCTCAATAGCCCAATCCGGATGCTCCTTCTGAACCTCGATTGCTGCACGGATAACAGCCTTAGTCTGCATCTTAGCAATAGAAGGATAGGTTACTGCAAGACGGCATCCTCTGTGTCCCATCATTGGATTGAACTCATGAAGTGACTCACAGATAGCCTTGATTTCTTCTACGGACTTATTCTTAGCCTTTGCAAGCTTCTCGATATCAGCTTCCTCAGTAGGAACGAACTCGTGAAGTGGTGGATCTAAGAAACGGATGGTAACCGGGCATCCCTCAAGTGCTTCATAGAGAGCCTTGAAGTCTCCCTGCTGATATGGAAGAATCTTGTTGAGAGCAACCTCTCTTTCTTCCTCTGTATCAGAGCAGATCATCTCACGGAAAGCTGCAATTCTTTCCGGCTCAAAGAACATATGCTCTGTACGGCAAAGTCCGATACCTTCTGCACCAAGCTCACGAGCCTTCTTAGCGTCAGCCGGAGTATCTGCATTTGTACGAACCTTAAGTGTTCTGATTTCATCAGCCCAAGCCATTACTCGACCGAACTCACCAGCGATCTGAGCATCAACAGTTGGGATAAGACCAGCATAGATGTTACCTGTTGTACCATCGATAGAGATCTCTGATCCCTCAGTAAAGGTCTGTCCAGCTAATGTAAATTTCTTATTCTCTTCGTCCATTGTGATGTCTCCGCAACCGGATACACAACAGGTTCCCATACCACGGGCAACTACTGCAGCATGTGATGTCATACCACCACGAACAGTTAAGATACCCTGAGCAGCCTTCATACCGGTAATATCTTCTGGAGATGTCTCAAGACGAACAAGAACAACCTTCTCTCCTCTTGCAGCCCATTCTACAGCGTCATCAGCTGTAAATACAACTTTACCACAAGCAGCTCCCGGAGATGCTCCAAGACCCTTTCCAAGTGGAGTTGCAGCCTTAAGTGCAGCAGCATCAAACTGTGGATGAAGTAATGTATCAAGGTTACGAGGATCGATCATAGCTACTGCTTCTTCCGGAGTCTTATGTCCTTCATCAACAAGGTCACAAGCAATCTTAAGAGCTGCAGGAGCTGTTCTCTTTCCATTACGGCACTGAAGCATGTAAAGCTTCTTGTTCTCTACAGTAAACTCCATATCCTGCATATCATGGTAGTGATTCTCAAGAGTCTCACAAACCTTAAGGAACTCTGCATATGCTTCTGGGAATTCCTGCTCCATCTGTGCGATTGGCATTGGTGTACGAACACCGGCAACTACGTCCTCACCCTGGGCATTGATTAAGAACTCACCCATAAGCTTGTTCTCACCTGTAGCAGGGTCACGGGTAAATGCAACACCGGTACCGGACTGATTATTTAAGTTACCAAATACCATTGGCATTACGTTAACAGCGGTTCCCCAAGAATATGGGATATCGTTGT
>CAMDYX010000050.1 GCA_945910395.1 uncultured Agathobacter sp. | reverse complement strand
AGCGTCGGCACTTAATGAGCATTTTTTGCGAATTTAGTACCGCTACGCTTTTTACAAACGAGAGTGGGCTCTGATTCAAATATGCAAATTCGTTCAGGAACACCTTCCCCAAAAAGATACTTATGAAATCACATCTGCGAACACAGCCCGGGTAACCCTTGCAAGGGCAAGGGGATTTACCCTTATGGTGGTTCCGATACGGCCCCCGCTGATATAGATGTCAGAGTAGCCTTGTGCCGTGGCATCTATGACAGTGGGAAACTGCTTTTTCATGCCCAGAGGGCTACAGCCGCCACGGACATATCCGGTAATGGCAGTCAGATCTTTTACGTGAATCATTTCTACCGATTTCTCGGAAACAGATCTGGCGGCTGCCTTTAAATCCACCTCTTTTGCAATCGGAATCACAAAAACATAATACTGTTTGCTCTTTCCCTGCATGACCAGGGTCTTGTAGGATTGTTCTACCGGTGCACCCGTAAGCTCGGCGGTGTGTAAGCCGTCAATAAATTCGTCGCATTCATAGGTGATAAGCTCGTAATCGATCTTGTTGCGCTCTAAAATCCGGACCGCATTGGTCTTTAATTCTTTTCCCATAACAGCCTCCTGTAAAAGTTGATTCAGTCCTTCAATAATGATATAATAACACAACGGAGAAAAATGAAAAGCTCCCAAATCTTATGAAAAGCGAGGAGTATATTTTGAAGGATTTTTTTAAACGAATTCGAGCAGATTATTTAATTTCATCCCTAATGTGCATTGCCCTTGGCATTGTATTTGTGGTATGGCCGGATAAGACCTCTGATCTCATTGGTACTGTGCTGGCGATTATTATGATTATCATCGGAATCATATATTTGTGCAGCTTTTTCCTCCATATTGCCACAAATGGGTTATCCGCAGCTATTGGTGGAATCGTTTTGTTACTCGGAATATGGATTTTGATCCAGCCATCCATTGTGCTTACCCTCATTCCGATTGTGATCGGCGTTGTTTTGCTGGCCCATGGACTCCGCGGATTTAAGGAATCCTGGGATTCAAAGGGATATGGCTACAATTCCTGGGGAATCGGTGCCGCACTTTCCCTGATTAGCATGGTATTTGGTGTGGTGTGTATTGTGGATGCCTTTGGAGTGGTAAAGCTGGCCTTTGTGCTGATTGGTATTGCCCTTATCTACAATGGGGTCAGCAATATCTGGATTGCTGTTCATGCAACAAAATACGAGAAGACCTATCGGAAAGAGCATGAGACCATTGATGTAGAGTTTAAAGAGGATTAATTATATATGCGACAGATGGAATTTAAGATGGAACGTCCGGGGCTTACAAAGATTGGGGACCATCTTTCGGTAACGGAGAGTAAGCTCCCCACCTCCTACTATTATACAATTGAACACGCAATTGCAATGTCCGGAAATTACGAGGTGAGTGAACGGTTAAAAAGCACAGAGGGTGTAGTTGTGGATGTAAAGGAAACCGAAAAGGGCTTTTTTGTAACCATGGAATTTGATGAGTAAAAGTTATATAAAGATTAAATTTTGAACGCTGGCTGTTTAGCTGGCGTTTTTTCCTTTCACAATGTATAATAGGAGAAAAGGAACAGGAAGGCTTGCAGGAGATAAATGATGAAGGTTCTAGTAAAAAAAGGTGAGACGCTTTTTGAGGCGCTAAGAAAGCAGAATATCAGGCTGAATGCTTCCTGCGGCGGAAAAGGAATCTGCGGCGGATGCAGGGTAGAGGTTGAAAAATTCGGAAAAGTGAAGGCCTGTCAGTTTAAAATCCCGGGAAGCCATGAGGTGTCGGTACCGAAAAGTCTGGAATTTCAGGCAGTGGGGATTATGGAGGGCCAGACCTCTTTCCCAGACTGGAAGGAGGAAGCGGGCTGGGACAACAGCCCGGTTATTGCAGTAGATCTTGGGACAACGACGGTTGCAATGATGGGCTTTTACCGGGGAAGGCAGACGCTCTCCAGTTTTACGAACCCACAGCGGCAGTATGGAGCGGATGTTATGAGCCGGATTTTACAGGCAAATTCCGGAAAGCTGAAGGAGCTTTCTGAAGTAATCCGCTTAGAGCTTGAGGAAAAATGTAAGGAATTGGCAGAAGAACTGGAGCCATCCTGCCGAAAGGTACGCGTCGTGATTGCAGGGAATACGACCATGCTTCATCTTCTGTTTGGCATGGATTGCAGGGGATTGGGAGAAGCCCCGTTTTCACCGGTTACCCTGGAGAAGGAGGAGGAAACCTGGAGTTTCAAAGACAGGAATGGAAATTCCTACGACTATTCGATCATTGCTTTGCCGGGAATTTCTGCCTTTGTAGGAGCGGATATTGTAAGCGGAATCTATGGACTTTCCCTTCATAAAAGAACGGACCGGACGCTGTTTATTGATCTTGGAACGAATGGAGAGCTGGTTCTGGCTGACCATGGAGCGCTATATACGGCCTCCACTGCGGCGGGGCCTGCCTTTGAAGGCAATGAGCTGGCGGCGGAATTGTTTGGAGCAGGAATCATAAAAGTACTTCATAGGATGAAGGAAAGCAAAAGTATAGACCCCACGGGAATGCTGGCAGAGGAATATTTTGAAAAAGGGTTTCCGGTTCCGTTGGAGGATGGGAGGAGCCTTAGGTTTACCCAGGAGATCATTCGGGAGATTCAGATGGCAAAAGCCGCCATTCGGGCAGGCATCGAAGTCTTGCTAAAAGAGGCAAAGCTTAAGGCCGATCAGGTGGACGAGGTAATTCTGGCGGGAGGAATGGGATATTTTGTGGACCCTGCCGATGCGGTTGGAATCGGCTTGCTGCCGGAGAAATTTTTGCAGAAAACAAAGGCGGCAGGGAATACCTCTTTACTTGGGGCAGTCCGCTATGCAAAGGAAGAAAAAAGGAGTGCAGATGCAGAGATGAAGGAGCTTTCTAAGGGGGCAAAGGATATCATTCTTGCGGACAATCCGGATTTTTCCCAATATTATATTGAATATATGAATTTTTGAGGATGAAACATGAAGGCATTGTTAGTTGCAATAAATGCAAAGTATATACATTCCAATCTGGCGGTCTATTCCTTAAAGGCCTGTGCAGGACCATACAAGGAACAGGTGGAGCTGGCGGAATTTACTATCAACCACCAAAAGGATTATATTTTGCAGGAAATCTATAAACAGAAACCGGATATCCTTGGCATATCCTGCTATATCTGGAATATCGAATATGCACTTGATGTATCGAAGGAATTTCATAAGCTCTGCCCACAGGTTCCGATCTGGGTGGGAGGTCCGGAGGTTTCCTACGAGACGGAGGAGCTTTTACAGAAAAATAGTCATCTGACCGGTATTATGGTGGGGGAGGGAGAAGAAACCTTCCGGGATGTAATGGAGTACTATATGAACCCGGACAACCAAAAGTCGCTAAGGGATATTCCGGGACTGGCCTATCGGGAGAGCGAAGAAAACTGTAAAAAGGCCAAAATTGTAATTACGGCACCAAGAGCGCCTATGGATATGAACCGGATACCCTTCTGCTATAACAGTCTGGAGGATTTTTCCAACCGGATCATTTATTATGAGAGCAGCAGAGGCTGTCCGTTTTCCTGCAGCTACTGCCTGTCCTCGGTAGATAAGTCCCTTCGCTTCAGGGATGCTGAGCTGGTAAAGGAGGAGCTGAAATTTTTTATGGATCGGCAGGTTCCCCAGGTCAAGTTTGTAGACCGGACCTTCAATTGTAACCACGCCCACGCAATGGAAATATGGCAGTTTATCAAAGAACAGGACAACGGAGTGACAAATTTTCATTTTGAAATCTCCGCAGATTTGTTAACGGAAGAGGAATTGGAATTGCTTTCGGGGATGCGTCCGGGCCTGATTCAGCTGGAAATCGGAGTGCAGTCAACGAATGAGGCTACGATTCAGGAAATTCACCGGACCATGAAGCTGGAGCGGCTGAAAGAGGTAGTACAAAGGATTCAGGCGGGAAAGAACATACATGAACATTTGGACCTGATTGCAGGACTTCCTTACGAGGACTATGGAACCTTCGCAAACTCCTTTGACGAGATTTATGCGCTGAAGCCCAATCAGCTGCAGCTGGGATTTTTGAAGGTGCTAAAGGGCTCCTACATGTATATCCATGCGAAGGAGTACGGAATCTGTTATCACGAGCAGCCGCCTTATGAGGTGCTGTATACCAACTGGCTGTCTTATACAGACCTTCTTCGGATCAAGCAGGTGGAAGAGATGCTGGAGGTATATTATAACAGCGGACAATTTGAGATTACCATTCTGCTTCTGGAGTGTCTCTTTGACAGCGCCTTTGAGATGTTCTTAAGGCTGGGAGAATTTTATGAAAAGAAGAAATATTTCTCCATGAATCATTCAAGGCTGAAAAGATGCGAGATCGTCTTGGAATTTTTAGAAGAATATTTACAGGGAAAAGAGGAATCTTATAAGGAAAACATACTTTTTTCGATAAAAGAAGCTCTGATTTTTGACCTGTATTACCGTGAAAACTGTAAGAGCCGACCTGACTGGGCACCGGACCCATCCCGGTGGAAGGGGATGACCCGGAGCTATTGTGTGAATGGAAAATTATCCCATGTGGAGCCCTTTTTCTATGATTTTCTTGACAGGGATGCCCTTTGTGCAAAGCACATGCCAAAGCGCAGAGAAGAACCTCTTTGGGCACTTTTCTCCTATGAAAAAAGAGATTTGTTAAACCATCAGGCTCATGTGGAATATGTAAAAGAGAAGAAAGATGAGTGAAATGAAGCCAGACAGCTATGTGGTCATCGATTTGGAAATGACCGGGTTATCGCCCAAAACCGACCGTATTATTGAAATCGGGGCGGTTAAGGTAAAAGACGGTGCCATAGTGCAGACCTTTGGAACGTTGGTAGACCCCCACCGCCCGATTCCTGAGCGGGTGCAGACCCTTACCGGAATCACCAATGATATGGTAAAGGGACAGATGGAGCAGGATGAAGCAATGGAAGAACTGTTATCCTTTCTGGGGGAGGAGCTTGTGGTTGGACAGAATGTGACCTTTGACTACAGCTTTTTAAAACAGTGGGCGGTGAATAAGAGAATTCCTTTAGAAAAGCAGGCCTGCGATACTTTAAAACTGGCAAGAATCCTGCTGCCGCCGGAGCAGCCGAAAAATCTGGAGGCTCTGTGTGAATATTTTGGGATTCCAAGGGAGCAGGGACACAGAGCCTTAGATGATGCCATACAGACCGCAAGGCTGTTTGAACGGTTAAAGCAGCTTGCAGCGGAAAAATATCCGGACCGGAGAGATTATGATTTGCTTTTTAAACCGAGAGAGCTAATATATAAGGCAAAAAAACAGACGCCTGCCACGGCACATCAGCTGGAGCGTCTGAAGGAATACCGCAAGCGCCATCAGCTGACAGATGAGATCTGCTATGAGGCACTTACCAGAAATGAGGTATCCCGTATGATGGATCGCTATTACGCAACCTACGGGCGGTAATCAGTTTACATACCCGGACAATTTGGCGATAATGGAGGCTTTCTGAAGGGAATTCAGGTTTTGTGCTTTCTCCATCAATGCTTTGAGCCGGTCAGTATCCCGGGAATCGTGATAAATCTTTCCCAGGGTTGTGTATATCAGGGCGGAATCAGCCTGGATGGATACACCGAATTCTAAGATTCGTCTCGCTTCCTCTATGCGGTTTACCTTTAAAAGCTCGGTGGCATAGGTGCCGATGCAGTACACAAGATCCGCAAAGTTAGCATCACATTCTCCGAGAAACTCCAGATTGGCAACTCCGTAGGTAAGCTTAAGATCTGTATTGGAAATACCGGTTAGATTGACAATCTTTTTTTCAGAAAGCGCTTTGATTTTTTCCTCACATTCCCTATGGATGCCGGATGGAAAAATTTCCAAAGGTATGGTAATATAGTTTAAATTTGAAATGTCCTTTTTTCGTGTGGAGTTGGCTTCTAACTCCTTTTTCCAGAAATTATCGGTAATGTCAGCCTGCTTTCTTATGTTCTGACGATTGCGGATGGTGAATACAATAATAAAAAATACGGCAAATATTGTAAAATACGGCACTTTTCCTAATCCTTTCTTTTGTAAGGTGCTTATATTATATACTTTTTTTATGAAGAGGTGAACTTAAAATGTACAATTTTAACAGTCAAAAGAGAAAAAGAAGAATTGCAATTGTGGGAATTGTTTTAGCCGCAGCGCTTTTAATTACCACCATTGTCTCAGCACTTATCATTTAGTGCATTTATGCCTTGAAAATGTGGGTATTTATGATACAATAGGTTTTCAGATAATAGGCTAATAGGACCATAAGATTGATGATATATGCGAGGTGTCTATGAAAAAAATTAAAGGTATTCTTTTTGCAGCAGCGTTGCTTTTTGTCCTGGGATTGGGGTTTGCTTCTACAAACACCGTCTGTGCAGTAAGTATGACGGATGACAAGATTGCAAACGGTGTATATATCTCTACCGTGGATGTCAGCGGCATGACCAAGGAAGAGGCAAAGGCTGCGATAAATGAATATGTGGATGGATTAAAGCAGACGGAAATCCAGTTAAACGGTGCTACCGGAAGTATTCGCATTCTGGTGGATGAAATGGGACTTACCGCAAAAGTGGACGAAGCAGTAGAGCGTGCATTTGTGGTTGCGCACTCCGGAAATCTGATCAACCGCTTTAAGGAAACCAAAGATTTAGAGCAAAACAATCTGTATGTGGAGCTGGAGCTTTCCATCGATAAGCAGTTAACCGCCCATGCGATTTATGATAAGGTGGACTCCCTCAATGTGGATGCGGTAAACAACGGACTGAAGAAGGAGAATAACGAGTTCGTATTTGTTCCCGGTCAGACAGGATATGAGGTAAATATCGTGGAATCCGTGTATAAGATCAGCGATTATATTACCCAGGACTGGGACGGGAACCCGGCAGAGCTTGCACTTATTACCGATATTGTTGAACCCCGCGGAACGAAGGAAGAGCTTGCGCAGGTAACGGATCTGCTGGGAAGCTTTACTACAGATTTCAGTACCTCCGATGAGGGACGTATTAAGAATCTGACAAACGGAAGCAGTAAATTGAACGGAACCTTATTATATCCGGGGGAGGAGCTTTCGGTATATGAGATCTGCCATCCGTTTACGGTTGAGAACGGATATGGTGTTGGAGGTGCATACCAGAACGGTGTCGTTATAGATTCTGTGGGCGGCGGTATCTGTCAGGTATCAAGTACTTTATATAATGCAGTGATTCGTGCGGAGCTTGAGGTTACCATGAGATACAGTCATTCCATGACCGTAAGCTATGTGGAGCCTTCCGATGATGCTGCCATTGCCGGAACCTATAAGGATTTTCGATTTGTGAATAATCAGGACTATCCGATTTATGTGGAAGGCTACTGCGCAAACAAGAAGGTAACCTTTAATATATATGGAAAAGAGACCAGACCATCCAACAGAAAGGTTCGTTTCGAGAGCGAGATCGTATCCCAGGAACCGGCTACGATTCAGTTCAATCTAAATGGAACACTTCCGATAGGATATATCAATGTAGACCAGGGAGCCCATTTAAAAACCGCTGCCCGCCTGTGGAAGATTGTAACGGTAGATGGCGTGGAGCAGAGCAGGGAAATCTTTAACAAGAGCAGCTATGTTGGATCACCGAGAATGATTACAGTTGGAACCGCCGGAGCAAGTGCGGAACAGCTTGGCGCACTTGGTGCAGCAGTCGCTACGAATGACGAAGCAACCGTCCGGGCAACTGTTGCAGCCTTTGCAGCACCGGCGCAGGCTGCGCCGACAGTACCGCAGGAAACGGAAGTACCTGCACAGGCAGAAGCCCAGGCACCGGCGGAATAAGTAAAAATATATTGTGGAAAAACCATACTGTTAGGCTGCTCCAGGATTGGAGCAGCCTTAAAGCCTATTATAGGGAGCACGTAAATGAAAGCAGGAAAATTGCCGGAATCTGTGATGAAACGGTCCGTTTTCAAACAACTGCATAATAGAAGAGAGGATGTGAAAGTCAGACCTGCAATCGGTCTGGATTTTTCTGCCATCGACGTCTTGGAAGATGAACTGGTGGTATTGTCCTGCGATCCGGTAACGGAGGCGGCAGATTTCGCTGCAGGGCGCGGGGTGATGGCTGCACTCAATGATGTGGCCTGCTCCGGGGCATATCCGGTAGGTGTTCTTATCAACCTCCTTTTGCCAACATCGGCAAATGAGCAGCAGCTTAAGGATATTGTAAAAGAGATCGATACGATATGTGAAAAAGCAAATGCAGAAGTTCTTGGAGGTCATACAGAAGTGACAAGGGCGGTTCAAAGACCCCTTATCACGGTAACGGGGGTCGGAAAGGTACATCGGGCAAGCCTTAAGGAGAATCATCTGATTGAGCCCGGAATGGATCTTGTTGCGACAAAATGGATCGGACTGGAGGGAACGGCAATTCTTGCAATGGAAAAGGAAGAAGAGCTGCTGAATAGATTCTCCGCTCCCTTTATTGATAAGGCAAAAAAGCTGATCGAATATATGCCGGTCTGGTCGGAGGCTGCAGTCGCCGTGCAGTCTGGCGCAGGCGGAATGCACGATGTATCAAAGGGCGGAATTTTTGGTGCACTTTGGGAAATGGCACAGGCCGCAGGCGTTGGACTTGAAATTGAGCTGAAAAAAATACCGATCCGTCAGGAAACTGTGGAGATTTGCGAATTTTTTGATATCAATCCCTATAAACTGATATCCGGGGGCTGTATGCTGATAGCCGCCAAAAACGGAGAACAGCTTCAAGGTATGTTAGAAAAACAGGGAATTCCGGCATCACTCATCGGAAGGACCACAAGCGGGAATGACCGTGTGCTCCTAAACGGAGAGGAACGCAGATTCCTCGAACATGCACAGACGGATGAAATACATAAAGTAATACGTTAGCTTTTAGCAGGAAAGGGTCAAAAACATATGAGAGAGAAAATTTTAACTTTTATAGAAAAAAACAGCAGGATTGATCTTGCAGAACTGGCAGTCATCCTTGGAGTGGAAGAAGTGGATGTTGCAAATGAACTGGAGGCTATGGAGCAGGAGCGTATCATCTGCGGATACCCAACCTTAATCGACTGGGATAAGGCTGGAATAGAAAAAGTATCTGCACTGATTGAAGTGCGCGCCACTCCTCAGCGTGAGATGGGATTTGATAAGGTGGCTGAGCGCATCGCCCGTTATCCGGAGGTGAATGCGGTTTATCTGATTTCCGGGGGATTTGATTTTCTGGTATCTCTGGAGGGAAAAACCCTTCGCGAGGTTTCCCAGTTTGTATCCGAGAAGCTTTCCACCATCGATACGGTACTTTCCACCAAAACCAACTTTATTCTGAAAAAATATAAAGACCACGGAACAGTTATGGCTGCTCCTACAAAAGACGAAAGGATTATGATGGCATAATGAGGAATCCACTATCTAAGAAAATCGTTACGATTCAGCCATCGGGAATCCGTAAATTTTTTGATATTGTAAGCGAGATGCCGGATGCCATTTCCCTTGGTGTCGGCGAACCTGATTTTGACACTCCATGGCATGTCAGAGAGGAAGGAATCCATTCCCTTGAGATGGGAAGAACCTTCTATACCTCCAATGCAGGTTTAAAAGAATTAAAAGAAGAGATTTCAAAATATCTGGAGAGAAGATATCACACCGTCTATAATCCGACAGATGAGATCATGGTCACGGTTGGCGGCAGTGAGGCCATTGACATTGCAATGCGTGCAATGCTTGACCCGGGAGATGAGGTGCTGATTCCGCAGCCGAGCTATGTGTCCTATCTTCCCTGTGCAATCTTAGCAAACGGTGTACCTGTGATTATTGAGCTTAAGGCTGAAAATGAGTTCCGCCTTACGGTAGAGCAGTTAGAACAGGCAATCACCGATAAGACAAAGCTTTTAGTACTTCCATTTCCCAATAACCCAACCGGTGCGGTTATGGAGAGAGCAGATCTGGAAGCTATCGCAGAGGTGGTTATAAAGCATGACCTTTTTGTGCTAAGTGATGAAATCTATTCGGAACTTACATATCTTGAGGAGCATGTTTCTATTGCATCCCTTCCGGGAATGTGGGAGAGAACCATTACCATCAATGGCTTTTCTAAGTCCTATGCCATGACCGGATGGCGTTTGGGCTATGCCTGTGGTCCGAAGGAGATTATCAAGCAGATGCTAAAGATCCATCAGTTTGCCATCATGTGTGCTCCTACTACAAGCCAGTATGCAGCAGTGGAGGCCTTGAAAAACGGTGACGAGGATGTGGCAAGGATGCGGGAAGAATATAATGGAAGACGCCGCTACCTGCTGCATCGTTTTAAAGAAATGGGACTGGAATGCTTTGAGCCTTTTGGCGCATTCTATATGTTTCCCTGCATCAAGGAATTCGGTATGACCTCGGATGAGTTTGCAACAAAGCTTCTAAAGGATCAGAAGGTGGCTGTGGTACCCGGAACTGCATTCGGGGATTGTGGAGAAGGCTTTATCCGAATCTCTTACGCATACTCCTTAAGTAACTTAAAGGAAGCACTTGGAAGAATCGAATGCTTTATCACAAAGCTTCGGGAGAAAAAATAATGGCAGCACTGAATATTGTATTATACGAGCCGGAAATTCCGGCAAATACCGGAAATATCGGACGAACCTGCGTAGCAACAGGAACAAGACTTCATCTAATTGAGCCCTTGGGCTTTTCTTTAAGCGAGAAGGCAATCAAGCGTGCCGGAATGGACTACTGGAAGGATCTGGATGTTACAACCTACGTAAACTGGGAGGATTTTTGCCAAAAAAATCCGGATGCAAAGATTTACTATGCCACAACAAAGGGTCGTCACGTGTATTCTGATGCAAAATATGAACCGGATTGCTACATTATGTTTGGAAAGGAAAGTGCAGGAATTCCGGAAGAAATTCTAAAAGAAAATCCGGATACCTGTGTTCGTATTCCGATGATTGGCGAGACCCGATCGCTCAATTTATCGAATTCGGTTGCAATCGTTCTTTATGAAGCACTTCGTCAGAATAACTTTGATCACATGAAATTGGAAGGACAGCTCCATAGATTGAGCTGGGATGAATAAATGGGAATTATTAAAGCAAAAGGGTTGGTACATGAATTCATCCGCAGGGATGAGGACAATAACGTAGAATCTATCACAACCGCTTTAGATCATGTAAATCTGGATGTAAAGGAAGGTCAGTTTATTGCCATTTTAGGGCACAACGGTTCCGGAAAATCCACCCTTGCAAAGCACATTAATGCGTTGCTTGCCCCCAGTGAGGGAACCATCTGGGTGGATGATATGGATGTCTCAAAGGAAGAGAATGTCATCCCGGTCCGGAAACGGGCAGGGATGGTTTTTCAAAATCCGGACAACCAGATTATTGCCAGCGTGGTAGAGGAAGATGTAGCCTTTGGACCGGAGAATATTGGAGTGCCCACGGAAGAGATTCTAGAGCGGGTAGATTTTAGTTTAAAATCGGTGGGAATGACAAAGTTCAGACAGCATTCCCCAAACAAGCTGTCCGGTGGACAGAAGCAGCGTGTCGCAATCGCCGGCGTGGTTGCAATGGAACCGAAATGTATTGTCTTCGATGAGCCTACCGCCATGTTAGACCCTAACGGCCGGAAGGAGGTCATTAAAACCGCTCATAAGCTGAACAGAGAAAAGGGTGTAACCATTCTTTTGATCACCCATTACATGGAAGAAGTGGTGGATGCAGATTATGTATATGTCATGGAAAAGGGACATATCGTCATGGACGGAACGCCGAGAGACATTTTTTCCAGGGTGGACGAGCTGAAGGCCCATCGGCTGGATGTGCCGCAAATTACCCTTCTTGCTGATAATTTAAGAAAAGCGGGCCTTGAAATTCCGGCGGGAATACTGACACGGGAAGAGCTTGTGGATGCTATTATGAAGATATCGGTTCGTGCCGATATGAAGAGCATTGCAAAGAGCGCTTTAAAAAGGATGGAAAACAGGAAAGAAGCAGTTGGCGAGGAGAAGGTAGTTTTCTCCCCTGTCACAAAGAAGGATCCGGCTTCTTCCATCTTAATGGATCACGTGAATTATTGCTACAGTGAGGGAACGGCCTACCAGATTCAGGCATTAAAGGATATTAATTTAGAGATTGATAAGGGACAGTTTATTGGAATTATCGGGCACACCGGTTCCGGAAAGTCAACCTTGATCCAGCATTTGAATGGCCTTATTAAGGCAACAGAGGGAAATATCTATTTCAACGGCGAAGATATCTATGATAAAGATTATGATATGAGAAAGCTCCGGGGCAAGGTTGGACTGGTGTTCCAATATCCGGAGTACCAGCTTTTTGAAACTACCGTTTTCGAGGATGTCTGCTTCGGACCCAAAAATCAGGGATTGGAAAGAAAGGATGTGGAGCTGAGAGCCTTTGAGGCTTTAAAGAATGTCCGCTTTCCGGAAGAATTGTTCGATCAGCCCCCCTTTGATCTGTCCGGAGGGCAGAAGCGCCGTGTAGCAATTGCAGGAGTGCTTGCCATGAAGCCGGAGGTGCTGATCCTGGACGAGCCTACGGCGGGACTTGATCCGGCAGGCAGGGATGAAATTCTTGATCTGATTGCAGATATGCATAGAGAACTGGGAATTACGGTCATTCTCGTCTCCCATAGTATGGAGGATGTAGCAAAATACGTAGACCGTATCATCGTCATGAACCAGGGCTCTGTGATGTATGATGATGTGCCGAAGGAAGTTTTCCGACACTATAAAGAACTGGAACAGGTTGGACTTGCTGCCCCGCAGGTCACCTATCTGATGTATGAGCTTGCCGAAAAAGGATTATCCGTGGATCTTACAGCAGCAACTGTGGCTGAAGCTACCAGAGGTATCCTTGCGGCATTGTAATAGAAGATAAGATAAAAGGAAAAAATTATGATTCGAGATATCACAATAGGCCAGTATTATCCAGCCGATTCCATCGTGCATAAACTGGACCCACGTGTAAAACTATTTACTACTTTAATTTATATTATTGCACTCTTTTCATTTAAAGGAATTCTTTCCTTTGCGATTATCGGTGTTTTCTTGTTTGCAGCGGTAAAATTATCAAAGGTTCCCTTTAAATTTATCGTAAAGGGCTTAAAGGCAATCGTGATGATTTTGCTCATTACCGCCGTTTTCAACCTGTTTTTGACGCCGGGGGATGTGATTCTCTGGCAGTTTAAGTCCTTAAAAATTACCGATGTGGGACTTACCAATGCGGTTGTAATGATGTCAAGACTGATCCTTCTTATTATAGGAACCTCTCTTATGACCCTTACCACCACACCGAATCAGCTCACCGATGGTTTGGAGACTGCACTAAAGCCATTAAATAAAATTCATGTACCGGTTCACGCAATCGCAATGATGATGTCGATTGCCCTTCGGTTCATTCCGATTCTTATAGAAGAGACCGACAAGATCATGAAGGCGCAGATGGCAAGGGGAGCGGATTTTGAGCATGGAAATCTGATACAGCGGGCAAAAAATATGGTTCCCCTGCTGGTTCCTCTTTTCGTATCTGCCTTTCGAAGGGCAGATGATCTTGCCATGGCCATGGAAGCGCGCTGCTACAATGGCGGTGACGGTAGGACCAAGATGAAGCCTTTGCGCTATGGAAAAGCAGACTATATCACCTATGGGGCAGCCATTGTCTTTCTGGTACTGGTAGTTGTGGCAAGAATTAATTTTCCGTGGCCGCAGTAACGGAAGAAAAAGATGAGAACGAAAAAGAATGGAGCCCGACTTTTATGCGCGTAAAGCTTACTGTAGCATATGATGGCACGAACTACTGCGGCTGGCAGATTCAGCCCAATGGGGTGACCATCGAAGAAAAATTAAATCAGGCCATCAGCGCATTGTTCGGGTGTGAAATCCGGGTTACCGGCGCAAGCAGAACGGATGCCGGAGTGCATTCCCTTGGCAATGTCTGTGTCTTTGATGTGGAAACCAGAATGCCGGCAGAAAAAATCAGCTTTGCTTTAAATCAAAGACTGCCGGAGGATATTGTGGTGATCGATTCCTGTGAGGTATCCGGGGAGTTTCATCCCAGATTTTCCAAAAGCAGAAAGACCTATGAATACCGTATTTTAAATCGCAGATTTCCAAATCCCACAAGGAGGCTGGATACACACTTTTTCCATTATCCGCTGGATGAAGAAAGCATGCAGAAGGCGGCAGATTACCTGGTGGGGGAGCATGACTTTCGAAGCTTTGCTTCCGTCCATATGCAGTCCGAGACCTCCGTCCGGAGGATTTATGACTGCAGGGTAAAAAGGGATGAGGATGATATTATTACGATTTCGATAACCGGAAACGGCTTTTTATATAATATGGTGCGTATCATAGCAGGAACCCTGATTAAGGTGGGATCCGGTGATATTGCACCGGAAGAAATGCAAAACATATTGGCAGCCTGCGACAGAAGCGCGGCGGGACCGACGGCTCCCGCAAAGGGGCTGACGATGATTGGTTTGGTGTATGAAGACAAAACGTCTTAAAAGCATGGGGAAATCTACAATTTTATACAATTTTTGTGTAAGATTTTCTTGACAGTCTGGACATGAGAGATTATAATGTGTAGGTCTGCGATAGTGGATTCGTGTCGAACCAAAGCCCCGGTGAGACACTGAAGTATAGAAAGATAGCTGCTTGAAAGCTTATAATGAAGCCATTTCTCAACGGATTTATAGGCGGATCAGACAGCGAAAGCATTAGTAGGATGGCGTCCGGACATACGCGATTCCAACGTGTGATCTTAACAATTTGTTTATCTAATTTAAGGAGGATAACCTGATGAAGACATTTATGGCTAGTCCTGCTACCATCGAAAGAAAGTGGTATGTAGTTGACGCTGAAGGAAAGACCTTAGGTCGTTTAGCATCTGAAGTAGCAAAAGTATTAAGAGGAAAGAATAAGGCAATCTTTACTCCTCACATGGATTGTGGCGATTATGTAATCGTTGTAAACGCTGAGAAGATCAAAGTTACTGGTAAGAAGTTAGATCAGAAGATTTACTACAAGCATTCTGATTATGTTGGTGGAATGAAAGAAACCACATTAAGAGAAATGTTAGCAAAGCATCCTGAGCGTGTGGTTGAGTTCGCTGTTAAGGGAATGCTTCCAAAGGGACCTTTAGGACGTGAGATGTATACAAAGTTATTTGTATATGCTGGACCAGATCACAAGCATGCAGCTCAGAAGCCTGAAGAGCTTACATTTTAATAGGAGGTAAAGAACATTGGCTACTACAAAATATTACGGAACCGGTAGAAGAAAATCATCTGTTGCCAGAGTATACTTAGTACCAGGAACAGGTAAGGTTACAATTAATAAAAGAGATATTGATGAGTATTTAGGTCTTGAGACTTTAAAGGTTATCGTTCGTCAGCCATTAGTATTAACAGAGAACACAGATAAGTTCGATGTTATCGTTAACGTAAAGGGCGGTGGATATTCAGGACAGGCAGGAGCTATCCGTCATGGTATCGCTCGTGCACTTCTTCAGGTAGATGAAGATTTAAGACCAGCTCTTAAGAAGGCAGGATTCTTAACAAGAGATCCACGTATGAAAGAGCGTAAGAAATATGGTCTCAAAGCAGCTCGTCGTGCACCACAGTTTTCAAAGAGATAATCGTTTGGGACGAGAAAATGCATACAAAACCTCAGAAACCTTGTGTTTCTGGGGTTTTTCTTTACCCTCGAATCTTTATGGGATGTCCAGAAACGTGGTGGAAATTTGTGGATATGTAGCAAGTATGTAGCACGTATGCATCAAAAATCACAGCAACTATGTGGTCAGATGCTCCTTTCCATTCTCTCTTTCTCCCACAATTTTGTTTATGGCATCGATCAGAACCCGGACATCAAGATGAGTGTAGACACGTTCTGTAAGTGTCATAGCTCCAGAATGTCCAACAATCTTCTTGATGGTAGTTTCATCAATGCTGTGTTCTTTCATCATGGAGATTGTGGTGTGGCGTGTACAGTGTGGCGACCACTTAATTCCAATCTGTTCCATGATTGTGGTGTAATAACTGTCTTTGTAGTTTCGATAAAGGAAGTGTTTCCCGTCAGGTGTGCTTAAGAGATATTCACATTCCGGATGACGGTCATACCATTCTTGATAGAAAGGTAAAAGTTTATCCGGAATCGGAACTTTTCGAAGTCCGTTTTCAGTTTTGCTGGCGATGACATCGAAATACTGTTCTTCCAGATGGACGTTTTCTTTCTTGAGATCCAGAAATTCGCTGATTCGGCAACCATTGTAGAGAAGCATCAGAACAATTTGATAATATGGATCATCTTTCATTGTCCATACTCGTTCGACTTCTTCTTTACTGAACTTGTTCCGGTCATGTTTGTTTGGATTACGATCCTTATACTTTGCAACATCGACATATGTCGAGTAGTCTTTGTTACAGATATCGTATTTCAAAGCATATGCATACAACTGATTGAACAACACCTTAATCTTTTTCAATGTTGGATAATTCTTGCCGCAATCATCAATTACAAACTGCAGATCTGCCAACTTAATGTCCTTAAATACCTTGTTGTAGAGGTAGCTGCAAGCTCTGTAGGATGCATTGTATCCTTTTACATTGCTTTCTGATACGGTAGGAAACTTTGTTTTCGACCATTCTTCAAATACTTCTTCAAAGGTCATCTTGGCAGCCTTTGCATCGAATGGATTATTATTATAATCAGCCAGCATTTTCAAGCCTTCTGCCTTTGTAGGAGCATAGCCTATAATGATATATTTCTGTTTCTTTGTCCCTTTTTCCGGATCGAGTTCATATCCGTCTGTTTTTCTTACAACCCAGGGATTTCTTCTTTTCCCTGACATCTTGGTAACACTTCCATAACCATTCGGTAATTTCATATAATTTAGCCTCCTTCTTGTCGCACATAGCAACTCTTAAGAGCCTAAATTCCAAACTGTTCATCTAGTAAAGCATTTCTTTTTATTATACGTTCATCCTCTGTAAGTTCCTCAACTTCTTTTTCGGAAAGAGTAGTATTGGCATAATAGGCGAGCGTTTTATCTTTCCAATTCTGGTACGCCTGTGCTGTTTGAGCATAGGAAGCATATTCTTCTCGTTTTTCATTAAATTCTTCCAGAAACAGGCACATATCGGCATTTTCAGAAGCAGTGTTATCTTTGCCATTGAATGTAATAGAACATTCCCAACTATCGTGATTTGGTGGACGTTTTACATCAATGGAAAAACCTAATTCATTCAACTGATCTAAATGGAAGAGAAACTGCATCACATCTGCCATATTTGTGATGGTTTTTGCTTCAGCCTGATATCCAATGAGATAAGTTGAGGTGGTGTCCAGTACTTTGGCAATATCGTTGATCACACCGATCGATACTTCAATCTCTCCACTTTCATATTTTTGGATTGTACGAAGAGATTTGCCAAGCTCTGTTGCGAGCTGCGTCTGATTCATACCTTTTTGCTTTCGGGCAGTTCGGATTCTAAGCCCCATTTCATTATTATTGTCTTTCATTTTTGAGTTCACCTCTCTTCGCTTACATAGTAACACAAGAAAATACGAATTACAAGTACATATTATCAAATAAATGTGTTGACATGCGCATTAATTATGCGTATAATCGAAATACGAATTAAAAGTGCATATTAAAAGGGTCAGGGGTGATATATATGAAAATAAACGCACTTAAACTACAGATTCTAATGGGTGAACAGGACCTGTCGATAAAATCACTTGCTGAAAAGAGTGAAGTATCAAGGCAGACAATTTCCTGTATTAAGGCAGGAAAAAGCTGTTCTCCACCGGTAGCCTGTAAGCTTGCTAAGGCACTGGGAGTTCGAGTTGAAGAACTATTGATGTAACGTATGTTATGGCAGTTATTTGAGGAGGTGATGAAAAAATGGAGAAAAAGCTGTATGTGGAATTACCACCTTTTACCGGACGGAATGTTCCGATTAAAGAAATTGCAAGTGCAATAGGGAAAGATCCTCATTATATTCGTTTGGCAATCCAGGCCGGAGTTTTAAAATTCGGAGTTGCAATGAAGATGGAGAATTCAAATGAATATAGCTATTATTGTCTAGATCGAAAGGTCTGGGAAGAAACCGGGTTTTTCCGAAATGTCGCAAAAGAAAAAGCCCTTGCACAGTAGGCAAGGACTGATCCAAAGAGCTTCTGATATGCTCTATCTCGCAAATTCAGTATATCAGAGGCATCCGTTGGATTCAATGGAAAGTTTGAGGTATACGTATGAATATTTTTACAGAAGTGAAAAGCCGTGTGAGTGCGGCAGAAGTGGCAAAAACCTACGGTTTGAAAATCAATAGAAATATGATGGCTTGTTGTCCATTTCATGATGATAAGCATCCAAGTATGAAAATTGATCAGACTTATTATTGCTTTGGGTGTGGTGAAAAAGGAGATGCCATCAATTATGTTGCCAAGACATTTGGATTAAGCCAGATCGAAGCTGCAAAGAAAATAATACAGGATTTTCATTTGCCTATTGAATTTGAAAAAAGAGAAAAACGAAAAAGGAAAACACCTGAATCAATCAAGAAGAGGAAAGACTTGGAAAATGATCAGGTGGAAGAAATCAAAAAAAGATTTCACAAATGGTGCACAAACAAATGTCATACTTTTTTTTACTTATTAAATTTGATTCAAACAGTGAAAGAATCTCAGGCAGATAAAGATCCGGAAATGGTAATGAATGATGATGCATTTGCAGTAATGCTTCATGCAGAACCAAAGCTGAATCATTGGATGGATATCTTGTGTTTTGGAACAGAAGAAGAGCAGAAAGAGTTCTTTTTACAGGGACGAAAGGGGGTGATGGCGCTTGAAGAGCAATTATTCAGAGCAGGAAAAGCAATCCTGGACAGAGATTGGAACTGCATTGAACAGCGAAAATGTGGATGATCCGATTACACTAAGAGATTACTCTTGGATTACAGAGGATGGAAAGATTGACGAGGTGTCATTTTGTAAATCTTTTGTAGCCAGCAATCCTATCAAATGTGTAAATGGAATTTTCTATGGAATGGATGGAGTGGTGGAAATTGAAAATCTGAGAGCAGATATTTATCAATTAATTTGTGAAGTACTGACCAATGGAGTTGCAAAGAAAGTGGATAATCTGATTGAAGCATTAAAACTTGAAACGCATACGAAAGAACTTCCGCTGGAATTGGATCGTATTCATGTTGTAAATGGAAGTCTATTATCTGAATGGGAATTTTGAGGGTGAAAAACAGTTCTGTAGAAACCGGTTAAATGTCAATTATAATCCGGAGGCTCCGAAACCCGAAATGTGGTTGAAGTATTTAAAGGATCTGGTTGAGGAAGAGGATATCCCGACCATTCAGGAATATCTGGGTTATATGTTGATTCCATCCAACAAAGGACAAAAGCTGATGATGATTTTAGGACGTGGTGGAGAAGGCAAATCCCGCATGGGGCTAATCATCAAAAAGATTTTTTCAGAGGCACTCAACTTTAGCAGTATTGAAAAAGTGGAGCATAACAAATTTGCCAGAGTTGACTTGGAAAATAAACTGGTAATGATTGACGATGATATGAAAATGGAAGCATTGAAAGATACGAATTATATCAAAACCATTGTTACATTGGAAGACGAGATGGATCTGGAGCGTAAGCAGAAGCAAAGTGTACAGGGAAAACTATTTGTTCGTTTTCTTCTTTTTGGAAATGGAAGTCTAAGTGCTCTTCATGATAAGTCTTATGGATTTTACAGAAGGCAGTTGATTATTACAACGAAAAAACCACCCGAGGATCGAGTAGATGATCCTTATCTGGTAGAAAAAATCGTAACAGAAAAAGAAGGAATCTTTCTCTGGATGTTGGAGGGATTGCAACGATTATTGGAAAACAATTATAAGTTCACAATCAGTGACAGGGCAAAAGGCAACCTTCTTGAGGCAATGCAAAGTTCCAATAATGTAATTCCGTTTTTGGAGTCCGAAGGATATATTCGTTTTGAAAAAGGAACCTCAGCAACCAGTAAGGCAATTTATAACGTGTATTGCAAATGGTGTGAGGAAAATGCTGAAAAGCCGATGTCTTCCAAAACAGTGTTGGGTTATATGAAGCAAAATTCAGAGGAGCTTGGGATTGAGCCTTCCACCAATATTCCAATTGATGGTGGGAAAAAGGCTCGTGGTTTCAAGGGTATCTTTACAAAGATACGTGCAGATGGCACATAAAATACACATTATAACAAATGTGCAAAATCACGTGTATATGCGTATATTGCAGTTATATAAAGGCTTTTACATTAGCCATATGTGTATGAATACACGTATACGCATGATTTGCCGTATTCATCATTTTTAGAATGACGATACGGATTATATGCCATCTGTGTACCTTTTCTTATCCCGGCAGCCTAACGCCTAAGCTCCTAAGTAGGCTGCTCGGTATAAGGCAAGTTTCGCAAAGTGGTATACCACATTCGCACCGGAACCAGCCGAAGGGCTGTTCCTAAACTCGTCAGGGGGCGTTGCCCACCTTGAATCCCCCAACAGGCGCTGCCCGCCCTGTACCCAGGATGAAATTATGTTCTATACGGAGGTTGAAAATGAGAAATAGATCACACAATGTCATGGTACGAATGGATGATGAGGAATACAATCAGTTCTGTACCAATGTGAAAGAATCAGGCCAGACAAAACAGGCCTATGTTACGAATGCAGTGCTTCATGTACCGGTGATGCCAAAAGAAGAATTAGAGGAAGTACAAAAGATCAGTCAGCTTATGGCTGATGAAAACAGACAGCTTCGTGGAATGGCAGTAAATCTGAATCAGATGACAAAGCGGTTACACACATTTGGCGAGATTCCTCAGATAAAAGAACTGCACGAACTTGAACAAATGTTACAGAAGATGAGAGAGGAGAGTGAACGTCCATGGCAATTAATAAGATTATTACTAAGCCGCCAAAAAGCCACAGCGGATTAAAAAACTGTTTAGCATATGTGCTACGATCCGATAAGACAGAACAAACGCTGACGGCAATCACAGGTCCATATCATCATAAGGAATTAAATGCCAATTTTGCTTATCAATCATTTTTGCAGGAAAAGAGAATCTGGCATAAGGATAAAGGACGGATGTGTTCACATAGTATCATTTCTTGGCACAAGGATGAAAAGATTACACAAGAAGAAGCCTTTGCCTTTGGTCAGGAATTTGCAGAAAAATGGTTTGCTGGATTTCAAACGGTCATTGCCGTTCATCAGGATCGGGATCACATTCACTGTCATCTGGTAACAAATTCCGTCAGCTATGAAGATGGGAGAAAATATCACACTTCAAAAAAAGACTTAGAGCGGATGAAGCTTATGACAAATGAAATGTGCAAGGAGCGGAATCTGACGGTAGCGGAAAAGGGTAAACATTTTGATGGTACACCGATGGAAACCGGAGAGGTAACTACCTGGAATCAGGACAAGTACCAGATGTTTAAAAATGATGCAAAGAAAAGTTACTTATGGGATTGTGCGATGGCAGTGGTGAATGCCATGAAGCAATGTATAAGCAGAGATCAATTTATAGAGAGGATGAAGCTATCTGGATGGAATGTTCATTGGAAAGATTCTAGAAAGCATATTACTTTTGAAAACAAAGATGGTAAAAAAGTGAGAGATTCTAATCTGTTCAAAACATTCCATCTGGATGTAAGAAAGGAGGGGCTGGAACGTGAATTTATTCG
>CAMDYX010000049.1 GCA_945910395.1 uncultured Agathobacter sp. | reverse complement strand
GCTCATTAAGTGCCGACGCTTTTTAAACGTTCTGATTCAAATGGCAAAATTCATTTTCAGTAACACAATTCAGAAATGGGGATTAAATTATGGAAAAGCACTTTGCAAATCGAAAATAATGTAAGCGTTTCCAGAATAGGGGATTGCAATAAAATAGGGACTCGGATATAATCAAGTTAAAAATGTAAATTAGTAAAGTGTGAAACTAAAAATTTCAAATTGAAAAGGAGAACTATCATGTACACATTAGACGACATCAAGAATGTTGATATGGAAATCGCAGATGCGATTACCTCGGAATTTGACAGACAGAACAGTCACATTGAGCTGATTGCTTCTGAAAACTGGGTAAGCCCGGCTGTTATGTCAGCAATGGGCAGCATCCTTACCAACAAATATGCAGAAGGATATCCGGCACATAGATATTATGGCGGCTGTGACTGCGTTGATGTTGTTGAAGAGCTGGCAAGAAATCGTGCAAAAGAATTATTCGGATGTGAGTATGTAAATGTGCAGCCACATTCCGGTGCACAGGCCAATATGGCAGTTGAGTTTGCAGTATTACAGCCGGGTGATACCCTTATGGGAATGAACTTAGACCACGGCGGACATTTGACTCATGGCTCACCTGCGAACTTCTCAGGAACTTATTTCCATGTTGTTCCTTATGGTGTAAATGATGAGGGCTTCATTGATTATGACGAGGTTGCAAAAATTGCAAGGGAATGCAAGCCCAAAATGATTATTGCAGGTGCATCCGCATATGCAAGAACCATTGATTTTAAGCGTTTCCGTGAAATCGCAGACGAGGTTGGCGCAATCCTCATGGTGGATATGGCACATATTGCAGGTCTTGTTGCAGCAGGACTTCATCCAAGCCCAATCCCATATGCAGATGTTGTTACCACCACCACACATAAGACGCTCCGTGGACCACGTGGCGGTATGATTTTAAGCAGTCAGGAATTTGCAGATAAATATAAGCTGAATAAATCCATTTTCCCGGGAACCCAGGGCGGCCCTCTCATGCATGTAATTGCAGCAAAGGCCATCTGCTTTAAGGAGGCATTACAGCCACAGTTTAAGGAATACCAGGCACAGATTATTAAGAATGCCCAGGCTCTTTGCAAGGGCTTAAAGGACAGAGGAATCAAGATTGTATCTGACGGAACAGATAACCATCTGATGCTCGTTGATCTTACTCCTTTTGAGTTGACCGGTAAGGAAGTAGAAAAGCTGTTAGATGCAGCACATATTACTGCAAACAAGAATACCATTCCAAACGATCCTAAGAGTGCATTTGTAACAAGTGGTATTCGTCTTGGAACTCCTGCAGCTACTTCGAGAGGTCTGAAGGAAGAGGATTTTGATGAGGTTGCAGAAGCAATTGCCATGATCATTAAGAATGGTGAGTCCGCAATTGATGACGCAAGAGCAATTGTTAAGAAGCTGACCGAAAAATATCCTTTGACATTCTAAGAAAATAAGTAAGTGTTTAACCCTTTCAAATTCATGGATCGAGTTTGGAAGGGTTTTTGTTTTGGAAACTGCGCTAACCCTTGCATTTTGGGAGGTTTGATAGTACAATAGCAAAAGATAAAAATTGATCGTTGGAGGCAATATGATAGATTTAAAATTTTTACGCGAGAATCCGGAACTCGTAAAAGAAAATATTAAGAAAAAATTCCAGGACCACAAACTTCCGTTAGTGGATGAAGTGATTGAGCTTGATGCCAAGGCAAGAGCCGCACAGCAGGAGGCAGACGATCTTCGTGCGAAGAAAAATCAGATTTCCAAGGAAATCGGAAAGCTGATGGCTCAGGGCAAGAAGGAGGAGGCAGAGGCTGTAAAGAAGGAAGTAGCAGATATTTCTGCAAGACTTGCAGAGCTTGAACCTCTTGAGACTGAGTATTCCGCAAAGGTTACAGAGATTATGATGAAGATTCCGAACATCATCGACCCTTCTGTACCAATCGGAAAAGACGATTCCTTCAATCAGGAAATCGAGAAATTCGGCGAGCCGGTGGTTCCGGATTTTGAAATTCCGTACCACACAGATATTATGGAACGCTTCGACGGAATCGACCTTGATGCAGCAGGAAAAGTAGCCGGTAACGGATTCTATTATCTGATGGGAGACATTGCAAGACTTCATTCCGCAATGACCGCATATGCAAGAGACTTTATGATTGGAAAAGGATTTACTTACTGTATTCCACCTTTCATGATTCGTTCCAATGTCGTAACAGGAGTTATGAGCTTTGAGGAAATGGACGCCATGATGTACAAGATTGAGGGAGAAGACCTCTACTTAATCGGAACATCAGAGCATTCCATGATTGGAAAGTTCATTGATACCATCAATGACGAGGAAAAGCTGCCATATACCCTGACAAGCTATTCTCCATGCTTCCGTAAAGAAAAGGGCGCACATGGTATCGAGGAGCGCGGTGTATACCGTATTCACCAGTTCGAGAAGCAGGAAATGATCGTAGTATGTAAGCCGGAAGAGTCTAAGGACTGGTATGAGAAAATGTGGCAGTATACCGTTGAGCTGTTCAGAAGTCTTGATGTACCGGTTCGTACCTTAGAGTGCTGTTCCGGAGACCTTGCTGATCTTAAGGTAAAATCCTGTGATGTAGAGGCTTGGTCACCACGTCAGAAGAAATATTTTGAAGTAGGAAGCTGTTCAAATCTTGGCGATGCTCAGGCAAGACGTCTTAAGATTCGTGTGAAGGGCGCAGACGGACAGAAGTATTTTGCACATACTTTAAATAATACAGTAGTTGCTCCTCCTCGTATGCTGATTGCATTTTTGGAGAACAATTTAAATGCAGACGGTTCTGTAAATATTCCAAAGGCATTACAGCCATATATGGGAGGAACCGAGAAGCTTGTTCCGAAGCACTAATTTAAATATTGATGAAAAGAGAGCTAGAGATGGCTCTCTTTTTTTAAACCATTTCAGAAAAGTGTTCCCGAATGATTAGCGAAATTCATTCTTGGGAACACCGCCTCGAAAAAGATATTCCCTTTTTACAATTGTGTGCCTGAATAAATTTGCGTATTTGAATCAGAATTGTGGAATTTGGCAAGATTTGAGGTGCCAGAACTGTCGTATACCTAAAATCCTTGAAAAACAGCTTCGAATTGCAGATTTTTCATGAGAATTGTATTATTTTGAGGAGTGGACTTCGCGGGATACCTAATATTTGCAATTTCTTAGGTACAGGCAAACATTGATCCTGCGAAAACATACAATCGACCACAAAAAGCGCTTAAAATGCCGTTCTTTTCTTAGATTTTAGGTACTGGAAGAAAATCAACCGGCGAAATTATACAATTTCTCAATCAAGCATGAAGTAGCCCCCCACTTTCGTTTGTAAAAGCGTTTAAACGTTCTGATTTCAAATAGTAAAATTCATTCTCGGGAACACAATTCTGAAAAGGGAGTTTTTTAATTGACAAAATATATGGAGGCAGGAGTACGGGAGTATTGGATTATTGATCCGGACAAAAAAATGCTGATTGTTCATCGGTTCGAAGAGGAAGATTATCTGCCACTGGTTCATGATTTAAGCGGAAGCATGCCCGTAGCGATTTCAGGAGGAGAGCTTATCATTGATTTGGATGAAATCAGGGAGATTATTGAAGAAGGAGAAGAATTATAGCAGAAACCATTGCGAAAAAGTATTTACTTGAAAAAAATGAAATAGTAGAAATGATAGATCCTCCAGGAAATGGTTGCTTCACCCGATGGAAAGCGGTAAAATCCATAATTAGATATAGAACCTATGCACAGAGAGACTAGGAGTATACCCATGGAAGTTACGTTAAAAAATCTGACAAAAAAATTTCCCAGCAGAGACAAGAACAATCCTGCTGATGTAATTGCAGTAAATCATTTTGATTTTACCATACCGGATGGAATGCTGGTGGGACTTCTTGGTCCCTCAGGATGTGGAAAAAGTACAGCATTAAATCTCATTAGCGGCTTACAGAAACCCACGGAAGGACGTATCTTCTTTGGAGAGGATGATGTGACCGAGCTTCCTCCCGAGAACCGGGGAATCGGATTGGTATTTCAAAATTATGCCCTCTATCCCCACCTTACGGTAAGACAGAACATCCTGTTTCCGCTGCAGAATTTAAAGGGCAAGGACAAGCTCTCCAAAGAGGTCATGAACGAAAAGATGCTTGAGGCTGCAAAACTGGTACAGATGGATGGACTTTTGGAACGAAAACCAAAGGAGTTGTCCGGAGGGCAGCAACAGAGAGTGGCAATTGCAAGAGCTCTTGTAAAAATGCCGAAGGTCCTGCTTTTGGATGAGCCCCTTTCCAATCTGGATGCCCGTCTTCGATTGCAGACCAGAGAGGAAATACGAAGAATCCAGCAGGAAACCAGGATTACTACTATATTTGTTACCCATGATCAGGAGGAGGCTATGAGCATCTCCGATATCATTGTGGTCATGAAGGAGGGGACGGTGCATCAGATCGGAAAGCCTCAGGATGTGTATGACAGCCCGAAGAATCTGTTTGTGGCAAAATTCCTTGGCACGCCACCCATCAATGTGTTTGACGGAACAATCCGGGATGGCGGATTATACATTGGAGAAGAGTGCATATTAAAAGTGAAGTGTTTAAAGGATTCTACGGGAAATGCACTCCGGGAAGATGAGATGAGGCCGGTATATGTGGGAATTCGTCCGGAGGGCTTTGTGCTGTCCGAAGATGGCGCATTGACCTGCAAACGAAACCGGGTGGAGGTCATGGGAAGAGATATCAGTGTTGTTTCCACCCATCCCGCATCTTTGAATGAAACGATTCGTTCTATTATAAGTGCAGACAATAAGGTAAATACTGCAGAGGAATGCGTGAAGTTTCAGCTTCTTCCCCATAAGGTATTTATTTTTGACAAGGAAACTGAAGAAAGAATAGAATTTGAGGCATAGCATATGAAAAAAAGATTACAAAACAGCGGTGCAAAAGCCTGGCTCTATCTGCTTCCGGCGATTCTGTTCTTAGGAGCGTTTATGGTCTACCCCCTAGTGGATGTATTTGTCTATTCCTTTGAAGAGGGATATAATTCCGCCTCCCAGACCTATAACGGTATTGGTTTTTACAATTATTCCTATGTGCTTCATGATCCATACTTTTTGCAGGCTGTAAAAAATACGTTTATTCTGGTTATCATCACAGTACCGCTTTCCACGGGGCTGGCGCTTTTGATTTCCTTTGGACTTACCTCCATAACCAAATTAAGAGAGCTGTTCCAGACCATTTATTTTCTGCCCTATGTTACCAATACCCTGGCGGTCGGTCTGGTCTTTATGATCTTATTTAAAAAGACAGCATATTCCGATGGAATGATCAATTTGCTGATTCATGCCTTTGGAGGAGAAAGTGTGGACTTTATTGAAGGACCCTATTGGGCAAAAATGTTCGTGCTTTGCTTCTATACCATATGGATTGTGCTACCCTTTAAGATTTTGATTTTAACCAGTGCGCTTTCATCGGTAAACCAGGATATCTATAACGCAGCAAAGGTAGACGGAACAAGAAAGGCAAGAATCTTTTTCCGCATTACTCTGCCCCTGATTTCACCAACGGTTTTTTACCTGATTATTACCGGCTTTATCGGCGCGTTTAAGGCATACAGCGATGCGGTTGCGCTATTCGGAACCAACTTAAATGCTGCTGAAATGAATACCATTGTCGGGTATGTGTACGATATGCTTTACGGAAATAGCGGAGGATATCCCTCCTATGCATCGGCAGCAGCGATCCTTTTATTCTGGATCATACTTACGATTACCTGCATAAACCTGCTCATCAGCAGGAAAAATGTACAGTATTAGAGGGTGATGTGATGGGAAAAAATACAGATTATACGAGAATTGAAAAAGGCTCGAAGGCACGTCGCAGGATCGGAAACGGAATTACCTATGTGCTGCTTAGCTTGTGGGCGCTTGTTGTGCTGTTTCCTTTTTACTGGATGCTCCTGACCTCTGTAAAAAGCTACAGCGCATATAATTCGGAGTACATTCCGAAATTCTATACCCTGTCGCCGACACTTCAAAACTATAAGGATGCATTTACTGCCGTTCCTTTGGCGAAGTATTTTACAAATACCCTGATTTTTACAATTGCCACAACGGCAATCATGCTGGTGGTAATCACGCTGGCGGCATTTGCTTTTGCAAGGCTGGAATTCAAAGGAAAAAATGCAGTATTTTTACTGTTTTTATCCCTGATGATGATTCCCAATGAGCTGGTAATCATTACGAATTTTGTGACCATTACGAACCTTGATCTGAGGAATTCCTTCACCGGATTGATTCTGCCCTCGGTGACATCGGTATTCTATATCTATCTTTTGAAAGAAAATTTTGAGCAGATACCGGATACCCTGTATTATGCGGCAAAGGTGGACGGAACCAGCGATTTGAAATATCTGCTCAAGGTCATGATTCCGATTTCAAAACCGACGTTAATCACCATTACGATTTTAAAAGTGATTGAATGCTGGAATTCCTATGTATGGCCGCGGCTGATTACGGATGACCAGAACTATTTTCTGGTTTCAAACGGAATACAGGAAATCCGTGAAAATGGATTCGGACGAGAGAATATACCGGCAATGATGGCAGCCGTTGTGGTCATATCGGTTCCGCTGGTGGTGCTTTTCCTGATTTTCAGGGACAAGGTCATGTCCGGAGTATCCAGGGGAGGTACGAAGGGATGATGAGGCTACGCTTGAAAAGAAATTACAGGGTACATTCCCCGAAACGAGCATTTGGAGGAAAAAGGGCAGGCTGGGTATGCCTGACTGCGCTCCTGGTCTGTCTTCTGTGCAATCTCACCGCCTGCCACGGTTCAAAAGGGCTGCCGGAATTTGAGATTCCGGAAAGCTTTGATACCACGAAAGAGTATGAAATTACCTTCTGGGCGAAAAATGATACGAACAAGAGCCAGACCATGATCTACGAGAAGGCAATTTCGGATTTTGAGGAGTTGTACCCGAATATCACGGTAAATCTTCGGCTCTACACGGATTATGGAAAAATTTACAATGATGTGATCACCAATATTGCCACAAATACCACGCCGAATGTCTGTATTACTTACCCGGATCATATTGCAACCTACAGAACGGGAGTCAATCAGGTGGTTGCGCTGGATGAGCTTATGACGGATGAGGCCTTTGGGCTTGGTGGAAGCGAGGTTCGTTTTGATGCCCCCACAAAGGATGAAATCATTCCTCAATTTCTGTCAGAGTGCCAAATCGACGGACACTATTATGCCATTCCTTTTATGCGCTCCACGGAGGCCTGTTACATCAATAAGACTTATGTGGAAAAGCTGGGATATACGGTGCCGGATGTTTTGAACTGGGATTTTATCTGGGAGGTTTCAGAGGCTGCCTTAGCACAGGACGAGCAGGGCAATTATCTGGTAAACGGGCAGAATGTGCTGATTCCCTTTATCTATAAATCCACAGATAATATGATGATTCAGATGCTAAAGCAAAAGGATGCCGGTTATTCTACACAGGATGGGGAAATCGAGATTTTTAACGATACCACCGAAGAGCTTTTATATACCATCGCAGAGCATGGGAAAAGCGGAGCCTTTTCCACTTTTAAGATTTCCAGCTATCCGGCCAACTTTTTGAATGCAGGGCAGTGTATTTTTGCGGTTGATTCCACAGCAGGGTCAACCTGGATGGGGTCGGATGCACCGCTTAGTGATATTTCCGAGGATAAGATTGTCCAGTTTGAGACGGAAGTGAGGATGGTTCCTCAATTTGATACCGCAAATCCAAGGATGATTTCCCAGGGACCTTCCATCTGTGTGTTCAACAAGGCTGATTCAGGGGAGGTACTGGCGTCCTGGCTGTTCGCACAGTTTTTGCTGACAAACGATGTGCAGACCGCTTATGCAAAAACGGAAGGGTATGTTCCGGTTACCAGCAAGGCCCAGCAGTCTCCGGAATATCAGGATTATCTATCCCGGGCGGGGGAGGATAATAAGGAGCATTACCAGGTAAAAATGAGTGCAACCAACCTGTTGCTTACCCATTCTGAGGATACCTTTGTTACACCGGTATTTGTAGGCTCTGCATCCCTGCGGGATGCGGCCGGTCAGATGATTGAGAATACGGTCAAGGCTGTCCGAAGGAATCAGACCGTGGATGATGCCTTTATGGAGAAGCTGGAAAGTGACGTAATTTCGCTGTATCGGCTGGATCAATTATCCGAAACCACAAGTGTGACTGTGGGAAAAAAGGATCTCGGGCCACTTCCAAAGACTGCGAAGATCTTACTTGGCACTCTGGCAGTAGTATGGATTGGAATCCTTGCCTATGTTTTGCTACAAATGGTAAAAAGTAGGGAAAAGCAGGACAAACACTTGATTTATAAAAAATAATGGCTATAATAAGCAACGATAAATATTTTTTTCAAGAGAAGATGAAAAAGGAGAGACTATGAAAAAATTACTCGTTTTACTTATGGTATGTGTACTTGGTGCATCCTGCGTGGCATGTGGTTCAAACAACGAAGCAGCAGCACCGGAAGCAAACACACAGACAGAGGCAGTAGTTGCTACTGAAGCACCGGCAGATGAGAAGTCTGAGGGCGTGATGTCTTATGAAGAGTATATGGCAGCAGACCTTGATACAGAGGTTGTTGTAGAGACTTATGTTCAGGCAAAGCAGTCCTGGTGGGAGGATAAGGCAACTGTTTATACACAGGATCAGGATGGTGCTTATTTCCTTTATAACATGGCTTGTTCCGAAGAGGATTACGAGAAGCTTACACCGGGAACAAAGATCAAGGTTACCGGATATAAGTCAGAGTGGTCCGGTGAAGTGGAAATCATTGACGCAACCTTTGAAATCGAAGATGGAAATTATGTTGCACCGGCAACAGATCTTACTGGAAAGCTTTCCGATGACACATTAATCAATTATCAGAATCAGTTTTTCTCTGTAAGCGGATTAACTGTTGAGGCTTCCACCCAGCAGGATGGAACAGAAGCTGCATTCCTTTACAATTGGGATGGTTCAGGCGCAGATGGAGACGACCTTTACTTTAATGTATCAGATGGAACCTACACCTATGCATTTACCGTAGAGTCTTATCTTTGCCCGGCAGGTTCAGAGGTTTATGAGGCTGTTAAAGCATTAAATGTTGGCGATACCATTGATGTAGAAGGCTTCTTATACTGGTATGAGGGTGTGAACCCACACATCACTTCTGTGACAGTAAAATAGTTGACAGGAAGTTTTCCCCCGATAGATAAAAATCTGTTGGGGGAATTTTGTCTCAAAGGATTGAAAAGAAGGAGATTAAAAGCATGATTAGAGTTGGAATTTTTGGATATGGAAATCTTGGAAAAGGTGTTGAGTGCGCCGTAAACAAGAATAAGGATATGGAGCTTGTTGGTGTATTTACAAGAAGAGATCCATCCACAGTAAAGGTGATTACAGAAGGCGTAAAGGTATATAAGGAAGAGGCGCTTGCACAAATGAAGGATCAGATTGACGTTCTCATCCTCTGCGGAGGCAGCGCAACGGACCTTCCGCAGCAGACTCCAAAGTATGCTGCTATGTACAATGTAGTAGACAGCTTTGATACACATGCACGCATTCCGGAGCATTTTGCAAATGTGGATGCGGCTGCAAAGGCAGCAGGGAAAACCTGCGTGATCTCCTGTGGATGGGACCCGGGAATGTTTTCCCTGAACCGTCTGTATGCCAACTGTATTTTACCGGATGGAAAGGATTACACCTTCTGGGGCAAGGGCGTAAGTCAGGGTCATTCCGATGCGGTTCGCCGTATTGAAGGCGTAAAGGATTGCAGACAGTACACCATTCCGGTGGAGGCTGCTATGGAGGCAGTAAGAGAGGGAAAACAGCCGGAGCTGACCACAAGAGAAAAGCATGTAAGAGAATGCTTTGTAGTGGCAGAAGAAGGAGCAGACCTTGGAAGAATCGAGGCTGAGATTAAGAATATGCCGAACTACTTTGCAGACTATGATACTACGGTTCATTTTATTACCGAGGAGGAAATGAAGGAAAACCATAGCGGACTCCCCCATGGAGGAAGCGTAATCCGTACCGGGGTTACCGGCTTTCATAATGAGCATACCCATGTGGTAGAGTACAAGCTTACCTTAGATTCCAATCCGGAGTTTACAGGATCTGTTATCGCAGCATACGCAAGAGCCGTCTACCGCATGAACCAGGAAGGTATGATCGGCTGCAAGACCGTATTTGACATTGCACCGGCGTATTTATCTGAGTTGAGCGGGGAAGAGCTTCGCGCCCATCTGCTGTAATCGATGCTTTTTTTATCGGAAATTGTTCTTGACTTTTTTGAAAAAATTATTGTAAAATAACGACTGTTGAGTAGCGAAAAGCGTAAGTCCAAACCATGGATTTGCGCTTTTTTGTTTTGTAAAGGAAAGATGGTGGAAGCATGGAAGAAAACAAAATGGGAACAGAACCGATAAAAAAGCTGTTACTTACAATGGGAATCCCAATGATTATCTCAATGATGATGCAGGCACTTTACAATATTGTAGACTCTGCATTTATCTCAAATATGCCGGAAAACGGAGAGGCTGCTTTAAATGCGCTGACCCTTGCTTTTCCGGTGCAAATGCTTATGGTAGCGATCGGAATCGGAACCGGCGTAGGTTCAGGAGCCCTGTTGTCCTTAAATCTTGGAATGGGAAATAAGGAAAAGGTCAATCGGATTGCAGGAAATACCAATTTTTTATGCGGCGTCATTTATCTGGTATATCTGCTTTTCGGAATTTTTGGAGTACGGGTATATATTGAGAGTCAGACTACAAACCCGCTGATTGCAGAGATGGCAATTGACTATCTTCGCATCTGTTGCTGTATCTCAATGGGAATTGTATTTTTCTCAGGATATGAAAAAATGCTTCAGGCAACAGGACGCTCGCTTTTTTCAACCATTGCGCAGCTTGCGGGGGCAGTTACAAATATTGTGCTGGATCCGATTTTAATCTGCGGCTGGCTGGGAGCACCGGCCCTTGGGGTAAAGGGTGCAGCCTATGCAACCATTGCAGGACAGCTGGTATCCATGGGACTGGCGCTTTTGTTCCATCTTAAGAAAAACGTTGAAATCGAAAATCATATTTCCTATATGAGGCCAAGTAAGAGTATCATAAAAGAAATCTACGCAATCGGTCTTCCTGCAATTATTGCGCAGGCACTTATGAGTGTTATGACCTATGCGCTGAATCTGATCCTGGGAAGAATCAGTGAAAATGTGGTTACGGCATATGGGCTGTTTTACAAGATCCAGCAGTTTATCCTGTTTGCAGCCTTTGGCATGAGAGATGCAATTACCCCTGTAATCTCCTTCAATCATGGAAGAGGCGATAAATCCAGAGTAAAAGAAGGAATCAAATGGGGAATGATTTACAGCTGCACGATTATGGCAATCGGTATGATGATTCTGGAGTGTTTCGGAAAGCCAATCTCAGCAGTATTCGGACTGTCAGGGGATACCAATGCACTCTGCATATCCGCAATGCAGATCATCTCATTAAGCTTTATTTTTGCCGGAGCAAATGTGGCATTTCAAGGAATTTTTCAGGCATTAAATTCCGGTGGAGAATCCTTGCTGATTTCTGTATGCAGACAGGCGCTGTTTATTCTTCCGGTAGCATACTGGTTTTCCTGTCAGGCGGTGATGGATCATGCAAAAACCTGGAGAGTATGGGTAAGCTTTCCGATTGCCGAACTGGCAACCATGTGCATCGGAATATTTTTATTGATGCGGGTGCTTAAAAAGAATAAAATTTGTTAATACTATTTGTGTGGACCTATCCAAAACATATTAAAAAACTCCCATTTCGGATTTGTGTTCCTAAGAATGAATTTTGCTTCATGCTTGCTTGGTAAATTGTATTATTTCGCTGGTTGATTTTCTTCCAGTACCTAAAATCCGAAAAGGGAATTAAAAAATGAAGAAATTTTTTCTTACATAAAAAATTTATGGGTGCTAAAATAGAAATGTAGCTAAAAAATGGTAAGAAATGGAGTGTAAGATGTTTAGGACCGGAGATGATGTGGTTTTTTCATCAAATGGAATTTGTAAAATTACGGATGTGGTAGAAATGGATTTGTCCAACACACATGTTATGAAATCTTATTTTTTGTTAGAACCGATTACAGGCAATCATGCAAAGGTGTATATTCCCCTTGAAACGGCGGAAAGGCGTGTTCGAAAGGCTATGGAAAAAAAGGATGTCATTCGGATGATTCAGGAAATCGAAAATGTAGATACGCTCGTTATTGAAGATGAGAAAGTGCGTGAGCGCAAGTACAAAGAGGTCATACAGAGCAATGATCCTGTCGGTGAGGTCAGCCTGCTGAAGCATCTGTATGACAGAAGGCAGGAAAGATTTGCTCAGGGAAAAAAGACAACGGCAGTGGACGACAAATATTTCAAATTGGCTGCCCACAATCTGCATGCAGAGCTTGCCTATGCCTTAGATTGCAAAGAGGAAGAAATACCGGGCATTATTCAAAATTATGTGAAGAATAAAACCCTTGAGATTTAAAAGAGACAGAACAATTCCAGAGAGATTTTGCGAGAATAGATTTTTCGGATTTTGCGAGAATGTATAAGGAAGGTTTATACATTCTCTTTTTTATGCTAAAATTAGTGGAATAGCGCAGGGAGTCAGTAAAGAAGAGGGATTTAGGTGAGTATTACTGACGGGATAGAGCCAGGAGTCAGTAAAAAAGAGAGTGCTAGTTGAATTTTACTGACGGAATGGAACAAGATGTCAGTAAGAAGATGCGGAAAGTGCATTTTTTACTGTCGGAACGGAGAAAAATGTCAGTAAAGAATAGTGGAAGAAGTTGATTTTACTGATGAAATAGAGTCGGAGGTCAGTAAAAAGAAGTGGGGGGAGCATTTTTTACTGACGGAATGGAGAAAAAAGTCAGTAAAGAATAGTGGAAGAAGTTGATTTTGCTGATAAAATGGAAAATAGTATCAGTAAGAATCCAAGAGGAAAGTTATTTTTACTGACGAAAATGAAAAATGTGTCAGTAAAAAAAGAGAAGAAAAGAAAGTTTTACTGATAGGCTAGAGGAAAGTGGAGGTCAAAAATGACGATAAATGAGAATTGTCCATGTAAAAGGAAAAAGTGTGAACGTCATGGAAAATGCGATGAATGCAGAAAACATCATGCCGAGTCTAAACGTCAGAGGCCCGTTGCCTGTGAAAAAGAGAAGAAACGATGAGATACTATACAAGGAGGAAATGATATGCAACCAACAGAACTACTTCGAATCCTTTCGGTGGCAGAAAAATTGAAATGCAATACCAGACATAGCTATACTTCAACGGGACGACATGAGAGTGTGGCGGAGCATAGCTGGCGAATTGCACTTATGGGAATGCTTGTGGCAGATGAATTCCCTGAGGCGGATATGGATAAGGTGATTCGTATGTGCCTGATTCATGATTTGGGCGAGGCTTTTACCGGGGATATCCCTTCTTTTGAAAAAACGGATCAGGATGAGAAAAAAGAAGAAAATGTGCTTCTTGATTGGGTAAGAACATTTCCGGAGCCGGAAAGAAGCGAATGGGAAGCGTTGTATGCAGAAATGAATGCCCTTGAAACTACAGAAGCGAAAATTTATAAGGCATTGGATAAAATCGAGGCTGTCATTCAGCATGATGAGGCCGATTTATCCACCTGGCTTCCTCTTGAATATGATCTGCAGCTGGAATACGGAAAAGAAAATATGGAATTTTCTGAATATATGAAGGCACTAAAGGCGGAAGTGGATCAAATGACTAGAGCAAAAATTGCTGTGGGAAAGAAGCTGAATGTGTAGAGAAAAAGGAGGTTGGTCAAAAGGATATATGAAATAGGATGGGAGCAAAGGACTATTTCGTCTGACAATTGAAAGAACAGAATGCAAGGAAGAATGGTTTTGCAAGAAACTATTCTTCCTTAAGATATTCATCTACTGTCATCATCTTAACGTGAAGAGGCGATAGACCGGAAAAAATTAATTCGGTGGCAGCCTCTTTTTCTTTTGTAAATCCGGAAACACCATCGGTGAGATAGACGGTATAGATTCCTGCATCAATAAGAGCCAGCACCGTTGAAAGGACACAGCACTCCGCAACAACTCCGCCGATGATGACGCGGTCGGCTTTCCTTGCGGCTTCTAAGACCTCCGGTATCTCAAGGGAAGAATATACTCCTTTGGTATATAATGGGTATTTTGTTAAAACATAATTAAATTTATCGAGCATTTTATTGCCCCACTCGTTATTGTTAATGTGGGCATATTTTACATTATAGTCTTTCCAGATGCCTATAGGATGTTCATCGGCAATGAATCGAGTAAAGATGACTTCTTCACATTTGTTGGAATCTATGATTTTTAAGAGACGGTCAGCAGCACCCTCGGTGTCCAGGCATGCCCATTCCTGTCCTGTGGTATAAATATTTTGCATATCGACAATCAGTAATAAGTCTTTTTTCATAAGTCTGTAAGCTCCCTCGGTTTGAATGAAATAAAATACTCCCATTTCGGAAATGTGTTTGCTCATTAAGTGCCGACGCTTTTTAAACGTTCGGATTCAAATAGCAAAATTCATTCTTCGGAACACAAATCCGAAAAGGGATATAAAATATATATCGAGATCTTAGTATATGTAAAGAAATCAAATTTATTATAGCACGAAACTTATGACAATACATGTGCAAATACAATTCGGTTGTGTTATTATGACGAAAAAGAGTATATTTTCTTTTCGGACTTGTACTTAAGAGAAATCTCTTTTCGGAAATTCATTCATTGACACACAAAAGGGAGTATTTTTTCGGATTTGCATATAGGTAAACAAAGCAGGAATGATAGTAAAAATGGGAAACGGAGAACAGTATGGAAGGTGAAGAACGTCGTAAAAAAATCATAAAGCTTCTGGGAGCAAGCGAAGGTCCGGTATCCGGATCGGAGCTCGCAAAGATTATGGGGGTCAGCCGTCAGGTGATCGTGCAGGATATCGCACTTCTTCGTGCGATTGATAAGAATATATTAAGCACGAACAAAGGCTATCTGATCTATAACCCGGACCCGAAAAGCACAAAGATAAAGCGCACAATTGCCGTGAAGCATAAAGCGGAAGAAATGCAGGAGGAGCTTTATCTGATTGTGGACTGTGGCGGAACGGTGTTGGATGTGGTGGTGGAGCATGATGTATACGGACAGCTGACGGGGGAACTTATTTTAAAGAACCGCCAGGATGTAGATGATTTTATTGAGAAAATTAGCAGCAGCAAGTCCCAATCCCTGCTTACTTTAACCGGGGGAAAGCATTTCCATACCATTGAAGCGGATGATGAAAAAATCTTAGGTCGAATAGAGGAAAAGCTGAAAGAACGAGGCTTTCTTCTATAGTTTACTTGACAAAGCTTATTCTTGTGATAAACTACAATTTGACTGACAAGACATCTGTAAAGTTTCCTGTAAACAAAACTGTATGCAAAAATGTATGTAGTACGGTAAACAGAACTGGAAACAAGGGCTGTAATTATGGAAAGAATAGAGTCAGTCCATAATTGGAGGAGTTATCATATGAAAAAAATTAAATCCTTTTTAAAGAAAAAGAATATCGTAATCTCGGGAAAACGATATGGAATTGATGCCCTGGGTGCGATGGCACAGGGATTATTTGCATCTCTTTTAATTGGTACGATTATCAGTACTATTGGGGAACAGGCAGGGATTGAACTTCTAGTTACCATCGGAGGTTATGCGAAAGCTGCATCCGGACCTGCAATGGCGATTGCCATTGGTTCAGCGTTACAGTGTCCGCCTCTTGTATTATTCTCTCTGGCAGCAGTGGGAGGCGCAGCAAATACATTAGGTGGTGCCGGAGGCCCGCTTGCGGTTCTTATCGTCACAATTTTTGCTGCTGAGTTTGGAAAAGCAGTCTCAAAGGAAACGAAAATTGATATTATTGTTACCCCGTTTGTAACGATTTTTGTCGGTGTAGGTCTTTCCATGTGGTGGGGACCGGGACTGGGAGCCATTGCAAGTGCAGTTGGAAACGCAATCATGTGGGCAACGGAGCTGCAGCCGTTTTTCATGGGAATTCTGGTATCGGTATTTGTTGGGATTGCCCTTACACTTCCTATTAGTAGTGCAGCAATCTGTGCCGCACTGGGACTTACCGGTCTTGCAGGTGGTGCAGCCCTGGCAGGATGCTGCGCGCAGATGGTGGGCTTTGCAGTACTTAGCTTCCGCGAGAATAGGTGGGGAGGACTATTCGCTCAGGGAATCGGAACCTCCATGCTTCAGATGGGAAATATTGTGAAGAACCCCAAAATCTGGATTCCTGCAATTCTTACATCAGCCATCACAGGACCGATTGCAACCTGCGTATTCCATATGCAGATGAATGGCGCTGCGGTAGCTTCCGGAATGGGAACCTGCGGACTTGTTGGACAGATTGGTCTTTATACAGGATGGGTAAGTGATGTGGCCGCAGGTACAAGGACTGCGATTACCGGCATGGATTGGCTTGGAATGCTTCTGGTATGCTTCATTCTTCCGGGTGTTCTAACATGGCTGTTTGGACTTTTCTTCCGCAAAATTGGCTGGATTAAGGAGAATGATCTGAAACTGGATTTATAATAGAACATGTAATATCAATAAAATTCATTTCCCTTTTACTTTTGTGTGTCTATGAATGAATTTTTTATTTGGATCAGAACGTTTAAAAAGCGTCGGCACTTAATGAGCAATTCATTGCGAATTTAGTACCGCTACGCTTTTTACAAACGAGAGTGAGTTTTGATTCAAATAACAAAATTCATTCAGACACACAATTGTAAAATGGTGGAAGCTTATCTAGGAAAGCTGTTATGCCGCTTGGAGTTTCGGTACAAATTCCAGGCGGTATTTTTGTGCAAAATTCCGATTGAAAACAACCGGTTGCGCATGTAGAATAAGAAGTAACAGATTAGGACAAAAGTATGAGTTAGTAAATGCGGGAGGATTATATGAAACGAAGAGTCTTAAGCTTGATGTGTGTACTTACGCTTGCGTCATCTCTTTTTGCGGGATGCGGTAAGGATGCGTCATCAAAAAATGAAGTAAAGCAGATTTATGAGGCAGCTCTTCCGACGGGAGAGGAACAGGCAGAAATTTTTGTAGAAAAAATTGATGGATTGTCCGAGGATTTTATTAAAGGAATGGATATTTCCAGTCTCCTGGCTGAGGAGGCCAGCGGAGTAAAGTATTACAACGAAAACGGGGAAGAAGAGGACTTAATGAAGCTTCTTGCGGATGCCGGAATCAATTATGTGCGTGTGAGGGTGTGGAATGATCCCTTTGATGCAGACGGAAACGGCTATGGTGGTGGAAACTGTAACGCCGAGACTGCAGCGGAGATTGGAAAAAGAGCGGCTGAGTATGGAATGAAAATCTGTGTCGATTTTCACTACTCCGATTTCTGGGCAGACCCAAGTAAGCAGTTTGTGCCAAAGGCATGGGAAGGTATGAGTCTGGAGGAGAAGTCCGAGGCACTTTACGAATATACCAAGGAGAGCTTATATACGATTCTGGATGCCGGTGCCGATGTCGGAATGGTTCAGATCGGAAATGAAATCAACTATGGTATGTCAGGCGAGAAGAGTCAGGATAATATTATTACATTATTAAAATCCGGAAGTAAGGCAGTTCGTGAGGTTGCATCCGAAAAGGAAAAGGATATCCAGATTGCTGTTCACTATACACAGATTGATGATCCAAATCATACCTTGCAGCTTGCAGGAGAGCTTGCAGCCGCAGAATTGGATTATGATATTTTTGGAGTATCTTATTACTGCTTCTGGCATGGAACCATGGAGAATATGACTCAGGTTCTTTCTGATATCACAAAGACCTACGGAGTAAAGACCTGTGTAATGGAAACCTCCTATATGTATACAGGGGATGACGGCGATGAGAGTGGAAACAGCCTTTCTGCAGCAGATGCTTTGGATGATTATCCGGTTAGTGTTCAGGGACAGGCAAACTGTATCCGCGATGTTATGGCGGCAGCATCCGAGGGAGGCGCCCTTGGAGTATTTTACTGGGAAGGTGCCTGGATTCCGGTAGGCTCTTCTTTTAGCAGCAATCAGGAGCTCTGGGAAACGAAGGGCTCCGGCTGGGCAAGCAGTTTTGCTGGAAGCTATGATCCGAAGGATGCAGGAAAATATTATGGAGGATCTTCCTGGGACAATCAGGCATTCTTTAGTTTTTCCGGTAAAAAATTGCCTTCCCTTGATGTATTTAAATATGTAAATTACGGCGCTGTTGGTGAACAGCTGGAGGTTCTTTCTGTAAAGAATATCGAAATGGAAATCGGTATTGGCGAAGAGCTTGTGCTTCCGGAAGGAACCATAGCAATTTACAATGACAGCAGCTGTACGGATCTGGTAACTGTGGAATGGGATGCCGATGAACTGGCTGCGGTTGACACCTCCATCGCAGGAAAAACCACCATTCACGGAACGACAGAGGATGGACATAAGGTAACTGCCACCGTGAAAATTGCAAACGTAAATTATGTAAAGAATCCTGGATTTGAAGATGCAGATATGTCTGGATGGGATGTTACATATGAAGGAGGAAGCAATCCGACAGATGTACAGAACAAGGCTTCCGATGCCTTCAGCGGAGAAAATGCCTTCCACTTCTGGAGTCAGGCAAAGCAGGATTTTTCCGTATCCCAGACCATGAGCAGCCTTCCGGCAGGAACCTACGAAGCAGTTGCCAACATTCAGGGTGGCGATGTCGGAGATGATGCAGAGGTTTATTTGTATGTTGTAGTTGGGGATATGGTATATCAGTCTGAGGCAGTAGTGCTGGATGGCTGGGTAAATTGGAAGACACCGACCCTTCAGGTAGAGGTGGACGGAAATAGTGATGTGACCATCGGAGTGTCCGTAAAGTGTGCAGCCGGAGGCTGGGGAACGATGGACGACTTTGAATTCTACAGTGTACAATAGCAGAAAGATTGTAGTAGTTGTCCCATGTGGGATTTGTATTCCCCAAAAGGGAGAAAAAGAAAAGTATAGGAAAAGCACATCTATTCATTAAAAATGAGTGGGTGTGCTTTTTCTTTTTTTAACCCCTTTTCGGAATTATGTTCCCAAATGAATTGGCATATTTGAATCAGAAATCCGAAAAGGATTTTTTTTATCTCCCATTTTACAATTGTGTGTCTGAATGAATTTGCATATTTGAATCAGAACCCACTCTCGTTTGTAAAAAGCGTAGCGGTACTAAATTCGCAATGAATTGCTCATTAAGTGCCGACGCTTTTTAAACGTTCTGATTTCAAATAGCAAAATTCATTCATAGACACACAAATGTAAAAAGGGACTTTTTTATTACATATTGTGCTGCATCTCTCTTTACTGAAAAGAAGAGTTTTTTGCATATTTTTTTACTTTTTTTCCATAATACTATTGTTGTATAAAATATGGAAGGAAGGTAAAAGTATGGTTTTATCACAGAAAGAATCAACAGCAATTCAGGATTTACAGACACAGGAGCAGTCTTGTATCGAAAAATACCAAAGATACAGTAAAGAGGCGAAGGACCCGGTCCTTTCCGAGCTTTTTACAGACATTGCCAATGAAGAACAGAAGCATTATGACTCCCTACAGCAGGTTCTTGACGGAAAGGTTCCCCAGTGCGACTGCAACGATAGCGACGGTAAAGACTACAATCCAAAGGCGACCTATGATTCCATGACGAATTCAGAGGATAAGAAAAATGATTGCTTTTTGGCAACGGATTGTATCGGAACTGAAAAAATGGTATCTGGATCTTACAATAACGATGTATTTGTATTTGCAGATTCTGCTATTCGTAAGCTTTTGGCGGATATTCAGATTGAGGAACAAAATCATGCTGAAATGCTCTGGAAGTATAAGACGGTTAATGGAATGGCGTAAAAAAAACTAGTACTTTGGTATCTGTTTTGGTATAATAAAATACGTGTAGAAATACACATAATACCATTGTAGGAGGACTTGTTATGTGGGCATACGAAAGCGTATTTTATCAAATTTATCCATTGGGATTCTGTGGGGCACCCTTTGAAAATGATGGGAAGCTGGAGCATAGAATCCGAAAAGTAAATAACTGGATCAGTCATATAAAAGAGACCGGAGCGAATGCAATCTATTTTTCGCCGGTATTTGAATCGGATACTCATGGATATAATACCAGAGATTATACAAAGATTGATACGAGACTTGGAACAAATGAGGATTTTGCCGAGGTTTGTAAGAATCTTCATGACAATGATATCAAAGTGGTGCTTGACGGTGTGTTTAATCATGTGGGAAGAGGCTTTTGGGCATTTGAGGATGTCTTAAAAAACAGAGAGAGGTCCCCATATGTGAACTGGTTTGGCAGGATCGCATTTGACGGAAATTCCAATTATAATGACGGCCTGTGGTATGAGGGCTGGGAAGGAAACTATGATCTTGTAAAGTTAAACCTGAAAAACGAAGAAGTCGTTCAGCATATTTTTTCTGCAATCCGCGGATGGGTAGAGGAATTCGATATTGATGGACTTCGTCTAGACGTGGCATATCTTCTGGATCATGATTTCTTAAGACGACTGCGTGAGTTTTGCGATGGACTAAAGCCGGATTTCTTTTTGGTGGGAGAGACCCTGCACGGAGATTACAATCAGATCATGAATGATTCCATGTTGCATTCGGTGACCAATTACGAGTGCTACAAGGGTCTGTATTCCAGCTTTAATTCCATGAATATGTTTGAAATCAATCATTCCCTTTTGCGCCAGTTCGGACCGGAGCAGTGGACTCTCTACAGAGGAAAGCATCTTCTTTCTTTTGTAGACAATCATGATGTAACAAGAGTGGCGAGTATTTTAAGTAATCCAAAGCATCTTCCACTGATTTATGCCGTTGCATTTGGTATGCCGGGCATTCCCTGTGTATATTACGGAAGCGAATGGGGAGCAACAGGACGAAAAGAAGAGGGAGATCCGTCCCTCCGATTGAGCTACGAGGAACCGATAGATAATGAGCTTACCGAGTGGATCGGAAAGCTTGCAGAGGCAAGGAAAGCTTCGAAAGCGCTTTGCTACGGGGATTTCCGTTCGGTGGTTCTTACTAATGGACAGTGCATTTTTTCAAGAGAATGGGAAGATGAAAAAGTCTTTGTTGCAATCAATGCCGCTGACACCCCATTCGGATGCAGATTTGATGCGGGAAGCAATAAGCTTACTGATTTGATTTCAGGGGAAGAAATGAATTTCGATGGCGGAGTGGAGCTTCCGGCTTACAGCGCATATTTCTGGAAAAGAGGATAATTATTTAAATCCCATTTCGGAAATGTGTTGGTGAATGAATTTGCATATTTGAATCAGAATTGTGTTCTCGAATGAATTTGCATAAACCAATCAGAATTGTGGAATTTGGCAAGATTTGAGGTGAAAAATCGTCACATACCTAATTTTCTTGAAAAATAGCTTCAAATTGAGGATTTTTCATGGGAATTGTATTATTTTGAAGAGCGGACTTCGCGGTATACCTAATATTTTCAATTTCTTAGGTACAGGCTAGAATTTATCCGGCGAAAACATACAATTGACCATAAAAAGCGCTTAAAATGCAGCTTTTTTCAAAGATTTTAGGTACGGAAAGAAAATCAGCTGGCGAAATTATACAATTCGCTAATCAAGTATGAAGCAGAAGGTACTTTTTAAACGTTGGTATTAGAATAGCATAATTGATTCATGGACACATAGTCGTGAGAAGATGAATGAAAAGCCAAAAAAGGGGCTGTAAAAAAAGTTCCTTAAAAGAAAAATAGCTCAGACCGTGAGGTTTGAG
>CAMDYX010000048.1 GCA_945910395.1 uncultured Agathobacter sp. | reverse complement strand
ATAAATAACTCAATGTAACTGAAAGATGAATTTACACACAAATTTGGACTTGACTAAAACAAGTGAATAGAGTCGAAGAATTGGGTGTAGAGCAGTAAAAAAGCAGTCTCTACACCCAATTTTTCGCTGTGAGAGGCTCAGACATGTCGCAGATAAGCAGAAAATGGGTGTATTGGCACGGTAAGGAGGCTGCTACACTCAAAACAAGTGAATAGAGTCGAAGAATTGGGTGTAGAGCAGTAAAAAAGCAGTCTCTACACCCAATTTTTCGCTGTGAGAGGCTCAGACATGTCGCAGATAAGCAGAAAATGGGTGTATTGGCATGGTAAGGAGGCCGCTACACCCAAAACAAGTGAATAGAGTCGAAGAATTGGGTGTAGAGCAGTAAATAAGCAGCCTCTACACCCAATTTTTTATTGTGAAAGATTCGGGAACGCCGAGGAGAAGCTGAAAATGGGTGTAAAGGCACGGTAAGGGGACCGCTACACCCAAAATAGGAGAAAAGAGTCGAGAGATTGGGTGTGGAGCAGTGAAAAAATAGCCTTCACACCCAAAACAGGCGAGTGGAACAGGAGGATTGGGTGTAGCACTACAGAAAAGTAACTGCTACACCCAATTTGTTGCTGTGAGTGAAATTATGTCTGAAAGAAGTGTGCAATTGTTTTTTCAATAATTTGTGGAGTAAATGGGGTATCACCTGATTCATAGGTCGTGATTAATCTGTCGGAAGGGAAGATACCATGCTCGATGTATCGTTGTACTTTATGTGCGGCATTTTTACGATAGGGAAGATCATCCATTAAGCCAAAATGTTCCCAATAAAGGATTTGACCGGTTTTGGGATGCATAATTGTAAAATCAGGATAGAAGGTATAGTCATCTAGAATAAGAGCTGCTTCATAGCGGAATGGAATCTTGCGGGCGAATAGCGCAGTATCAATCAATAGTTCCGATTTGGAACGAAGCATGTGACCCGATATGGATTGGAATTTTAATTGCTCGGGGTAATAAGGATTCGAATCAAAGGAAGAAGAAATCCATTCTTGAACTGACTCATCAAAAGAAGAGTAGGAAGAGATTAGCATATCGTGGTATGCAGAATCGGAAGATAAAAGAGATTCCGATTGGGAAGGATGCTTCTCTAATTCGAAGAGAGCCTTTTGCAGAATGCTGTTTTCGTATGTCAGATCCTCCAATTTTGCTGTGAGATATTTCTTCTGCGCAAGCTGATGAATGGTATGCTGTTCTTTTCGGGGGAGATAAGTTGTGGAAGTGTTTGTCTGACAATAGTATTTGTAATAAGAGCCGTTTTTCCAGGCAAAAAGCTCGCCGGGGATAAAAGAGTTGATTTGCTTTTTTAGGTCTGCGATTTGCTGCTCCAGAAAAAGCTGTTTTGATTTTAGTTCTTGGTAGTACGTATCAATAAAACCTCCTTTGATTTATTTCTTACATTGAAAAATGTATGTTTATTCTATCATAGATTACTTACATAAGAAAGAAAAAATCTCATATTCTTTACAGTATTTTATTCCCATTTCAGAAAAGTGTTCCCAAGTGAATTTTGATATTAGAATCAGAACCTACTCTCGTTTGTAAAAGAGCGTAGCGGCACTAAATTTGCAATGAAATGCTCATTAAGTAATGAAGCTTTTTAAATGTTCTGATTCCAATAGCAAAATTTATTCTGAAAAACACAAACCCGAAAAGGAAAATAAAAAATTGATTCTCAGGAACGGAATCACAAAAGAGGACACATTTGAAAAATGGAAAAAAATGTATTGACAACATAGTGTGATAGGTGTATATATAACACATAAACAATTGTACATATCGAATATGAACAGTTGAAACACTAAAAAACGAACTTGCTTTTTGGGTTTGTGTTTTCAAAAATGAATGATACATTTTCAATCAGAATACGCGGATTCATATGGGAATATAAATCTGAAAGAAAAGAAAAAAGGAGATTAGGAAAATGAGTTTGAATTTGAAACAAAACGACAACATGAAACCATTTTATGGTGAGAAGAAGGGCTGGAACATCTTTTTGGAGATTCTGCTTTTTGTTGGAATCTTCTTCTTATGTTCCTTTGGACAGATGCTTGTGCTGATGCCTGTGGAGCTGGTAATGCTCTTTCAGGATCCTGCATATCTTACTGCAATCCAGACCGGAGATGTTACGGCGGCTGCAGAGGCTGGCATGAATCTGGTATCGAAAGATAGCTTTATGGTTATTTCCTTGATTATTGAAATTGTTATGATTCTGATTGTATTTGGAATGTGTGCTCTGATTCAGAAGAGAAGCCCAAGAAAGCTTGGATTTACAAAAGGAAACTTCTTAAAGGAATATGGAATCGGACTTGTAGTTGGATTTGTATTATTTACAGTTGCAGTTCTCATTGGTCTTGTGACCGGATCGCTTACCTTCTCTTTTGCAGGTGGAGGAGCAATCATCATCCTGTTTGCAATCGGATTCATGATTCAGGGAATGGCAGAAGAAGTATTATGCCGTGGTTATCTGATGTGCTCAGTTGCAAGAAAATACCCACTTTGGGTTGCCATTCTTACAAACTCTCTGGTATTTGCGGCACTTCATTTGCTTAACGCAGGAATTGCACCCCTTGCATTTGTAAATTTAATTCTTTTTGGTATTTTTGCTTCTATTTATTTTGTACGCAGAGGAAATATCTGGGGAATCGGAGCTGTACATTCTGTTTGGAATTTTGTACAGGGAAACTTCTACGGAATCCAGGTAAGCGGAAACGGTGTTATGCCATCTGTTTTTTCCTGCACCTTCAATGAGAACAGGGGATTCATCAATGGAGGCTCTTTTGGTCTGGAAGGCGGCATTGCGGTTACGATTGTTCTGGTTGCCGGAATCCTTCTTATGTACTTTGAGCCATGGAAGAAGAATACAGAAGTGCCTGCGGAAGAGAGTACAGCTGCATCTGTAGAGGAAAATATGTAAAAAATAAGTCCCTTTTTACATTTGTGTGTTTATGAATGAATTTGCATATTTGAATCAGAACCCACTCTCGTTTGTAAAAAGCGTAGCGGCACTAAATTCGTAAGTAATTGCTCATTAAGTGCTGACGCTTTTTAAACGTTCTGATTTCAAATAGCAAATTCATTCAGACACACAATTGTAAAATGGGAGAAAAATAGGACGGAAGAAATTAAATGGGAGAAACGTGTATATGAAAATTTCTCAAACATCGGGTGTGCCGATTTATCAGCAGATTGCTGATAGCTTCAGAGAACAGATTTTGGCAGGAAAATACAAAGAAGGAGAGTACCTTCAGTCCATCCGTTCTCTGGCAAAGGAACTGTCCATCAGTGTGATTACGACCATGAAAGCATATGAAATCCTGGAAAAGGAAGGACTTGTCACGGCTGTCCAGGGTAAGGGATTCTATGTGAACGCCATGGATACGGAATTGTTACAGGAGCAGCACAGAAGAAAAGTGGAGGAATCGCTTTTAGAAGCAATCGCAGCTGCGAGAGTAGCAGGTATGAGCAATAAAGAATTGCAAGAGACTCTTTCTGCACTCATACAGGTTGGAGAATTAGAGGATTGATTTTGGGAAAGAAGAAAAGGAGTTAAGAAAATGGAATCGATTACACCGATTATAAAATGTGAGAACCTGACAAAAAAATTTAAGCATTTTACACTGGATATTCCGGAGCTTGTAATTCCGAAGGGATATTGCACCGCCCTCATCGGAGAAAATGGTGCCGGTAAGACAACGCTTTTAAATTGCCTGGCAGGAATTCGAAGAGATTACACCGGAAACCTGACATTTTTTGAACAGTATACAGACAAGGATAGGGAATTAAATCCATATGTAAAGGAGCATATCGGTTATACAGGACCAAATCTTTATTTCCTTCCAAACTGGACCATTCGTCAGATCCGCGAGCTTGGAGGAATGCTCTTTGACACCTTTGATGTGAAGGAATTTGACCGAATTATGAATGAAATAGGAATGGCAGACAACGGAAAGATTGATCTTTCCAAAAAGGTTTCGGATTTATCCAGCGGAAACCGGATGAAGCTTGCCATAGCCTTTGTTCTTGCAAGAGATACCCAGTGTCTGATTTTAGATGAGCCTGCTTCTCCACTTGATCCGTTGATGAGAGATAGACTTTGCGAAATCTTAAGGGATTATCTGGTAAGCCGTGAGGGAGAGCGCACCGTATTCTGCTCCACCCACAATGTGGCTGACATGGAACAGGTAACAGATTATGCAATCTTTCTGGAGAACGGAAGAGTTGTTGAGCAGGGATTTGTGGAGGAACTGAAGGAAAAGTATATTCTTGTAAAAGGGGAAACGGAGGATATTGAGGCTGCAAAGAAGGTACTGTACTCCATTTCTGTAAACAGATACGGATTTGAAGGGATTTGTCTGGCACAGAATCTGGATAAACTGGCAGGTATGGATATTATGACTGAGCAGCCAACCTTAAATCAGATTACTGTGGCAATTATGAAGGCAAATACAAAAATGCAGGGGTAGGTGATTAAAATGAAATTGTTTAAGGCATTTACCATATTTTATTCGAGGAGATACCGGGCAATTCTTGGAGGCGGGCTTGTGTGCTTTCTTTTGTGGAATGTTCTTGTGCCCTTATTTGGCGAATCAGAATTGCAACAGGTGGTTTCCACCATGTTTCTTGCCTTGATGGGAATACTCCTGCTATATGGCGATATGGAAGTGTTTGCCGGAATCTATAACCGGGAAGGTGGACAGATTGTAAGCTGCCAATCCAGCTTTTATGGGGAAAAGACCATAACACTTGGTGTATTGGCAGATCGGATTACGATTTTTCTTTGGATTTTGGGTGTTGGAATTGTTCAGTTTGTCTGGGGAAAGGCATTTTTTCCACAATCCATCTGGAGTATGATTACCGGATGTGCCCTTGTCTATTCCATTGTTTCGATTGGAGTAAATCTGAATCGATTTTTTGCTACTACGTTGGGCGTGATGTTTGCAAGTATGGTGGAAGGAAGTCTGGCATCGGCAGCCTCGCTGGTATTTTTACTTATTTATCCTGTCGGAACCTGGTGGTCTGCTGTCCTTTCTGTGGCACTTGCAGTTCTTGTGACGGTGGCAACGGTTCTTATTGCGTCGCATTTTGTGAAAAGGAGTTATTGTGATGAATGATTTGAAAAAGAGTTTAAAGCTGATTACCTATTCGGTGGGAGTAAAGAGACAGTTTGCGATGGTGGCAGTGTTTCTTGTGATTGGAATTATCATTGAGATTGTAACGGAATGTTCCAATGTGCTGGGGGGATTTTATATCGCACTGGTGGGTTCGGTTCCGGGACAAATGATTTTGCTTGTGACTGTTCCGAATGCTGTAAAGGCTTCCCCTTACTACCATAAGATTACTGTCAAAATGGCTGCGGTGCTCAATTTCCTTTTTGAACTATTCTGCTATACGATTGTTGTGGTCGTTCATAGCATTTATGCAGTGGGAAATCCGGAAAGAGCAGACGTGACTTTGGACATTGTTTTTATTGTGGGAATGGTGGTGTGCGTTACCCAGATTCTTTATCCGATGATGTATAAGCATTACTGGATTACCTTCTTTGTCCTGCTGGCTGCAGTTATGGCATTGTTTGCACCATTAGGACAGTTCATCTATGGATATCAAAGCATGCATCTGCCAGTGCCGGTATATGTGCTGGGTGGATATGCACTGGTAGTGCTTGGAATGCTTGGAAGCTTGCTGGTGAATCACATTTTCTATAAGCATGAGCTGGACCCAATGACCTACAAGTCCATGATGAAGAAGATTGACGGAAGCTTTTAGGTTTAATTGAAGTTTTTAAAATGCTAGTTTTTTTCCAATAAAGTGGATATAATGGAAAGGTGACTGTATGGAAGCAGTTGCCTTTTTTCTGTTATGATAATGAAACAAATGAGGAAAAACAGATATCCCCTTTCGGGAACACTTGTCAAAAATATGAGAAATGTATTGTTAGAAAAAGGAGCAGCTATGGCAGAATTGTATGACCTTGCAATTGTGGGAACCGGACCGGCGGGAATATCCGCAGCCCTTACCGCAAAGGCAAGAAATTTGAATTTTATCTGGTTTGGAAGTAAAGACTTAAGCGCGAAGGTGGAGAAGGCGCAGCTTGTGTCCAATTATCCCGGACTTTTCCAGGTGACCGGAAGCGAACTGAAGGATGCTTTTTTCGGTCAGATTGAAAAGGAACAGATCTCGATTACGGAGAAGAGCATCAATCAGATTTTTAAGATGGGAAAAAACTATGCACTTTTTTCCGGGCAGGAATCCTGGATGGCAAAGACGCTGATTCTTTGTATGGGAACGGCACCTTCCACCACCATTTCGGGGGAGGAGAAATTCCTGGGAAGAGGCGTAAGCTATTGTGCAACCTGCGATGGCAGATTATATAAGGATAAGACCATTGCCGTCATTTGTACCACGCCAAGGCTTGAGGAAGAAATTGAGTTTTTGGCAGATCTTGCAGGCAAGGTTTATGTCTATGTGACCTATAAAGGCTTTTCATTGACCAGGGACAATCTGGAGCTTCGGAAAAGCTATCCCGCAGAAATTATCGGAGAAAACCTGGTAAATGCCATTGTGGAGCGGAAGCTTCCGGGGCAGGAGAGGGGAGAAATCCTTGCTGTTGACGGCGTATTCTGCTTAAAGGACAGCTATAGTCCGGTGAGTCTTCTAAAAGGACTGGAGATGGAAGACAACCACATCAAGGCAGACCGTATGCAGCAGACAAATTTGGAGGGCGTATATGCGGCGGGAGACTGCAGCGGAAGACCTTACCAGTATGCAAAGGCTGTGGGTGAGGGAAATGTGGCAGTACATAGTGCTGTGGAATATTTACATGAGGAGAAAAAGAATGGCGAAGCTGATATTTTTTGATATAGACGGAACGCTGTGGGATGAGCGCATGAAAATCCCGGAAAGCACAAAGGAAACTATAAAAAAGCTGAAGGAAAACGGTCATAAGACATTTATCTGCAGCGGAAGGGCAAAAAGCAACATTAACGATGAAGAACTGCTTTCTCTTGGCTTTGACGGAATCGTTGCAGCCTGCGGGAACCATGTGGAGATGGATGGAAAGATTCTATATGAATATCTGATTCCAAGTGAAACCGTAAAAGAGATGGTCCGGCTCTTTGATGAATGCGGTATGCCGGTTGTGCTGGAAGGCCCACAGAAGCATTGGATCTCGCCAAAAGGCTTTGAAGCAGACCCGTTTATCAACTATCTGTTTGAATCCATGGGGGAAACCGCAGTACAGTTAAACGGCTACGATGAGGATATTGTCATCAATAAATTTTCCGCAGATGTACTTCCCACCACAGATTATCAGAGACTTCGGAAGGAGCTGGATGGCAAATTTGATTTTATTGAGCATGATGGAGTGATTATTGAGGTGGTTCCAAAGGGAAGCTCAAAGGCAACCGGAATTAAGTGGCTGTGTGAATATCTCGGAGTGGACATTAGTGATACCTATGGAATCGGGGACAGCGCCAATGATCTGGATATGCTTTCCTTTGTCGGGCATGGAATTGCAATGGGAAATGGTTCGAAGGCTGCGAAGGATGCAGCAGAGTATATCACAACGGATATTCATGAGGATGGAATCCGGCATGCCATGGAGCACTATGGATTGATTTCTAATTAAGAAAAAAGAAAAGCGGAAAAATATAAAAAAAATATAAAAACATCAAACAAGAGGAAAAAAGAGAAAAAACGAGAAAAAGAGAGTATAAAAGAGAGAATGTGGCGATTGATGCTCTTGGGTTCGGTTGCGTAAGGAATGGTAAAAAATTATTATTAGACCATCGGTTAGCACTCGAAATAAGTGAGTGCTAATAATATCAAAAGGAGGCTATTCGAATGAAGCTAGTACCATTAACAGACAGAGTTGTTTTAAAACAGTGTGAAGCAGAAGAGACTACAAAGTCAGGAATTATTTTAACAGGAACTGCACAGGAAAAGCCACAGGAGGCTCTTGTTGTTGCTGTCGGACCGGGTGGAATGGTTGACGGTAAGGAAGTTGTAATGCAGGTAAAGGAAGGACAGAAGGTTATTTACTCTAAGTATGCCGGAACAGAGGTTAAGCTTGACGGCGAGGAGTACATTATCGTCCGCCAGAATGATATTCTTGCAGTAGTAGAATAATTAGAAAAGATAGGAGAATGAAAGATCATGGCAAAGGAAATTAAATACGGATCAGAAGCAAGAGCAGCACTTGGTGCAGGCGTTGACAAATTGGCAAATACCGTTCGTGTAACCTTAGGACCAAAAGGAAGAAATGTTGTATTGGATAAGTCTTACGGCGCTCCGCTTATCACAAATGACGGAGTTACCATTGCAAAGGAAATCGAACTTGAGGATGCCTTCGAAAACATGGGTGCCCAGCTTGTCAAGGAAGTTGCAACAAAGACCAATGATGTAGCGGGAGACGGAACAACAACCGCTACAGTTTTAACACAGGCTATGGTTCAGGAAGGAATGAAGAACCTTGAGGCAGGTGCTAATCCAATCGTTCTTCGCCGCGGAATGAAGAAAGCAACAGACGTAGCAGTTGCAGCATTAAAGGAAATGAGCAAGCCGGTAAACGGTAAGGATCAGATCGCTAAGGTCGCTGCAATTTCTGCCGGAGATGAAGAGACCGGAAACATGGTAGCAGATGCCATGGAGAAGGTAACAAATGATGGCGTTATCACAATTGAAGAGTCAAAGACCATGGAGACGGAGCTTGACCTTGTAGAAGGTATGCAGTTCGACCGTGGATATTTGTCCGCATATATGTGCTCAGATATGGATAAGATGGAAGCGGTATTGGATGATCCATATATCCTGATTACCGATAAGAAGATCTCCAACATCCAGGATATCCTTCCTGTACTTGAGCAGATTGTTCAGGCAGGTGCAAGACTTCTTATCATCGCTGAGGATGTTGAGGGCGAGGCTCTTACTACTCTTATTGTCAATAAGCTTCGCGGAACCTTCAATGTTGTAGCTGTTAAGGCTCCGGGATATGGCGATAGAAGAAAAGCAATGCTGGAAGACATCGCTATTCTTACAGGCGGTCAGGTCATCAGCTCTGATCTTGGACTTGAGCTTAAGGATACCACAATGGATATGCTCGGACGTGCAAAATCCGTTAAGGTTGCAAAGGAGAATACCGTTATCGTGGATGGCGCCGGAGAAAAGAGCGCAATCCAGGCAAGAATCAGCCAGATCCGTGGACAGATTGATGAGACTACCTCTGAATTTGATAAAGAGAAGCTTCAGGAGCGTCTCGCTAAGATGGCAGGTGGAGTAGCAGTTATTCGTGTTGGTGCTGCAACTGAGACTGAGATGAAGGAAGCAAAGCTTCGTATGGAGGATGCTCTGAATGCAACAAGAGCAGCCGTAGAAGAAGGAATTATTGCAGGTGGCGGATCTGCATACATTCATGCAGCAAAGAAGGTAGCTGAGCTTGCTGACACCTTGGAAGGTGATGAGAAGACCGGTGTGAAGGTAATCCTTAAGGCACTGGAAGCTCCTCTTTACTACATTGCTGCAAACGCAGGTCTTGAAGGTGCGGTAATTATCAACAAAGTAAAGGAATCTGCTCCGGGAACCGGATTTAATGCTGCAACAGAGGAATATGTTGATATGGTTGCAAGTGGAATCCTTGATCCTGTAAAGGTAACAAGAAGTGCTTTACAGAATGCAACCTCTGTAGCATCCACACTCCTTACAACGGAGTCTGCAGTAGCAAATATCAAAGAAGATACACCGGCAATGCCGGCAGGCGGCGCAGGCATGGGAATGATGTAATCCCGCCGCAGCATAACGTATAAAAAAGTCCGGGAATCATAGAAATGTGATTCTCGGGCTCTTTTCATATCATAGGGAAGGCTTAAGTGACCACGCTCGGCGCTTTACAAACGAGAGTGGGTTCTGATTCAAATAGCAAAATTTATTCAGAAAAACACATGAAAAGAGAAAGAATGGGAAATATGAAGAAAAAGAGAAAAATAAGCAGCTATATTGTTCTTGCACTGCTCATTTTTGCAGTATGGTTTTATCGGGATTCCATGGAGGAAATCTGGTGGGGAATCAGGCAGATTTCCGCAAAAGAGATTCTGATTTGTATGATTTTGGCTACCATCTATTTTGCTTTGGATGGCTTTTTGATTCACTATGGTGCGGCGCCCTTTTCAAAGCAGATGACGGCAGTAAAGGGAATCAAAACCACATTTTGCTGTGAATTCTACCGGTTGATCACATTAGGAAGCGCTACCTTTGTGGCAGAAATATTCTATCTGTGTAAAAGTGGGGTGACCTTAGCACAGGGGACCGCCGTGTCCGCCTACAAATATGCAATTAAGAAGCTTAGCATCATGCTAAGCGGTCTGGCGGGATTTTTCTGGCTTTCCCATCTGGAATACACCAGTAAGCTTAGCCACCGGTATCTGGCGTTTGCTATAATAGCCACCGTCATGTGTACGGTGATTATCAGTGCCTTTCTTTTGATATCCATGTCAGAGAAAATTGCAAACCTTGTGGTCTTTTTAATTGAACAACTGGCAAAAAAGATCAAATGGATTGGAAAGAATTCAGAAAACTGGATAGCACAGATCAAATGCCTGAACACAGAAGGAAAATTTTTGTGGCGGCAGTGGAGGAGAAATCTTGTGGTACTTTTTGTAAATCTTTGCAAATGTATCGCGATTTACGCAGTTGTTGTGGTTCTGCTTAAGGGAAAGAGTATTCTTTCTACATGGGATATCATTGCAATTATGGCAGTCACCTATTTCCTTGCAGGTGTCATTCCGGTGCCGTCGGGAGTCATGGCCTTAGAATATGTATTCGGACTGTTTATGGACGAGTTCCTCGGAATCGGAATGATCGGGCCGGCCATTTTGTCCTTCCGTTTTTTCTCATGGATTTTCCCTGCCTGTATCGGAGGAATCCTACAATTTCTAGATCGATTTGTAAAAAAAGAGGAATAGAACACTATTTCTCTTTTTTCGTTTTATTTCGAGTGTAATGCACTTTAAGATATGATATAATGAGCGCTAGCGAGTCAACATGCTTGCATGATTGAGGAGCGGCGAATTTTGATCGTGACCGGTTTTGTCACGATATAATGAAACGCACGGCAGTCTGCCTATGCACAGGATGCTGTAAGAAAAACACAATGAATCATAAGGAGAAGTGGAATGATGAAACCATATATTTGTTTCCCGAACGGAAAGTTTAAAGTACTTACTATGAGCTATGATGACGGTAAGTTAGAGGATCGAAGACTCATCGAAATTTTTAACAGATATCATATCAAAGGAACCTTTCACATTAATTCCGGAGAACTGGATATGGATATTCGCATTCATGAGGATGAGATTCCCAAATTGTATGAGGGACATGAAGTCGCATGCCATACCCTGACGCATCCGACCATAGCAAGAGAGCCGCTTCCTATTGTTGCTCATGAAGTATTACAGGACCGCATGAACTTAGAGCGCATTACAGGACACCTTGTGCAGGGACTTTCTTATCCAAACGGTTCCTATTCGAAAGAAATAGAAGAACTTCTTCCGGCACTGGGAATCCGGTATTCAAGAATTGTGGGGGATTCCGATAGCTTTGAGCTGCCTACCAATCTGTATGAGTGGAAGGCAACCTGTCATCATAATCACAATTTGCTTGAACTTGGAAAAGAGTTTACCGAGCTTAACAAAAAGCAGTATTTATATATGATGTATGTGTGGGGACACAGCTATGAATTCGAGAGAGACCATAACTGGGATCTGATCGAAGAGTTCTGCAAAATGGTGGGAGACCGGGATGACATCTGGTATGCGACAAACATTGAGTACGTGGAGTATATGGAACGGGCAAAAAGACTGCAGTTTGCGGCAGATGGATCCTTTGTCTACAATCCAAGTGCAGAAAGCGTCTGGATTACGATTTACAATGATTGGGTGTATGAGATAAAGGGCGGTGAAACCGTAATGCTGGAATAAAATAATTTATTCTCGGGAACACAATTCCGAAAAGAGAGAAGAAAAATGAATGAAGTTCGGAGGATGGATCATATGGCATATACACCTAAATATTTGGATTATAATTTAAGCCCGTACACTGGGATGACCAGGCAAAGCTGGATTGATGCGGGGGAATTTTTTCTTACGGGAATATTTGGAAATATCAAGGATTTTGATGACCCGGTAGTGATGCCGAGAAAAGAGACAAAGGTTACCTACCCACACAGCCCGGATGCGGTTTGGGAGTTTAAGGCAGAGTATTTTGAAGGCCTTACCAGATCTTTTTTTATTGCAGCACCCCTGATTCATGAAAATCCAAAGCTTACGATAAACGGATACAGCATAAAGGATTATTATAAGAGTCACGTTCTTCGTTCCTGCACGATAGGCGACGAACAATCCGTGGGACGTTATGAGGAGCTGGTTGCTCTATCCAAGGATCCGAATCCCTTCCGGGCATTTCAGCAGACCGTTGAGACCTGTGCCCTTGTCATCTGTCTTTGGGTGTGTAAAGAGGAAATCTGGGATACCTATACAAAAGAGGAAAAGGACCTCATTGCAGATTTTCTGCTGGATTATGGAAAAGGAAATACGGTGCCGCAGAACTGGCGGCTTTTTAATATGCTGGATCTTGCCTTCCTTGACATGGAGGGCTATGACATTGACCACGATATTATGAAGGAGCATGCCCAGGCGGTTCTGGCCTACTACGCAGGGGACGGATGGTACAGGGACGGTCATTCCTTTGACTATTATTCCTGCTGGGCATTTAATGTATATGCACCCATCTGGAATCTGTGGTACGGATATGAAAAGGAACCCTATATCGCCAAAAAATTCGAAGAGAATTCCAATGAGCTTATGAAAACCTATGGAGATTTCTTTGATGAAGATGGGTTTGTTAATATGTGGGGCAGAAGCAATATCTACCGGAATGCCGCCACCAGCGCCTTTGACGGAAATCTGATGCTTAACAGCTCTGTGGCAGATCCGGGACTGGCAAGAAGGATTTCCTCCGGAGCGCTGCTTCAGTTTGTGACAAGAGAGGACTTTTTATATAAGGGAATCCCGACCCTGGGATTTTACGGACAGTTTACCCCGCTTGTGCAGGGATATTCCTGCGCGGAATCCCCGTTCTGGCTCGGAAAGGCATTTTTATGTCTGCATTTTCCCGCAGATCATCCGTTCTGGACCGCAAAGGAGAATAACGGTACCTGGGAAAAGCTTGCTAAAAACGAGGTAAAGGAGACAGCCTTAGAGGGCCCGGCACTGTGCTTTTCCAATCACAAGGCAAACGGTGAGACCATTCTTCGTACCGGAAAGGTGGTAAAGGAAAAAACGGATGAGCATGGAATGTGGAACTATTCCAAGCTTTGCTTTAATACCAAATATCCATGGGAGGCCGCCCCGGATAACTCGGTGGAGGCGCAGCAGTATGTACTTTGTGATGTGACAACAAACACCTTTGAGAAGGCAAATGTCACCTTCTGGAGTGGTGTAAAAGAGGATGTATTATACCGAAGACAGGTATTTTCCTATGATCTTATGACGGAGGAGCATTGGAAGCAGGTAATGAATCTTGCTGATTTTACCGTTCCGTACGGAATTATCCGGGCAGATAAAATCCGCATGATGCGAAGACCCATTACACTAACCTTAGGGGCCTATGGTTTTCCGGATAACGGCACTACGATTCTTGAAAAGGAAAAGGATGGAGCAAAGGCAATCATTCTAAAGGGGCACGACTTTACCGGAAGGGAAAAGCAGTTGGCCATGACCATATTTGACGGATGGGATGAGCTTTCCTATATAAAGAGCAAAGGAACCAATCCGGATTCCGAAAATTCCATTGTGGTATATGCGAAGACAAAACGACAAAAGCATAACCGCTATGAGAACTATATGCTGCTGTCCCAGGTCATTACCAAGGAAAATCTGGAGGATTTTACAGAGGAAGAATTATTCCCTATTCAAGAGATTACATATACGGATCAGGAAAAATGCGGAGGCTATGGGCCTGTAACAATCACACTGTGGGATGAAAGCAAGAAGGTGATTGATTTTGATGGAATAGAGGGCCGGCTTTTACTGTAGAAAGAAAGCACAATGAAACATGTACTATATGACAGAAATAAAATAAGCAGGGATGAATTGCTCTTTCCCACAAAAGCATTGTGGATGCTTTTGATTCCGATTATTATTGAGCAGCTACTAAATTCTCTTATGGGAATGGTAGACACCATGATGGTCAGTAACGTGGGAAGTGTGGCAATGTCGGCAGTTTCTTTGGTAGACTCCATCAATATGCTGATTATTCAGGTGTTTTCCGCTTTGGCCACCGGTGCGGCGATTATCTGCTCTCACTATATCGGCCATAGGGATGAAAAAGGAGCCAATGGCGCAGCAAGACAGATCGTTCTTACCGTTGTAGTGATTTCTGTAGGAATCATGATCTTATGTCTGCTGTTTCGAAATCAGATTCTTCGGCTTATTTTCGGAAGCGTTGAACCGGCGGTGATGGAAAATGCTCGGATTTACTTTTTATATTCGGTAATTTCGTATCCCTTTATTGCACTGTTTAATGCCGGGGCAGCCTTTTATCGGGCAGGAGGAAATTCCAAATTTCCAATGAAGGTTTCCATCCTTTCCAATGTGCTGAATGTGGTTGGAAATGCAATTCTAATTTTGGGATTTGGGCTGGGAGTTGCGGGAGCAGCCCTTTCAACGCTTTTTTCCAGAATGTTTTGTGCAGTCATTGTTTTTGCTTTTTTAAGAAGGAAGAGGCAGCCAATTGTCATCAATCAGTATTTTTCAATACGTCCGGACTTCCCACTGATTGGAAAAATTCTGGCAATCGGTATTCCGGCAGGAATTGAAAATGGCATGTTCCAGTTTGGAAAGCTGGCGATTCAGTCTACGGTTTCCACCCTTGGAACTACTGCAATCGCAGCCCAGGCAATGGCTGTCATATTTGAAAACGTAAATGGTGTGGCAGCAGTTGGTGTGGGAATTGGTCTGATGACGGTTATCGGGCAGACTCTTGGTGCAGGAAGAAAGGAAGAAGCGAAGTATTACATGGTAAAGCTTACCGGAATCGGCTTTTGGATGCTTGTGGTGTCCTGCTTTTTGACCTTTGCCATCAGTAAACCGGTAATGATCCTTGCGGGGATGGAAGCGGAAAGCCTGCAGATGTGTTTTGAAATGCTGCTTGCAATCACTATCGTAAAACCACTCCTCTGGCCGGTTTCTTTTATTCCGGCATATGGACTAAGAGCTGCCGGAGATGTAAAATTTTCCATGATTGTTGCAACCTGTACCATGTGGTTTTGCAGGGTGGCGCTGGCGGCATATCTGATTCGTTTTGCCGGGGTAGGCCCCATGGGTGTATGGATCGGAATGTTTGCGGACTGGGGCATCCGAAGCTTTATTTTCGGAGGAAGAGTGTTGTCCGGAAAATGGCTGAAAAAAGCGGTAGTTTAGGGAAAGAACAGGAGTATTTTTTATGACATTACAACAGCTGAATCAAATCATTACAATTGCAGATTCAGGATCTATGAATGAGGCGGCAAAGAAGCTTTTTGTTTCCCAGCCGAATCTTTCCGCGGTGGTAAGGGATGTGGAGGAGGAAGCAGGACTTACCATTTTTATCCGCTCCAACCGTGGTATCGTGATTACTCCGGAGGGAGAAGAATTTATCGGTTACGCAAGACAGGTCATTGAACAGTATCGATTGCTGGAAAACCGATATGTGGGGCAGGAGGCAAAGAAGAAATTTTCCGTTTCCATGCAGCATTACTCCTTTGCGGTAAAGGCCTTCGTGGAGATGGTAAAGCAGGTGGGAATGGAGGACTATGAATTTGCTGCCCATGAGACAAAGACAGAGACTGTTATTGATAATGTTAAGAACATGAAAAGTGAAATCGGAGTACTGTTTTTAAGTGATTTCAATGAGGCAGTTATGAAGAAGCTTTTTAAAGAGAGCGGGCTGTTTTTTGAGGAGCTTTTTACCTGTGATACCTTCGTTTATCTGTGGAAAAATCACCCTCTTGCAGACAAGGCTGTGATTTCCATGAAGGATTTGCAGGAGTATCCCTGCCTTGCCTTTGAACAGGGAAAGAACAATTCCTTCTATTTTGCGGAGGAAATGAAGAGCACCTATGAATATAAGAAAATCATCAAGGCAGACGACCGGGCAACCATGTTAAATCTTATGGTTGGATTAAATGGATATACTTTGTGCTCCGGCATTATCTGTGAAGAGTTAAACGGCTCAGATTACATTGCAATTCCACTTGAGGAGTCGGAAAAAATGCATATCGGATACATTCACATTAAGGGAGCAAAAATCAGCAAGATTGGAGAAATTTATCTTGAGGAATTAAGGAAATACAAAAATAATGTACTTTAGTCTTATTTTTCGCTTTATTTTCTAAACTTTTCGTAAAATTCATTGACAGCCGGGATAGAAGATGGCATAATCACCGCATGTATGGGAGGCGTAATTCTCTGGGGTTTTAGAAAGCGAGGAAGAATTATGTATGAACATGAAAAAGTGATTCGGTTTACGGCAATGGAAGATGTGAATGAGTTTGTAACTGCTGCCGGACAATGTGACTTTGATATAGATGTATATGGCAGTCATACGCTTGTAGATGCGAAGTCATTGCTGGGAATGGTTGCAATGGGATTAAAAAAGGATCTGATTGTCCGGTATGGAGAAAATGATAACAACTTTGAAAATGTCATTGATAAATTTGTTATCGCATAATAAAATAATTTTATAGGCATGGGATGTCTTGCTTCTTTGTATAAGGAGCAGGACATTTTTTCTTTGGGAAAGGAGACTTCGGCAAAAATGAGCAAAACGGTTTTTTCAACCTCTGTCCGTGATTTGGTGGAGTTTATCTTTCGTGAAGGGGATATCGATAATCGAAGAGGCGGCGCAGCCAGTGCGGATGCCATGATGGAAGGGACGAAAATCCATCGGATGATTCAAAAGGAGCATGGAGAAGAATATATGGCAGAGGTTCCGCTGAAATATACGGTGGGAACCGTAAACTACGATCTTGTCATAGAGGGTCGGGCCGACGGGATTTTTACAGAGGATGAGAGCATCTGGATTGATGAAATCAAGGGCATGTATACAGGCGTGGAGTATTTTGAAAAACCGATCTATGTCCACAAGGCGCAGGCCATGTGCTACGCATTTATTTTTGCATATCAGAATGACTTAGACCATATCGGAGTCCAGATGACCTACTGTAATCTGGAAAGTCAGGAAAGAAAAATTTTCCGGGAAGAGTTTTCCTATCAGGAGATAGAGGACTGGTTCTTTAAGCTGGTGAAAGAATACGGGAAGTGGATGGATTTTCAATACGAATGGAGAAAAACAAGGGAAGTCTCCATAAAGCAGCTGGAATTTCCTTTTCCCTACAGGGAGGGACAAAAGCAGCTGGTTTTTGATGTATACCGCACCATTGCCAGAAAAAAGAATTTATTCATTCAGGCACCTACAGGAGTTGGGAAGACCATTTCCACCATTTTTCCGGCTGTCAAGGCCGTGGGGGAAGGCCTGGGAGACCGCATTTTTTACCTTACGGCAAAAACGATTACTGCCACGGTGGCAAAGGAAACCTTTGGTCTGCTGAGGGATAAGGGGTATCAGGCGAAAATCATCCAGCTTACGGCCAAGGAAAAGCTTTGCCTGTGCGAGGAGATGGAGTGCAATCCGGTAAAATGCCCTTATGCAAAGGGGCACTTTGACCGGGTGAATGATGCGGTGTTTGATCTTCTTACTTCTACAGATGTTTTTACCAGGGATGAGATTTTATGTCAGGCAGAAAAGTATACGGTGTGTCCTTTTGAGTTAAGCCTGGATGTATCCTCCTGGTCAGATGACATTGTCTGTGATTACAATTATGTGTTTGATCCCAATGTGTATCTGAAGCGCTTTTTCCAGGAGGGTGTCAAAGGCGAATACATTTTCCTGGTGGACGAGGCACATAATCTGGTGGAGCGAAGCCGCAGTATGTACTCCGCAGAAATCTATAAAGAAGATTTTCTTCTAGCCAAGAAAATCATCCGCCCTCACAGTAAAAGAATCGAAAAGCGATTGGAACGCTGCAATAAGCTGCTTCTTCAGATGAAACGGGAATGTGAAAATTATGTCCTATATGAGGAAATCGGCACCCTGTATTTTGCGCTGTACAATCTGATGATGGATATTGATGAATTTTTGCAGAATGCCACCCGCCGACAGATTGATTTTCCGGGAAGAAAGGAATTTTTGGATTTTTATTTCAGTATTCGGAATTTCTTAAATATCTATGATCTGCTGGATGAGCATTATGTGATTTATTCTAAGATTGCCGAGGATGGAAGATTTATGCTAAAGCTTTTTTGCGTGGACCCATCCAAGAATCTGCAGAAATGTCTGGATAAGGGAAATGCAACGATTTTCTTTTCGGCTACACTGCTTCCGATTCATTATTATAAAAAGCTTTTGTCGACGCTGGAGGATAACTATGCCATCTATGCAAAAAGCACCTTTTCCATGGAGCAGCGGCTGCTGGCATTTGGACGGGATGTGAGCACAAAATATACCAGACGGACGGCAGCGGAGTATGAACGCATTGCGCAATATATCAAAAAAACAGTACGCTGTAAGCAGGGAAATTATATGGTCTTTTTCCCCTCCTATAAGATGATGAATGAGGTTTACGACAGCTACTGCCATATGGAAAGGGTCATAAGCGCGCAGGAAAATGGCGAAGAGAATCCTACCATATTTGAAAGCTCTTCGGATGTGGTGTGGAGTCTGGTTCAGAAAAACAATATGCGGGAGCTGGACCGGGAGGCTTTTTTGCAGGAATTTGAAAAGGAAGGAAACCGCACCCTGGTTGCATTTTGTGTCATGGGCGGAATCTTTGGAGAGGGAATTGATCTAAAGAACGATAAACTCATCGGGGCCATTATAGTAGGAACCGGGCTGCCCCAGATCGGAAGCGAGAGGGAAATTTTAAAAAACTATTATGACAAAAATTCCGGGAACGGCTTTGACTATGCGTTCCGTTATCCGGGAATCAACAAGGTGCTTCAGGCGGCAGGCCGGGTGATCCGTACACCGGAGGATCGCGGAATTATTCTGCTTTTGGACGAGCGGTTTTTACAGCGGGATTATGATGTGCTGTATCCGAGAGAGTGGGAAAAGCGAAGCATCTGTACCTTAGATACCATTGAGGCAGAGGTAAGGGCGTTCTGGGAGCAGGAAAATCGGTGATTTTTGTGCACGAAATGCGAAAAAACTGCGGCTATTTTGCTGTTGCTATCGTTGTTTTTTTGGAGATAATCTATTATACTTGGGAATGGAATTTGATATTTGGAGATTTGAAATGGAAGATAATCGTAATTGGAGCGATATTGGAAATGAAATAAGAGGCGCCGTGGAGGATTCCCTCCGAACCGGAGATTTTTCCAGAATCGGAGGTGTGGTAGCTGACACGGTAAATCAGGTGGTAAACGAAGCAAAGCGTCAGGTGAGTCAGAAAAATGTGCAGAAACCGCCGGTTTTTTACCAGACAAACAGAAATGTGAGCCGCCAGCAGCCGGCCAGAATATATAGTGGTTTTGCGACACCCAGGGCTGTTTTTCAAAGAAAAGGAAAGGTGTCGGGAGTTCTTCTGACGGTGTTCGGCGGAATCGGAACCGGCATTATGGGAGTGGCGGCACTTGTTGTGATTATTTTGTCTTTGGCTTTCCTAAAGCCCATTGCCGGAATCGGTGGAAGCATTGTTATTGCACTTCTTCTATTCGGATGTATTGGCATGATCACTGCCGGTGTATCAAGCAGAAAGCTTTTGCAGCGGGCGGAACGTTACCTTTTTCTCTGCCGGGGGAAAAGCTATATAAACATTGCTGACCTTGCAAAGCAGACCGACAAGTCTGAAAAATTTGTGCGCAGGGATGTAAAGCGCATGATGGCAAAGGGAATTTTTCCCCAGGGACATCTGGATATGCAGGAAAGCTGCCTGATGATTTCCGACGATACCTACCGGGAATATCTGGCGATAGAAAAGCAGCGGAAGGATGTGGAGCTGGACGAATTTGCCAAAGAACGGCAAAATGCATATGCAGCAGGGAAGGCTTCGGATGAGGCTTCACAGGGCGATCAAAGCCGGGATGTGTTTGCGGATGCAGAGGCCATGCGCTGGAGAAAGCAAAGCGGAATCGAAGAGCCCAGTGAGGAAATTAAGAAAAATCATCCCAAACTGGCAAAGATGATCTGGCAGGGACAGGAGTGTACCGGACATATCCGGGAAATGAATGAGAGGATTCCCGGGGAGGTAATCTCCCAAAAGCTGTTCACGTTAGAGAGTGTCTTAAAAGAAATCTTTAAGCGGGTTCGTGAGCATCCGGAGCAGATGGCAAAGATGCAGAAATTTATGGATTATTATCTGCCAACTACATTAAAGCTTGTGGAGGCTTACGAGGAATTTGATCAGGTTGCATCTCCGAATGCGGAGATCATCGAGGCAAAGGCAGAGTTAGAAAAGACGCTGGATACCATCAATCAATCCTTTGAGGAACTGCGAAACCAGTTGTTTTCCGATGCTGTTTTTGATGTGACAACAGATGCAAAGGTATTACAGACCATGCTTGCAAAGGATGGACTTGCAAAAGATCATGCCTTTGATTTGAATAATAAGTAAAGGGGAAGAAACATGAGTCAGAATTTAGATGAATTATTAAGGGAAGCGCCAACACTTACCTTTGATCCGGTATTGCAGGATGGAGTGGACAAGACCGCAGTCGTAGAGAGCAGCAAGGAGAGCAAGCCCAAGATTGCAGAGGTTGTACTTACACCGGAAGAACAGAAGATGGTGGATGATTTTGCGGCACAAATTGATCTGAAGAATACACAGCAGATCATGCAGTACGGAGCAGCGAGCCAGAAGAAAATTGCGGATTTTTCAGAAGCGGCAATGGCAAATGTCAGGACAAAGGATATGGGTGAAGTTGGGGAAATGCTCACAAATGTTGTGACAGAGCTTCGCTCTATAGAGGAGGAAGACAGCAAAGGCGTTTTTGGCATTTTTAAAAAGAATGCAAATAAGCTTGCCAATATGAAGGCGAAGTACGATAAGGCTGAGGTAAATGTAAATCGCATCAGCACGGCTTTGGAGCAGCATCAGATTACACTTTTAAAGGATGTTGCAACCTTAGATAAGATGTATGAGCTGAACCTGAATTATTTCAAGGAATTATCCATGTATATCTTAGCAGGAAAGCAGAAGCTTGAGACAGCAAAAAACACAGAGCTTCCTGCATTGCTTCAGAAAGCCGAAGAAAGCGGGCTCCCTGAGGATACCCAGGCAGCAAAGGATTTTTCTCAGATGATCAATCGGTTTGAGAAGAAAATCTATGATCTGGAGCTTACCAGAAATATTTCGCTTCAGATGGCTCCGCAGATTCGTCTGATTCAGAGCAATGATACAGAGATGTCCGATAAGATTCAGTCGACGCTTACGAACACCATTCCGCTCTGGAAGAGTCAGATGGTGATTGCAATCGGACTCAACCATTCCACAGAAGCAGCCCGTGCGCAAAGGGAAGTATCGGATATGACCAATGAGCTTTTAAAGAAGAATGCAGAAGCACTTAAGGCTGCTTCCATCGAGACCGCCAAGGAGGCGGAGAGAGGCATTGTTGATATCGAGACCTTACAGACCACGAATCAGACCTTAATCAGCACCTTAGATGAGGTATTAAAGATTCAGGAAGAGGGAAGAGAAAAGCGTGCCAATGCAGAAATTGAACTGCAGAAGATTGAGAATGAGATGAGACAGAAGCTTTTAGAGGCATCCGGACGAGCATAGTAGGTACGGATGAATACAGATGCATTGACCCGCACCCGGAAAATTTTCCGGGTGCGATTTTTTTTACAAATTCCATTTCGGAAAAGTGTTCCCGAATGAATTTACATATTGGAATCAGAACCCACTCTCGTTTGTAAAAAGCGTAGCGGTACTAAATTCGCAATAA
>CAMDYX010000047.1 GCA_945910395.1 uncultured Agathobacter sp. | reverse complement strand
AAAGTCCAGCGGTGTGATGTCAAGTGAAGAATAATAAAAATCCTTTTATTTTTTGACATATTTCACGAAAACAAAAAACGACCACCTAAGCCCTGCCGACCAATTTTTTTTAAAATGAGCAGGGCGGACTCATCAGCAAAGCAGATGTTTTTGCTAAGCTGAACGATATAGACGATTGTCTTTCAGCAGTCGAAAGACTAACCGCACAAGTTTACGGGCAGTTAATGCGAGTGCACGTTTGTGTTGGCATCTGTTTACCTCTTTATATTTGAGATGGTAGAAGTCAGAGTATTCCTTGTCGCATCTTACAAGAGAAAATGCTGCTTCGCACAGATAGTATTTTAAAAATCGGTTACCAGATGGGATGAGCCTTGTTGTTTCGGCTTCAAATCCACCTGACTGGTACTGTTTCCAAGCAAGACCAGCATATTTGGCAAGTTTTGCTTGATTTTCAAAACGATTGATATCGCCTATCTCAGCCATTATACCGGCTGAATAGACTGGCCCTATACCAGGAACGGATATCAATACGTTGGGCAAGAGTTCCATTTGAGCCTTGATAGCTTTGTCGAACTCTTTGATTTGAGATTCCAATGCCTTCATGGAGGTTATGGATATAGAAAGTACTTGGTTAACGGAGTCATTTACCGTCTTAGGCAAACGGTAAGAACTTCTGGCAGCTTTCTGAATGGCTTTGGCTACTGCATCAGGATCAGGAAAGCGGTTCTTTCCTTTTTCAATGATGAAATCAGTAAGCTCTTGTAAGTCCATATTTGCTAATGCATCTGCTGATTCGAATTCATCGTAGACAGCAAGAGCGGTAGTGCTGAAGGTATCGCTAAATACCTTCTCCTGCGTCATAGTAGAATACTTCTTGAATAGCACATTTATAAATCTTTGCTTTTCTTTTGTGAGATTCTGGACAGCAAAGTATCGTGCTCGTGTAAGGTTCTGGAGAGCTTTGTAGTGATAGTCTCCGATATAAACCTCTTTGTTGATTCTACCGAAACGCAGGCAGTCAGCAATGACAAATGAGTCCACGTAATCATTTTTAGGCAGGTCATTGTAAGCATCATGAAACTGTTTGACCTGTCTTGGATTAAGGACATGAATCTTTCTGTTAAAAGGTGCCAGAGTGGCATCTTCCCTTAAAAAGTATACTAGGTTGTCACCATAGACAGAGGTTGCTTCAAGGCCTATTAGAACAGTATCAAGGGAATTTGAAGTTAGAGCAGAAAGAATTCTTTTTACCAACTGAGTAGAGCCTTCGTGTGAGTTGGCAACAGAAAAGTTACTGTGCTTATCACCGTTAGGAAGCATTAAGTAAACGACATTGGATTTGCTACTTACATCAATACCGACGTAAAGAGTTGTGTTCATTGTAATCACCACCTTTCGTTGTAGACTTCAGTGTTCAATCGGCTTGGTAAAACCCATGATCATGGAGCATCGACACCCTCGCATATAAGAATCCAGCTTAAGATGGACAGATGCGAAACCACACTGCTAGATGGTTGTCCTAAACTTAAGCAAACAGCCAGCCGGTTTGAAGCTAACTTCCATGTCAGGGGAACAGACTTTCAATGAAGCAACCATTACTGGTTCAACAAGGAATGATAGAACTATTACCTGATTGACACTGGGACAATTATATCATGGGCTTAACTAAGCCTATTGAACAAAGGTAACAATAAAGTTTTATATAAAATAAGGTATCTAAAAGATACTATACGAGGAATGACAACTATGAAGTATAGAACGGAGAATGAGTTTGAGCACTTTGTGTTTAGCGATGCGCATATTGAACGACTAGAGTGTACAGGCGATATGTTTCATCTGTATCTGGATGATGTGGGGATACTTCCGGAGAACAGCTGTAACAGGGATATTCGGAAAATGAGAGCAAACGGTCTTCTGTTTCGCATTGTTGACAGGAGGATTATTTCGCTTACGAAGGAGGGATATACCTTCTACAACGCAGATGGAGAATTTATGAAAAAGGACCCGGATATTTTGATAGAGCCAAGGGATTATTCGGACTGCTTTCAAAATTTTGCAGATGGGTATGTGGTTGAAGCAAAAAAAGAGCAGGGGAAAAAGATCACATACATTTTTACAATGGACTCCAAGGATGAGTGTACCTATGAGCTTGTGGTGGAGGGCAGTATGGATATCGAAGAATGGGATCGCTTTTTGTCGGTAGAAAGTAATTAAAATAATGGTTTGTACGATTGAGTATTTTCCCAAATGGTGGTAATATAGTACTAACACGTAGGATACATTTTTTTGAGAAGGTTTTGGGATGGGTGTATGGTATGACCGCGATCTTATTGCAGAACGCGATTCAAAAGATAAATTACATAATGCAATTATAAAATGGTGGCAGGTAAATTACAAAGAAAAGGATGTCAAGGAGTGCGAGCCGGTTACGGAAAGGGTAAGCACAGATGTTGCAGAGACATCAGAGACTGTGGAAGCTGATGCTGAAAATATGAAGCTGGCAGAAGAAATCTTTGCGAGACTGAATGCGGAAAAAGCAGCAGATGATGCTGTTTTGCAGGCCCAGATCGATGAGGCATTTGAGCAGGCTGCCGCGGCGGAGGCTGCAAGAATGGAAGAGTCCAATTACAATGAAACCACCGGGGCTTATTCCGGTGCATACGGAATGAATAAGATTTTGGACAAGGAAGGACAGAGTCGGGTGGACTCTATTATGGGCGAAAAAGAAGCCGCACTTCGCGCACTTATTTCAGATGCGCAAAATTAGATGTTGCATTTTTATGTAAAATTTTGCATAATAGATTAGAAAAAGAAAAAAGTTGCTTTAGTGGATGGTGTTTAACAGGAGGAAAATACTATGACCTATGAAGAATTGGTAAAAAAACTTAAAACCGCATATGCAAAAGCAGATGCAAGCGCAATTGAAGAGCATGTTGCTATTCAGTTCAATGTAACCGGAGAAGGGGAGGGAGCATTGTATTTGGAGGTTTCAGATGGCAAGATTGATATCCAGCCATATGAATATTACGACAGAGATGCAATTGTTGTTACAGGAGCAAATACTCTTGTAGATATTGCAGCCGGTAAGGTAGACGTTGTTGAGGCATACAATACCGGAGTTATCAAAGTAGAGGGAAATGTTGGAAAGGCTGCTTTACTTGCAAAGATTACTGCAAAGAAAGCACCTGCAAAGAAGGCACCTGCTAAGAAAGCACCTGCAAAAAAGGCTCCGGCAAAGAAAGAAACCGCAAAGAAGGAAACAGTAAAGAAGGCTGCTGCACCTAAGGCTGCCGCAAAGAAGGAAGAGGCTCCAAAGAAGGTTGCTGCACCTAAGGCTGAGGCCCCAAAGGCAGAAGCTCCAAAGGCGGCAGAGACTTCAAAGGCTGCTGCTCCTAAGAAGACGGTTACAAAGAAGTAATTACATATTGCAAAAAATGAAAAACCATCGGGGAGAAAAATTCCCGATGGTTTTTTTAAAAGAACCATCATTTTTCTATTGACATTTTCTTTTTTATATTGTATTATGCAATAGTTGACGCGGTAAGCGTCAGTCAAGATGCTGATATAGCTCAGGTGGTAGAGCGCTACATTGGTAATGTAGAGGTCACGGGTCCGACTCCCGTTATCAGCTCTTTTTTATTGCCCTCGAAATGCTTGGTTTACAAGAATTTCGGGGGCTTTTCTGATTCAAATAGCAAAATTCATTATCAGAAATACAATTCCGAAATGGGATTATAAAATTTTCAAGGAGTGCGCAAATATGAGAATGGTGAAAGATTACATGAAGAACGATGCCCTGCGTCATGAACTAAATGAATTGACAGAGAAAACCTTCGGCTTTCATTTTGAAGACTGGGTGAAAAATGGATATTTTGAAGGCGACTATATTCCTTATTCTTTGGAAGAGGATGGAAAAGTGATTTCCAATGTTTCTGCCAACAGGATGCAATTTGTGCAGAATGGAAAAATAAAAAATTACATTCAGATTGGCACGGTCATGACGGATGTAAATTATAGAAAAAAAGGTCTGGCCCGTGAATTGATGGAGCATGTGATAAAGGAATACGAAGGAAGCTGTGATGGAATTTATCTTTTTGGAGATTTGAGTGCTTTGGATTTTTACAGAAAGCTGGGATTTGAAGAAAGGCTGCAGTACGTGTACACCTTAAGAAAGGATGCTATATCAAAAATAAACAGGTGTGTATCCGGGAATAATCCGAAAGAAGGCTTTCAGGCAGTAGATAAAACGGATGAAAAAGTAAAAGCACACTATCTGGATAGCGTTAGAAAAAGCGTACCCTTCGGAGTTTTTGATCAGATCAATAAGTTTGGGCTGCAGATGTTCTATACCTCCGACTTGGAGAATGTGTATTACTCAAAAGAATTGGACTGTTTTATAATTGTTAGCAAAGAAGGGGAAAATATCGAGCTTCAAAGCGTAATCAGTCAAAAGGATGTTTCTATGGAACAGATACTCATTGCAATGGATATGGAGTATACGAATTTAAAGCTTGGGTTTACGCCGCGAAAGGAAGATGCCCATTGGTTTACCTGCGAAGCTTTTGACGGGGGAGAGGATTACCGGCTGTTCTGTCGCGGAAGCCAATTGGAGCGCATAGAGCTGGAAAAACTGTACTTTCCCACATTTTCTCATGCCTAACGCTGCCAAGCTTTGTCTATCTGAGGGCGTGATTGCGATGTCGAAAAATGGAATATTCTGTCAATTTAAGAATAAAATGGAAAGAATTGTAAAATTAAGCGTCGACATATATTGTCGAGAGAAAATTCCTGTGATAAAATAAAGTAAAATTCTAGTAAAGAATAATAATCTGAGAAAAAACACCTAAGGAGAAAAATCTTGATTACCTATAATTATGATTTTGATATTGCAGCAATTATCATATATATCGTGGTCTTCCTTATCTATTTCAAAAAAAAGCATATAAAAAACAGCCAGTATTATTCCTTCTGTATTTTTATTTTTACTGCTCTTTTTACGGCAATCTGGGATATTATCTCAGCGGTTATGATTGAGCATCAGATGTATAATGCGGGGCTTATTGTTATTACCACCTTATATTATCTGAGTCTTCAGGCGGCAATTTTCTCCTTTGTTCTTTATCTGGTGGACTGTCTTGTGATGAAGGAAATGTACACAAGAAGGTTGAAGATACATTTGTTCTTCCCGATTTTTGTCATGGCAGTTTTTATTTTGACGAATTGGTTTACCGGTTTTATCTTTCGGATTGATGAGAATGGGTATACGACGGGACCGCTCCAGTTTTTATGTTATGTGGTTGCGGTGATTTATGTGGTAGGTGCAGCAAGTTATGTAATCCGGAACTGGAAAGCCTACAATCCTATGCTCCGCTTTATGGTCTGCAATATTTTCATCATTAATATTGCACCGGTATTGATTCAGACTTTTATATTAAAAGATTATCTTTTGCTCAGCTTTGGTTTTTCCGTCAGCGCAATGCTTCTCTTAATATCCGGGCAGGAGCAGGAGGCTGTCTTAGATCCGGAAACCGGAATGGCAAATAAAAGCTATCTTTCGCAAGTGGTCTCCAAAATGATATTTAACAAATATGAGTTCTCTGCAGTTATGATTCGAATCGCGGATTTCGATTTAATTACAACCACCTATGGAGTAAACAGCTCGGAAGAGATGATCAAAGAAATGGCGTTGTATCTGCAGAATTATGCAGAGATCGGGAAATCATTTCAGGTCAGCGAAAAAAGCTTTGTTCTGATTCCAAAGTCCGGGGAAAACGTGGAAAAGATGGAAGATGAAATTTACGATAGACTGTCAAGAACCTGGAACATTAACGGCACGCAGATTGCTTGTTCGGTTTTTGTAACGAGAGTGGATTATCCGAAGCATGTGCATACACTTGATGAGTTTAACGCCCATCTTACCTATTTCCAGAAGATGCATCGGATGCGTTTTGGTGTGGTTGCCCCTGAGGAGCTTGAGGTCAAGGATAAAATCAGACAACAGCAGGTGGAGAGGGCCATTCAGCTTGGTCTAAAGAATCATTGCTTTGAAGTGTATTATCAGCCGATCTGCACTGCCAGGGATCAAAGATTCGTCTCTGCGGAGGCACTGATTCGCTTGACAGATCCGGAGCTTGGACCCATATCACCGGCAGAATTTATTCCGATTTCCGAAAAAAATGGAACCATCATTCAGATTGGATATTTTGTGCTTGAAGAGGTATGTAAATTCATTGAAGAGCATGACATGGAAGCTCTGGGAATTGAATATATCGAATTGAATCTTTCCGCAATTCAATGCCTGCAAAGAGATTTTATGGAACATGTAGATGATATATTACAGCGACATCACATCGAAAACAGATATATCTGTTTTGAGATAACGGAGACGGCTTCGAATTGTGCCCCGGCAATTTTTACAGAGAATCTGAATGCGCTAACGAAACGGGGACATGTGCTTGCACTAGATGATTTTGGAACCGGATATGGAAATCTACAGAGGCTTGTGACATCCTCCTTTGGAATTATCAAATTTGATAAGGATATGATTCAGCAGACCTGTGCCGAGGAGAGGCTTCAGGTTCCCTTTACAAAGATGCAGTCCATGATTCACTCCATGGATGCAAAGGTCGTGGCAGAAGGAGTGGAGACAAAAGAACAGTATGAGATTTTGAAGGCTGCAGGATGTGATTACATTCAGGGCTACTACTTCTCAAAGCCGGTTCCTAAATTGGAATATATCGAATTCTTAAAAGAACATATGAAATAAAAACTCCCATTTTGAATTTCTCTTTCTAAATGAATTTGCATATTCGAGTCAGAACATGCTTTCGCTTGTAAAAAACGTAGCGGCACTAAATTCGCAATACATTGCTCGTTAAGTGCCGACGTTTTTTAAACGTTCTGATTCGAATAGCAAAATTCATTTTCAGAAACAGAAATTCAAAATGGGAGTTTTGTGTTTTAATCATATTTATTTGTTAAAGTATTCCAGTAATTTCGGATCAATTTTTCCGTCTGCAATGGTTTTGTCTATCCAAAGCTGAAGGGTATTTACAGAAAGGGAAATCTTGTCCAATTGATTTTTGATTGCAATAAAATCCTGCATTTCGTCTTTGGAAATTTCTCCGTCAACGGTGATTTCAATCAGACGATTTTTTTCATGATCTACCGCGTTTAAGGAAGCCAGCATTTCCAGTACGATCTGGGAGAGATCCTTTAGCTTGAGCTCCGGCACTTTCTCCTGTCCGATCGGACATTCGTGGGAGCAATAGTAATTGCAAAGATCCGGAGCTTTGTAGCATTGTGCCATAGCAAGGATTTCATCCGGATGCGGAAGCGATTTTTCACTTTCAATTTTTTCGATACGATCGGCAGAAATATAAGTCATCTGCTCGCTGGCCTTCTCTCTGGTCAAATCTAATTTTTCGCGAGAGAGCTGGTAGATATTTTTGTTTTCTTTGATGGACTTTTTTCCCATTTGTATACCTCTTAGTGTGATATGAATTCTAATATTTATTCTACACTACCTGTATGGGAATGAAAAGTCTCTTTTTCAGGTTGCAAGATCCAACTGCTGCAGGGTTCCGGTGCGGCCATCCTCATAGAGAAACATGCCGGTGGAACGAATCATGGCCTGGGTGGCATTGTTCGCATCCTTCAGCGAAAAGTCTGCGGCGGAGCTTCCGAGATAGAGTGCGCCGACTCCGGCCTCTTTTAAGCCGAGAAGCTTTTGGGTTCCGTCCCTGTCCATGGTCCATATTTTAAGCTTGTCGAAAATTTCATCAGCCTCATCAATCCAGCCGTTTTTATCAATATCATAAAGGGCTAGATCTGCAAATCCATTTCCGCTTTTTGTACCGAAAAGCTCGCTTCCGTTGTTAATGCTTCCGTCATTGTTTTTATCGAGCGCCAGATAGCCACTGCCGGATTCCAGCGTGGAAATCTCCTCCTCCTCCCCGTCGCAGTCCAAATCAAAAAAGAATTTTTGATCGGTTACATTGGCGGAAGCAGTGTCCAGATTGATGACAAGAGGATCGCAGAAAACCGGCTGCGTGTAGTCAATGAAGGCTGCGGTTTCCTCTGTGAAGCTGCGGGATAACGTAAGGTCCATGGAAAAGTCGATGGTTCGCCCATCTGAAGTCTGGACTTTGCCGCAAGCCGAGAAGGACATGGTTTCACTCTCATTATAGGTAAAGTAAGTCGCATAGCGCGTAGTCGAAGTGGGAAGCTTAGGCATGGTGGCGGATGCAGATTTTTTTCCAAAGAGAATTTCCAATAAGTAGTTTAAGGATTGACTTCTCATTTGCCGCACAGCCTCCAGTCGGTCCATGATGGTGGAGACTTTTTGAGGCTGAACTTCCTGATACTGCAAAGCAACATTTTTTAATGAATTTCCGAAGCCGCTAAAGCTGTCGGAGGATGTGGCAGCAGTGCCATTAGAGCTTGAGATGGATTCTACAGCCTGTGCCTGATAGGTTTTTGTATGGTAGCTTCTTGAAGAACCAAGAAACATACTGTCAGATTGAATAATCATTTTTTCACCCCGTTCTGGGACGAGACCGATTATCTCTAGATGCGTCCGTGTAAAAAGAAATAAAAAACGGTAGTGCAAAAGAGAACATCCATTTCTTTTTGCATTACCGTCCCTGGCTTGTCCGAAATTTTATAGTATTCTGTGGCCGACAGAATTACCTGTGCTAATATTATCGGAGGAGTCTTTCAAAAACATAACCCCTTTTTAGGATGAATAATATTCCAATACTTTTGTTACATAATTTTGTGTTTCCTCAAAAGGAGGGGTACCGCCGTATTTATCCACATTCCCGCCTCCTGCGTTGTAGGCTGCAAGGGCAAGGGAAACATCTCCATTGTATTTTTCAAGCAGCTGGGAAATATATTTGGCGCCACCCATAATGTTTTCATAGGCATTGTAGGAATCACTGACACCAAGTCCGGCGGCAGTCTGGGGCATTAGCTGCATGATACCGACGGCTCCGGCGGAGCTTACGGCATCTGGCCGGAAATTAGATTCTGCTTTGGCGATGGATTTTAAGAGCTTGGCATCCACCTGATAGGTGTTTGCGGCTTCGTCAAAGAAGCTGTTCAATTCCTCACAACATTCCAATCCACTCGAATTGTTACAAGAGGAAGAAGACGAAGCGGAAACTGCTTCAGTAGCAGACTCGGAGGTGGTAGTGGTGGGAAGGGTTCTTCCGACACCAAGCTCCCAGGCCTTGGCAGAGTACACCGACAATCCGATTTCACCGGATTGCTTTGCTTTTGCAATTGCTGCGTCCAGCTCCATGGCTTTTTGAGCGGCAGAAAGCGCATTTTGAAAGCTGCTTTCTTCGGAGGACACCTGTTCTTCCTGGGAATTTGTGGCAGGTGTAACATTTGACGAATCAATGTAGGAATATACTTTTATGTCCATAAGTACCTCATTCTTTTTCTAAAAATGTATAAAAAACCTTTTCATGTATATCGTATACTTTGATGAAAAACTTTACAACAATACTTGAATTTGAAGCAAACTTGTTGTAGCATATCCAATGTAATACGTTAATGCCTAAAAGTAAGGAGTAATACGACGATGAAAAAGACGCCATTTGTGACGAAGGAACAGGTAGAGGAAATCGTAAAAAGCTATCCGACACCATTTCATTTATATGATGAAAAGGGAATCAGAAATAATGCGAAGGCGGTAAAAGAGGCATTTGCATGGAATAAGGGATTCCGGGAATATTTTGCTGTAAAGGCAACTCCAAATCCATTTATCCTTAACATATTAAAGGAATACGACTGTGGCTGTGACTGTTCTTCCTATACAGAGCTGATGCTGGCAAAGTCCTGTGGTTTTGATGGAGAGCATATTATGTTTTCTGCCAACGATGTCCCTGCGGAAGAGTTTGCATATGCAAATAAGCTTGGCGGAATTATTAATCTGGATGATTTTACCCATATTGATTTTTTGGAGAAGACCATTGGATATATTCCGGAAACCATCAGCTGCAGATTTAATCCCGGTGGTGTGTTCGAGCTGTCCAACGGAATTATGGACAACCCGGGAGATGCCAAATATGGTATGACCTATGAGCAGATTATTGAGGCTTATAAGATCTTAAAGGAAAAAGGCGCAAAGCGCTTTGGTATTCATGCTTTCCTTGCAAGCAATACGGTGACCAATGAATATTATCCAAAGCTGGCAAAGCAGCTGTTTGAGCTGATTGTGGATATTAAGGAAAAGACCGGGGTGGAAATGAGCTTTGTCAATCTTTCCGGTGGAGTTGGAATTCCATATACTCCGGATAAGGAGCCGAATGATATTTATGCCATTGGACAGGGAGTAAAGGAAGCCTTTGAAGAGGTCCTTGTTCCGGCAGGCCTTTCGGATGTTGCTATTTACAGTGAGATGGGGCGGTTTATGTTAGGTCCTTATGGCTGTCTTGTGACAAAGGCCATTCATGAGAAGCACACCTACAAAGAGTACATCGGAGTGGATGCCTGTGCAGCCAATCTGATGCGTCCGGCGATTTATGGGGCATATCATCACATCACGGTTCTTGGAAAGGAAGATGCGGTATGCGACCAGACCTATGACGTGACAGGATCTTTGTGTGAGAACTGTGATAAGTTTGCTGTTGATCGAAAGCTTCCGAAAATTGACAAGGGTGACTACCTTGTGATTCATGATACCGGAGCGCATGGTTTTTCCATGGGCTATAACTATAACGGAAGGCTTCGCTCTGCAGAGCTTCTCTTAAAAGAGGATGGCAGCGTGAAGCTGATCCGCCGCGCAGAGACACCGGCAGATTATTTTGCAACCTTTGATTGCTTTGATGAGCTGAAAATTACGGAATAATATTGTATTTTTGAAGGAGATTCGTTGAATCTCCTTTTTTCATATGATACAATTTTTCTATAAATGTGGTACTTTACACAGAGAGGGCGGTTTGTTTTATGGAAAATCAAATGTTTAATAATTCACATGTGCTGGCATGGCTGGAGTACTTTTCGGATAATACGGAAGTGGATCTGGAGCATGTCAAGATTTTAGATATTACAAGAAAGAACAAGAACCTGATTCCAACGGTAGAAGCGCACCGGAGCGTACTTGTATTTACCGAAGCCGGTCATCCGGATATTTTTTACCGTATGTACAATGCGGGGCTTGGAGACTGTATGGTGATCTATAACGAGGGAAGCGAGCCGACAGGACCAATCAAGCAGAGTAAGGTTTCGAATATGATTGACCGGGGAATCAATGCTTCGGCAGGAATGCTGATCTTTAATCCGAATGCAAGAAGTACCATTAAGTTCGGTATGGACAACAGCGTTTTTGCATCGGGTTCCGTGCGGTATGTGGGTTCTGAGATCCGCGCAATCATTCTTTCCAAAATGCAGATCAATGAGGGAAAAAATATCTGTGTGATTTCCGGTGAATCCATTGCGGTTGAGGCGGCAATTCTCGATGGCGAGGGAACGGTAGTTGCAGTAGAGTATAATGCAAATGACAGAAGCACCTTAGAGGATAATGTGGGGCAGTTTGGACTGAACAATGTAAAAATCATCGATCATGTTGACGAGAAGCATTTTGAGGAGCTTCCGATTCCGGATGTGACGATGCTGGTTGCATCAGCAAGCATGGAGCAGGAAATGAGATGCCTGCTTAAACTCAATCCGAACATGGAGTTCGTGATTTATACCTTGGATTTTGTTGTGGCGGGATCTATGCCGGCGCTTTGCAAGGAGCTTGGAATCCGGGATCCGGAAATCATACAGGTTTCTGTGGCAAAGCTTACCAGCAAGAATACCTACAATACACAGCCTGCTCCATGGCTGATTACCTGTAAGGCAGGAGAATAAAAGCTTGTCTGAATCGACACAACATAAGGGGAGATCAATAAAAAGGGGTGTGAGGATATGAGATATAAGCTGTTACTACTCGGAACTAATATGGCGGCAATTGATGATTTTTTCCGCAGGATGGAGAACAATTTTGAGATTCTGAGCTCATCCATGCATTTTGAAGACATTAAGGGACATGTAAAATATTTTCAACCGGATGCAATTGTCTATTGCATGCACCGGGAACCGAGAAAAAGCATTACAAACCTGATTTCTATCAAACAGAAGACGAACAGTATGAATATACCCTTTGTCATCATCGGAGATCAGGAGGACTGCGATGAATGTATGAAAATTGCGGTAAATGTGGTGGATCTTAAGCTGGTAAAGCCCCTTACTGCCTCGGTAATTTCTGACCAATTGATGGATTACCTTAGAAGCAGAAGACGAAAGGAAGAACGGATAGAAGAGGCAGAGAAAATCGCTTTTATACCGGAACAAAAGCCGGTAATGCAGAATCTGGATGCAGTACTCGAGGATTTAGACCAGCTGTTTGGGACTTCACCGGTATCGGAAATGAAGACAGCGGCTGCGGTGCCTTCGACAGGCTTTAATCCAAGGAAGAAATCAGATCTTCTGCCGGGGGAAAAGCTGCACATCCTGATTATTGATGATGATGTGAGAATGATTAAGGTGTTAAAACGGCACCTGGAGGATAACTACCAGGTGGCGACTGCAGTTAGCGGAAAAGTAGCTCTTCGCTATCTTGAGACGAAGTCAACAGATTTGATTTTGCTGGATTACGTGATGCCGGAGATGGATGGCCCGCAGGTTCTTGAGGAGATTCGAAAGAATCCGGCTCTGGCAGGCATACCGGTGCTGTTTCTTACAGGAGCGGCGGAGAAGAGCAAGATTCAGAAGGCATTGTCATTAAAACCACAGGGATATTTGTTAAAGCCAATCGATAGAGAGAAGCTGATTGAAAAGATAGAATCTGTGTTGAATAAATAAACTCCCATTTCGGAAAGGTGTTCCCGAATGAATTTGCATATTTGAATCAGAACCCACTCTCAATTCATTCTCAGGAACACAAATCCGAAAAGGGATTAAATAAATGTATTTTCCGAAAAGGATAAAAGGGTATGGGAAGACATATAGAGGATGAAAACCTGCAGTTAGCTGAAATTTTTGGGTTGGAGAGTCTGCAACAACTGCAGGATTCTTTTTATAAGATGACACCTATGGCAATGGGATTTTCCGATGAAAAGGGTGTAGGCCTTACAACACATGCCACAAAGCATGATTTCTGCGCGAAATATACGAAAGGATCTCCGGAGGGAGCTCGCAGGTGCCGGGAGTGCGACGAAGCGGCATCCTTAGAAGCGGCAAAAAAGGGTGGACTTTATGTGTCAAGATGCCACAATGGACTGATTGATTTTGTGGCACCAATCTGCGTAGATGGAAAGATGCTGGGAAGCTTTCACGGAGGTCAGGTGTTAGACCGTGCATTTACCGAAGAGGAGGTTCGTCAAAAAGCAAGGGAGCTGGGCATAGATGAGGATGAATATGTAGAGGCGGCAAAAAAAATTCCCATCATGTCCCAGGAGGAAATTCAAAATCAGGCAGAAATGATTCTGCAGATGGCGCATATTATGTCCCAGATGGCATACAGCCGCTACAATATGGAAAAAGAAAGCTCTGAAATCGAGCGTGAAGCAAATATGAAATCGGACTTTCTTGCCAATATGAGCCATGAGATCCGTACTCCGATGAATGCGGTAATCGGAATGGCGGAGATGGCTTTGAGGGAGGAACTTCCACCGACCGCAAGAGAATATATAAATCAGATTAAATCTGCCGGCAATTCTCTTCTTACCATCATCAATGATATTCTTGATTTTTCAAAGATAGAGTCCGGAAAAATGGATATCAATATGGTGGAGTATCAGGCTCCTTCCATTATCAATGATATTGTAAATATTATCTCCACAAGAATCGGAGAGAAAAACCTAGTGCTTCTGATTGATTATGCACCGGATATTCCTTTGCACATCATGGGAGATTCCGTTCGAATCAAACAGATTATCATGAATCTTGCCATGAATGCAGTTAAATTTACAAAGGAAGGACGTGTGGAAATCCGGTTTGCTTACGAGCGGACAAATGAACATGAAATTCTTTTAAAGGTTTCTGTTTCCGATACCGGTATTGGAATTAAAAAAGAGGATATGGGAAAACTGTTTCAGTCCTTCTCCCAGCTCGACAGCAAACGAAATCGTAATATTGAAGGAACCGGCCTTGGACTGGCGATTTCAAAGCAGCTGGTGTCCCTTATGAATGGAAAGATTACGGTGGAGAGCGAGTATGGGAAGGGAAGTACCTTTTCCTTTGAAGTACCGCAGCTTGTTTTAACAGAAGGAAGGTCCGTAAACTTAAAGGAAGAAAAGAAGATTATTTCCGGCGTATTTACGGACAATCCGTATATACTTTCCTCTCTCCAGAGAGATATCGAGAGATTTGGCGGAGAATGCATCACGGTTCTTATGGTGGAGCAGCTACAGGAACTACTGGATAAGGGCGCTGAATTTTTCTTTATTGATCAGCCGATGTTCGGAAAGCCGGTACGGGACTTCGTGGAAGAACATCCGCAGATAACCTGTGTGCTCATGACCGGTTTTAAATCAAATGTGGAGAATCACAGTCCGAATCTGATTGTCATGAAGAAGCCGCTATATTCTGTAAATCTTGGCGTTATTTTTAATCATGAGGAGTTCTACAGGGACTTAGACCCGGACCGTCAGGAGATTTTTGATTTTGTCGCTCCGGAGGCAGAGATTTTGATTGTTGATGACAATGAAATTAATCTTACCGTTGCGGAGGGCTTGATCAAACCGCTTCAGATGAGAATTGATACTGCATTAAGCGGGCAGGAAGCAATTGAAAAAATTTCGGTTAAACATTATGATCTTATTTTCATGGATCATATGATGCCGGAGCTGGATGGGGTAGAGACAACCCATATTATTCGAAGATTTCATGAGGAATACAATGATGTGCCGATTATTGCGCTTACCGCTAATGCAGTAGAAGAGGTCCGCGCCATGTTTCTGGTAGAAGGCATGAATGACTTTGTTGCAAAGCCTATTGAGCTCAGTGTAATTACGGCAAAGCTGCGTCAATGGCTTCCGAAAGAAAAGATACATAAGATTTCCGCAGAAGAACGGGATGCAGCACTTATGGTGATGGAAGACCAGAATGGCGATTCCAGGCTGAAACAATTAAAGGAGCTGGATATCTTGGATGTACAGATGGCGTTAAAGCTTATGGGAGGAGAAGCTTTATTCTGGGATGTCCTGAAGGATTACTATGTTGCAGTCGATCGAAAGACTCGTTTGATTGCAGAGTATTTCAATGCCCGGGATTGGAAGAATTATATCGTGGAAGTCCATGCTCTTAAGAGTGCGTCCAGACAGATCGGCGCAACGGAGCTTTCCATACTTGCTGAAAGGCTTGAAAAAGCTGGAAATGAGAAAAATCTCGGACCGATTATTGAAGATACAGAAGGCATGCTTCGGATATATTCTGAGCTGGGGCAGCAGCTGGCTCCATTTTTTGCCGAGCCGAAAGAGGATACTATAGTAAAGACTCAGATTTCCATAGAGGAGTTTCTGGGGCTGCTGACAAAGCTTTCCTCTGCAATGGATGAGCTTGATATGGATGGAATGGAGCAGGCAGCGAAGGAGCTTGCAAACCATGCCTATCCAAAGGAGCAGCAGACATTGATGGAGGCCTTGGTAACTGCGGTAGAAGAGCTGGATGTGGATGCCTGCGCAGGAATTATTGCGGACTGGAAGCGGCTGCTGGATTAGAAAATATTACTGGAATAGAAGCACGAAGGAGTTTAGAAATTATGAGTATTTTAAATGTGGAGCATTTGAGCCACGGGTTTGGAGACCGAGCGATTTTTGAGGATGTTTCCTTTCGTTTGTTAAAGGGGGAGCATATCGGTCTTGTGGGGGCAAATGGTGAAGGAAAATCCACATTCATGAATATCATTACCGGAAAACTGATGCCGGATGAGGGAAAAATCGAATGGGCAAAAAAGGTCCGTGTCGGTTATCTGGATCAGCATACGGTACTGGAAAAAGGAATGACCATACAAAGCGTTCTTGCTTCTGCCTTTGACTTTTTGTATGAAATGGAAAATGAGATGAATGACATTTATGCAAAACTGACGGAGGTAGATGAGAAAAAAATGGAGGAGCTTCTGGCGGAAGCGGGAACCCTTCAGGATCTTCTTACCATGCATGATTTTTATATGATTGATGCAAAGGTGGAGGAGGTTGCAAGGGCTTTGGGATTGCTGGAGCTTGGTCTGGATAAGGATGTAACAGATCTAAGCGGAGGACAGAGAACTAAAGTCCTGCTTGGAAAGCTTCTGCTGGAGAAGCCGGATATCCTGCTTCTGGATGAGCCGACAAACTATTTGGATATGGAGCATATTGAGTGGTTGAAACGATATCTGAATGATTATGAAAATGCCTTTATTCTGATTTCTCATGATGTGCCATTTTTGAATAGTGTTGTGAATTTAATCTACCATATGGATAATAAGCAGTTGAACCGATATGTGGGAGATTACGATAAGTTTGTGGAAGTCTATGAGATGAAGAAGGCACAGCTTGAGGCTGCCTATAATAGGCAGCAGAAGGAAATCGCTGATCTTAAGGATTTTGTAGCCAGAAACAAAGCCCGTGTTGCCACCCGGAATATGGCAATGTCCAGACAAAAGAAGCTTGATAATATGGAACTCATTGAGCTTGCCGGAGAAAAACCAAAGCCGGAATTCTCTTTTAAGACTGCAAGAACTCCGGGAAGATATATTTTTCAGACAGAAGGCCTTGTAATCGGGTACGAGGAACCCTTATCTACGCCTCTAGATCTTTCCATGGAAAGAGGGCAGAAGGTTGTTCTTACCGGAGCGAACGGAATCGGAAAGACCACTTTGCTGAAGAGTATTTTAGGACTGATTCCTTCCCTTGGAGGAAAGGTACAACTGGGGGATTATCTGGAAATCGGATATTTCGAGCAGGAGATGGATCAATCCATTACAACAACCTGCATTGAAGAAATCTGGAAGGAATTTCCTGCCTTTTCCCAGTATGAAGTAAGAAGTGCGCTGGCAAAATGCGGACTTACCACAAAGCATATTGAAAGTCAGGTGCGGGTGTTAAGTGGAGGCGAGCAGGCTAAGGTCCGGCTGTGCAAGCTGATCAACAGGGAAAGTAATCTCCTGGTTTTAGATGAGCCTACCAACCATCTGGATGCGGATGCGAAGGCGGAATTAAAGCGGGCACTTACAGATTACAAGGGAAGCATTCTTATGGTATGCCATGAGCCTGAATTTTATCAGGGACTTGCGACGGAGGTGTGGGACTGCTCTAAGTGGACCACGAAGCTTTTATGAAACTACAACGGCTGTACAGCTATGTGCGTCAGGCGATGGAAGAGTACGATATGGTATCGGAGGACGATAGAATCGCCATCGGAGTCTCGGGAGGAAAGGATTCCCTCACTCTTTTGTATGCTTTGGCAGGTCTGCGCAATTTTTATCCCAAAAAATTTGATATCACAGCGATTACGGTAGATCTGGGGTATGAAGGTTTTGAATTATCAAAAATCCGAAAGTTGTGTGAAGAACTGGACGTGGAATATCATGTTGTAAGTACACAAATTAAGGATATGGTAAAGAATGGCGAATGTTCTCTGTGTGCGAGGCTTCGAAAGGGAGCATTAGGAGAAATGGCACTTCGCTTAAATTGCAACAAAATTGCCTATGCCCACAATATGGATGATGTGGTGGAAACTCTGATGCTTTCGCTGATCTATGAAGGACGGTTTTCTACCTTCTGGCCGGTGACACATTTTGAAGACAAGAACTTAGATGTGATTCGGCCCCTTATCTATGTTCCTCTTGCAGAGGTAATCGGTTTTGGAAATAAGTATGAGCTTCCCATAACAAAGAATCCATGTCCCTATGACAAAACCACAGAGAGAACCTATGTAAGGGAGCTTTTATCCGATATAAACAGACATGCACCGGATGTGAAAAAAAGAATGATGACCGCAATCAAAAACGGGAAATTAGAAGGCTGGCACAGATAAGTGCCAGCCTATATACGTTGTGCCTTTTTCGCTTTTTTTATTGCATACATCTGCTCGTCGGCAAGATTGATGTAGTCATTTAGATTCATGGAACTCTCAGCAGATGTAATGACATATCCGATGCTTGCATCTATCGGGAATCCTGCGGTTGACTTATCCTGCCGCAGGGCAATTTCTTTTTGAATTTCTGCAAGCAATTCTTCAGTTGCGTCTTTGTTGTAGTCCGGAATCAGAACTACAAATTCATCTCCGCCATAGCGCATGGCAATTCCCTCATCGGGGCAGCATTTTTGCACGCTTTCGGAAATTACTTTGATCGCAAGATTTCCCATATCGTGACCGAAGGTGTCATTGATATATTTCAACCGATCTAAGTCCACAAACATAATCATGAGAGGCTGCTTCTGATATTTGCACTTTTCAAAAAGCGGCACGGCAAGCTTTGTGTATGCCATCCGGTTGTATAGTCCGGTCAGGGAATCCATGATATAGAGCGTAGAAAGTTCATCGTTAATTTTTCGGAGAATGATACGCTGGTACATATGCTCCATGGTTTCCTGAATGACAGTAAGAACCTCGAACAACATCTGTGTGTCCATGAGATAGTCGCTGTTTTTCAAAATCACATAACCCACTTCACGGTCCCGGAAATGAAGAGGACAGAAGAGAAATACATCGCCCCCCTTCTGGGATGTGGCAGGCCCCGGAATGAGTTCTCCGTGGTCTCTTTTCAGATTACTTATTAAAAATTCTCCCATGCTGGCAAGCAGGACACGCATGCTTTTGGGATAACCCTTTGTAGGATAGGTTTGGTCAACTTCGCTTTCCACAAGAGACAGATTGGTAAACTGGGCAATCTCATGATTGATCAAAATATACAGCTCATCGTATTTTAGCGTCGTAAGATGCTTTGGAATGCAGGCAGCCATCTCCTCGAAGCTGTTGCAATCCATGAGCTCTCTCTTTAAAGAAAGCATTTCATTTTGAAGCTTTGCTTCATTTTCTTCTGACATGATGCGGTCCACAATAAACTGACCACGGTTTAATGGAGTCTGGGTCATACAACCACAGCTATCCTGAAATACACACTTGGTTCTGGTAAAATATTTAGGCTGATTTTTTTGACCCTTCCAAATCTGATCAAGGATGGCAAGCGCACCATAGGCGATATCCTCCCGGACAAATCCGATGGTACTGATTCTTGGATCGTAGTAGGATGCTTTGTCGAAATTATCAAAACCGGTAACAAGAAAATCTTTTGGAACCTGATATCCGGCTTCCTTCGCGCGGTAACAGATGCCCACTGCGATGTTATCATTGGCACAGATAAACGCTTCGGGAATCCTGTCATTGTTTTTAAAGTAATCAAATCCTTCCAGACCGGTTTCAATCTCAAAATTTTTAAAGAAAACGCGGCTTCCGTCAAAAGGAATGTCATATTTTTCCAAAATAGCTTTATATGCTTCATATCGAAGCATATTTTCCGTGTTATTTGTCGGACCACCCACAAAATTGAGAATCCTGCATCCGTGGTCTCTGATAATATGCTCTACCATCTGCCCCATTGCAGCAAAGTTGTTGGTTCCGGCAAAATAGAGTCCGGGGATATCCTCAAGAAGAGAAACTGTTGGTACGCCGGAATCCCGAACTTTTCTTAGGATTTCGCCTTTAACCACCGGGTTTGTGATGTTGGTAAACTCTAAAATGATGCCGTCGTAATCGGAAAAGTCAGGAAGCTCAATGATGTTGTACTCTCCCACATTGTATTTTTCATCCATACTAAAGCTGGCATAGCTGTGAAAAACATGCAGACAGACGTCGAGCTGGTGTTCCTTTATATAGTTACGACAACCGCCGATCCAGGCATAGTTAATGTATTTTTTCCAACCATCTGCAACGATTGCTACTTTCTTCATAATAATCCCCCAATATGACAAAATCAAAATGTATATATTTAATCCCATTTCGGAAAATTCATTCTAAGGAACACAATTCCGAAATAGGTGTATATTTATTATAAAGCATAGGAAGAAAGCCTGCCACAATTTTTGGAAGTTTTTGTAATTGTAATTGGGAAATGGAAGGAATGGTCCTTTTGCCTTTTTCAATTTTTTAGTTGCAAACTTTTTGGGGGTATGATAATATATCATTTGTTTGGAAAACGAATAGATGCCGGCGTGTCGGAATGGCAGACGAGGCAGACTCAAAATCTGTTGTGGGCAACCACGTGCGGGTTCAAGTCCCGCTGCCGGCAGTAAATTGAAAATCCCCAAGAATACTCGGAAAGCATTGATTTTCCTAGTGTTTTGGGGTTTTTTTATTGGGAAAAGTCTTCCTTGGAGCATTATTCTGTAGGCTCAATAAAAAGCCCAATGTCTGGAGGAAAGTAGGTAAAAATGAAAAAGTATACTATCATTGCTAACACAAGTAGTATGAGCCGTGTTGTGCATGAAACCATTCTGCATGACAAAGTAAGTTTGAAAACAGCATAAAACGCTATGATTACGCTAATCAGGAATATGAAAATATCCACCAGAACGAAGTTTCTTCCAAGTATTCCGGAATAGGTATAGAAGAATATTGGAATCAGAAATGTTCCCAGCAAAACACCCGATAGCAATGACGATGTGACACATGGATAATCGACTTTTAATCTTTTATCCATAAAGACTGAATAAACAAGCATTGGAAAAAAGCACAACTTCATGTGCTCCCATGTAGATTCATTCACCGGGAAGAAAAAACCAAGTATGAAGTTTTGACCGGACCACTCATAAATAAAATGTGCAATAGTTCCGGTAATGATTACAAAGATTGTGCCTGTGATTGTATATCGTTTTAGATTATTCATGGTTTCACTTTATGTTATGAGCGGGGAAGATATGCAGGAGATTTTTTCACTTATATGTCCTGCTGCCGGCAGCACACTTTGAGTATGACAGTCGATATTCACAGAATGTTCTGTGACACATATGATAAATATAAAAAGAATGTTGGAATAATACTATGAATTATAGTTGTTTGACAGAACTGACAGATCATGGACCAAATCCCTATGTGGCGAATATGGAACAGCTTGAACAAAGGAATACGAATTTTCGGACTGCAATTTGGACGGGAGAGCATCTGCAGATGACACTGATGTGTATTCCTTCCTTCGGCGAAATCGGTTTGGAGAACCATAAGGATACGGACCAGGTGATTCGAATTGAAGAAGGTAATGCAATCGTGCGAATGGGAAAATGCAAGAATCATCTGGATTTTCAACGAAGCGTGTGTAAGGGAGATATTGTCTTTGTACCGGCAGGAATCTGGCATAATATTACTAATGTGGAGCGCAATCCTTTAAAAATATCTTCTATCTATGCTCCGCCGCATCATCCAAGAGGTACCATGCACCGAACGAAAGCGGACGAAGAAAGAGAACACTTTTACATGTAGAAATTTTGCTGGGATAAATTGTGCATTATACACATATAATACCGGTAAAAAAGCTCTTATTTGGAGTGAAATTTTTTTATTTTTCTAGAACCATACAAACCGGAAAAGAGAGGGCCTTTTTAGCCTTTGACAGCGCAAACTTCGTGATGTAGGATACCAATAAAAACAACGGGGGTTTGTATGGAAAGAAGAAGTATTGAAGAACTGAATGTATTGGACAATTTTATGTTTAATGAACTGGCCATGCAGGAAGACAGGGAAGCTGCGAAGACCTTTTTTAGAATCATGCTGGAGACGATTTTCCAGAAAAAGGTCCGCAATCTTGAAAAAGTAGCCGCCGCACTCTCGTGACTTTAGTCATGAGTTAGGCAGCTCCTGTTGCACGTTCCTGCTATATATGTTACAACGTAAAGCAAAACATGTGTTTGAGAGGATTTTGTAATATATGACGATATATACCACTTACAAAGTGAAAATCAAGCATTACAATCACATATTTAAAGATACCATTGCGATATACCGAAATATCGTAGATTTCCTTATCGGTGTATGTCTAAAAAACTGGGCCTCCATATCACCTCTTAAGACCAATGAACGGATAAATTACGTTGAACGGCTTGTACATCAGACCAAGGAAAATCCGGCTCCAAAGTATCCGGAGTTCGACTGTCGTTTTTATAAACTGCCAAGCTATCTCCGTAGGGGTGCAATCAGTGAGGCGATTGGTAAAGTTTCTTCCTATCGAAGCAACCTTGCCAACTGGGAATCTGATCCGAACGGCAAAGAACCCTCCGCTCCCAAAGCGGGTTATGTGTTTCCATCCATGTACC
>CAMDYX010000046.1 GCA_945910395.1 uncultured Agathobacter sp. | reverse complement strand
TTGATTGGCAAATTGTATCATTTCGCCGGTTGATTTTCTTCCAGTACCTAAAATCTATGAAAAAAGCGGCATTTTAAGCGTTTTTTATGGTCGATTGTATGTTTTCGCTGGGTCCATTTTAGCCTGTACCTAAGAAATTGCAAATATTTAGGTACACCGCCAAATCCACTCTTCAAAATAATACAATTCGCATGAAAAATCCGCAATTTAAAGCTGTTTTTCAAGGATTTTAGGTATACGACGGTTCCAACGCCTCAAATCTTGCCAAATTTCACAATTCTGGTTCAAATATGCAAATTCATTCAGAAAAACAATTTGAAAAGGGAGTTATTTTAAGAAGCCCTGTACGATGCGCTCCTCTGCCTCCTTCTCGGATAAACCAAGGGTCATGAGCTTCATGAGCTGTTCCCCTGCGATCTTACCGATTGCGGCCTCATGTACTAAGGATGCATCCACATCCGCAGCCTTTAACATCGGAATTGCAAGGATCTGGGCCTTATCCATGATAATGGAATCACATTCTGCATGGCCTTTACACGGCGCATTTCCATTGATTCCAAGCTTGACTTCCTGGTAACTGTCATCCTTTGCAACACCACGGCTTATGATATCACAGTTCGAACCGGCACCATCCATATCAACCACCATCTCCGCAATGGCACGCTGGTCTTTGGTGGTCATAATCTTATCATGAATGATAATGGTTGCACCCTCTTTCAAATCCGCATTTGTGGTTCGGATGGTATCGTCCACCCCGCCGATCTGAGCCGTTTCCAGGGTCATCTGGGAGTTTTCCCCAAGATGGATCACCGTCTTTGGATTCATGATCCGTTTTCCGGTTCCGCTTCCTTCACCATAATGCTTTTCCACATATCTGACTTTGCTGTTCTTTCCGACGAAAAATGTATGCACGCCATCGTGCTGGCTGTCCCCTGAACCGCAGTTTGAGATACCGCAGCCCGCAATAATTACGACATCACAGTTATCCCCAATGAAAAAATCATTGTATACACTTTCCTTTAAACCGCTCTCGCTGATGATAACCGGAATATGAACACTTTCTTTTTTGGTGTTGTCCTTGATTTTAATATCGATACCGGATTTGTCCTCCTTTGTAACGATATCAATGTTCGCAGAAGAGTTTCTGGCAATACTTTTTCCATCGCTGCGAATATTATATGCTCCAACAGGAAGCGCATCTAACTCTGCCACTTCCTTCAGAAGATGTTTCTGTACGTTGTCCATGGCTTCCTCCTAATCTATCGTTTCTAACACGTCCTGCGCGTCATCCTGTATTTTTCCGTCTTTTAAGTAGATGATCCGGTCTGCAATGTTAAGGATTCGTTCCTGATGGCTGATTACAAGAATTCCCCCTCCGATTTCTTCCCTCATATGTTCAAAAAGATGGATTAGATTCTGGAAGCTCCACAAATCGATGCCTGCCTCCGGCTCGTCAAAAATAGACAGCTTCGCACGGCGCAGAACCGCCATAGCAATCTCGATACGCTTCATCTCTCCTCCGGATAGGGTATCGTTTAATTCTCTTCTTAAATACAGCTTTGGGTCAAGACCAACCGCACTGATTGCGCCATAAATTGCATTTCGGTCATCTGAGGAATTCGCAATTTCAAGAAGATCCTTTACCTGAAGTCCTTTAAACCGCACCGGCTGCTGGAACGCATATCCGATTCCCCGGTTCGCCCGCTCGTCAATGGTAAGGTTTGTAATATCTTCACCCTCAAAATAGATTTTCCCGGAGGTTGGAGTGATAAGCCCCATAATGATTTTTGCAAGGGTGGATTTTCCGCTTCCGTTTGGCCCGGTTATCGCGATAAATTCACTTCCCAACTCCAAGTTAATGTCATCTAAGATTACTTTTTCATCAACCACATAACAGATGTGTTCTAAACGTATCATGCTATACATCCCCACATATTTCTTTCTTTAGTATGCGCTTTCCGCGATATTATATGTTATCAGAAAAGTAGGGCACTTTTCAACAGTAAAACGCCTCGTACTAAAATAAAAGCAAAAATTAGTCCTCAATCATCTCTTTCGTCATTTCGAAATACGGTGAAATACCATAGCCATTTCGCTTATATGTCAGGATGGCATTCTCATTTTCCTGCTCCACCTCAAGCTTAAAGCGTACTGCATCCTTAAAATACTCCTCCATATAACGGAAAAAAGAAGACGCAAAGCCCCGGCCTCTGCACTCCGGCTTCATGTAGATATCCTCTAACCATACACACACTCCACCATATTCTGTTGTATAGCTCAAGGAGGTCATTGCATACCCTAAGAGGCTCTCATCTTCCTCGAATACAAAGCCTTCCACCAACGGTTGGTCTCCGATACAATCTGCAATATCTCTTTTTAACACTTCATCGGATGACGTATGAAAAACAGCGGATGAATTATAAAACACCCGCATCATAGCAAATACTTCATCAAAATCCTTTTGTTCCATTTTTCGAATTATCATATATAAATCTTCCTCTTTTTCTAATCTGACGCTTATCATTCTCCCGGACTGCTTGAAATGACTTTTCCCGTGTTCCACAAAAGAGCGGTACGTTTTGCCGCTTCAAGCCGTTCCTCCTCAGAATGAAAATCGATGGTTACGGAATGGCATCCGCACTCCATACACATGACATAATATCCACACCCATTCTCTTCCTCCAGCAGCGCGCCGCCATCGCAGAGTGGACAATCATTTAATTCTATTTCTTCGTAGATATCCATATTCTAACCTCGCAAAATGTATTTATGTAGTATAGTATCACATCTTGGCGAAATTCGAAACAGCAAAATCCATTCAGAAATGCAGATTCGAAAAATGGTATAAAAGGTTTTTTCTTATTCTGTCCGAATAATCTCAATGATGTTTTGTTTTTCAAGATTCTTTGAAGCATATCTTTGAATCAGGAAATAGATTCCGAAAACACCAAGCACGCAGGCCAGCAGGGTTTCCCATGGGAATTTTGAAGCTATCGGAAGCATGCTTCGAACGGATGCGTCGATGGCGATATAAATGGCAAGTCCGATTGTGATTCCAATCAGTAGTGCCTTTCCTGCCGAAAAGGCATTTTCGATGTACAGCATCTTTCGTATTCCTCCCGGAGTCATTCCAACACTCTGGAGCATCGCAAATTCTCTTTGGCGCATTTTTACATTGTTGTAAGCTGTGGTCACAAGATTCGTAACTCCGATTAAGGCCAATAGCGCTGCAAAGGCATATAGAAAAATGGTTGCGAATACAATAGACATGTTCATAATCTTCATATAATCCCCCTGCATGTACACGCGGGTGATAAATCCAAGCTGCTCATACTGCTTTTCCCGCCCGCCCGGAAATTCCCGGTCCAGCGTTTCCTGTGCATATTCCATATATCCGTCAATATCGTCGGGCGAAGCCATCCATGCATATCCACGCACGCTTGCGCTTGGTACAATAAGGCGCAGTTCATTGGTGTTCGGGTAGATCAGTTCTTGGGGAACCTGCTCCTCAGAAAGCATTCCAGCTATCGCTGTCGGAGCTTCTTCTCCATTCATGTAAAACAGGTTTACCGTCTGCAGGGATTCCTGAAATGGAACGATATGCTTTAGATACCCATGATTATTGTAGGAATAATCATTGATCAAAATCGCAGAACCAACCGGAACCTGTGCAGTCTCACATAATTCCTCATAATGCAGCTCGTCAAGAGTTATGATTTCAACGGAAAATTCATATCCTTCTTCCTCCTTCATCTGTGCCATTTCATCGGTGAGCTGCTCCTTGTCCAATACCGCATAATAGGTCGTATAGTCATTTCCCACTCCATACACATCTGTATCCTCATATTCCCGCAGCAGCTCGGTAATCCGGTTTCCTTCTTGGGAACTGATAGGAGCAAAATCATGCCATTCGTTTCTCTGGGTCACTTCGTTTATATGACTTTCCCTGTCAGAGGAATAGTCCGCCCAGACCGGTCTGTCACTTCCCATAGAAAGAATGGATCCCACACCTTTTGCTGTAGAATACAGTCCTCCGAGGCTCACAAACAGCACAATGGAAAAAGCCAGCGAGGTCACCGATGCCTTTGTCATTCTCCTGTTACGTTTCCAGTTCTTCCATGCAAGCTCCCCTTCTTCATGAAAGACTTTTTGAATCAGACGGCTTTCTTTTACCCGTCTGGCATCAATATGTACAGCCTCGGTTTGCCGGATACAATCGATGGCAGATTTTTTTGCCACCTGTTTTGCCGGGAGATATGCAGAAAGCATGACCGTAAAGAAGGATAATAAGATTGCCACTACGCAAAACTTCCACGAAATCACAAAACGAAGTGAAAAGGTCATATCCTCTACCATAAGACGGACCAGACTATTCAGCTCACTCACATAATGCTCTGAAATTAATACACCAAGATATGCCAGCCCTAACCCAAGGAAAAAGCCGCAGACAATTCCTACCGCAGATAAAATCAGCGCTTCCCACAGAACCGATTCTACGATTTGCTTCTGTGTCGCTCCAACACATTTTAATGTGCCAAAAGAAGAGGTCCTCTCTCCCGCACTGATCTTAAAGACATTGGAAATTACCGTTATGGACATAAAAACCACTAAAAGCGTAAAGATTGCGGCGGGTATTATGAATATTGACCGGTATCCACTGGCCATTTTCCCATAATCTGCTCCGTAAATATGAACAAGCATATCATTTACGCTTGCCGCCATACAGCAAATAGCAGTGGTAAGGGCAGTCGAAAGCGCAATTGCTATCATAGAAGCAATAGAACGAAATGGATTGTTGATCAGCTGCTTGTAAGCAAGCTCTGAGGTAATACGTTTCATCTGACCACCTCATCTCTTACAATCCGGCCATCGCCAATGGTAATGATGCGGTCTGCCTGCAATGCTATTTTTTCATCATGGGTAATTACAATGAGAGTCTGGTTTCTGCATTTGTTTGTAGACATTAACAGTTCCATGATTTCTTTACTCGATTTACTGTCTAAATTTCCTGTAGGTTCATCCGCTAGAATAAAGGCAGGGTCATTGACCATCGCCCGCCCTACGGAAACCCTCTGCTGCTGTCCTCCTGACAACTGACCGGGCAAATGTCCCCTTCTGTCTGTCAGTCCGGTTACTTCCAAAATCGTATTAAGCTTTTTCTCATCCGCCTTTCTGTGATCTAACAGGCAGGGAAGCATGATGTTCTCCTCTGCAGTCAGGGTCGGTATCAGATTGTAGAACTGATAAATAATTCCAACATTTCTCCGTCTGAAAATCGCCCGTTCACTTTCATTCAGCTCATAAATATTTTTTCCTTCAACAAAAACTTTTCCTTCGGTCGGGAAATCGATTCCTCCCATCAGATTCATAAGTGTAGATTTTCCGGACCCGGATGCTCCCACAATTGCAACAAATTCTCCCTTTTTCACCTGAAAACTTACATGATCTAGTGCAACGACCCGGTTTTCTCCCTCTCCGTAAACCTTTGTCAGTCCTTCGACTTCTAATACATTCATTTTTGTTTCCTCCTTTTTGCTGAGGCAATTGTAACAAGTCAAAGTGACTCTAAAGTGACTCGCTTCATTTTTTATTGATCTCCCATTGCGGAAATGTGTTCCTGAATGAATTTGCATATTTGAATCAGAACCCACTTTCGTTTGTAAAAAGCGTAACGGTACTAAATTCGCAATAAATTGCTCATTAAGTGCCGACGCATTTTAAACGTTCTGATTCAAGTCGCAAAATTCATTCTAAGGAACACAAATCCGAAAAGGGATTTATTTATAAAACTTCATTGTGAATGTCGTGCCGCTTTGTCCCGGTTCCTGCGTTACATCGATATCTCCGTTTTGTGCTTTCATAATGGATAGTGCAAGGGGCAGGCCGATTCCATATCCATTCTCACTCTGGGAATTGTAAAATCTGGTAAACAGTGTGTGAAGCTTCTCCTTCGGGATTCCCACTCCGCAATCGGTTATGGAGATAAAGGAAAAGATGGGATTTCTTCCACAGTCAATCGTAATCCTACTGCCCAAAGGGCTATTCTCGGATGCATTTTTGATCAAATTGGAAAGCGCCTCTGCCGTCCATCTCTTATCGCAAAAAAGCTCCATATCATGCAAAGCTTCCACCTTCTGGTCCCGGATGTCCAAAAGAATGTTAAGCGGCGCAATTGCCGAATCCACCAGTGCGCTTAACTGCACATGCTCCATATGAAATTCAACCGCTTTGGAATCCAGGCGCGCCATTTTCAGAATCGTAGAAACCAGCCATTCCATATGAGCAAATTCCTTCTTCATTTGCATCAAAAAGATCTGCTGCTTTTCCTTCGGTGCATCCGGCAAAAGATTTGCCAGAAGCATCGTGGAAGTAAGCGGTGTTTTTATCTGATGGGAGATGTCCGCAAGATATTTCGCAAGAACTTCTTTTTCCTTCTTCTCGTATTCCTTCTGCTCCTTTTCGATATGAATAAGCGTATGAATATCATTCTTCAAAATGCTGAGTTCTCCCTCTTTGTTATCACGCAAATCCACATCCTGTCCGTCGATTGCCTTTCGCACAGCCTCGGACAATGCCCGCAGTTCTTTTTTTCTAATCCACACGATATCCGACTCCCCTTACTGTCTCAATGTTTATTGCAGTCCCCAGTTTCTCACGTAGACGTTTCACATAAACGGTTAGCGTATTGTCTTCCACAAAATTTCCGCTATTATCCCAAATATAATTTAGAATCTGATTCCGGGTAAGAAGAATATTACGATTTTCCGCAAACATGAGAAGCAGCTGGTACTCTAAAGCTGTAAGCTCTACTTCCTCCCCCTTTGCAAATACCCTTCCGGCCTCCGTCTCGATTCTTACCTCTCCGATTTTGATGCATTTCGAATTTGATTCGCTGCCACGAGCTTTTAATGTTCTTTTAATCCTCGCTAAAAGCTCTCCAAGCCGGAAAGGTTTTGTAATATAGTCAACTGCGCCCTCCTCAAATGCTAAAACTATATCCTTTTCCTCGTCCACAATTGTAAGAAAAATGATGTCGGTCTTTTTTTCATTCAACTCAGTTGTCAGTTCCCATGCATTTCCATCCGGAAGCTGCATATCAAGAATTGCTAAATCATAAGCATGTTCTTTTATACTTTTTTTCGCTTCCCCAATGCATCTGCAAAGGGATGCGTGATATCCTTCCTTTTCTAAGGCATAGATCAGTCCCTCTGCAATTGTAGCATCATCCTCTACCAATAATAATTCGTACATAATATTGTCCTCTTTTCTAACTCGATATTTGATTGTAACAAGAGGAGCTTAGGATATTTTATTACCTATGATCCCATTTCGAACAAATCGTCTAATGTAACTGTATTTGCAAAAATACCACTATACTCATTATAGTTTAGTCCGAATGTTGTTATCAGCGTATTATGAATTGATACTTTAGGCGATATCTCTTTGGTCAATAGTTCCTGTCTGTGAAGGATCACCTTATAATATTCTTTATTAACAACAAAAGTATCACTATAATATTTAATCTCACACATATTTACCACATTGTCATTTCGGAATATAAGTAAGTCTATCTGTGTTCCTTCTTCATCATCACCTTTCTTCGACCAAGCGGATTGTTTTGTAATCACACCACTAATTCCCAGTGCTCGCTTTATTTGTGATATATGATTAAAGCAAATATTCTCATAAGCAAAACCACGCCAACTAATCACTTGTTGCGATGACATATTATTCATCCAGAAATTTTCATCTAATTCCTTTTTCTTTTCAACAAAGTGGAGATAAAACAGACAAAATGGATCAACCAGCTTATAATGCTCCTTCTTTCCTTTTCCGAATGGTACATATTTCATCACAAAATCACTGGCAATAAGCGCATTTATACTTTGAGAAAAACTTCCTCCATCCTGAATAGCTGTCCTTTCCAAGATCTCACTGCGTGTATATCCGGCATTCCTCGTATACAATAGCTTTACTATTCCTTTCATTACCTCAGGGTTACTAAAGATAGAAGCAAACAATCTGTCATACTCATCTCTTAGTTTTGCCTGCTTTGCAAAAAAAATGTTATCTATATTCTGTGCCAGACTTTGTCCACTTTGAAAATACCCCATATAATATGGCACTCCACCAAGAATCATATAGCTCTGTGCAATATCATATCTTGAAAGCTTAACATTTTTGCTTTCAAAAAATTCCTCACATTCTTTAAGTGTAAAGGGCAATAACTTAATTTCATAAGTAACTCTGTTATACAGTCCTCCATGATTATTCACAAGTTTATCTAATATCCAGGAATTTGCACTTCCACACACTACTACCATTAAATTGTCCCGATGGCATCCCCAGGTATTCCAAAATCCTTCGAATGCCGTCATGAATCCAGATCTTGGTGTATCTAACCATGGTAATTCATCCAAAAATACCAACTGCCTGCTTCCATCATCTATCTCTTCCAAGTACTTTTCCAGCATAAAAAAGGCTTCCAGCCAACTCCCCGGTTTCTTACTATTTCTCATTCCATGAAGTTTCAATGAATAAAAAAAATGTTCCAACTGCGCCTTTAACATTCCCTTTTTATTCTCATCTGCCGGAGATAACCCTGCATGCCTGAAGGTGATATGCCCCTTAAAAGTCTCATCCACAAGATAGGTTTTCCCTATACGTCTTCTCCCATATATTGCAATAAGCTCTGCCTTTTTGCTATTGTATAGCTTGTTCAACTCTTCTATTTCTTTTTTTCTTCCTACCATGCAAACACCTTCTTTTCTTTTTTATTTATTATAATCGCATTTTATTCAGCGGTCAATCTCGCTTTTTTTATTCATTCCGCTCGTTAAATAACGCTTTATAAAACAAAATCGTACGAAAGGCTGTCTCCTTCAGTAATTATTCTAAACTCACAAAACCCTTTCGCCCTTACATAAAAGAATGGAGCACGTCAAAGGGAATCTCCCTTCGCTTGGCTCCATTGAAAAAGAAACGTATATTTACACGTTTGTCATGCAAGGATGTGTGCATATTATTACCCTATCACAATCTTCTTATGCGCTTTCATTTTCTTCATTGCCCAATCATAGTGACTGCTGGTAACACTAATGAAATAGGAGCCGATATTACTGCCGCCTACCCATGGGTAAAAGCTTTTCGTGAACAATTCTTCCTCCGAAAACTGCTCCAGAGCTTCCATCACCTGCCTGTGTGATTGCATGAATCTGGAAAGCGCCTCATCCTCCGTAATATTCTGGCATCGATCCCAGAACATGCGGTTCATATCACCGTAAGTTTTCCATGAATAACCTTCCAAAAGAAAAGGTTTATTGCTTCCATTTTCACGGTTCTTAATCCACTCTAAAAGCAGCAAATGCCACTCATTCAGGTGCATAAGTACATCCCGCAGGTTTTTATCACGCTGCCAATGTGCTTCTTTCTTCTTCTCGTCCTCAGAAAAATCATAGGGTACCTCCTTTTCTTCCGAAGCCCTGTTTTCAATCATTGCTATCAGTTTTTTATAATTCGTGTCCGCTGCGATCCGCAGCTCATCCTTTGTTTTCGGTCTTGGCATGGTAATTCCTCTCCTTTCCTTTTTCACACTCTTTTTATAGGATGCCTGATTACGGAAATCCAGTTGAAGGTACTCTTGTCTGTATAATCAATTCCTTCTATGCCCTCCTGCCACCAAAAACCTTCCAGAGGCGGAACGACATATTCATAGAAGCCCTCAATCCGATAATCTGTCTTGTAACTCATTTTGAGGGTGTAAGCAACGGCATACAAAACACCGATTGCCTTTTTATATGCACCTCCCTCTTCATTCGGATCTCCTTTTCCTCTTACCGCAATATAATTAGCCTTCGGAACAGTAACAATCTCAGGCTTGTTCTTCGGCATATAGTACTCTTTATACTCCTTCTTAAAATCAAAAGCCATGTTTATTTTCTCCTTCTCTTCCATAGATATTTTCTATATTTGTTGCAATCTCCCGAAGTTCTTCTCTCACTTCTACCGGCTCAAGGATTTCCATCCGGTCACCAAAGGTAAGAGCCCATGTAAGCAGACTTTCCATATCAGAATAGAACCCGTGAAACAGCAGTTTTCCCTTTTCGCTCTCTTCATAACAGTAAGGACCATACTCCTCTATCAGACGCCACTTTATAGAAGCATCCACAATTGCTTTCACCTCTATCTTAGATGGGTAGAGCTTCGATATCGATAAATCCGGTGCGGGTACTTCTCTTAGCTGAAACTTCTGTTCCAAACACGTGATTTCTCCCATTCGGTTCAGTTTGAACATCCGAAACCCCTGTCTGGCTCTGCAGAATCCATAAACATACCAGCTTGACCATTTAAATATCAGATAATATGGCTCTACTTCCCTTTTTGTTTCGCCGGTTGGTGCGTAATACTCAAAAGATAACAGCCTTCTCTCTTCAATGGCATCCAAAACAAGAGATATATTTGGAGCTAACCTATCCTTGCTCCACGAAGACAAATCAATCAGTATCGAATCGCTACCCGTAATCATCGAAGAGGAACCGGGTTTTATTTTTTCCATAAGCTGACCATAATAATTGCTTCCGCTTACACTGTCAAGGCTGCGAAGTCCTGCCAGAATCATCTTCATATCCTTAGATGTAAGAAGGGTTCTGTCCATAGCAAAGCCTTCCATAATACGGATGCCACCACCGATGCCCTGAGTCGTTTGTATTGGGATACCCGCCTTGCAAAGGTCTTCCAAATCTCTTTGAATGGTTCTTCTGGATACTTCGAATTTTTCAGCCAATTGCGGAGCAGTGATACTCTCCTGCTGTAATAAAACAGATAGTATTCCGATTTGTCTGTCTATCTTCATTTCGAACCCCTTACACATATAATAGAACGTACGCTCTACGAACTTTCTATTATCAAAATCATATCACAACAAACATGTCAACTGTATGTCATGTTTATCATATCATTTCCGTGAAAAATAAAAAAGGACTCTATCCATTGTTTTCACAACTTATAGAGTCCTAAACTTTCTATTTCATCTCCAAACTTGTATCAAGCAATAACCTAGCATTCTCCCTACTTTTTATAAAGAATAGCTTCCTGCTCCAAGCTCTAGCGCATCTTTGCCCGGCAGCACAACGGTTGCAGTCGTATTTGCCGGAATGGTAGTTTCTGAGCCAAACGGATAAAACCCCGGGGGAATATGAGAAAAGGGTATGAAACATCATGCCCTACAAAAACATTGCCATATAAAGCGGCAGGCTTTCCACCACATCATTCCCTGACACATTCTTTGTCGATAATTTTATTCCATGCTTTACACCATGATTTTGTATAATTGAAGTCATGGATTTTGAGGTCGCTTTCTCTGCCGACTTTACCTCCACGGCAGTAGCTGTTTTCTGATATCGAATAAAAAAATCCATCTCTATTTTTGAATCTTTTTCATAGTAATACAACTTTTTTCCACTTTTAGCGAAAATATCCGCAATGATATTCTCATAAATAGCACCCTTATAAATACCCAGATTGCCATCTATAATATCCTCTGCACTGCCTTCCTCCAACATAGCAACCAAAAGCCCGGTATCACGCATGTAAACTTTAAATATATCGCTTTTGGCATTCCCCTCCAATGGCAGTGCGGGTTCTGAGAGGTTATAGCAGAAATTGATAATTCCCGCATCATAAAGCCACATCAAGCTACCGCCATATTTTCGATAAGTTGCCTTTGGTTCCACCAAGCTATAGCGAAATTTTTTATAATCCTTTGCAAGATGTTTTGGTATAGATAAAAAGCAGGCACGCGCTTTCGTTTTTTCTGCACCTTCCGCATATTTTGCAATATCATCTGTATAATCGCTTAGGATTCCTTTTTGAAGTTTTAGCACTTTTGCGAAATTATGTGTATTCACAAATTCCTGGACAACCCGGGGCATACCACCTACTACAATGTATTCCCGGAATAACTCTAGCATTCTATCATGCATTGCCTCTGGCACAGCTTCGCGCTTTTCAAAATATTCCTTAATATCCTGAACCGATGCGTCTTTCACACCGTTCGCCCACAAAAATTCTTCAAAATCCATGGAAAACATATCCAGGTAATCAACATACCCTACCGGATAAGACGGCACATCTTTATAATGAATTCCAAGCATTGATCCGGAAGCCACTACATCAAATCTTCCATCAATTGCCAGAAACTTGAGTGCTGTTCGTGCTCTTGGACAGTTTTGAATTTCATCTAAAAAGAGAATAGTTTCCTTGGGTTCAAGCTCTGCGCCCGGTACTCGTAAGGATATCTGCTTAATCAAAGTCTCTACATCCAAATCACCATCAAAAATCGCCTTGTATGTTGGATTTTCATCAAAATTAAGATATGTGTAATATTTATAGTTCTCCCTTGCAAATTTATCTATAATATAAGTTTTTCCAACCTGTCTTGCACCTTTTACCAAAAGACACTTTTTATCATGGTTTTCTTTCCATTCCATTAACTGCTTTTCTATTTTTCGTTTCATTGCAAGCCTCCTCCTCTTATTATTCTCATAATCTCACAAATTATGAGTAAAGTCAATTTGCAATGCATATTTCCACCACGTCTTTTGCTTGCAGCATGCATATTTTACCCACGTCTTTCATGTGTCAAATGCACATTTTATCCATGTTTATATGACTGTAGCAAAAAACAGCGTAGCAATCCTAAAACTGCTACGCCAAAAAAATCCCAAAAATTAATGTACAACACTACTATAAATCTCTTCCACCTTATCTCGATCCTTTAAGAATGCATCTACAATATCCGGATCAAAGTCTTCTCCTCGTCCTTTTATGATAATGTTATAGCATTCATCTAACGCCATGGCATCCCGATAGCATCGCTTTGCCGATACGGCATCAAATACATCTGCAACTGCCATAATACGTGCGCAAAGCGGAATATCCGTTCCGGAAAGTCCCTCCGGATAGCCTTTTCCATTCCATTTCTCATGATGATACATCGCCACCTCATAGGCCATGCGCTCATACTCATCATCAAACATATGGCTGAAGGTATCTTTAATAATCTTTCCTCCGATTACCGGATGCTGCTTTATGATCTCAAATTCCTCAGGGGTCAGTCTTCCCGGTTTTTGCAAAATAGCATCCGGAATACCGATTTTTCCTATATCATGCATTGGAGCGGCTTTCACCAGATTATTCAGATAATCCTTGGTAATCTGATTCCTATACTTCTTCTCTTTTCTCATGTTTTTTGCAATCAGATTCGCATAGGAAGAAGAACGCCGGATATGCCCGCCGGTATTATCATCCTTATTTTCTACCAGGGTTGCAAAACCCATGACCATCTCATTGTGATAATGCTCCAAGCCGTGGATTGCAGGATTTTCCATATTCAGATAAATGCTGACGGTAATCATGGCAATTGCTATGCAGGACACCAAGGATTCTGGGAAAATGATCTGTATACCCATGATGATGGCAATAAAAACCAATGTGGTAGCCAGCCCTAACATCTTCTTTTTCGCTATGTATCTATGCTTTAAAATAATAACCGCTAAAGTAAGTACAAAGTAGATTGCTACGCTGATAAAGCATACATATACGGATGCTCCCATGGAATAATTCGTATAGGTTCCCTTAATAAACGCAAGCTCCGGAAGAAAATATATGGTCAAAAATGCCGAAACCACAATCGGCAAATTGCAGGCGGCTTTTATCCACCTGTTTTTTGGTATTCCTATGGTTACAGATAACCAGTACCAAAACAGCAACGCAATATAAATCTCATAGGATAGGAACATCCCAAGATGCGCCAATAGATTCGCCCATTCCGGAACTGTCTCCAAAAAATTGACCATGCATGCGGTAATCCCGTCAAACAGTACCGCAATTTCCGCTACCCAGAACATCGCATCGAAAATACGGTTACAGTTCCACACTTTTGTAACTCTTTCCAGATTATTCCCCTCTTTTATATAAGTACAGCCTACATAAATAAGAATCAGCAAACACATAATCTGCATCTTACACCATTGAATGATCGCCATCGTAAATCCCCCCAAAAGGTTATCCTTTTTCTTTTGTCCTTAGGTGTATGATACTCCAAATCTTATGCTTCGTCAAAACTGTTCTTTACTTTCTAATCATTCTTTTCTGTCAGATACTCCCGACGGTCTCCCTGATTTCATATTCTTGATTTACAAAATCTACCGTCAATTCTGCGCTATATTCCTCTTTCTTCCAAAGGATTCGCAGAATACCGGAATCCTCTTCTATTGAGATTATTGCGCCTTCTTCAAAAGCTCTGCATGTATTTCGAAACCGTATCATCTCCAACTGCTTTTTAACGATTTCCTTTTCCAGTGCCTCTTGAACCTCTGCTGATGTAAGGTTTGTCCTGTTAATCTCTTTGTGTCCGGACTCTCCCGCTCTTTTCACCGCTTCATGGTCGTTTTTTCCTGCAAAGAGGTCTAAATACCAAATCTGTGGTTTTCCGGGCATAAACAGCTGAATTGCCCTTGCCATAAGAAGCTTTTTCTCTGACTCCTCAAGTGCACTAAAATAGGTTGCATTTACCTGATAATACATGTTTTTCTGACCATGCAGGTTCTTTACAAGCCCACCGCGGGCAACGACTAAATCAATCAGATTCTGAATATCCGCTTCCGGTAAAATACCTTTTAGATCAAGGAGTGGTATGCCATCGTGGCACCCCAGCATATTTACAACCTTCATGTCATGATCGACAAGTTCCCTTGCCCATGCCGCAAGATAGGTACTCCTCTTGTTCTCGATTGCATCAATCACAAGTCCCGGAAGGAAGAAATCATACGTCATATACCCTTTGTCTGAGACCTTTTTATAAATCTGCTCCTCATACGCCGCGTGAATCTCCGGTAGCAGGGTAAGCTTATAAGGGCTCGCAAGCTCCTGAATCCGACTTAAAAAGTCCCATGTTCCAGGTTCATTTAAGAAATTTTTTGCTCCCGGCTCTTTCGGTGCGTATGCAAAAGCGTCTAATCTTACAATTTCCGCTCCGTAGGATGCGATCTTTTTTAAAGTTTCTTTGTAAAAATCCCATACTTTTGGCGATTTGATATTTAAATCCATCTGACCGAGATAAAGCGGATAGTGCTCCTCCTGATAGAACGTATTCCAATAGGGAACCTTTTTTCCATCCGGGAATTGAACCATAAGAATAGGAAGCCCCGGTTTTCGGAAGAACATCTTCTCCAGATATTTTTGCTCCGGTTGTATATATCCCTCCTCGGTCATAGAACCATAGCCCTGCCAAAACTCATTCCAGTTGATAAAGAAATCCTTATACTCGGACTGCTCTCCCCGATTTACGAGATCCATAAACTGAGGGGATCTTGCGGAAGCGTGATTCAGTATAAAATCAAGCTTTAAATTAATTCCAAGCTCCTTAAGCTCTTCTAAATCCTTCTTATCTGCCAGTTCCTCGTTGATATCATAATCAATAACCGAAAAGCCTCTGTCAAGGTCGGAATGATAAAGGCTTGGAAGAATGTAGAAGGAGCCAAACACATCCTGCAGCTCTTCTCTTTTTAAAAGCGCAACAATATCCGATAATGTTCCACCCATACTATCCGGGTAAGCATTCAGCATTGGTTTATTGTTCATAGATACCTCCATCCCTGCCTACAACAATTTTGGCACATTTCGCCTGTTTTTGCAGCTTACTCTGCTCAATACCAATCACCATCTGTATAAACTCACTGGCTGCATTTCCATCTCTGTTTCGTTTCACTCTTCTCTGTAGTGTCTCTTCCGGAATGCTGTCTATATAAATTGGCAAATCCACTCCTGCCAAAAATTCACTTCCACCATGTGTCCATTCTATGAGGAGTATCTGAATATCCTGGACGTCCGTTTCTACATAGTCGAGTTCGCCTTTTTCCCGTCCCATCTGCTTCAAAGTAATAGAAGACTTCGCGGCTTTGAAGTCTGCAATCACTTTATTTACTTCATCAAACTCAATCTCCTTTGGTGTTCCAAGGTATTCCTTCAAACCATCGGTTCCTTTTTCCTCGTAAATTCTTTGTCTTTCCTCATCATTTTCCTTTGGAATTCTTCTAGGATAGTTGTCTCCGGCAAGCACATAGCAACCGATTCCATCATTCAGAAAATACTGGCTGAGGATAGCGGACACCGTTGTTTTTCCGCATCCGGAACCGCCAAAAATACTGATAACCGATTTTTTATCCCCATTTGCGATATGCTTTTTTATGGTCTCATATAAGTTCTTCGCCAATTCCATTTCACTCAGCACAATCTGATATGCTTCGTATTCTATTTTTGGAAAAGCAAGTGGCATTCCACTTTCCATGAGGGCTGTACCGCTATATACGTTTCCTGTGGCTTCATCGATATAAAAGGCATCCCTCTTAAGACCCTTTAGCTTCACATAGGTTGCCGCCATATTTCCCTGCACATCCAGTCGGACTACATTCACAAGGGCCTGCTTTTTATCCTTTGATACAAACATCCAGGAAGAATATTCATCTGTAAACGGATTCGATAGTCGGTAATAGTCGCCCTGACATATCAAAGTTTCATTTTTCTTGTAGGTCTTAATCTGCTCACGGATGACGGCTTTGTCCTCTTCGCTTAACAGTGCCGGATTCATTTCATATCCAAAAGTGCCTGCCATCGCTGTAATTCCTCTGGTATTTAAGCTTGTAATTCTTCCTGTCTGATGATTCGGAACGGCGGATACATGGGAGCCCACTACGGAAATTGGATAAAAGAAGGAGGAACCATACTGTATTTTAGTTCGATTTATCGCATCCGTGTTATCACTGCACCAAATCTGCGGTGTGTAATACATCATTCCGGCATCAAATCTTCCGCCACCGCCACTGCAGCCTTCGATTAATATGTTCGGATATTTTGATGTAAGCTTCTCAAGGAAATCATATACTCCGAGTACATAGTCGTATGTCACATTTCCTGCATAGACATCTGCCATGCTTCGATTCATATCCCACTTAATATATTCAATATTTCCCTGGTCCAGCATTGCACAAATCTGCGCAAAAATATAATCTCGTATTTCTTTTCGGGAAAAATCAAGAATCAACTGATTCCGGGATCTGACAGGATCTCGGTGTTCTATTTTGATAACCCAGTCCGGGTGCGCTCTATAAAGATCACTATCCTCATTGACCATCTCCGGCTCTATCCAGATTCCAAATTTAACACCCAGGCTGTTTACTTTTTCAATCAGCTCCGAAAGCGTACAGCCGAGCTTATTTTCATTTACACACCAGTCTCCTAAGGACGAATTGTCATCATCGCGCTTTCCAAACCACCCATCATCCATTACAACCAGATCAATTCCAAGATCTGCTGCTTCTTTTGCAAGATTGACAATGGTGTCACCGTTAAAATCAAAATATGCTGCTTCCCAACTGTTAATCAGTACAGGCCTTTCTGTATTAACATACTTGCCTCTGCATACGTGATTGCGGATGCAGGAATGATAATTGTGCGACAGCTCTGCAAAACCATTTGCAGAATAGGACAGGATTACTTCCGGAACCGTAAACGCTTCCCCTGCGCCCAAGGAGTAAGAAAACAGATCCGGATTCAGTCCCATCAGCAATCTCGTCTGATTTATCTGGTCTTTTTCCACTTCACACAGAAAATTTCCACTGTAAACAAATAGCATTCCGTAACAGCTGCCATGGTCCTCTGTGGTATTTGGGTCCGCCAGAATAACAGCAGGATTATACTGATGGCTGGAGGTTCCTCTTCTGCTTCCAAAGGCAGTCGTTCCATGTCCGACATGCGTACGTTCAACATTTCTTTCCATTGCATGCTTTCCATAAAACTTAACCACATCAAAATCCCCAGAAAGGAAATCCAGACATGCTCCTGCTGCCTTCTTTATGATGATTTTATCCTCACCGTTATTTCTGATAATTGCACTTCGTGTAATGATATCGTCCTCAGCCAAAACACCATATAACAGGCTAACTTCGATTTTGCTGACCGGATCATTTAAAACAATTTCCAGTGTGTCTGCTTCTTCTGTGTCTGCCCATACTGCTGGGAGACCTTTTAGACTGTACTTTCCCTGCCTTATCTCATAATAGGAAAACTTCAGATTGCAGCACTGTGAACCATCACCATTCTCTATATTAAGCGCATAATTCCTGTAATCTCCGGTTCCAAGTGTCGGATATTCCTGTGGAAGTGTATCCAGCGAATAGGTCCTGTCATTTCCTGCCACATAGGGATTTCCTGAAAAGCCTCTGTCGGCATATACCAAAGCATAATCCATCAAACCATGGTTTACGGAACCATAGTACAAATGCAAAAGATATCCATGTTTATCAACCATCATCTGGTATGTTGTATGTTTTGTATGTAAACTGAATATTTTTTTATTTGGATTATAAATAATTGACATATTACATCTCTCCTATCCTTTGACTGCACCGTTTGCAACACCATTTAATATCTGTTTCTGACAAATGATATAAAATACCAGAATTGGTATCAATGCAAGAATGTACGATGCAAATGCCAGATTGTAATTTGTTCCGAACTGTGTCTGGAAGTTCAGCTGTGCCAACGGCAGTGTATTTTGTCCGGTCCCTGACATGATAACCAGTGGTGTCATTACATCATTCCATGTGCCAAGTGCCGTAAGGATTGCTACTGTTGCATGCATCGGCATCATCATTGGAAATACAATTTTCCAGAAGGTCTTCCAGGTGCTGGCTCCGTCAATATCCGCAGCTTCTTCTAAAGCCATTGGGATATTTTTCATATAGCCCGTATAAAGCAGTACATTCATTGGCATATAAAATACCAGATACAGTAGGATTACTCCGGCACGATTGCCCAGTCCCATCTGCGCAGTTTGCTTCACCAATGGCATCATCAAAATCGAGAATGGAACAAACATACCACTAACAATATAAAGATAAATAAAACGGAAACCTTTTATCCTTGTCATTCCCCTACTGATAACGTAGCCCGCAATCGAATGAATCAAGACCGCCAAAACAATTGTTGTAAGGGTAATCAGAAGACTGTTTCCCAAAGAATGCCAGAAATCTGTTACTTCCATCGCCTGTCTGAAATTATCCAGGCTCCATTTTGCAGGGAATGCCAATGCGCCTGCCACATCATTGGTCATTTCACTTGGCTGTTTAAATGCGATAATTATTGCCATATATAGCGGGAAGAAAACGGTAACTGTTCCTAAAATTAACACAATCGTTAATACCCAGTTTGTTTTTTTCGTTTCTCTCATTATAACTGCTCCTCCTTTTTATTCATAACAGTCATCTGGAAAACAGAAATTGCTACAATCACAATGAAGAAAATCACTGCATTTGCACTCTGGAAACCAAACTGTCCTCCATCCATTCCGTTTTTGTAAATCAGATAAGAGATGGACTCGGTGCTCTGTGCAGGGCCACCCTTTGTCAATGACATGATCTGGTCAAATACCATCAGGAAATTTTTTGTACTCAGCACCAGATTGATTGTCACGAAAGGCATAACAAGAGGAAAGGTTACCTTCCAGAATTCTTTCCATTTGCTTGCTCCGTCTAACATACTCGCTTCATAGACCTCCTGTGGAACTGTCTGAAGACCAGAAATGTAAATAATAGTATTCATTGCAACCGCCTGCCATACACCAACAATCAATACACCGATCCATGCATATTTTTCACTCGCAAGAATGCTGTTCTGCAAAAATCCAATGTTGAAGGCATTTCCAACCGCCGGAAGAATGTATGTAAATATAAAACTAAAAATATAACCGATTACCAATCCACCCAGAATATTCGGTACAAAATAGATTCCTCTGAGTGCACTTTTAAAACGGATAGAACTGTTTAATCCAAGTGCCATAATTAAGCTGAGCACATTTACCAATACGGTTCCTGCCAATGCATACTTAAATGTAAAAAGATAACTCTTTCCTACTCTGGCATCCGTAAAGAGATCCAAATAGTTTCGAAAGCCTACATAGTCATAAGTTCCATATCCTCTGTAATTTGTAAAGCTATATACGATTCCTTTTATCATAGGCAATGTGTTAAAGGTAAAGAACAAAATCAGTACCGGTATGATTACTGCCCAAAATGTCTTGTCTCGATTGCTCATCTTCTTTTTCATTGAACATCCTCCATTTCCTGCTGATACTGCTGCACTTTTCTAATCAGATCCCTGTTGTAGCGCGTCCATTCTGTATCGAATCTCTCTAAAAATGTATCTGTTGCATGATTGCTATTATCCAGCAAAAAGGTCTGTATCATGGCATCCACGCTCATTTCACTCGGATAGTGATGATCCTGGAAATCCGCCATTCGGTCCTCTTCGATATAGGCTCTCATTCCCTCTAACTCTGCCGGGATTTCAAAATCACCTTCCTTACAGGTAATTCCACCCTGATTTTTCAGGTAGGTCTTTATGGTGTCATCTTCATACAGGAAACGAAGTACTTCATATACTGCTTCTTTATTCTCGCAATTTTTCATTACACAAAACTGTAAATCGATTCCGGAATTTAAGACATTATCTTCTTCCTTCTCATTTGCAGGGAATGTAAAAGAATCAATATTCATCTCCGGATTCACCGACTTAATCTGAGGTATTGCATAACTTCCTATCGCATACATTGCTGACTGGCCTCTTGCAAAAGCCGTACATGCATCATTGTAGCCATATGCATAAGGATTCGGTTCTGCATAATCCAGTAAAACTTTCATTTTATCAGCAACCTCACGATATGATTCAGAAAAAGTAGTATTCCCCATATTTACCTGATTACAGATATCTGAATCTGTCAAACCGACTGCCAGGGCATTCCACGGTGCAAGGCATGTCCATGTATCCTTATATCCAAAATATAAAGGCTGAATTCCACTTGCTTCAATTTCATCACACAGTACGATAAACTCATCCCAGGTTTGCGGTATCTTCCATCCATGCTCCTCGAACATATCCTTGTTGTATAAGATTCCTGCCGCATTTGCAGCATAAGGTAGTGCATAGATTCCGTCCTGTGGAATAAATTCCAGTTCTTTGTCCATATCCAAATAGGACTGTTTTACCATTCCCACTTCCTCCAGATCTGAAATATCCATAAACAAATCTGCATCAAGGAAATTGGAATAATTCACATCTCCACCGATTCCAACAATATCAGGATAATCCTCCCTGATAAATCTTGTTTTTAAAATAGTCATTGCTTCATTTGGTGAATCAATTGTCAGATGAATATCATCATGTGTTGCATTAAAAAGTTCTGCTATTTCCTCAAAAGCTGCTACTGCCTCCGGTTTATAGGAAACTAACTCCACCTCCACTTTCCCGCTTTCCGAATTCTGTGAACAACCTGCAAGACTTGTCAAAACCATCACACTTCCTACTATCACAGACATCCCTTTCATAATCTTCCTTTTTGGCATATTCTCTCTCCTTCCCGCTGAACTTTATTCTCCGTACTTGGTAATTATATTCTAACATACCATTATGCTACCTATAAATATCAGTATTTTTCATTTTTTATATCAAAATGCTATATTTTGTGCTATAATATCATATGATATCGCATTTTGGTATATTTCACCTTAAGGAGTTAGAAATGAGTAACATTTTATTTAACATATTTCCAAATGAAAATTTCATTGATTTAGACATGTATCAATATGGTTATGAGCAATGTGAGCCTGGACATTCTTTTGGGCCTGCTACACGAAATCATTATCTGTTTCACTATATCATTTCAGGGACAGGTACACTTATGGCAGATAATGCAAAAGGTGAGACACAAACTTATTCTATCAAAAGCGGTCAAGGCTTCCTGATTTTTCCGGGACAAATAACAACCTATTACGCAGATCATAATCTGCCTTGGGAATATGTGTGGATTGAATTTGACGGATTGCGAGTCAAAGAAGCGATTGACAGAACGGAACTATCTGTCAATTTACCTGTGTATCACTCCCACTCCAAAGATTTGCGCGAGCAGCTTTTGAATGAAATGCTTTACATTGTCCACCATGCAAAGGAAACTCCTCTTCATCTGATTGGACATCTTTATCTTTTCTTAGATTACCTTACCCAGTCGGCAAGGTCTACAAAACCGATGCAAAGTAGCAAAATGAGCGATTACTACATTAAAGAAGCGATCAACTACATTGAGCAGAACTTTCAAAATAACATTACCATAGAAGATATTGCGGCTGTCTGCGGAATCAACCGTAGTTATTTTGGAAAGATTTTCCACAATTCTATTGGCCGTTCTCCGCAGGAATTCTTAATGAACTACCGTATGGTTAAGGCGACTGAATTATTAAAGCTGACCTCCCTATCCATCGCAGAAATCGGTTCTGCTGTCGGATATGAAAATCAGCTTCATTTTTCACGTGCATTTAA
>CAMDYX010000045.1 GCA_945910395.1 uncultured Agathobacter sp. | reverse complement strand
TTAAGTGCCGACGCTTTTTAAACGTTCTGATTCAAATAGCAAAATTCATTTTTAAGAACACATTTCCGAAATGAAAGTAATTTAAGAAAGAAATGGAGTGGCGTAAATGGAATTTAACCACACATCAGTACTACTGAATGAGACAATCGAAGAATTACATATCAAACCGGATGGCATCTATGTGGATGGAACCTTAGGCGGAGGCGGACATGCCTATGAAGTGTGTAAGCGCTTAGGAGAGCAGGGAAGGTTCGTTGGAATCGATCAGGATGCAGATGCGATTTGTGCTGCGAGTAAACGGCTTGAAGAATTTAAAGATAAAGTAACCATTGTAAGAAGCAACTATTCCAATATGAAGCAGGTTTTAAGTGAACTTGGAATTACAAAGGTGGACGGAATCGTCCTTGACCTTGGAGTTTCTTCCTTTCAATTGGATACACCGGAAAGAGGATTTACTTACAGGGTGGAGGATGCGCCCCTTGATATGAGAATGGACGACAGACAGACTCTTACAGCGAAGGAAATTGTAAATACCTACAGTGAGATGGAGTTGTTTCGCATCATAAGAGACTACGGAGAAGACCGATTCGCAAAGAATATCGCAAAGCATATCGTTGCAGAGCGGGAAAAAAATCCAATCGAAACCACCGGACAGCTAAATGCAATCATTCGCGGAGCAATACCAAAAAAGGTTCAGGTTACCGGAGGACATCCTTCCAAGAGGACCTATCAGGCACTCCGCATAGAACTGAATCACGAGCTGGATGTACTGCAGGATAATTTGGATACCATGATTGATCTTTTAAAGAATGAAGGAAGAATTTGTATCATTACCTTCCATTCTCTAGAGGACCGCATTGTAAAATCGAATTTTAAAAAGAATGAAAACCCATGCACTTGTCCGAGTAATTTCCCGGTTTGCGTTTGCGGGAATAAATCAAAAGGACATGTTGTATCAAGGAAACCGATACTTCCATCGGATGAGGAGCTTGAGAAAAATACAAGAAGTAAGAGTGCAAAGCTTCGAGTGTTTGAAAAAGAGGAAGCGTAAATAAGGGGGAAGGATATGAACAATAAGAATTATTATATCAATGGAAATACAGTCAGAGAATTAGAGGCAGCGCCGGTAAGACGTGTCAAGGAGGATCCGAGAGAGGCTGAGCACAGAAGAAAAGAAAAGGCCAGAACGAATGCAGCCAGAAGAAACCGCGAGCGTGCAATGCACATGAGCAGAGGATATGTTGTATTTCTTACTTTTTGTGTTATGATTAGTGCATTCTGTGCATTTTCTTATGTGAAGCTTCAGTCAGATGTTACCTATAATATGAAGCATATCGCGGCATTAGAGGGACAGGTAGCAGATTTAAAGGCTGATAATGATGCAAATTATAAGAGAGTGACAACTTCTGTAGATTTGAATCAGATCAAGGATGTCGCAATGAATGAACTTGGAATGAGCTATGCAACAGAAGCACAGGTTGTATATTATACCATAGATAACAACAATTTTATGGACCAGTATAGCGATATTCCTGCAAAATAGGAGTTTGAAATTGGCAAAAAAAGTTAGAAAAAAGAAAAAACCGGCACTGAAATTTTCAAGAAAAATGCGCAGCAAACTGATGCTGCTTTTCGCTATTGTTGTATTGCTGATGTTCGGACTTATTGGAAATCTGATGTATATCATATATACAAGCGGTGAAAAATACGAAAAAAAGGTGCTTTCTTTACAGTCCTATGACAGTACAACAATCCCCTATCAAAGAGGTGATATTGTTGATTGTAATGGGACTATTTTGGCGACCAGCGTTGCTGTCTATAATGTGATACTGGACTGCTCGGTTATGACAGATAAGGAGGAGTATATCGATCCCACGATTCAGGCGCTTGTAGCCTGCTTTCCGGATTTGGATTCCAATACCTTATACAGTTATGCAAGAGAGAAAAAGGACAGCAGGTATATTGTCCTTGAAAAGAAACTTGCCTATGACCTGATCCAGCCATTTGTCGAATTGCAGGAAGCGGTGGATGAAAAGGGAAATAAGATCAATCCCAATATCCAGGGAGTCTGGTTCGAAAAGGAATATCAGAGAACCTATCCTTACGGAAGTCTTGCAGGCTCTGTCATAGGCTTTACTTCGGCCGGAGATGTGGGAACAACAGGACTTGAGAATTACTACAATGATATCTTAAACGGCGTGAACGGACGGGAATATGGGTATCTGAACTCGGATAACGACTTCGAAAAGACGGTGATCCCTGCCCAGGATGGCTATAACATAGTCTCAACCATCGATGAGAATGTACAGGCAGTCGTGGAAGCAAAAATCAAAGAGTTTGCCGAAAGCTACAGGGACTATGCCAGAGAGGGTGCCGGAGCAGAAGAAATCGCAGTTATGATCATGAATCCAAATACCGGCGAGATTCTTGCGATGGCCCAGTATCCGGACTTTGACCTAAATAATCCGAGAGATTTAAGTAAATACTATACAGAAGAACAGCTATCCGAAATGAGTGATGATGAGATCTATGGTGCACTGAATTCTCTTTGGAGAAGCTATGCAGTGTCTGAAACCTATGAGCCTGGTTCTGTCCAGAAACCATTTACGGTTGCCTGCGGATTGGAGACAGGAACACTTACAACGGATATGACCTTCCTTTGCGATGGGTACGAGGTAATCAGCGACTATAGGATTCATTGTGTAAATCGAACCGGACATGGAATGGAAACGATGGAAGGCTCCATTATGGATTCCTGCAATGATGCACTTATGCAGATGTCCTATCTGATCGGATCAGAGAATTTTTCCGACATGCAGGCGATTATGGGCTTCGGACAAAAGACGGGAATCGATCTACCGGGGGAGGCCTACACCGCAAGTCTTATTTATGATGCGGATATGAGCAAGATCGACCTTGCGACAAACAGCTTCGGACAGAACTTTAACTGTACCATGGTTCAGATGACAAGTGCATTCTGCTCCCTTATAAACGGCGGAACCTATTATCAGCCCCACGTGGTATCTAAGATTACGGATGCGAACGGAAATACGATTTCCTCCATAACTCCTACCGTTGTAAAGCAGACCATGTCGGAAGGTACCTGTGACATTTTGAAGGAATATATGTACCATACCGTGTCTACGGGAACCGGTAAGACGGCAAAAGTGGATGGGTATTCCATGGGCGGAAAAACAGGTACAGCTCAGATGTATGATGAAGAAACCCATAGAAGAAAGGAAGGCTCTTATCTGGTATCCTTTATGGGATTTGTGCCTTATGAAGATCCACAGCTTGTCATATACTGCGTTATTGACCAGCCGAATTCCGATGATCAGGCCCATAGCTCCTATGCACAGAATGTAGTAAGAGAGATTCTTAAGGAAGTGCTTCCTTATCTGCATATCTATCCGGACGAAGAGCTGACCGGAATCAATTCCGAAAAAACGATCACGGGAACAGAGGTGATCGAACGAAACAACCCTCCGGAAGAAGGGGAGAATACTTCTGTGCCGGATGAGCCAAGTGAGGCGGGGGATATCGAACCGAATACTCCGGAAAACTAAATTCCATTTTGGAAAGTGTTCCCGAATGAATTTGCATATTTGAATCAGAACCCACTCGCGCTTGTAAAAAGCGTAACGGTACTAAATTCGCAATAAATTGCTCATTAAGTGCCGACGCTTTTTAAACGTTCTGATTCAAATAGCAAAATTCATTCTCGGGAACACTTTTCCGAAAAGGGAGAAAACTAAATGCGGTATGGAATAGCGAATAACCTCATAACTGTTTACATAAGATAAAATGAAATGTATCAGGTATGGGGTTTTTTGTGGAAAGAAGCAGAACCTTTCATCGAAAAAAAATACTGGTATTTGCTTCCCTTGTTTTTCTCGCGGCTCTTGTACTAGTTGGCCGATTGATATATATCATGGTTTTTCGCGGCGAATATTATATAAAAATGGCGACGGACTTGGAACAGCGGGAACGGGATATCAAGGCGGCACGGGGAGAAATATTGGATAGAAACGGAGTCGTACTCGCTTCAAATGCATCTGTCTGTACGATATCCGTAATACATAATCAGATTGAGAAGCCGGAAGAGGTCATTGCCATGCTTGTAAAGGAGCTGGGCCTTTCCGAGGAGTCGGTTCGCAAACGTGTGCAAAAGGTTTCCTCCATTGAGCGGATTAAAAGTAATGTGGACAAAGAGACCGGAGACCGGATTTTGGCCTATGGTTATGCCGGCGTAAAGGTAGATGAAGATTATAAGAGAGTATATCCGTATGATTCCCTTGCATCAAAGGTACTTGGATTTACAGGAGGAGACAATCAGGGGATTGTTGGACTGGAAGTGAAGTATGATGAGTATCTGATGGGAAAAAACGGAAAGATTTTAACCTACACAGATGCTAGGGGAGTGGAGGTGTACAATGCACCGGAAGCGCGGATAGAGCCTGAAAATGGTAATTCTCTGGTCACTTCCTTAGATTACAATATTCAGTCCTACTGTACACAGGCAGCACAGAAGGCGTACATCAAGAAGGAAGCAGATGGTGTTGAAATCATTGTGATGAATCCGCAGAATGGCGAGATTATGGCGATGGTGGATTATCCGGAGTACGATCTGAACCAGCCCTTTGTTTTGACGGAGCAGTATGAGGAGTATGCCGGGACAGGGGAAGAAAATGAATACTTAAATAAAATGTGGAGAAACTGGTGCATCAGCGATACCTATGAGCCGGGATCCATTTTTAAAATTGTTACCACATCCATTGCCTTAGAGGAAGACTTAGTAAGTGTGGACGATCGTTTTTACTGTCCCGGGTATATTTATGTGGAGGATCGAAAAATCAGGTGCCACAAAACCACAGGACATGGTTCCGAAAGCTTTAAGGAGGGAATTCAGAATTCCTGCAACCCGGTATTTATCGACGTGGGACTACGCATCGGCGCATCCACCTATTTTGATTATATGGGGAAATTCGGACTGTTAAAAAGGACCGGAATTGACCTCCCCGGAGAGGCGGCAACCATCATGCATTCCAAGGATGCGATTGGACCTGTAGAGCTTGCAACCATGTCCTTTGGTCAGTCCTTTCAGGTTACTCCGGTTCAGATTGCAGCCACCACAGCTTCCCTGATCAACGGTGGAGTAAGAGTGACTCCCCATGTGGGGTGTAAGATCATTGATGCAGCTGGAAATACGGTTGAGGAATTTGCCTATGACAGCTCCAATATCATATGCTCAGAGGAAACCTCCGAAACCCTTCGCATGCTTCTTGAAAGTGTTGTTTCGGAAGGGGGAGGGAAAAATGCTTACATCGAAGGCTATGAAATCGGAGGAAAGACCGCAACCTCCCAGACGCTTCCGAGATCGGCAAACAAATACATATCTTCGTTTTTGGGGTTCTATCCTGCAGATGAACCTAAGGTGCTTGTTCTTGTGATTATCCGTAACCCAACAGGAATCTATTACGGAGGAACAATTGCCGCGCCGGTAGCAAAGGAAATCTTTGAAAACATCATACCTTACCTTGATAAATAGGCATAAATAAACTATACTGATTCTATGTATTTACTCGTAATGGAGGCTATTATGAAGATAGAAGAACAGAAGATTTTGGTGGTGGGAACCGGAATCAGCGGAATTGCCGCAACAGAGCTATTACTTGAAAAAAATGCAGATGTAGCGCTTTTTGATGGAAATAAGGAGCTTGATACCGAAAAGCTATACGAGAAAAGTCCGGTGCTAAGAAATGTGCCTCTTATTTTAGGCGAATTGGAAGAGGCGCAGATGAAAGCCTTCTCCATCGCAGTATTAAGTCCCGGAGTGCCAACGGATATTCCAATGGTTCATAAAATGCGTGAACATGGAATTGCAATCTGGGGAGAGATTGAGCTTGCTTACTATTTTGGAAAAGGCCCTGTGCTCGCAATTACGGGTACAAATGGGAAAACAACAACAACCGCTTTAACCGGTGAGATTATGAAAAATTATTTCCGGGATGTAAAAGTGGTTGGCAATATTGGGATTCCCTACACCTCGGTGGCGGCAAAGACCACGGAGGAGACGGTTACGGTTGCGGAAATCTCAAGCTTTCAGCTGGAGACCATCCATACCTTTGCGCCAAAGGTCTCTGCAATTTTAAACATTACGCCGGATCATCTGAACAGACATCATACCATGGAATGCTATATACGCACCAAGGAAGATATCACAAAGTTCCAGGGCAAGGAGGATTTCTGTGTTTTAAATTATGAGGATGAGGTGCTTCGAAAATTTGCCGGGGAATGTCCGGCAACCGTTGTGTTTTTCAGCAGCAAGACTAAGCTTACGGAGGGCTTTTATTTAGATCAGGAGAATATCCGATATGCCCACGATGGTAAGGATGAGCTTGTCATCAATGTAAATGACTTAAATCTTCTTGGAAGACATAACTATGAGAACGTTATGGCCGCATGTGCAATTGCAGTAAGCTTCGGGGTTCCGATGGATAAGATTATCGAAGTGTTAAAGAGCTTCGTTGCCGTGGAGCATCGCATTGAATATGTAACCGAAAAACGCGGAGTGAAATTCTACAATGATTCCAAGGGAACCAATCCGGATGCTGCCATTCAGGGAATTCGTGCAATGAACCGTCCGACCTATCTGATTGGGGGAGGCTATGATAAGCAGTCGGAGTATGACGAGTGGATCGAGAGCTTCGACGGAAAAGTAAAGGCTCTGGTTTTGATTGGACAGACCGCTGAGAAGATTGAGAAGTGTGCCCACGAACACGGCTTTATGAATACCGTGTGCTGTAAGACCTTTGAGGAAGCCATCGATTATTGCTACAGCCATGCGGTAAGCGGTGATGCGGTTCTTTTGTCGCCGGCATGCGCAAGCTGGGGAATGTTTAAAAATTATGAAGAGCGCGGGCGGATATTCAAGGAATATGTCCGGGCTTTAGAGGAGTAGAATGGCAGAAAAACAAAAACGCCGTCCAAGATCAATTTCATATTTTGACTATAATCTGCTGTTTATCCTGATTTTTGTCATCGGCTTCGGTCTGGTAATGCTCTACAGCTCCAGCTCCTATACCGCAGCAAACAGGTTCTCAGACAGTGCCTACTATTTAAAAAGACAGATTCGTGCGATATTGCTTGGTCTCATCCCAATGGGACTTTTAGCCGGTATTGATTATCGTGTCTGGAAATCCTTTGGCCTGCTTGCGTATGTGGTGGCCTTTGGACTTTGTACGGCGGTTCTGATCCCGGGAGTGGGAAACAGCTCCCATGGACAGTCGAGATGGATTTCCCTCGGACCATTGTCCTTTCAGCCCTCGGAGCTTGCAAAAATCGCGGTTATTCTCTTTTTGGCAGTAGTCATCGAAAAGGTTCCAAAGCAAATGGATTCACTAAACGGAATCGTAAAGGTGCTGGTTATGCTGCTTCCGATTGTGGGAGTTATCGCATACAACAACTTAAGTACAGCCATTATTGTAATGGGAATTGCAGTTTGCATGATGTTTGTGGCAAGCCCGCAGTATAAGCCATTTTTACTGATCGGAATTTTAGGAATCCTATTTGTTGTGATATTTATTTTTGCCGCCGGATACCGCGGAGACCGTATTGAGGCATGGCTTCATCCGGAAACCGCCGGAGACAAGGGCTACCAGACCCTGATGGGACTTTATGCAATCGGATCAGGTGGACTCTTTGGAAAAGGCTTAGGAGAGAGCCTGCAGAAGATGGGACACGTACCGGAGGTACAGAACGATATGATTTTTACCATTATCTGTGAGGAATTGGGTCTGTTTGGAGCGGTATGTGTGATTATGCTCTATGTCCTGATGATTTGGAGAATGATGGTCATAGCAAACAATGCAAAGGATTTGTTTGGAGCGCTTCTTGTTGTGGGAGTAATGGCACATATCTCTTTGCAGGTTATTTTAAATATTGCGGTAGTTACCAATACAATCCCCAATACCGGAGTTACACTTCCGTTTATCAGCTACGGAGGAACCTCCATCGTTTTCCTGATGTCGGAGATCGGTTTGGTGCTGGGAGTATCCCGTGGAATTAAATTGGAGTCCATGAATACATGAAACAGGGAAATATAAAGCAAGAGCGAATAAGAAAGAAAAGAAGAAGAAGGAAACTTGTGGCAGCCCTTGTCCTGCTGCTGCTTCTGGCAATCGCTGCCTTTGTGGTCGTAAAGGTTTTTACAGTGCAGAATGTGGAGGTTGAAGGAAACGAGCTTTATGGAAGTGAGCAGATATCTTCAACGGTTCTTAATGATGAATATTCATGGAACACCCTGTATGTGTATCTGAAATATCGTTTTCTGGATACGGAAACCGTTCCGTTCATTGATACCATGGAGATTTCCATCAAGGATCCCCATACACTGCACATTATGGTATATGAGAAGGGAATCATCGGATATCTGTTCGATCCCTCCAGTGGGAAAAATGTCTATTTTGACAAGGATGGATTTGTGGTAGAGCTTTCCAACAATATCATAAGCGGTGTTCCGCGAATTGAGGGCATGCAGTTTGAGGATATTGTGCTGTATGAAGAGCTTCCCATACGAAAGGATGATTTAAGGGAGCTTTTGACCCTGACCCAGACCTTAAAGAGAAATGAACTGACTCCGGATTCCATCATATATGGGGAGACTTACTCGCCGGTTCTGGTGTACAAAGATGTTCGGATTCAGGTTGGAGATGAAACCCTTTTGACCCAGAAGGTGGCGCGAATCGTAAAAATCATGCCGACGATCCGGGATTTAAGCGGTGTACTTCATCTGGAAACCTGGACAGAGGAGGCTACAAATATTATATTTGAGAAGGATATGATTCCGGAAGAAGAGCAGGAGACTGGGGTGGACCAGGAAGAAACCGAGGAAGGACAAGAAGGCCAGGAAGGACAAGAAGGCCAGGAAGGACAAGAAGGACAGGAAGGTCAGGCCGGCCAGGAAGGACAGGAAGGTCAGGAAGGACAGGCAGAACAAGAAGGACAGGCAGGGTAGGAAAAACACTTTGCAGGAACATGGCATAATAAACGAAAAATCTTGAAAATTCTTGTTGATATTTTTCTTGAAAAAATATATTATAGTCTATATGAGTGAAAATAAGGCTATTTATGGCTTAAATCAATAAATGTGGGAAAATGAGGAGGAAGAACCTTGCTAGAGATTAGAACAACAGAAGCAGATGCGAGCGCAAAGATTATTGTAATCGGAGTTGGTGGCGCTGGTAATAATGCCGTTAATAGAATGATTGATGAGAATATCGGTGGTGTAGAATTCATCGGAATTAATACAGATAAGCAGGCTTTACAGCTTTGTAAGGCTCCGACCCTGATTCAGATTGGGGAAAAGCTTACAAAGGGACTTGGCGCCGGAGCACAGCCGGAGGTTGGTGCAAAGGCTGCTGAGGAGAGCATGGAAGAGTTATCTTCTGCTGTGAAGGGCGCAGATATGGTATTCGTTACCTGTGGTATGGGTGGCGGAACCGGTACAGGTGCAGCTCCGGTTGTTGCAAAGATTGCAAAAGAGCAGGGAATTCTTACAGTAGGTGTTGTAACAAAGCCTTTCAAATTTGAAGCAAAGCAGCGAATGATTAACGCTATTTCAGGTATTGACCGTTTAAAGGAGAGCGTAGATACGCTCATCGTTATTCCAAATGACAAGCTTCTTGAGATCGTTGACAGACGTACAACGATGCCGGATGCACTAAAAAAAGCAGATGAAGTTTTACAGCAGGCAGTTCAGGGAATTACTGACCTGATCAACCTCCCTGCACTGATTAATCTGGACTTTGCAGATGTGTCAACAGTAATGAAGGACAAGGGTATGGCTCATATCGGTATTGGTACCGCGAAGGGTGATGAGAAGGCAATCGAGGCTGTTAAGATGGCTGTTGCGTCTCCTCTTCTTGAGACAACCATCAATGGTGCAAGTCATGTAATTATTAATATATCCGGAGATATTTCCCTTATGGATGCAAATGATGCTGCAAGCTATGTACAGGATCTTGCAGGAGATGATGCAAATATCATTTTCGGTGCGAAGTATGATGAGTCCATGACGGATGAGGCTACCATTACGGTAATTGCTACCGGATTGGAGGAAAATGCAAGGCCGGCAGCTCCGAAGACTTCTGCCTCTGCAGTTTCATCCGTATACAACAATATGAGATATACCACACAGCAGAGTGGCGCAAACAGCGGAGTAACGGCACAGAGCGCATACGCCGGACGTACTGCAGCTTCCACGCAGACCGCTTCCTCTGCAACTGCAGCTCCAACCCCGACCTTTAGCGGAATTCAAAAACCGGTGCAGCCATCCAGTACGGTAAAGCAGGTGGAGATTAACATTCCGGATTTCCTTAAGAACTCTAAGCGTTGATCAGGAAAGCCTACATAATCCAATAAATTTAGTCATTTTTAAGAACCCGTAGGAGTTACGGGTTCTTTTTTTGTCAACTAATTCGCTGTTTTCTATTCCTTTTTTCGATAAAAAAAACCATGAAGGTTACCTATAATGTTCCGTTAGGAGGTGGTAACAATTTATGTTGTGTATGCGGATGTATTCTACCTGATTCATGTATTTATGAACTTGTGTATTCTCATGATTGCAACAAAGATCAGTCGTTGTGTGAGAAAACGGTTATTTCTTAGATGCATGGGAGCGGCCCTCCTGGGAAGCCTCATGGAAACTACAATTCTATTAAATTTAGAAAATGAGGTGCTGTATCTTTTGATTTCTCATTTTGTGGCAATTCCGCTTATGACAGTTCTTGTTTTCGGCTGGAATTCATTCAAGTTGTTTTTTCAAAATACATTAACCGGTTATGGTGTAGCTCTCATTTTGGGAGGGACGACGGAAGCTTTAGAGAATACCTTTCAGATACGGAATTTACAATTTTTTATAGGAGTATTTGCAGTGTTGATTTCAGATAAGCTGTTGCACAGATTTTATGATGATATGAAAAAAAGACGTACATACATAGAGGTTGAACTTAAGAATAAGCAAAACAAAGTAAGGGCATTGGCCCTTTTGGACAGTGGTAATCTGTTAAAGGGACCGGACGGAAAAGCCCCGGTGCATTTTGTGGATGAAAAGGTATGGGAGACTATGGAAATAGAGGAGAATCAATTCGTGGGGACCGTAGGATACCGGACCCTTGGCAATGGAAAAAATGTTGCCAGAGTATATGGAATCGATGAACTTACTGTTCCAATGAAATCATCTCAGGTAAGAATAAAGGAACCTTACATTGTGAAAGCGGAAAGAAGTTTATTTAGAAATAAGAGATATAGCGTCATTTTAAATAGTCAAATGGAAGAAGAGATGAATCAATATGAAAATAAATGTATTTGAAAAAATAGCATTACTATGGAAAAATCTATGGGATGATGAAGAAGAGGTTTTGTATATAGGAGGTACCGATGTGCTTCCGGCGCCCCTTGTGCCGGAGGAGGAGACAATGTGCTTAAATGCGCTGATGATGGACACCAAAACCCAAAAGGTAATCGCCAGCGGTGAGTATATGCTGACGAAGGAAGAAGCAAGGGAAAAACTGATCTCCCATAATCTGAGGCTGGTGGTATATCTGGCAAAAAAGTTTGAAAATACGGGCGTTGCGGTAGAGGACCTGATCTCCATTGGTTCAATCGGGCTGATTAAAGGAATCAATACCTTTAATCCAAATAAGCAGATTAAATTGGCAACCTATGCATCCCGCTGTATCGAGAATGAAATCCTGATGTATCTTCGAAGAAATAACAAAACAAAGCTGGAGGTGTCTATTGATGAACCCTTAAATGTGGATTGGGATGGAAATGAATTACTGCTTTCTGACATCCTTGGAACGGATGAGGATATTATTTACCGGGATATGGAAAATGAGGCAGAACTGAAGCTTCTCCGTGCTGCAGTGGATAAGCTAAGCGGAAGAGAGCGGGAAATCGTTGAGCTTCGCTTTGGAATCAATCGAAAAGGGGGCAAAGAAATGACCCAGAAGGAGGTGGCAGATGTTCTTGGAATTTCCCAGTCCTATATATCAAGGCTGGAGAAAAAAATCATGGATCGATTGAAGCGGGAAATTTTGAGAATGGAGTAGGAAAGCACAATAGAACTTGAATCTGCAGGTGAAATAAAATATAATATACTTTAATAGTACTTTATTGCTAAAAGATTGGGAAATTTGAGGAAAAGGAGAGGGTAGAATGGATCGTCATACGGCAAGATACATATATGAACATCGACTGTTGCCGCACTGGTTTTTTGATTTGAAGGAAAAATTTGCCATGTCGCTCATTACCGATCCTGGCCTCTTATATAAGATGCTTCTTGGAACCTTTGAACAGAATCAGGTAGCCTGTCCATATCAAAAAGAACAGTTTCAGGTAATACCCGGTAGATTTACAGACACAATTACAGTGATCAAACTGGTTTTTCCGGAACCGGAAGAAGATCCCTTGTGTTATGCCGCGTTCCTTTTCTTTGATGAGAATTTCCAGAATTTAAGCTACATCACGGTGGAAAAAGGAAATGATATAAATGATGATAAACCGCATCTGTATGCCTTTGAAAAAGGAAAGAAGCATATGGAGATCGGAAGCTGTGAGCTTGGCGGAATGAAGGATTTTAAGCGCGCAGCAGAATATTATATGAATCGTTATTTCCCATCGTAATTATGATTCCAAGTGAGTCAGAAAAAAGCCCGGAGTGCCAGCTACGGTTTTTTTCTGTACACCGCAAGAGATAATTTGCGGTCCTTTTTATATTTCTCCCATTTCGGAAAAGTGTTCCCGAATGAATTTGCATATTTGAATCAGAACCCACTCTCGTTTGTAAAAAGCGTAGCGGTACTAAATTCGCAATGAATTGCTCATTAAGTGCCGACGCTTTTTAAACGTTCTGATTCAAATAGCAAAATTCATTCTCGGGAACACAATTCCGAAAAGGGATTTATATCTTTAGATAGTTTTGTAAACTCTTTAAAGCATTCTTTTCCAGTCTGGATACCTGCGCCTGTGATATATGGATTTCTTCTGCAACTTCAATTTGTGTTTTCCCTTCAAAAAAACGGAGACGAATGATCTGCTCGTCCCGCTCATTCAGGCGGTTCAGGGCGTCGGATAGGGCTAAGTCCTCCACCCACTTTTCTTCTTTATTTTTCTTGTCCGAGATCTGGTCCATGACATACAGGGTATCTCCACCATCGGTATAAATCGGATCAAAAAGGGAGAGTGGTGTCTGGATTGCATCTAAAGCGTATACAATATCTTCTACCGGCAGACCGCACTCCGCGGAAATTTCCTCCAGAGTCGGCTCGTGAAGAAGTTTTTTGGATAAAATTTCTTTTGCATGAATGGCTTTATAGGCAGTATCCCGCAGGGATCTTGGAACCCGGTAGGAGCTGTTATCCCTAAGGTAACGCCGCACCTCCCCGATAATCATGGGAACCGCATAAGTAGAAAATTTGACACCCATGGTTGGATCAAAATTGTCAATGGACTTCATCAGGCCGATGCAACCGATTTGAAAAAGATCGTCTACATTTTCATTATGCCCGGAGAAACGGCGGATGACGGAGAGTACCAGTCTTAGGTTTCCCTGTATATATCGATCCCGCGCTTCCATATCACCGGCTTTTATCTTCTTAAATAGTTCTTCCTTTTCCGCTTCTTTCAGTATGGGCAGTTTTGCCGTGTTGACTCCACAGATTTCTACTTTATAAGCTGACATGGCATCCTCCAAACATATGATATTGAAAGGATTTCCAGTTCACCCTATTTTATGCATAGGCATCCCTACCCAAAAGGAAAAATATTTGCTATAATCATAACAAACCATTTTGGAAAAACAGATTCGAAAAGAATTATTTTAGGAGGTGCCAATCCATGGCAAATGAATTACCAAAAAGAAGTGAAGTAAAAGTGGAGGATACCTGGAAGCTTTCCGATATGTTTGAATCGGATACTGCCTGGGAGGAGGAGCTTAACCAGATTAAGAAAAAGTCCGAAGACCTTGTGTGTATGGAAGGAAAAGTAGGGGAGAGTGCCAGCAGTTTACTTAAGGTGATGGACCTTTCTGCCGAACTGGATGAGCGGATTTCTCTTGCCTTCAACTACGCAGAGCGTCTGTATGATGAGGATACGGGAAACAATGCACATCAGGCAATGGTTGCAAAGATCATGTCTTTATATGCGGATCTTGGAAGCAAAACTGCGTTTGTAGACCCGGAGGTACTGGCGATTGATGAAAAGAAGCTAGAGGGCTTTTACAAGGAAGAGCCAAAGTTAGAGCTTTACCGCAGGTTTATCGATGAGATTTTAAGAGTAAAAGCCCATAGACTTTCTACAGAGATGGAGAAGCTTGTGGCGCTTACCATGGAAATGTCCCAGACTCCATCGGAGACCTTCAGCCTTTTTTCCAATGCGGATATGACCTTCCCTGAAATTAAGGATGAGGAGGGACAGACGGTTCGATTAAGTCACGGAAGATTTGTTCCAATGCTGGAAAGTGCTGACAGACGTGTGAGAGAGGATGCTTTCAAGCAGTATTACAGCGAATACAAGAAATATCTGAATACCTATGCCAGCCTTTATAATGGACAGGTAAAACAGCAGATTTTCTATGCGAAAGCAAGAAACTACGAGTCTACACTGGTTGCTTCTGTGGATGCAAACAATGTATCACCGGTGGTATATCACAATCTGGTGGATACGGTAAATAAGAATTTAGATAAGCTTCACCGCTATGTAAAGCTCCGCAAAAAATATCTTGGGGTAGATGAGCTCCATATGTATGATATTTATACACCGATGATTTCGGATGTGGCAAAAAAGTATACCTTTGATGAGGCAAAGGCGATTGTTCTTAAGGCATTAGAGCCCCTGGGGGCAGAGTATGTTGCCAAGGTAAAAGAGGGATTTGAGAATCGCTGGATTGATGTATATGAGAATCAGGGAAAGAGAAGCGGAGCATATTCTGCCGGCGCATATGGTACCCATCCATATGTACTGATGAACTTTAACGGTTCTTTGGATAATGTATTTACGTTAATCCATGAGATGGGACATGCAATGCATTCTTATTATTCCAATGAAAACCAGCCGTATATTTATTCACAGTATAAGATTTTTGTTGCAGAGGTCGCATCTACCTGCAATGAGATCCTTTTACTGGAATACTTACTCAAGAATACAACGGATGAAAAAGAAAGATTATATCTGTTGAACCACTATCTGGATATGTTTAAGGGAACCTTATTCCGTCAGACACAGTTTGCGGAGTTTGAGATGAAGACCAATCAGATGGTGGAAGATGGTGAGGGATTAAATGCGGACAATTTAAACCACCTCTATCATGAAATCAACGAAAAATACTATGGACCGGATATGATTTCCGATGATGAAATTGCATACGAATGGGCAAGAATTCCTCATTTTTATTACAATTTCTACGTATATCAGTATGCTACAAGCTTTTCAGCTGCAGTTGCAATTGCCCATGATATCCTAAGAGAGGGAGAGCCGGTGGTAAAACGCTACAAAGAGTTTTTATCCGGCGGATGCTCCGATGCTCCGGTGGCCTTACTTCGTAAGGTTGGAGTGGATCTTGAGTCCGCAGAGCCGATTCAGGCAGCGTTGGATGTGATGGCTGAAGTACTTGACGAGATGGAGAAATAATATTACATGAAGCACATTTTATTGATTGCCACCGGCGGAACAATTGCATCGAAAAAGTCCGATAACGGACTTAGCCCACAGATTTCGCCAAAGGAGCTTCTTTCCTATATCCCGGATGTGAAGTCGCACTGTGAGGTTTCCACAATTTCGCTTTTGAATCTGGACAGCACAAATATTGAGCCGAAGCACTGGAAGGTAATGGCAGAGTGTATCCGGGACCACTACGAAGAGTATGATGGATTTGTGCTCGCACATGGGACGGATACCATGGCATACACTGCCGCGGCGCTTTCCTACATGATTCAGAATACGAAAAAGCCTATCGTGATTACCGGCTCCCAAAAGCCGATCAATCTGGACAGTACAGATGCTAAGACAAATCTTTTGGACAGCTTTATCTATGCCTGCGATGACCAGTCCCAGGGAGTGCAGATCGTATTTGACGGAAAAGTGATTGCAGGAACCAGAGCGAAGAAGGTTCGCTCAAAAAGCTATAATGCTTTTTCCAGCATTGATTTTCCATCTCTGGCAATCATTCAGGACGGAATCATCATGCGGTATATTCCTCAGCTTCCCTATGAAAAAGAGGTGACTTTTTATACCTACATGAATCCAAACATCTTTTTGCTGAAGCTGATTCCGGGTATCCAGCCGGAGTTTCTATCTCTGATATTCGAGAAGTATGATGCGGTCATTATTGAAAGCTTTGGCGTCGGCGGAATCCCGCAGTCCATTCGGGAAGCTTTTTATGCATTATGCAGGAAGTATCCGAATAAGCCGATTATCATGGCAACACAGGTCGCCCACGAGGGAAGTGATATGACGGTGTATGAAGTAGGGCATGACATGAAACAGGCGTGCAGATTTCTTGAAACCTATGATATGACCTTGGAATCCGCCGTGGCAAAAACCATGTGGATGCTTGCAAATGTGGATTTACAGTCCTGTGACAAAGAAGAGGTATTCTACACAAATATCAATTATGATATTGTGTGTACAAAGGGAAGAAACAAGTAAATTCCATTTCAGATAAGTGTTCCCGAATGAATTTGCATATTTGAATCAGAACCCACTCTCGTTTGTAAAAAGCGTAGCGGTACTAAATTCGCAATCAATTGCTCATTAAGTGCCGACGCTTTTTAAACGTTCTGATTCAAATAGCAAAATTCATTCTCAGGAACACTTTTCTGAGCAGAGAGATTAATAAAGTAAATTGTTAACCAACAATGAATATAAGTTGACAATCAAAAACAAAAGAATTAAAATCCTTCTGACAATGTATAGAATAACTATACCAATCAGGAGGACTTTTTTATGAAAAAAATATCAGTAAGAGCTATTTGTTTTACCGCAATGTTTGCAGCTATTATTTCGGCACTGTCCATTTTGGAGATTCCCACACCCTGGGGAGTACCCTTTACCTTACAGACCTTTGCAATTGCGCTGTGCGGCTATGTGCTGGGGAAAAAATACGGAACCATTGCAACGGGCATTTATGTGATTCTTGGAGCAATCGGAGCTCCGGTATATGCAGGTATGAGCGCAGGTTTTGGAGTGCTCTTCGGACCCACAGGAGGATACATCATAGGATTTATTTTTATGGCATTGTTTAGTGGAATTGCCTATGATTTCTTCGGAAAGAAAAACGCCGCAGGTGTTCTTCTTACAATCGTGTTTTCCTTAGTTGGACTTGCATTCTGTCATGGACTTGGAATTGTACAACTGAAAAATTATTATGAAATGACCTGGGCTGCTGCAGCAATGGCTGGAACGGTTCCGTATCTTTTGAAGGATATCATTTCTATGGCAGTTGCTTTTGGCCTTGCTGTGGCAGTAAGAAAAGCCCTTCGTGCGGCAAATCTGCTGGACTGGGAGAAGAAATAATGGATTTTCGGGTACATCATATCCTATGTACAAAGCTGTATAAAGGATTGGGCTATGATGGGGCGTTCTGCAGGAATATGTCCGAAAAGGTCAGTCTCCTTAGAGAACATCCCGATACCCTTCTTACTTTAGTGACAGACCCTGACGTAATCTGTGCAAACTGCCCGAATTTAAGAGAAGGTAATTTCTGCACAAACGGAGATAACCATGTGAAGGAAAAGGATCTGGCACTGCTTGCACCCTTGCATTTGAAAGAGCATGAAGCCTATACCTACCGGGAGCTTATGGAGCACGCAAAGGCTTATCTTACCGAGGATGTATTTACAAAGAGCTGCAGCTGCTGTCAATGGTATAAAGCCGGAATTTGCAAATATGAGGATTTTTGGAGCAAACAGTAGTTTTTTCCCCATAGGTCTGATAAAATATTCATATTGGAAATTCAGGGAGGAAAAAATTTATGTCGGCATTACAGGAGTATAAATGCCCCTGCTGCGGGGCAGAAGTAACCTTTGACAGTACTGCACAGAAAATGAAGTGTCCATACTGCCTGACGGAATTTGAGATGGAGGCACTAAAGCAATATGATGACGAGCTTTCAGGTGACGGCTCCGAAATGGAATGGCAGATGGACGAGTCCAGCCAATGGATGGCGGAGGATGGTATGAAGCTGTATTCCTGCGGGTCCTGCGGAGGGGAAATCGTAGCGGACGAGAACACTGCGGCAAGCTTTTGCCCATATTGCGGAAATCCGGTGGTGGTAAAGGGGAGTATTGCCGGAAGTCTCAAGCCGGAATACATCGTTCCCTTCAAACTGGATAAGAATGCTGCAATGGAGAAGTTCGCAGAGCATCTGAAAGGGAAAAAATTACTCCCTAAGGTCTTTAAGTCTCAAAATCATATCGAAGAGATTAAGGGAATCTATGTTCCGTACTGGCTGTTTGACAGCAAGGCAAAGGCCCGTATGAGATATAAGGCAACAAAGGTCAGAAGCTGGAGTGATCAAAATTACCATTATACAGAGACCAGCTATTACGCGGTAATGCGGGAGGGCGATATCTCATTTTCCCACGTTCCGGTAGATGGATCTACGAAAATGGCAGATGATTTGATGGAATCTCTGGAGCCCTTTGATTTTAAGGAGGCGGTTCCATTTCAAAGCGCATATTTCAGCGGTTATTACGCAGATAAATATGACGTGGATGAGAAGGAGAGCGCAAAGAGAGCTAACGAGCGAGTAGAAAAGGCAACGACGGACAGATTTATGCAGTCGGTTACCGGATATGCCTCTGTTATGCCGGATGGAGGAAGTATTCATCTGGATGGTGGAAAAGCAACCTATGCCATGTATCCGGTATGGATTCTTACAACAAAATGGAACGACGAGAACTATATGTTTGCAATGAACGGACAGACCGGAAAATTTGTGGGAAACCTGCCGGTTGATAAAAAGGCACTGCAAATGTATTTTTGGAGAACCTTTGGCATAGCCGCAGCGATTGTGTTTGCGGTGATGTCTGTCATCTGGATGCTGTAGGAGGATGCGGGATATGAAAAAAACAAGAAGAATATTACATAGCCTTACGGCATGTCTGACCGCGTTGCTTTTTACCTTGGGGATTCCTTTTGCGGCAATGGCAAATGAGCTGCCTAAGGTCGTGGACAATGCCGGTGTTTTATCAGGAGAAGAAATAAGCAAACTGGATCAGCGCTTAAATGCAATCAGCGATTCCTATGGTCTGGATGTTGTCATTGTGACAGATACGAATGAAAATATATCCAGTGCAATGGATACGGCAGATGATTTGTTCGACTATGGCGGATATGGAGTTGGAGAAGACCGCTCCGGAGTGCTTCTCTATGTCAATTTTTCTACAAGAGACTGGTGGATATCCACCAGAGGCTACGGAATTTATGCATTTACGGATGCCGGAATCGAATATATCGGAGAGCAGATCACCGATGATTTGGGAAATGGCAACTATATGGACGCATTTTCCGGCTTCGCTTCTTTGTGTGAGGACTTTATCATACAGGCAAAGGACGGTCATCCATATACTGCAGATAACCTGCCCAAAGAACCGTTCCCTGTGGTGGAAATTCTAATTATCAGTGTTGTGATTGGACTGGTTGTAGCTCTTATTTATGCGCTGGTGCTGAGGGGACAGTTGAAAAGCGTTGCACCCCAGGATAGCGCGGTGGATTATATCACACAGGGAAGCGTAAACGTAAGAGATGCGGGAAGCATTTTCCTGTATCGCAACGTGACAAGAACAGAACGACCAAAGGAGACTTCTTCTCCTGCTTCCTCTACACATACCTCCTCATCGGGAGCGACTCATGGCGGCGGAGGTGGAAAGTTCTAAGAAGTCTGACTAAGAGTGTATATCATTATGAATAGAAAGCATATTTTGGACGCCTTTGCGGCATATACAAAAAAGTATGATGCAACAGATGGAAAAATCAAATTGAAAATAGATCACACCTACCGGGTGGCAGGGTTTTGCGAACGGATTGCAAAAAGTATCGGACTGTGCGAAGCGGATGTTGACCTTGCCTGGACCATTGGTATGCTTCATGATATCGGAAGATTTGAACAGGTAAAAAGATACCATACCTTTATTGATTCACAATCTGTAGACCATGCGCAGTTTGGAGCGGATCTCTTGTTTAAGGAGGGGCTGCTTGCGGCTTTTATCCCTGAAGCAGACGAGGCTTCTGCTAAGAATCATTCCCCGGAACAGAAAGAAAACCTGCACCTTCTTGAACTTGCAATCCGGGAGCATAGCAACTATCGGATCAAAGAAGGATTATCTGATCGGGAGACCATGTTCTGCAATATTATTCGTGATGCAGATAAGATTGATATCCTTCGGGTCAATGTGGAGACCCCGAAGGAGGTCATCTACAATGTGACCACAGAGGAGCTGCAGAGCGCTAAGGTTGCGGATGCGGTCATGCAAAGCTTTTTTGAAGAGCATTGTATCTTAAGAAGTATAAGGGAATCCGCAGTGGACAATGTGGTGGGGCATATTTCCCTGGTATATGAGCTTGTATATCCCATCAGTCTTAAAATGGTGGCAGAACAAGGCTATCTGGAGCAGCTGATGGATTTTGAAACAAAAAATGAAGTGACGAAGGAGCAGTTTCAAAAAATCCGGGAGAAGATGCACCGGTATTTAAATCAATAAGAATATTCCATTACATAAAAGTGTTCCTGAATGAATTTACATATAGGAATCAGAACCCACTCTCGTTTGTAAAAAGCGTAGCGGTACTAAATTCGCAATGAATTGCTCATTAAGTGCCGACGCTTTTTAAACGTTCTGATTCCTATATGTAAATTCATTCAGGAACACTTTTTTTGAAATGAAATATAATAATTTGCTGCACCGCTTGAAGGATAAGTTTAGGTGGTGTTTTTTATTCTGGTGTGAAAAGTGTACAAAAATTTACGAAAAAATTGTTTAAAAGTTCCGATTTACAGGAAGGCAGTTTTTCAATATAATTTAATTACGAAAAAAAACGAAAATTAGTCTGTGGGATAGCATGAGCAAACGAAAAGGAGTTACAGATGGAAAATTTTTTAATCTACAGCGGCAATGATCTTGGAGCCACCTATACAACGGAAAAAACAGCCTTTCGTCTATGGGCACCAAGTGCAGAAGCTGTTTCTCTTTGTTTGTATAAACAGGGGGATGGGGATTGTAAAATAGCAGAAGAACAGACGAAAAGGGATGAAGGGGGAACCTGGACCTTAGAGGTACCGGGAGATCTGGATCGTGTCTATTACACGTATCTTGTGACCTGTAATGGCACAACGAGGGAATCCCAGGACCCGTATGCCAAAGCGGTGGGGGTAAACGGAATCCGCTCCATGGTTGTGGATCTTGCCAAAACGAATCCGGAGGGCTTTGAAAAGGATCAGCACATATTTGTAGAAAAACCTACGGATGCGATTTTGTATGAGCTTTCCGTATCCGACATGACCAGAGACTGTTCAAGCGGAGTAAAACATGCCGGAAAGTATCTGGGACTTACGGAACGAAACACAAAAAGTAAGACAGGGGAAGCAACAGGACTGGATCATATCAGGGAGCTTGGAGTTACCCATGTTCAGCTTATGCCGTCTTACGATTTCGGAAGCATAGATGAGGCTCATCTGGAAATCGAGCAGTATAACTGGGGCTATGACCCGATTAACTATAATGTGCCGGAAGGCTCTTATTCCACGGACCCGTTCCATGGAGAAGTCCGTATCCGTGAGTTTAAGCAGATGGTGCAGGCTTTTCATGAAGCGGGAATCGGTGTGATCATGGATGTGGTTTACAATCATACCTATGATATTGAAAACAACTGCTTCCAGAAATGTGTGCCGGATTATTACTATCGCAAGGATGAAAATGGCTATACAGATGCTTCAGCATGCGGAAATGAGGTTGCATCGGAAAAACCGATGGTTCGCAAATTTATTGTGGATTCGGTAACTTACTGGGCAAAAGAATATCACATTGATGGATTCCGGTTCGACCTGATGGGAATTTTGGATATTGAAACCATGAAAGCGGTTCGGGCAGCTTTGGATGAAATCTCACCAAAGCTTTTGGTTTACGGCGAGGGCTGGACAGGAGGCGATTCCCCGATCCCGGATGAGCTTCGTGCCATGAAACGTCACATCAGGAAAATCGGTGGAGTAGGGGCGTTTTCTGATGATATCCGTGATAATACCAGAGGAAGCGTATTCTATGACCATGATACGGGATTTGCCAGCGGAAAACAGAATTTGGAAAACGCAGTCCGCTATTCCGTTGTGGGCGCATGCTTTCACCCACAGGTGGATTATAACAACTATAGGTATTCGGATGGAGCATGGGCAAATCTGCCTTCCGAAACGGTAAACTATGTATCCTGCCATGACAATATGACGCTTTGGGATAAGCTGGCAGTATCCTGCCATGATAAAAGTAAGGAAGTACGTCTTTCCATGAACCGCCTTTGCGCAGCTATGGTTATGACTGCTCAGGGAATTCCCTTCTTTTTGTCAGGGGAAGAGATGGGGCGTTCCAAGCCGATAGAGGGAAGCGAAGAGCCTTCCGAAAACAGCTTTAATCTTCCACCATATACGAATAATATTCGATATGAAAACCGGAGCGAATTTGCCGATTTATTTTCCTATTACAAGGGCCTGATTGACTTTCGCAAAGCTCATGATGGATTAAGACTTTGCAGGGCAGAGGATATTAAGAAGAGGATTCGCTTTGTAGAGGATATTGCAGAAAAGAATGTGGTTGCATTTACGATCGATACGGAAGAAGAAATCTTATTTGTTGCCTACAATGCCAATGAAAGGGCTATCGAAATGAAGCTTCCGGTAGAGGGGATGTTTCAGGTTTATGCAGAAAATGACAAGGCCGGAACCTCCTGCCTTAGAAGTGTGGCAGGATATGTGAGAATCAGTGCTGTTTCCTGCTTTATTGCAGTACAAAAAAAGTAAATCCCTTTTCGGAATTGTGTTTCTGAGAATGAATTTTGCTATTTGAATCAGAACGTTTAAAAAGCGTCGGCACTTAA
>CAMDYX010000044.1 GCA_945910395.1 uncultured Agathobacter sp. | reverse complement strand
GAGTGGGTTCTGATTCAAATATGCAAATTCATTCAGGAACACAAATCCGAAATGGAATTATGAATAAAATTATTATACCATGAAGCAAAGTTATGGTAAACATATTTATTATGTATTTTGATTATATATTGCTGTATGCTAAAATGCTATTCAGAAAGCAGTAATTTACCATTTTCACTCACACATATCCGGTAAAAACTGCAACAGATTTTTATTTAGGAGGAACTTCAGTATGGGAATGACAATGACCCAGAAAATCCTTGCAGCACATGCGGGGCTTACATCCGTTTCGGCAGGTCAGTTGATTGAAGCGGATTTGGATCTTGTACTTGGAAATGATATTACATCTCCGGTTGCTATTCATGAGATTGAGAAGATGAAGGTGGGTGGAGTTTTCCATAAAGACAAGATTGCGCTTGTCATGGATCATTTTGCACCAAACAAAGATATTAAGTCTGCACAGCATTGTAAATGTGTAAGAGAATTTGCATGTAAGCATGATATTACAAATTATTTTGATGTAGGAGAGATGGGAATCGAGCATGCACTTTTGCCGGAGCAGGGACTTACGGTTGCCGGTGATGTAATTATCGGAGCAGACTCCCATACCTGTACCTATGGAGCAATCGGTGCTTTTTCTACCGGTGTAGGAAGTACCGATATGGCGGCCGGAATGGCAACAGGAAAGGCATGGTTTAAGGTTCCATCTGCCATTAAGTTCAATATTGTTGGAAAACCTGCAAAGTGGGTGAGCGGAAAGGATGTCATTCTTCATATCATCGGTATGATTGGTGTGGATGGTGCGCTTTACCGTTCCATGGAATTTGTAGGGGATGGTATCCGGTATCTTTCCATGGATGATCGTTTTACCATTGCAAATATGGCAATTGAGGCCGGCGGGAAAAATGGTATTTTCCCGGTGGACGATCTGACAAGAGCATACTTAAAGGAGCACTCAAAGCGGCCGTTTGTAGAATATGAGGCAGATGAGGATGCAGAATATGATGAGGAATACACCATTGACCTGAGCACTTTAAAACCCACAGTGGCATTTCCGCATCTTCCGGAAAATACAAGAACCATCGATGAGGTTGGTGATGTAAAGATCGATCAGGTAGTTATCGGTTCCTGCACCAACGGACGTATGGATGATCTTCGTATTGCCGCAGAGATCTTAAAGGGCAAAAAAGTGAAGAAGGGTCTTCGCGTGATTGTGATTCCTGCAACACAGAAGATTTATTTACAGGCGATGGAAGAGGGACTGCTTCGCACCTTTATCGAGGCGGGAGCAATTGTAAGCACTCCTACATGTGGCCCTTGTCTTGGTGGATATATGGGTGTCCTTGCAGAGGGAGAGCGTTGTGTATCAACCACAAATCGCAATTTCGTCGGACGTATGGGTCATGTGGAATCAGAGGTATATCTTGCAAGTCCTGCTGTTGCAGCAGCAAGCGCAATTACCGGTAAGATTTCCGGCCCGGATGAAGTGATGTAGGATTGGAGGGAAGAAAATGAAAGCAGCACATGGCCGTGTATTTAAATATGGAGATAATGTAGATACAGATGTAATTATTCCTGCAAGATATTTAAATTCATCTGATCCGAAGGAGCTTGCAACACACTGCATGGAGGACATTGACAAGGAGTTTGTGAAGAAGGTAAACGCAGGGGACATTATTGTTGCAAATAAAAACTTTGGCTGCGGTTCTTCAAGAGAACATGCTCCGATAGCAATTAAAGCAAGTGGTGTCAGCTGTGTAATCGCAGAGACCTTTGCCCGTATTTTTTATCGAAATGCAATCAACATTGGACTTCCTATTATCGAGTGTCCGGAAGCCGCAAAAGCAATTTCTGCAGGAGATGAGGTTGAAGTTAATTTTGATACTGGTATAATTACTAATGTAACTACAGGTAAAACATATCAGGGACAGGCGTTCCCACCTTTTATGCAGAAGATTATTGACTGCGAGGGATTGGTCAACTACATCAATCAGAAGAACGCGTAAAAAGAGGAGTATCGATGTTACCCGGTGTATATCAGGCAACAAAAAAAGATGGAAGCGTGTACTATCGCTCGAATATCACATATCGCAATAAGCATATAAGCCTCGGAAGCTTTTCTACGGAAGCGAAAGCCCATGAGGCTTATTGTGTTGCAAATCATTATTTGTGCGGCAGGCGTTTGTTTGATGATGTTCTTGAAGAATATATATCCGGGGAACACAGTAGTGCGCAGGAAAAAAAGGATTCCGCTTACACCTTAAGCTTTGATAAGATGGTCTCTCTTTTTAATTTTCGGGATCACGGGATGTATGTTTCAAATCCGATTTATCTGAGAAATAACTATTTCAGCTATTATCTTTCACCGACAGAAGAATTGAAATTTGATATTGATGATCTTTTTTACTATTCCCAGCATAAAATCTTAAGGCGGCAGGGGCACTTGTTTGTAAACGACTATGGTATGCAGGTGACAATTTTAACCCGGTATGGCTTGAAAAATTATGCAGTATGTGATCGGGATTTTACTTTTGCAAATGGGGATAAAACAGATTTGCGGTATTCTAATGTGGTGGTGATCAATCGCTATTATGGGGTTACGTCCTATGATAAAAAAGGAAAAACCAGATACCGTGTGAAAATACATATCAATGGAAATTATACGGTGGGCACCTATTCCACGGAAGAAAAGGCGGCTATTGCATATAATAAAGCTGTCGATCTGGCGAGAAAAGCAGGAATTGACCGGAATTTTAATGAAAATTATGTGGACTCCCTGACACCCAGTGAATATGCGGATCTTTACCTGAAGGTGAAAATATCAGGAAAGTATATGCAGTATCTGGAAGATTATAAAAATCGAAAAGGTTGACATTGAAAATAGATTTACATATAATTTTATGCAAGTTTAGAAATAGTAACGTATCTGAAAACGGGCGATTCGTAGAAAGAGGAAGAAAAATGAGCGTAATGTATTCTAGTACCAGAAATAAGGATGTAAAATTTACAGCTTCTGAAGCAATTTTAAAGGGTCTTGCGGATGATGGCGGACTGTTTGTGCCGGATTCCATTCCTTCACTGGATGTAAGCCTGGAGGAGCTGGCAAAAATGAGCTATCAGGAGACTGCCTATGAGGTTATGAAGCTCCTGTTATCTGATTTTACGGAGGAAGAGCTTAAGAACTGTATTAATCAGGCATATGACAGCAAATTTGATACAGAGGAGATTGCACCCCTTGTTTTTGCGGATGGTGCATACTATCTGGAGCTGTTCCATGGCTCAACGATTGCCTTTAAGGATATGGCGCTTTCCATTCTGCCTCATTTACTGATTACCGCCGCAAGAAAGAATCAGGTAAAAAATGATATCGTAATTCTTACTGCAACTTCAGGAGATACAGGAAAGGCTGCCCTTGCAGGCTTTGCAGATGTAAAAGGAACGAAGATTATTGTATTTTATCCAAAGAACGGAGTCAGCCCGATTCAGGAAAAGCAGATGGTAACCCAGAAGGGGGATAATACATTTGTGGTTGGAATTCATGGAAATTTTGACCAGGCCCAGACCGGGGTAAAGCAGATGTTTAACGATAAAGCCTTCGCTGCACAGTTAGATGCCGCAGGCTTCCAGTTTTCTTCTGCAAACTCCATTAATATCGGACGTCTTGTTCCGCAGATCGTATATTACGTTTATGCATACGCAAGGCTTTACGCAAATGGCGTGATTGCAAAGGATGAGAAGATCAATGTTGTTGTTCCCACCGGTAACTTCGGAAATATCCTTGCTGCATTTTATGCAAAGAATATGGGACTGCCCATTGCAAAATTAATCTGTGCATCCAACGAAAATAAGGTACTGTTCGATTTCTTCACTACGGGCTGCTATGATAGAAACAGAGAGTTTATGTTGACCAGCTCACCTTCCATGGATATTCTGATATCTTCCAACCTGGAGCGTTTGATTTACCGGATTGCCGGAAATGATGCGGATAAAAATGCGGCGCTTATGAAGAGCCTTTCTGAAAACGGGAAGTATGAGATTACTCCACAGATGAAGAAGGAGTTAGAAAGCTTCTATGGAAACTACGCAAGCGAGCAGGAGACCGCAGAGACCATTAAGGAGCTCTATGAGAAGACCGGATACATTATTGATACCCATACAGCGGTCGCTGCCGGGGTATATCACAAGTATCTGGCCGAGACGAAGGATACCGATACAAAAACGGTAATTGCATCTACAGCAAGCCCCTTTAAGTTTACCAGAAGCGTTATGAATGCCATCGATCCGAAATACGATGCCATGGGAGATTTCGAACTGGTTGATGAGCTTTCAAAAATCGGTAACGTTGCAGTACCGAAGGCCATTGAAGATATTCGAAGCGCAGCGGTGCTTCATGATACGGTATGTGAAGTAGAGGAAATGCCACAGGTAGTAAAGAAATTCCTTGGAATGTAAATAAAAAAATCCCATTTCGGAAAAGTGTTCCCGAATGAATTTGCATATTGGAATCAGAACCCACTCTCGTTTGTAAAAAGCGTAACGGTACTAAATTCGCAATAAATTGCTCATTAAGTGCCGACGCTTTTTAAACGTTCTGATTCCAATAGTGAAATTCATTCTCAGGAACACAATTCCGAAAAGGGATTAAAAAAAAGAACCTGCTGAGGCAGGTTCTTTTGTATTCTACAATATCAAATGTTCTCCGGAAGCTTTACAACCTCAAGAATAAAATTGACGGTACCAAAGGAGTACAGGATTGGAAAATGATAGGAACGATTTTCAAAATCTAAAATTAGCTCCTCCACAACCTCCGGTGTGGAAATGGATAAGTCCATGGAAGACTCATTGGATACATTGACAATAAATAGACCATTGTGAAGGTTTAAGAAATCCTCCATGGATGCCTGAACATATTCATCAAATTCAAGAAATTCATCTCCGACATATCTGGAAGCAAACTGGGCGGCAGTAGAATCGTCCATACTTAGGTAAGCGGAAATGGAATAATCACCAAGGACAGATTGCTTTATGCATCGCTCCACAGGGTAAGCCTTGATCTCACTACAGGTGAGGATCGTAAAGTCTTCGCCCAAAAAACGAACAAAATTATTAAAAAGTAACTCGATATACATGACACCAAAACGTGTCGGTGGAATCTCAGATGCTACAAAGAATTTCTTTAACAGCTTGGATACAATGTCATGGTTGTCCTTGGTAAGATCTAAATCAAGCATTTCGTTTTGGGCACGATAATCTGAAATATAATGCTCAAAATCACTGTTGCTGATCACTCCATCATCTACAAGAATCTGCCCTAAAAGAAGAAAGTCCGGACTCTGGGCAGACAGGAGCTCGGCAACCTGCTCATCTGTCAGGTATCCCTGTTCAACAGCAATTTCGCCGAATTTTTTGTCAGTGTGTGTCTGCTCAATAAAAATCTTATCAACTTCAGAAGCGGTCATATATCCTGCATGTATGGCAAGTGTTCCCAAACGCATACGTGTTCCCGCCAATTTTTTCATTGCGGAAAACAGCTGCTCCTGAGTAACAGCACCCTGTGTCAGGAGATAATTTCCGAAAAACTGTGTAAACATATTTTTTATCTCCCTTCAAGGAATTTTGTTACAACATCGATAACCTGCTGACTATCAATTGGCTTTTGGATAAAGTCCTTGGCACCGGCTTCAAGAGCGCATTTCAGTTGTGTCTGTGTCCCAACGGATGAAACAATGATAATGGTAGCGTTTGGATCGTAGGACATAATCTCTGAAATAGCGATGTTTCCATCCTTTCTGGGCATGACTATATCGAGAAATACAATGTCAGGATTGATTTCTTTATATTTGTCAATCGCACTTTGTCCATCCGTTGCTTCAAAGAAAGCGGGGGTGCCCAAAGCAGAAATAATATCCTTTAACTGTTTTCTTGCGAGTATAGAATCATCGCTAATCAAAATTTTCATCTCATTGATTTTCATGCTTGCAACTCCTTCTGTGATTAGATATATTAATATTACACTAAAAAATCATTTGAATCAATGATTTATCAATAAAAATTGCTAGAAAAGGAGTGCTTTTTTATGTCGATGATGGTAATGGATATTGCAATTTTTTTTGTCGGAATTTATTTGGCAAAAATCGCGTATGGAATGATGAAATCCAAGAAAGTAAATAAGATGATTCTTCCGGATGGGGAGATGAAAAAATGTAAGGATGAGCAGGCGTTTGTTGAATACATTGCCCCGAGGATGATGTTTTTTTCTGTCCTTACAATGATTGCTGCGGCAATAGGCTGGTATTTTGATGCAATGAATGCCCAGGGCTATGAGAGTCTGCTGGGTGTGGGTGTTTTTCTTATTGCTCTGATTATTTTTTCGATTCAGTTTAAAAAGTCAAAAAAGCAATTTTTTAAAGAATATTAATTTTTTCGAAAAACAATTGACAAAAAAATAACGTTGAGTATGATATAAGTGTGATTTGTGGCTTTAATTTATTTTAGCATAAAATTATAGAAAGAGAGAGGAAAAGTAAGATGGCAGAAATCAATTTAAGCAAGTATGGTATTACCGGAACTACTGAGATCGTATACAATCCTTCTTATGATATGTTATTCGAAGAAGAGACTAGAACTGATCTTGAAGGATATGAGAAAGGTCAGGTTACTGAGCTTGGAACAGTTAACGTTATGACTGGTATTTATACCGGACGTTCACCTAAAGATAAGTATATCGTTATGGATGAGAATTCCAAGGATACTGTATGGTGGAACTCACCGGAATATCCAAACGATAACCACCCAATGACAGAGGAGACCTGGGCTACCGTTAAGGAGCTTGCTAAGAAGGAGCTTTCCAATAAGAGACTTTTCGTTGTTGACGCTTTCTGTGGCGCAAACAAGGATACCCGTATGGCAGTTCGTTTTATCGTAGAAGTAGCTTGGCAGGCACATTTCGTTAAGAACATGTTCATCATTCCTACAGATGAGGAGCTTGCAAGCTTCGAGCCTGATTTCGTTGTATATAATGCTTCAAAGGCAAAGGTTGAGAATTACAAGGAGTTAGGATTAAACTCTGAGACCTGTGTTGCATTCAATATTACAAGTCGTGAGCAGGTTATCATCAATACCTGGTACGGCGGAGAAATGAAGAAGGGTATGTTCTCTATGATGAACTATTACCTTCCTCTTAAGGGTATTGCTTCTATGCACTGCTCAGCAAATACAGATATGAACGGTGAGAACACCGCTGTATTCTTTGGCCTTTCCGGAACAGGTAAGACTACACTTTCCACAGATCCTAAGCGTCTTCTGATCGGAGATGACGAGCATGGCTGGGATGACAACGGAGTATTCAACTTCGAGGGTGGATGCTATGCCAAGGTTATCGGACTTGATAAGGAGTCTGAGCCGGATATCTACAATGCAATCAAGAGAAACGCTCTTCTTGAGAACGTAACGGTTGATGCAGACGGAAAGATTGATTTTGACGATAAGAGCGTTACCGAGAATACCCGTGTTTCTTATCCGATCAACCATATTACCAATATTGTTAAACCGGTTTCTTCAGCACCGGCTGCAAAGAATGTAATTTTCCTTTCCGCAGATGCATTCGGAGTACTTCCTCCTGTATCTATTCTTACACCGGAACAGTGCCAGTACTACTTCCTTTCTGGATTTACTGCAAAGCTTGCAGGAACAGAGCGTGGAATTACTGAGCCGACACCTACCTTCTCTGCTTGCTTTGGACAGGCCTTCTTAGAGCTTCATCCAACCAAGTATGCTGAGGAGCTTGTTAAGAAGATGGAGAAGTCCGGAGCTAAGGCTTACCTTGTAAATACCGGATGGAACGGAACAGGAAAGAGAATCACAATTAAGGATACCAGAGGAATCATTGATGCAATCCTTTCCGGTGACATCAACAAGGCTCCTACAAAGACTATTCCAATGTTCAACTTTGAGGTTCCAACAGAGCTTCCTGGAGTAGATACCGGAATTCTTGATCCTCGTGATACCTACGCAGATCCTTCTGAGTGGGAGACAAAGGCTAAGGATCTTGCTGGAAGATTCCAGAAGAACTTCGTTAAGTACACAACAAACGATGCTGGAAAAGCACTTGTATCTGCTGGTCCACAGTTATAATTTATCAAATAAAAAATTTGGCTCCTAGTTTTACTCTTTAAAATGAATTTGCATATTCGATTCGAAACTCGCTTGCGCTTGTAAAAAGCGTAACGGTACTAAATTCGCAATTCTTGCTCATTAAGTACCGACGCTTTTTAAACGTTTCGAGTCGAATAGCAAAATTCATTTTTAGGGTAAAAACTGGGAGCATTTTTTATTGGTATTTCGATACGTGTAGCAGAGTAGAAAGTTCTATATTCAACTGCAGACCTTAAAGAAACGCCGGTACTTAATGAGTGTTTTTTACGAATTTAGTACCGTTGCGTTTCGTCAGAGCGAGAGCGTGTCTGCAATTGAATATAGAACTTTCTACTCTGCTACACGTTTAGTATCTGTCGATAACAATGCTGTTGGTAAAATGTAACTTGAATTATTGGTTGCAATCGTGCGCATGATAAATTATAATAAAAGCAACAAAAAAGTTTCCTGGGATGTGCGACAATCCTGTGTATTTAGAACCTACATTTACTTTTCATGGGATTCCTATATTTTCTATTTGATGTCAGGCCACATCAGTAATGAGCTGCCATGCATTCTGCGTGGGATTACAGCCGGTGGAAGGCAGAGAATAGTTTGCGGTTACCCACCTAGCTTTAGCTAGGAGTCTAAATTACAGGAAACGGCATTTTGGGACTTTTTACAAAAGATAATTCTTAAGGAACAAAAGAGCCCGAAAATACAGAAGAAATGTTACCTTCTACAAAAGAAGTATAGAATACAAAAGAATAATGCATAGGTTACCAAGGAGAAAAGGAGTTGCTTGTATAAGCAGCTCCTTATTTTTGATGAAAAAGGAGCTGTTATGAAAAAAAACAAAGATATGAAATGGCTGATCATCGGATTATTGCTTCTCATTGCCTTATGCGTATTCTTGACTGCACTTATTATTCTGCACAAAATGAAAAGCGAACCGGTTATGGCAAAAAATTCTATTGCTATAAATAATGAGGAGCCGGTCCATGCAGACACAGAATCAGTGATAGAGACAAAGTCAGGGATAGAGACTGAGATAAAGACTGAGATAAAGACGGAGACTGCATCAGAGACCATGCAGCCGGCGTCTTATTCCTATGAGGATATTCACGTGCTGATTAAGAATGGGGATTGTCCATATTTTGAAGAATTATTTTTACTTGGCACCGGAGAATGGTATATTAATGACCAGACCATTGAAGCCGGAAATGCAATGAACATGATTGAGTTTATGAAGCAAAAGGGAATTTCGGCTGCGTCCATAAGAGGTGCAGATGAAAATGGGTCTTTTTCCATCATCGATAAGGAAGGAAATATGATAAAAGAGGGCTATAAAGGAACCATGGAGGTTCGTCTGTATGACGAAGCCTTAGGCTACGATGGTGGCGTTGTTCTGATTGATATTTTACCCCTTGAAGATTATGTCCGTTTTGTCCTTCCCTCCGAGATGCCTTCCTATTTTTCCTATGAGGCACTGAAGGCACAGGCAGTTTGTGCGAGAACACTTGCGGTAAAGCAGAGGGTGAATACGGAATATGAAAAATGGGATGCCGATCTGGATGATTCTACGGATTACCAGGTGTTTAATGAATGTGGAACAAATGAACCTGCGGATCTGGCGGTAAAGGAAACAGAAGGAGAAGTCATTACTTATGAAGGAAATCCGATCGATTGCTATTATTATTCGACGAGTTCCGGAAATTCCAATGATATGTCCCTTTGGTTTTCGGAAGATCTGCCTTACATAAAACAAAAAAAATTCACGGTAGATCGTGATATGGATTTTGCGGATGAGGGAACACTTGCGAATTTTTTGAATCAGACACCCTTGTCCTATGATTCCAATTCCCCATTTTACAGATGGACGGCAAATCTTGATTTTTCAAAGGTGAAGGATGAGCAGTATGGAAATGTGAAGGGATTTTCCGTGGCAAAACGAAATTCATCAGGCTATGTTACGGAAATAAAAATTAATTATGAAAACGGGGCATGTTTTTTGCGGCATGAATATGAAATACGGAAATTTCTGGGGCAGGCTCTGGTAGACTTTACCTTAGCGGACAATTCCACCAGAGATCAATTTACGGTTTTACCAAGCTCCTGTTTTATTGTTGAATCAAAGGATGGAAAAAATTATGTGCTAAAGGGCGGAGGCTTTGGACACGGAATTGGAATGAGCCAGTATGGCGCCTCAAAGATGGGAGAGGATGGACTTAACTACCGGGCAATTCTTTCCTTTTATTACGAGGGAACTGCCGTACAGAAAATAGGAGAGGATATTCAGCTAAAAAATTAATTGGAAAATTGCTTGATGTTTTTTACCTACTATGCTAAAATATGCTAAGTTTAAAGGCATTGAATGTGCACAGTAGAATATGTTTCAACTGACAGAGAGAGGAAGTAAGCGGCTGAGAGCTTCCTTAAGCAATGGACATCATTCGAATTTCACACAGGAGCTGCACGGATGAAGAAGTTTTTAGTAGTTTGTGACGGAGAGCGCACGTTACGCGTAAATGAGAGCCGAGAAATAAGAATCGGAACTTGGGTGGTACCGCGATTAAAATCGTCCCATGATAACAAAATTGTTGTCATGGGATTTTTTTATGCCAAAAGCCTGTGACAAGTTGAAAAGAAAAGGAGAATGAAAATGGCAGAGCTGAATGAATTAAGCGAAAAAATTGCTGCGATTAAGCAGGAGGTTCAAAGGGAACTGGAAAAGCTTTCAAATTCAAAGGGAGTCTATGAATATAAGAAGAATATTTTAGACGGCAAGAACGGACTGATCGGTTCCCTTATGAAGGAAATGGGTAAGATTCCAAACGAGCATAAGGCAGAATATGGTAAGAAAGTGAATGAATTAAAGCAGTGGGCCCAGAATCACTTTGAGGAGCTGGATGCAAGGTTCAAAGAGGAAGAATTAAGACGCCGCTATGAATCCGAAAAAATCGATGTTACCATGCCGGCTGAAAAAAGACAGCAGGGAAATCTTCATCCGGTTACCCAGGTTCGTAACCAGCTTACGGATATTTTTGCTTCCATGGGATTTGATATTTACGAGGGAACAGAAATTGAGACGGATTACTACAATTTTACCGCGCTAAATACTCCTCAGGATCATCCGGCCCGGGATATGCAGGATACCTTTTATCTTTCACCGGAATTTTTGCTTCGTACCCAGACCTCGGCAGGCCAGATTCATGTAATGGAGGAGCAGAAGCCTCCGATTAAGGTGGTATCTCCGGGTAAGGTATTCCGTTCCGATGATGATGCTACCCATTCACCGATGTTTACCCAGATGGAGGGTCTCGTTGTGGATAAGGGAATCACCCTTTGCGATCTTAAGGGTATGTTAGACGAATTTGTACAGAAGATTTTTGGCAAGGGAACAACGACACGCTTAAGACCGTCCTATTTCCCATTCACGGAGCCATCCGTAGAGGTAGATGTCAGCTGCTTCCAGTGTAAAGGAAAGGGCTGCAAGCTTTGTAAGGGTACCGGATGGATTGAGGTACTTGGTGCAGGTGTTGTAAATAATAAAGTTCTTGAGGGCTGTGGTATTGATACAAAGGAGTACAGCGGATTCGCATTTGGTATCGGCATTGAGCGTGTTGCAATGCTTAAGTATGGTATCAACAATATCAAGCAGTTATTTGAATCCGATCTTCGTGTGTTAAAGCAGATCGACGACTAATTAGAGGGAGGAAATTTATTATGTTAGCACCACTTAGCTGGTTAAAGGATTATGTAGATATCGATGTAACTCCAAAGGAGTTAGAGGAAAAGTTATTCTCATGCGGTTTTGAAGTGGAGGAGCTGATCCAGGTCGGTAAGGATATAAGTAATGTTGTGGTAGGTCTCGTGGAAGAGTGTGAGCCGATTCCGGACACCCATTTGTCTCTTTGCAGGGTCAATGCGGGAGAACACGGAACCTTCCAGATCTGCTGTGGGGCAGATAATGTATGTGCCGGGAAAAAATTTCCGCTGGCTCTGATCGGAGCAACGGTTTATGCAACGGCAAAGGATCATGTGACCATTGAAGGCGTAATGGAGATTAAGCAGGGCAAGCTTCGTGGATACGATTCCTTTGGCATGCTTTGCTCAGGAACAGAGCTTGGATTAAATGAAGATCTCTATCCGGGAGCAGGCTATAATGGGCTGCTGGTACTTCCTGAGGATGCACCGGTCGGCGCTGATGTTAAGCCAATCCTTGGAATGGATGACTGGATTTTTGATATTGCGATTACTGCAAACAGACCGGATTGCCAGAGTATTTACGGAATTGCACGAGAAGTAGCCGCCGTTCTTGGAAAAGAATTAAAGCCTCTGGATCTGTCTTATACGCAGACCAAAAAGACAAAGGATGGATTTACAGTTACCGTTGATGCAACAGATCTCTGTCCGAGATATATTGCACATTATGTACATGATGTAGAGATTAAGGAATCTCCGGCCTGGATGAGAAGAAGATTGGCTCTTGTAGGATGCAGCGGAATTTCCAATGTGGTAGATATTACAAACTACATCATGAAGGAGCTCGGACAGCCGATGCATGCCTTTGATTACAATTATCTGGAGGGAAATGCAATTCATGTGCGTCGCGCCAATAATGGAGAAAAAATCACCACTTTGGATGAAAAGGAATTCGAGCTCACCGATGCAAATCTTGTCATCTGTGATGGCGTAAAACCGGTTGCTCTTGCAGGTATTATGGGTGGACTAAATTCAGAGATTTTAGATACCACTACCGAGGTCATGTTTGAATCTGCAAAATTTGCGAGAGATAATATCAGAAAGAGCTCCCGTGCCTTAGGCCAGTCCTCCGATGCAAGTGCCATGTACTCAAAGGGTGTTTATGAATACACCACAGAGCTTGCCATGAGAAGAGCATTACACCTGATCGAAGAGCTTGGATGTGGTAAGGTTTCCTCCACCCACGTTGAGGTTTCCACCGGAAACTCTATTGAGCCAAAGGAGATGAAGGTATCTGTTGCCCGGGTAAACGGCGTTCTTGGAATTAAGGTTCCGGATGAAGATATTGTAAGAATTTTATCGAACCTGAATATGAATCCGGTTATCAATGGAGATGAGCTGACACTTCAGATTCCTGCCTACCGCGAGGATATGGATTCTTATCCGGATGTGGCAGAGGAAGTGATTCGTATGTATGGATATGAGCATGTGGTTCCTACCTTTATGCCTACTGCCCAGGTTACCATGGGAGGTCTGAACCTAAGACAGAAGAGCGAGCTTAAGATCAAGAAGGCACTTTGCGGGGCAGGAGCATATGAAGGTATTCATTATTCCTTCTTCTCACCTTCCGATCTGGATCTCCTTAGATTTCCACAAGAGGCAGAGGAGAGAAACGCGATTAAGCTCATGAATCCCATTAACGTGGATCTTTCTCTCATGAGAACCACACTTGCCCCGCAGATGATTGCTGCAATGGCAAGAAACCAGAAGAGAAATGTTCTGACCGGAAGAATTTTTGAATTAGGAAACATTTTTATTCCGAAATCACTTCCACTTACCGAGTATCCACAGGAGAAGCCTACCATTTCCATGGGTGTATTCGGAGAGGAGGAAAGCTTCTTCACATTAAAAGGACTTGTGGAGACCGTAGCAGATGCCCTTGATGTGACATTCACTTATGAAGCTGCACAAAGGACCTTCCTTCATCCGTATCAGACCGCAGAGGTTCTCTGCGACGGAGAGGTTATCGGATATCTTGGAAAGGTATCCTACGAGGTTGCAAACGAACTGGATATGAGAGTTGCCTCCTATGTTGCAGAGCTGGATCTTACCAAGCTTTCCAAGTATTATGGAAAGTCACAGAAATTTGAGCCGCTTCCAAGGTTTGCGGAGGAAAAGCGCGACTTTGCTTTTGTTATGGATAAGGATATCACCTGCGCTCAGGTTGAAAATGGAATCAAGGAAGCCTGTGATTATGTAACAAGTGTGCAGCTTTTTGACGTATATGAAGGTGTGCAGCTTGGAATCGGCAAGAAGAGTATGGCATTTAGTGTTGTATTCACTCCACAGGAGGAAGAATTTACAAGCGAAGCAGTAGACGGATTTGTGGATTCCATTTTAAATAATCTCAGCAAGACCTATGGTATTTCATTAAGAATGTAAGGTATGTTTTCATGGATGTAAAAGACTTTTATTATGAGCTTCCGGAGGAACTGATTGCACAGGACCCTCTGGAGGATCGTTCGAGCTCCAGACTGATGGTTCTGGATAAAAAAACCGGAGAAATTGAACACAAGCACTTTAAGGATATTCTTTCTTATCTCAATCCGGGGGACTGTCTGGTTATTAATAATACAAAGGTTATTCCGGCCAGACTTTTCGGAGTAAAGGAAGGTACTCAGGCAAAAATCGAGATTCTGTTACTAAAACGAAAAGAAAATGATATCTGGGAGACGCTGGTAAAGCCGGGAAAAAAGGCAAAGCCGGGAACAAAAATCAGTTTTGGGGAAGGAATCCTTGTGGGAGAGGTTCTTGAGGTGGTTGAGGATGGAAATCGCCTGATTCAGTTCCATTATGAAGGAATTTTTGAAGAAATACTGGATCAGCTGGGGCAGATGCCGCTGCCACCTTATATTACCCATCAGCTTCAGGATAAAAACCGCTATCAGACGGTTTATGCAAAATATGATGGATCTGCGGCAGCACCTACAGCCGGACTTCATTTTACCAAGGAATTGTTAGAAGAAGTGAAGAAAATGGGGGTGGAAATCGCTGAGGTTACCCTTCATGTTGGGCTTGGCACCTTTCGTCCGGTAAAGGTGGAAAATGTATTGGATCATCACATGCATTCTGAGTTTTATATGGTGTCACAGGATGCTGCGGATAAGATTAATAAGGCAAAAAAGGAAGGTCACCGGGTGATTGCCGTTGGAACAACCAGTACCAGAACTTTAGAGTCAGCAGCAGATGAGCATGGTATGTTAAAGGAAAACAGCGGATGGACGGAAATTTTTATTTATCCGGGCTACCAGTTTAAGGTGATTGATGCGCTGATTACAAACTTCCATCTGCCGGAATCTACGCTGGTGATGCTTGTATCCGCACTTGCAGGCCGGGAGCATGTTCTGGCCGCGTATCAGAGGGCAGTAGAAGAAAAATACCGCTTTTTCTCCTTTGGAGATGCAATGTTTATAAAGTAACACTTGCCAATTGTATTACTTTGTAATAAAATAGTTTAGAAGTTTTTTATTCTATATGGGGAAAGCAGATAGGGAGAAAGCAAAAATGGAAGAAAAGAGAAAACATAAAAGACTTGATCTTGATGTAAACATTCAGCTTGAGCGATTGGATGAGGAAGGAATTACTACTTTAAAGTACATTCACGTAGATGTAACCGATATCTCAAGAAGTGGAATCGGTTTTAAATCAAAGCAGGCTCTTGATATCAACACCTATTATGATACCAAGATTCAGATCTGGACAAAAGAGGTTGTGGATGCTGTAATCGAGATCGTTCGTAGAGAAGAGAAGAATGGTGAGTATTATTACGGTGGTATCTTTATCGGAATGACAGATACGGATGCACTTAAAATTGATATTTATCAGATTTTCAACGATTTATAAAAATCTGAGGGCTGCAATCCTGCAGCCCTTTTTTCTGTATATTGGAGAATGTTATGCTGCCAGATAAATTAAAAATTTCCGTTGTAAAAAATCCACATCCCATTGAAGTGTCTGTCCCAGGCTCCAAAAGCATCACAAACCGTGCACTGTTGTTGGCTGCCCTGGCAAAAGGAAAAAGCGTGATAAAGGGCGTGTTGTTTTCCGATGATTCCAGACATTTTTTGCAGGCACTTATGGACCTGGGATTTTCTGTTGAAGTAGATGAAGAAAACAAAGCTGTTGTAATAGAAGGCTGTGACGGTAGAATTCCGAAAAAGGAAGCGAGTATTTACGTGGGAAGCGCAGGAACGGCGGCTCGCTTTTTGACCGCTTTCCTTGGTTTATCTAATGGAAGATACCGCATCGATGCGTCCGAGCAGATGAAAAAGCGTCCGATGAAGGAGCTTTTGCTTGCACTTTCGGAAATGGGGGCTGATATCGAGTTCCTGGAAGAGGAGTACCATTTTCCGTTTATCATCGGATGTCCTTCCTGGAAGAAGCAGGAGGTTACCGTTGATGTGGATAAGAGCAGTCAGTTTCTTAGCGCACTTTTGATTTCCTCTGTGTTGTCCAAGGAAGATTTTCTGATTCATGTCACCGGACATCATGGAATGGCCTATGTGGATATGACGGTTTCCATGATGAAGCAGTTTGGGGTATCCGTCCATCGGATTACGTCGGAGGAAACGCAGAAGGATACCGGGAAAAATCAGATTTCGGTAAGCTATCAGATCCATCGGGATGCGTTTTATAACGCACTTTCCTATGAGGTGGAACCGGATCTTTCTGCGGCCTGCTATTTCTATGCAATGAGCCCGGTTCTTTCGGTGCCGGCAAAGGTAAAAGGCGTGAAGTGGAATTGCCTTCAGGGAGATATTCAGTTTCTTGAGGTGTTAAAAAGAATGGGATGCAGGATACTTGAGAAACCCACGAATGAGATTCGATACTTTTCGAAGGAAAGCGGTCTGATTGTGCTTCCGCCAGAGAATGGCAGGATACAGGGAGGATGCTTTGACTTATCTTCTTTTTCCGATCAGACCCTTACCCTTGCTGCAATTGCGCCTTTTGCAAAAACAGATGTTGTGATTCAAAATGTGGGACATATCCGCCTACAGGAATGCGATCGGATTGAAGCGATTCTTCACAACTTAACAGCAATGGGAATTGCATGTGAGGAAAAGGACGGGACGATTACCATTTATCCGGGACAGGTTTTGCCCTGTGAGGTGGAAACCTATGATGACCATCGCGTTGCAATGGCATTTTCCATTCCGGGACTGAAATGTGACGGTATCGTAATTAAGGACCCTGGGTGCTGCAGGAAAACATTTGAGAATTATTTTGAGGTTTTAGAAGAATTATGGAACAACAGATGAAGACAGAGAATAAAATGGGATATATGCCGGAAGGAAAGCTGCTGCTTAATATGTCACTTCCGATGATGCTCTCCATGCTGGTTCAGGCCATGTACAATATTGTGGACAGCATTTTTGTATCGAGAATATCGGAAGATGCACTTACGGCAGTTTCCCTGGCATTTCCTTTGCAATCGCTGATGATTGCAATCGCAGCGGGGACCGGTGTTGGTGTAAATGCCTTAATTTCAAGAGCTCTTGGAGAAAAGAGACAGGATAAGGTTGACCAGGTCGCATCAAATGGCCTCTTTGTTTATGCGCTCAGCTATATCGCTGTAGCAATTCTTGGGATACTTGTGGTACGTCCATTTTATACAATGCAGACCGGCGTGGGGCAGGAGAATATATTAGAGCTTGGTGTAACCTATCTTAGTATTGTTATGGTATTCTCCTTTGGGTTGTTTGCCCAGTTTATTTTTGAAAGAATGCTTCAGGCTACCGGACGAACTGTTTTTACCATGATCAGTCAGATGGTAGGTGCGATTATAAATATTATTTTAGATCCGATTCTGATTTTTGGTCTTTTGGGCTTTCCAAAGCTTGGAATTGCAGGTGCTGCAGTGGCAACGGTGGCAGGACAGATTATTGCAGCAATTATTGGGTGTATTTATAACATGAAGAAAAATCCGGATGTGCATGTTTCCTTTAAAGGCTTTCACCCTAATGGAAAGATTATCGGCGAGATCTATATGATAGGTGTTCCTTCGATTATCATGCAGTCCATTGGTTCGGTAATGACAACCGGAATGAATCTGATTCTTATGGGGCTTTCTTCTACCTCGGCGGCTGTTTTTGGAGTGTATTTCAAGCTGCAGAGCTTTTTCTTTATGCCTGTATTTGGATTGAATAATGGATTGATTCCGATTATTTCCTACAATTATGGTGCAAGGAATAAGAAGCGTATGATCAATACCATGAAATACGGATACATGGTAGCATTATTCTTTTTGCTCCTTGGATTTGCAGCATTTGAGCTTATTCCAATGCAGCTATTGCTGCTGTTTGATGCATCCATTGACATGCTTACAATCGGTATTCCGGCACTTCGCATTATCGGAATCCATTTCCTGATCGCATGGTTTTGTATTGTAACCGGAACCTTATTCCAGGCAGTAGGAAGCGCAGTTTACAGTATGTATGTTTCTCTGGCAAGACAGCTTGTTGTTTTGCTTCCGGCTGCCTATATTCTTGCAAAGCTTGGGGGATTAGCCTGGATATGGTGGAGCTTCCCGATTGCAGAAGTGATGTCTATGATGATTACTTTGGTATGTTTGCGACTTACGATGAAAAAGAAGTTATCTTTACTGGATTAAAAAAGGAGCCGATTGGCTCCTTTTTAACGTTTATGAATTACATAATTTTTATCTAATAACAGCTTTTCTGCCAGATACATGGCATCTGCATCATAAAATTCGATGTGAAGAACACCCTCTTCAAATTCCCTGTTATGTATCAGTCCGATATTTTTAATACTGATGGACTCCTTTGCAAGAATCGTTGCGATGGTTGCAATAGCGCCGGCTTCATCATCGAGATCCAAATAGATTTCATATACGAGAGAGCGTTTATTGGAAAGACTAAAGGAGTCTCGGTAATCCTTAGCAGCTTGAAAATACTTGAGTAATCCATCAGTATCATCGCATGAAATCTGATTCTTTAAGGTGTCTAATTCTTTTATATAGCTGTCCATGAGGGAGAGTAAACGCTCCTTATTGGATGCGCAGATGTTCTGCCACATGACAGGAGAGGAGGATGCAATTCTGGTAATGTCCTTAAACCCACCTGCGGCAATGGTTTTCATGGTCTCGTTTTCATCATCCAGCTTTTTTACAAGATTTACTAAAGAAAATGCAATCATGTGAGGAAGATGGCTGATGGAGCCGGTGGCAAAATCATGAGCCTCGTAGTCTAAAATCATTGGAATGGAACCGAGGGAGGATACGAAGCTTTTGAATTCCTCCACCTGTTCTTTGGTGGATTCTGCAGTTGGTGTAATAATGTAGTAGGCATTTTCCAAAATGGAGCTGTTGGCACTTAAGATTCCTGTTTTTTCAGAACCGGTCATCGGATGACCACCGATGAAATTGCTTTCCAGACCAAGTGAAGTCACTTCCTTATGAATCTCGGATTTCGTGCTTCCAACGTCGGTAATTATGCAGGAAGGCTTGATGATGGTCTTTAAAGAACGAAGATACTCTATATTTTTCTGAACCGGTGCGCATAAAAAGATATAGTCGCAATCCGAAAAAGCGGATAGCGCCAGCAGATGATCATTTTCAATCAGTCCCATTTCATGGGCGGTTGAAATTGTTTCTAAATGATGAGCAGTTGCATATATTTTTACAGTAGGATCATTTTCCCTGCATTTTAAGGCGATTGATCCGCCGATTAAACCAAGTCCGATAAAGCCGATTTTTTGAAATGCCATCACAAATTCCTCCATAGTTTCCTTCGCCTTTTTATTTTACTATAAAAAGATTTTTCGTCAAACATATTCTGCATTTTGCACAAAAGTATTGTAAAAGAGACAGAAGATTAGTACAATATAAACATACTAAATATTGGGAGGTATTTTGAATGAAGGTTTTTACAACAGACAGGATTCGTAACGTTGTTTTATTGGGACATGGCGGCTGTGGTAAGACATCATTGGCAGAAGCTATGGCCTATACTGCAGGCGTTACTAAGAGACTGGGGGTGGTCTCAGAGGGCAACACCATCAGCGATTATGATAAGGAAGAGCAAAAGCGTCTTTTCTCGATTCATACCTCAGTCATTCCGATTATCTGGAATGATATCAAGATCAATTTGCTGGATACGCCGGGATATTTTGATTTTGTCGGAGAGGTAGAGGAAGCTGCAAGTGCCGCTGATGCTGCAATCATTATTGTATCCGGCCGTGCCGGAATTGAGACCGGAACAAAGAAAGCCTGGGAGCTTTGTGAAAAGTATAAGCTTCCCCGCATGATTTTTGTTACAGATATGGATATCGATAGTGCAAGCTACAGACAGGTGGTAGAGGATCTTCAGACATTGTACGGAAAGAAGATTGCACCTTTCCATCTTCCGATTCGAGAGAATGGTCAGTTTGTGGGTTATGTCAATGTGATTCAGCAGAAGGCAAAGAGATGGAATGATAAGGGAGGCGTGGACAAAGTCGATGTTCCGGATTATTCCATGGAAAATCTTGGTATCTGCCGTGAAGCATTGCTGGAAGCGGTAGCAGAGACCAGTGAGGAATTCATGGACCGCTATTTTAACGGGGATGAGTTTTCAGAGGATGAGATCCGTCAGGCACTTCATGTAAATGTCATTGACGGTTCCATCATTCCTGTTCTTATGGGCTCAAATACGATGGCAAGAGGAATGTACACCTTACTTTCCGATATTGTTAAGTACCTTCCAAGCCCTGAAAAGCGTAAATGTGCAGGAATCAACACAAAGACCAACGAAGTATTTGAGGCGGATTACAATTTTGCAAAGCCAAAGTCAGCCTATGTATTTAAGACCATTGTGGATCCGTATATCGGAAAATATTCACTTATCAAGGTGAATTCCGGAGTCTTAAAGACGGATGATGTCCTTTACAATTTCCATCGTGACACAGAAGAGAAAATCGGAAAGCTTTATGTGATTTGTGGAAACAAGGTAGAGGAGGTGCCTGAGCTTCATGCGGGAGATATCGGTGCCCTTGCAAAGCTTACCAACACCCTTACCACGGATTCCCTTTCCACGAAAAATAATCCGATTGCTTACATACGTGCAAATATTCCAAAGCCTTACGTTTCCATGAGATACAAGGCTAAGAATAAGGGAGACGAGGATAAGATCTCACAGGCCATCCAGAAGCTTTTAATGGAAGACCTTACCCTTCGCCATGTGAATGACAGTGAAAACGGCCAGACTTTACTTTACGGTATGGGTTCACAGCACTTAGAGATTATTTCAAGCTTCCTGTTGGAAAAGTACAAGGTGGAAATCGAGCTTATGCGACCAAAGGTTGCATTTAAAGAGACCCTTCGCAAGAAATCCGATGTTGAATACAAATACAAGAAACAGTCCGGCGGACATGGACAGTATGGACATGTAAAGATGACCTTTGAACCATCCGGAGATCTTGAGACTCCTTATGTATTTGAACAGTGCGTAGTTGGCGGTGCTGTTCCAAAGAATTTCTTCCCTGCAGTAGAGAAGGGAATTGCAGAATCTGTAAAGAAGGGACCTCTTGCAGCATATCCGGTTTGTGGCGTAAAGGCTGTTTTGTATGACGGCTCTTATCATCCTGTAGATTCTTCGGAAATGGCGTTTAAGGTTGCAACACAGCAGGCATTTAAGAAGGGCTTCTTAGAGGCTTCTCCAATCCTTCTTGAGCCCATTGCAAGTCTTAAAGTTGTTGTCCCGGATGAATATACCGGAGATATTATGGGAGACTTAAATAAGAGACGTGGTCGTGTGATGGGCATGAATCCTACTGAAAACGGATATCAGGAAATTGTTGCGGATATCCCTTATCTTGAGTTATATGGCTACAACACCGCCCTTCGCTCCATGACAAGCGGAAGCGGAGATTTCTCTTATGAATTCGCAAGATATGAGCAGGCTCCGGAGGATATTGCAAAGGCGCAGATTGAAAGCCGCGCAAGCAAGATTGTAGAAATTGAGGAATAAAGAGTAACTTGAAGAAACGTGTTTGGGTGGGGAGTATTCTTTTATTGCTCCTTGGAATTACTATTTTTTTCTTAGAAATAAGGGGAAATTTTAAGAGTGACAAAACAGAGGCAGGTAGTGATACTGCCTCTGTTTTGGTGCCTGAAAAAGCATCGGATTCCAAGTCCATTGATAATGTTTCCAATGTGGAAAATTATACGTATGAATCAAAATCCTCCAAGAAGCAGAAAATCCTTCTTTTAAAGGACTTAGAGTTTTCATTTTACGAAGAACTTCTGATTCCGGGAATGCCGTATACGAAAAAGGCTGATTACGAAAAAAATTATATTTTCAGCGAATCACAATGTCCTCAGGGAATGTGTTTTACGGACGAATACATTATGCTCACTTCCTATTCCGAGGGTGATACGATTTTAGGAGAATTGATGGTGTTTGACCGCAGGGACGGAAGCTATCTTGTGACCCTGGGCATGGATCCGGAAAGTCATCTTGGCGGAATTTCCTTTGACGGAGAAAATGTCTGGGTCTGCAATTCAAACAAGGACTATATCGAGCGCCTGTCCTATGATTTTATTCAATTGATGGTGGAATCCAATCGGGGAAATGTGGTGGATGCATCGGAGATTGTTGACATCTATCCGATACAAAACTCACCTTCCTGCATTACCTATTATGAGGGGCGATTATTTGTAGCAACTCATAAGGTGCATTCAAAGTCGGAAGTGGTGGCATACTATTTTGACAAGCTGACTGATTCTCTTTGTCCATTGTCCTCCTATACAATACCCGAAAAAGTACAGGGAATGGCCTTTGACAATGAGGGGGCGGTATATTTAAGCACTTCCTACGGGCGGAATGCATCTTCTTATCTGAAAAAGTATGAATCCTTTGCGGATATGGCTACACAGCCAAACCAGCCTAGTGTCAGTGTGGAGCTTCCGCCCTGTTCCGAAGAGATAGAAATAATCGAGGATACCATATACCTGTTGTTTGAATCCGGTGGGGAAAAATATTTTTCCGGGACAGATGGAAATGGAAGCAGTCAGTATCCAATTGATAAGATTTTGATGATTGAAAGAGGAGGGCTTTATTAGCTCTCCTTATTTTCTATGCATCATTTTAAGAATTTTGTCTACTTTGGCAACTTCACTTGGCGGCAGATCCTTGCACAGAATCTGGGCGATCAGCTGAACCTCCTCATTGGAAAAGGAAATGTTTTTTGCTTTTGCGGCTCTGATATTGCCCGTAAGAAAGGGCATCGCCTGTGACATCTGCTTCGGCATATCTTTTTTCACGAATTCTCGAATGAACTCTTTTTTCTCCTCTGACATATTTAAGAAGACTTCGTTTTCAAAAAACTTGGTTTCCATAAGATTTGAACGCTCCGATAGATACTCTTGATTATATATTATTCCCTTTTTACATTTGTGTGTCTATGAATGAATTTTGCTATTTGAAATCAGAACG
>CAMDYX010000043.1 GCA_945910395.1 uncultured Agathobacter sp. | reverse complement strand
GACCTCAAAATAACGTAAATTATCTTCTATTTATGAATATTCTGACAATTCGCATGTCTTATCAATACATAAAGAAAAGTCCCATAAACACTGGGTTTACAGGACTTATCAACATCTTATATTATCTTAGAAATTCGCGATTAGCAAACGCCCTGTGCAAGCATAGCATTTACTACCTTCTCAAATCCGGCAATGTTTGCACCAGCTACATAGTCGCCTTCTTTTCCGTAACGCTTTGCTGCGTCATCGATGTTGTGGTAGATGTTAATCATGATATTCTGAAGCTTAGCATCTACTTCTTCGAAGGTCCAGCTAAGTCTCTCAGAGTTCTGAGACATCTCAAGTGCAGAAGTAGCAACACCACCTGCATTTGCAGCCTTTCCACCAACAAAGTATACACCATTCTCCTGTAAGTACTTGGTTGCATCGAGAGTGGTAGGCATGTTAGCTCCCTCACAAACAGCGATTACACCATTTGCTACAAGCATCTTAGCATCCTCAAGATTTAACTCGTTCTGAGTAGCACATGGAAGAGCGATATCACACTTGATGGACCATACGCCATGCTCTCCAGCCTTCTTCTCATGGTACTGTGCACTTGGTCTTGCTGCTGCATACTCAGTAAGGCGAGCACGCTTTACTTCCTTTACTTCCTTAAGAAGTGCAACATCGATTCCTTCCGGATCGTAAATCCATCCGGTTGAGTCTGAGCAGGTAACCGGCTTAGCGCCCATCTGCTGTGCCTTCTGGATTGCATAAATTGCTACGTTTCCTGCTCCGGATACGCAAACAGTCTTGCCTTCCATAGACTGTCCATGACACTTCATTAATTCCTGTGTTAAGTATAATAAACCATATCCGGTTGCTTCTGTACGGGCAAGGGAACCGCCGTAGGTAAGTCCCTTTCCTGTAAGAACTCCTTCATAAAGGTTTGTAATTCTCTTGTACTGACCAAACATATATCCAATTTCACGGGCACCAGTTCCGATATCTCCTGCAGGAACATCTGTATCCGCTCCGATATATTTGTAAAGCTCTGTGATGAAGCTCTGGCAGAATGCCATGATCTCTCTGTCTGACTTACCCTTTGGATCGAAGTCAGAACCACCTTTTCCTCCACCGATCGGAAGACCGGTAAGTGAGTTCTTAAAGATCTGCTCAAATCCTAAGAACTTGATGATTCCTAAATTTACGGAAGGATGTAATCTGAGTCCTCCCTTGTATGGTCCGATTGCATTATTGAACTGTACACGGAAGCCTCTGTTAACCTGAACCTGTCCTTTGTCATCTACCCATGGTACGCGGAACATGATCTGTCTGTCCGGCTCAGTAATTCTCTCAAGAATTGCTTCCTTTCTGTAAAGCTCCTCATTTGCATCAATTACCGGACGTAAAGAATCCAATACTTCCTCAACTGCCTGTAAAAATTCTGGCTCAGCAGCATTTTTTGCTTTTACCTGAGCGAGTACTTCATCAACATAACCCATCTTCGTAATCTCCTTTATTTTATAAATATACATCAGTATTTTTATTGTATATGAAAGAACTTAATTATACAAGAAAAATTTTTATAAATTTTGCAAGAATCAAACTTGAATCTTGCATTTTTTATCATTTTTCTTCATTTTTTTAATGTTTTTGAAATTTTATGCATTTTTTTATTTTCAAAATTTCACTTTATTTTATTAAGTAACGCTTTACTTTGTTAAGTTGTTAAATTGTTGTTGACGAATTTTTCCAAAAGTATTATCCTAGCTCTTGGAAAAAATAATATAGAATGCTAGGGGTGCTTATCAGCTGAGAAATCCTTTATGGATGAACCCTCATTACTTGAACCGGGTAATACCGGCGTAAGGAAGCGCGATTGATATCATGATTTATGAGTCCTCCTGGCATCTAACACCAAGGAGGATTTTTTATGACTACAACATCCAAAACAAGAATATTGGTGGAAGGTGCAATGCTTATCGCTTTAGCAACTATTTTATCTTACATCAAATTCTACGACCTGCCATTTGGCGGCTCCATCACTCTTGAGATGCTTCCACTTGTTATCATGGGACTTCGGAACGGTCCTAAGTGGGGATGCTTTACCGGATTTGTGCACGGCTTATTACAGATGATCATTGGTTTTTCAAATGTCATGTACTGTGCGACTCTTTTATCCCAGATCGGCTGCATTTTACTGGACTATCTTTTAGCATTTACTGTTTTAGGGCTTGCTCCTGTTTTTGCAAAAATGTGTGGAAAGCACGTTAAGATTGGTTATGTAGTTGGCGCCATCATCTGTGGTATTTTAAGATTTGTATGCAGCTTCCTTTCCGGATGGCTTCTCTGGGGCTCTTACGCACCGGAAGGCATGTCACCGGTTGTATACAGCCTTACATACAACGGATCTTACATGGTTCCGGATATCATTATTCTTGCAGTTATTATTGCTATTCTTGCTGCTGCAGCACCAAAGCTTTTTAAATCCGAGACAAAATAGACAACTTTGTTTCCTCATAAAAAACGCCGTATCACAAGGGATCATCCCAGGTGATACGACGTTTTTTACTTTTTAAGAAATTACATATTCTCTTCTTCAGTGTTCTCTGCTACTGCTGCTTTTTTCTGGTGTCTTCTGTAGATTTCAAAATATGCCTCTTTCACATAGTCGGTGGCTTTTAACTTATAATTCAAGATAACCTCTTAAGAGTTTTTCCAGATTTCTTGTGTTAAGGCCGCCTTCTTTCCGTTCGTATGTAACTATGAGGTTTTGCCCTATAAGGATTCCATTTGCGATATACTTATCCATTTTGCTAAGAGCATTTCCCAAATATTCTTCATCCTCCAGCTTTCCCATATGCTATGATTTTTTCCGACTTAGATCTGACACGTTCTCCTCTATCCGTGTAAAGCTCCAGTTCGATCGGATAGGTATTCGTTTCCTTCTCCCCACTTTTCAGCCACTTTTCAATGTACATTTCGCCAGTTAATTCAACCGGTGTGACCAGATGTCTTCGATTCGGACTTAGTGATGTATATACATTCATTAAATCTGTTTCTTCAAATACTTTCCTACACAGTTTCACTTGCCTTAATTGCCTTTGGGCATTCTCTTTGATTTTTCTTGCGTAGTCTCCTTGTGCAAGAAGATACGCCTTCTCCTCATCCTTTCATTTGAATTTTTAATGTGTTTTGTGATGTTATGTCAGTAATGTGCCTCTATCATATTTCTTTTTACTGACCTATTTCCGGGATTCGTCAGTAATTTATCCCTGCTTATTCTTTTTACTGTCTCGCTTAGGAAGTTTGTCAGTAATCTGCCTCATCTATACCCTCTTTACTAACTCTCCTTGGAAAGGCAATCAGTAATACGCCTACAACCTGTCTCTTTTACTGACGCTCATACAAATGTCTGTCAGCGAACTAGCCTCCTCTTCTCACTTTTTACTGACATAAGCAGAAAATCCGTCAGTAATATCCCTCCTCCATGCCCATCTTTACTGACGTCCCCGAAAAGTCTGGCAGTAAAACTTCTCCATATTGTTCCTTTTTACTGACTCATCCAGAAATTCTGCCAGTAATAGTCCCCTCACTTGTCTCTTTTTACTGACTCGCCTATAAAAATCGTCAGTAAGAGAGACGTTTCTACACACATTTTGCTGACATTGCAACATGCTGACACCTTTGCAGGCTCAAACACATATTATCCAGCACTTTATAGCTATCACATGATAGCTACTACCATTCCATTAAAAAGCCGGGAAAAATCAAAAAGAAAAAAGACGTATACAAAAAGGCCTCAAATACCAGCCATTTGTATCAAAAATTGAATAGATAGAGAATCAACAATTAGAACCGAAAGAGCCCTGTTACCAGCTGCTCCCTCGAATAGATAGTTTCGGTTCCGGCACTTAGATCTTGCCGGAACCGAATAGAAAATATGATATTAATCTAAGATCATCTGCATGCAGCCATAAATACCTGCATCATTGCCAAGTGAAGCTAAAACAAATTGTGTATTTTTACATGCATGGAAGCATCCCTCGATGAAATGTCTCTGGATTGTCTCAATCAGGATTTCGCCTGCTTTTGATACTCCACCACCGATTACAATAATCTCCGGATCTGCAACACAAGCAATGTTAGAAAGCGTACTTCCGAGAATGCTTCCTAATTCTTCTACCAGCTGCTTTGCAATGGGATCTCCTGCCTTTGCCTCATCAAAGATATCTTTGGCCGTAAGCTCCTCGAACTTACGAAGAGAGGTCTCTTCTGTGGAACGGTTGAGCTTTCTCTTTGCCATACGTACAATGCCGGTTGCGGAGGTATATTGCTCTAAGCAGCCATACTGTCCACAGTTGCATGGCTCAATTTCTTCCTTATTAACCGTAATGTGTCCGATCTCTCCTCCGGCACCATGAAATCCTGCGATCATCTTTCCGTCACAGATAATTCCACCACCTACACCGGTTCCAAGTGTGACCATGATGACATCCTTGCTTCCTTTGCCGCCGCCCTGCCACATTTCTCCAAGCGCTGCTACGTTTGCATCATTTCCCACTTTTACCGAAAGACCTGTTAGTTTTCCAAGCTCACTTGCCACGTCTACAACACCCCAGCCAAGGTTCACGCATCCGCTTACCACACCATCGCTGCGAACCGGTCCCGGTACGCCAATGCCAACTCCCTGCACTTCATTTTTGCTGATAGCTTCCTGTGCAAGCTTATTATCAATAGCAAGTGCTATATCGGAAAGAATATTTTCTCCACCGTCTTCCGTATTGGTCTTAATCTCCCATTTACTTATAAGCCTGCCGCTCGTCTCGAAAAATCCCATTTTTATGGTTGTTCCGCCTACATCTACTCCGAATCCATATTTCTTCACAATTGCGCTCCTCCTGCGATTATTAATCTCCCTTTTTGGAATTGTGTTCCTAAGAATGAATTTTACTATTTAAATCAGAACGTTTAAAAAGCGTCGGCACTTAATGTGCAATCTATTGCGAAATTAGTACCGCTACGCTTTTTACAAACGAAAGTGGATTCTGATTCAAATATGCAAATTCATTCAGGAACACTTTTCCGAAATGAAAGTTTTTAACTGATTCTATTTTACAGTTGCTGTTTCTCCTATGTCAAGTCTCTATCCCTAGAGTTGACCGGCCCTCGAGTCGGCCGCCTTATAGGCCCTCAAGCTGCTGTCCTGCTCACTCCGGCGGTACTCCCTCCGGGCTCATTCCCTGCTGTCCACCTTCCGGGTTCGTCTCCTGCGGCTCTATTCCTTCCGGCTGTTCACCTTCCCCATCGCTTCCTACGTCTTCCGGCGCCTGGTCAAAAGCTTGTCCATCTATAGGCGCCCCGTCTGAAATTTCTCCTTCTAAAGGTGCTCCTCCTGAAGCTTCTCCTTCTTCATTTACTGCATCCGGATTATTCTCTTCATTTCTCTGTTCCAGAGCAGCCTGTCTTTCCTCCTCCTGCTGCAGGACAAATTCATCGGAGAGCTGCGCATAGGGCAAAAACGGCAGATCCGGCAGTCCTTCATGTGCCTGTTCCATAAAGCTCTTCCAGATTTGAATGGGATAGCTTGTTCCTCGAAGTCCCGGAACTTCTCTCGGCATATCATATCCCACCCAGACACTGGTGGTATAATATTTTGTGAAACCCACAAACCATCCGTCTTTATAGGAATTTGTTGTTCCGGTCTTTCCGGCGCAGGATATATTGGAAAGCTTCGCGGCTTTTCCGGTTCCTGCATCCATAACCGTAGTGAGCACATCGGTCATCATGCGCGAGGCTGTCACATCATAGATTTGTTCCACTGAAACATTTGATGTATAAATGATATTTCCTGTATCATCCAGAATTGCCCGGATACAGGTGGGCTCCCTAAATCCCCCATCGTTCTCAATGGTGGCATATCCTGACGCCATCTCCAATGCGGAGACTCCGGTGGTAAATCCCCCCAGCGCCGTGGGCAAAACATAATCGCTTTCTACAATATTGGAAAAGTTCATATTCTTCAGATACTGCAATCCGACTGCCGGAGTCAGCTCCTCATATAATTTCCATGCAACAGTATTAATGGATTTCTGTACTGCATAGCGTAGGGTCACTTCTCCTTCATATCCTCCGCCTGCGTTACTCGGTCCGTCTTCAATCTCTTCATCCACAGCCAGGGAATCCGGGGTATATCCCCGCTCGAAGCTTGGCGTATAGACCAGAAGCGGTTTGATCGCACTTCCCGGCTGTCTGTGGCTTTGGTATGCGCGATTCAGGGTGTAGGTGGAAAAATCCTGGCTTCGTCCGCCCACAATGGCCACCACATAGCCGGTACTATTGTCTATACAGACTGCTGCTCCCTGCATTTCATATACCCCGTTATCCGCAATTTCCGTGAAACCGGATAACACTTCGTCAATAGAATCCTGTAGCCGGTTCTGCAAATCCATGTCAATGGAGGTATAAATTTTACAGCCTCCGGTGTACAGCTTTTTCTGGCAGGCCGCATACAGCTCGTCATATTCTGCGTCATATACAGCCTCTTCCTGCTTTGTGTCAAAGTAATATTGAAATTCAAATCCTTCATTTTCCATCATTGCCTTTGTTGCACAATGGTAGGCATATGTATCCACATAATTGTTCCAGAGTACAGACTCCTTCTGGGGCTGGTTTAACACAATTTCCTCCGTGACAGCTTCCAGATATTGTTCATTGGTAATTTTTCCATCGTCCAGCAGATTCTTTAGGATTAGATTTCTTCGTTCAATTGTATTATCGAAATTTGTAAGGGGATCATAGTAGCTGGGACTGTTGGGTATCGCCATCAGAAAGGCGACCTGGGATAAATCCAGTTCGTCAATTTCACAGTCAAAGTATCCATGACACGCTGCCGCAATTCCATAGTAGCCATTTGCAAAATAGATGTTGTTTAAATAGAATTCCAAAATCTGACTCTTGCTGTAGCGCCTCTCCAGCTCCACCGCGATAAGCATCTGCTGGACCTTATACTGCCAGGTCTTTCCGGGCTCCATATACATAAGCTTTGCCAGCTGCATGGTTATGGTGCTGCCACCCTGGGTTACTTTTCCATTTTCGATAAGAGCTTTCGCCGCCCGAAATACCGCCTTTATATCTACTCCGCTATGGCTGTAATATTTTTTATCCTCAATGCTGATCAGCGCCATTATGTATTTGGCCGGAATCTCCTGGTAATACACATATTCGGCTTCTTTTTCCGGCCTTCTCTGGGAAATCAGATTTCCGTTTGTATCATAGATCAGGCAGCTTTCCATCGGTAAAAAGTCCGTTTCCGACGACTTTGCCACAATTGCTTTTGCCTCTGCACTAAGTGACTTTACTTCATCTGCATAGCCTGAAAAGTAATAAAAAGAGACCGCGCCAAGCACAAGTATCATGAGGACAATCTGTAGTTTTACCGTAAACCAAAAAAGGCGGTGTTTCTTTCTTTTTTGCTTCTTTACAGTCCCTTCTGCCATGAACGGTCTCCTTTGTATTACTTTGATCTTTATTCCATTTGCCTTCCGAGGAATTGTGCAGCAGTTCCGATCAGCTGCTTTGCGGTCTCCGGCGTCCATTTTGATGGATCTTTTCCGTATAAGATGACAGCACCTATGCTGTCACCGTTACAGATAATGGTCATGATCATCTGCACCTGAAACTCGTTTTCATCATCCGCTGTAATCTTCACAAAGCTCTTATCCTCTGCTGTTGCAAAAACCGTAGCACGCTTTTCAATCAGATCCTCCATTGCCTTGGAAAGCATTTTTCCATCGTATTCTTTTTTCTTGGGCCCTGATGCTGCCACGATGCAATCACGGTCCGATATGCAGATCAGCTCCCCTGTGGTCTGCGCCAGACTTTCCGCATAGCTTACGGCAATATCCTTCAGTTCTCCGATGGGTGAATATTTTTTTAGCAAAATCTCACCCTCGTGATTTGTAAAAATTTCCATGGGATCGCCTTCCTTAATGCGAAGGACACGGCGAATCTCCTTTGGGACAACGATTCGCCCCAAATCATCTATTCTTCTGACAATCCCCGTTGCTGTCATAAAAAATCCCTCCGTTTACAAGTTCTTTACTTTTTTAGTAGTATCTGTAAGCAAAGGGATTTTATTCATTCGTTTTGCATTAGTCCATATCGATCATGTCACTCTCGCGCTCTGCTGCAAGGTCCTCTTCTGTCATATATTTTCGGAAAATACGCTCCAAAATCACATCATAAAGGAGGGTTGTCACAGCCGGTACAAAAAAGATCATAACCGGAATCAAGTAGACAATCACAGCGCTTATAAGGAACAATAGTAAAATCAAAAATGACCATCCAAGATTTACCACTGCGATTGCTGCAGCATTTTTCATCGTGGTCTTCTTTGTGTTCTCAAACCGTGCAGAATATGCCACAACATAAATGGTCCACACCACTGTCAGAAGAATTAACACCAAAAACAGATAGAACATGACGCCCCACTGCATACCTGCCTGTAAGAACTGCCAGGTCAGATACAGATCCACTCCGAAGATGGCATAAACCGCCATAAGAATCAGCCACATTAAGGTTGACTGCTTAAAGTTCGACTTAAAAGAACTCCAGAAGTTGGAATAGAGATATCCTCTGTTTCTTCTAAGGGTTTTATGTACCGTGTAGTATAACGCAGTAGATGCCGCTCCCATTGTAAAAACCGGTATGGAAAAAATCACCCACAATGCGCTTAAAATCACGGTATCTACCATTTTACTTAACATCCTAAAAATCGGATTGTCCATATTAAATAAATTCATAATCTTTCCATAATCTCCTTACAAATCTCCGGGCGGCTTTTTCCATCCGTTTCAATCTTAATATCCGCAGCCGCCTCATAGAGCGCCCGGCGCTTCTCCATAAGCTCTGCTATGTATTCCACGTTCATGTGCCCATTTAAAATCGGACGGTCGGTACTGTTCTTTACCCGCTCATATATCGTTTCCGGAGTGGCAGAAAGAAATACGACCTTACCGCTTTTTTTCATAAATTCGATATTCCGGGGGCGGACAACAACACCTCCTCCACAGGAGACGATGGTGTTTCCTTCCTCTCCCAAAGTCAGAATCAGCTGACTTTCGATATCCCGGAAATGGTCCTCTCCATATTGTGCAAAAATATCATTGATGGACATTCCCTGCTCTTCTACGATTCTTGCATCCATTTCTACAAGCTGCATTTGAAGCTCTCTGCAAAGGGCTTTTGCAATGGTACTTTTTCCGGCTCCCATAAAACCGATTAAGAATATGTTTTCTCTCATGAAAAGAATTTCTCCTTTACTTCCTCTACCGGCATATCTTTTCCTGTGAACAGCTTAAAGGCGGACACCCCCTGCCATAACAGCATGCCTTTCCCTCCCACGCAGGTGCAGCCTGCTGCTTTGGCTTCCCAAAGCATTTTCGTTTCGATTGGATTATAAACCGCATCTGCCACCACTAGTCCCGGACGAAACGCAGATAAATCCTTTACTACACTTTGATCGTCCAACGGCTTCATTCCCACAATGGTCGCATTTGCAAAAATATCGCTGTCCTTGATTTCCTCTGTCATCTTTGCAATATCATCGATGTCATACACATTTACGACAATCCCCGGTACTGCATGCTTAATTTTCTCAGCGGTTGCAAGGGTTCTCTCAAAGAACGCATCCTTCTTATTAAAAATCGTAATCTCTCTTGCCCCATCCAGTGCGCATTGCACCTGGATCGCAGTGGCTGCACCACCGCCACCGGCAACGGAAATTTTCTTACCCTTAATGTCGATTCCATGGTCTTTTAAGTTGTTGACAAAGCCTTCTCCGTCCGTAATATGTCCCACCAGCTTTCCATCCTCATTTACAATCGTATTGATGGCCCCGATGATCTGTGCTGCAGGGGAAAGCTCGTCCATATATTTTGCCGCTTCTGTCTTATCCGGCATGGTTACATTTCCGCCCTTCATATTCAAAAGTCTCATGGCAGAAATATATTCCTTTACCTGATCCTCCTTAATGTCGAAGGCTACATAAGCATAATCCAGTCCTAATTTTTCAAAGCTGTAATTGTACATAGCCGGTGAGCCGGAATGCCCGACCGGCGAACCGATCAATGCCAGTAGTCCCGTATGTCCTGTAATTCTTTTTTCCATTTTTTGTCCTCCAACCTTTGCGAACCCTCTTCTTTCACTTCTTAATCATTCATTATAACAGATTTAGCAGCTCTTGTGGTTGATTTATAAAAATATCTGCCCCATGTTCCAATAAAAATTCTTTATCCCTAAATCCCCATAGTACAGAAACGCAGGGCAGTCCTGCATTCTTTGCGGTTTCCACATCCACGTCGGAATCTCCAACATAGATGGCATTTTCTTTTGCTACCCCAATTTCCTTTAACGCCTTCTCCACCGTATCCGGAGCCGGTTTTCTGGCTACTCCCTCCATCTCCCCGATGGCGGCAGCGGTATATCCTCCAAAGTATTCCTGATCCAGTACTTTTACGGCGCTGTCAATTTTGTTGGATACAATTGCCATCACATATCCTTTTTCCTTCAGCTTCTCCATCAGCGCAAGAATTCCGGGATAGGGTCCTGTAAAATCCTTGCAATGCACACCATAGTAGCTTTTGAAATCCGAAAAAGTCTTGTCAAACAATGGGTTTTCCTTCCCCCTGGGGATTGCGCGAATCATTAGCTTTTCCACGCCGTTTCCTACAAATCTTCGCACCTCATCCAGGGTCCGCTGTGGCATACCGTTTTCCTTTAAGGCAAAATTTACCGCATTGGTCAAATCCTGCAGGGTATCTAAAAGTGTTCCGTCCAGATCGAATACTACTGCCTTTATATGCTCAAATTTCATGCTCTCATTTCCTCTCTCTATAGTATGGGAAGAATACATCACTTCGATTGTTTTTGTCAAACATCGAATTGTACTGCAGACTCTCATACTTTAAAATCCACTCTTCTTCCTCACCATCCGCCTCGTCGATATGCTTAAAGCAGCCATCCCTTGCAGAATAAAATCCTCTGGAATTGATGGCACTTACAAAAGTGCTCATATCAGAAAGAAACTGATGGTATGGCGGCAGCTTAATTCCTGCCCGTTCTAAGGTAAGTGTGGATAAATAATTTAAGCTGGTAAGTGTTACCTCTTCCTTTTTGCTCTCATAATTTGTCCAGATAAAAAACGGGACGGTATATAGGTCCTGCAGCTGTTCCTCTGTTAATCCGCTTAATCCCTTTCCGTTTAGAAGCACATAAAAGTCCTCCGTAAGGCTGGGCTGATGATCACCGAAAAATACAATTTCCACCGGTTCCTCTACCTGTTCAAAATACTCTATAAAGTCCCTTAAAGCCCGGTCACTTTCATGGACCAGGGAAAGGTACTGGTTCGCATCCGTATAGGAGCGTCCCGTCTTGTATACCTCCTCCTCAAAGTTATCATAGCTGGTGGTATACCCACCGTGGTTCTGCATGGATATCCCCATGATAAACAGCTTTTCCCTGTTGCCGCTCTTCTCATAACGGTCAATGATTTTGCTGTAAAATTCTTCATCCGAGATATAGTTTCTAAGGATTTTCGTTTTATCAAAGGCATCCATAAAATACATCTCATCATACCCAATCTGCGGATAGATGATGTTCCTGCTCCACCCTGTGTCATAGTATGGGTGCATTGCGACGCAGGTATATCCTCTCTCCTTTAAGGTGGAGACGAGGGAGCTTGGGGTGTCGTTTATATACTGCTGGTATACAACGGAGCCTGCCGGAAGAAACGCCATGGTATTTCCGGTCAGATACTCCCATTCGGAGTTTGGAGTTTTCGCCCCGAACACGGAGGAGAGCGCGTATCCTTTCATAGTGTTTTCCGAAAGGGAATCCAAAAAAGGGGTAAGCACAACATTCGTCTCAATGTCTCCAATCACGGAAAGATCCGCAAAGGACTCGCTCATAATCACAATAATGGTAGGATCCTTATCTCCTTCCCCCACATTTGTTTCCTCTGTTCCATATTGCTTCTCCAGATCTTCAATCAGTTCCCTGGAATAGCCCTTTGGCTTTTGAATGAAGCTGTCCCGGACGCTTAAGATAAAATTCAGCACATATCCGTTTCGGTAGGTTCCTTTTTTCTCCCAGGTTTCAGTATTTACTCCAGCTGTACCAAAAGAAATGACAGTTACCGAAGCTGCCGCAAGAAAAACGGACACAAGACGCATCATCCATTTTTTTCGAAAGGTCACATCAAATTTTCGCACAAAAGCAATAAACAGTACACAGGCAAAAATGACATAGCAGCCCTTCTCACTCAAGTGCAGCTGATAATTTCCCGCCACACTAAGTCCCGTGGAAATAGAACGAAAATCCGAAAAGGTAAATTCATTCTGCCGAAATTCATATACATAGAAATCTACAAAACCCAGGATGACAAAAAACAGGTGGGAAACCACGCAGGTTAGTGTCACATTGTTGGTAAATATCTGAATTACCAGATAAAAAACAAGGCAGCACAATACATTTAGTAAAATTTTTTCCGTCGTTGTCTTTGCAAAAAGCTCCGGCTCTAACAGCAGATGCTGGATAGAGAAGGTGCTTACCATCGCCCCCATCACAAACAACAGCCCAGAAAAAAGCCATGAAAACCGTGGGTCCAGCTGGATTTGCAAGCTCTTAATTCCAAAATAGAGCGTCCCATAGATAAGAAGCACCCACCAGGGAAAGCCCACTGTATCATACATGACTGCTGCAAGGATTTCCGCAATCAAAAGACGGATTATATTTTTCTTATCAAACGTTAAGCGAATTTTCATTTTTCTAACCTTACTCTAACAAAAAGCTTCCGCGGTCGCCTTCAAAAATTTCCACGAAGGAGCCGGGAAGCTGTCTGCCAAACGAATTGCCTCTTTTTACGGACTATTGATCCTCAGCGAGTCCAAAAAACTCCCTGATCTGTCCTAAAATAATTTCCATTAATCTGGTGCGGGCCTCAACGCTGGCCCAGGCAATATGGGGTGTAATCAGAAGCCGCTCGCTGTCTTTGATCCGTCGAAGCGGATTGTCTGCACTCATGGGTTCTTCTGATAACACATCCAAACCTGCTGCGGCAATGGTCTTGTTCTCTAACGCCTCTGCCAGATCCTTTTCCACCACGATGGGTCCTCTTCCAAGATTTAAGAAAATTGCCGTCGGTTTCATCTTGGAAAAAGCTTCTGCATTCATAAGTGCTTCCGTCTCCTTCGTAAGAGGAGCGTGCACCGATACAATGTCTGACTTTTCCAGAAGCTCCTGGAAGTTCACCCGCTCATAGCCGGGCTGATTATTCCTTCCGGAGGTGGAATAATAGATTACATGGCATCCAAACATTTTTGCAATGTCAGAAACCCTCCTTCCAATATTTCCAAGTCCGATAATTCCCCAGGTTTTTCCGGAAAGCTCATGAAACACATGGGCAAAGTGGGTAAAGGATACATCTCCCACGTACTTTTCCGATTTTACATATTCGTCGTAATAGCTTAATTTTTCTAACAGGTAAAACAGAAGTGCAAAGGTATGCTGGGCAACGGTCTCTGTTGAGTATCCCGCCACATTTCTCCAGGCAATTCCCCTTTTGTCCAGATACTCCTTGTCCAGATTGTTCGTCCCGGTGGCGGTAACACAGACCAGCTTCAGATTTTTTGCCTTACCGATGGAATTCTCATCGATACGCACTTTGTTTAACACAATCACGTCTGCATCCTTCGTTCGCTCCAATGCTTCCTCCGGTGAAGAAAAGCCGTATTTGACCACCTCACCAAGGGCATCATATCCGGAAAGATCAATATCCTCGCCGATTGTTTTTGCATCTAAAAAAACGATTTTCATAGGAGGCCTCCAGCTTACCGGATGGAAAAATGATAAATGGTATCACTTGTATAGGGTTGTCCCGCATCAAACAGCGGTGTTACAAAATTCGGCTCGTTAATTGCATTTGGGAAATACTGAGTTTCCAGACAGAAAGCACCATAATTTGGATAAACATTCTTCCCTTTTCCAACCTCTGTCATGGTATTTGCCGTATAAAGCTGGATTGCTATGGTATCCGTAATGACCTCCATCTCAATTCCGGACTCCGGTGAGTAGGCACGGGCAACGGTCTCCATTCCCTCTGTTTCCTTTGCAATTGCATAGTTATGGTCATAGCCCTGGCTGTAGCCAATCTGAACATGATCCGCATGAATGTCTCTTCCAATAGGCTTGGGTGTCCTAAAATCAAAAGGCGTTCCCTCCAGTTCCAGAATCTCTCCCGTTGGAATGGAAAGCTCACTCTTTACAGGAGTATAGGCGTAGGCTTTAATCATCAGCTCCTGATCCAAAACTGTACCGGATGTATGTCCGCTCAGGTTGAAATAGCAGTGATTTGTCATATTAAAGATGGTCTTTTTATCGGAAACCGCATAATAATGAATGGAAAAATCATTATTCTCCGTAACCGCAAAGGTCACCTCGATGGTTGCATTTCCCGGATATCCTTCTTCAAGATCCGGACTATAATAAGAGAGCGTAAGCTGATTTGGAAGTTCTTCCTTTACACTCCACATCACGCGGGAAAGGCCCTTAGAACCGCTATGGAGATTATTTCCCCTGTCATTCTTCTCTAAGGCGTACTCCGTTCCATCAATCACAATCTTAGCATCAGAAATACGGTTACAGTTTCTTCCCACGGTTGCTCCGAAATAGCTTCCGCTTGCTTCATAGCCTGCCGCATCATCAAATCCAAGAATTACATCGCGCTTATTGCCGTCCTTATCCTCTACCAAAATAGAAACTACATTTGCGCCATAATCCGATATCGCTACTTCCATACCCTTGCTGTTTGAGATCGTATATAAGCTTACTGCTGTTCCATCACTTAATGTTCCAAAACTTTGCTTTGACATTTGCATCCTCCTCCTGGAATTTCTCTGGAAATTTAAATAAATTTTACTTCTTTTCCCGGTTTCTGTAAAGAAAGAATCCCACTTCTCCGATATATTTTTTAAATATATCCCATTTCGGAATTGAATCAGAATTGTGGAATTTGGCAAGATTTGAGGTTCTGGAACTGTCCTATACCTAAAATCCTTGAAAAACAGCTTCAAATTACGGATTTTTCCTAGGAATTGTATTATTTTGAGGAGTAGATCTCGCGGTATACCTAATATTTGTAATTTTTTAGGTACAGGCTGAAATTGCTCATTAAGTGCCGACGCTTTTTAAATGTTCTGGTCCAAATAGCAAAATTCATTGGGAAACACAAATCCGAAAAAAGATTTAGATATCACGGATGATGCATCTGCACGGAGGCAAATTATGAGTACAACAGCAACCACAGCGATTTCGCTTTCTTCTGATTTTTATCTGAATAATTTTTATAAAAGCAATCGAAATGCAAAAAAAAGCTCCGGAAGAAGTGAATTTACAAGCACGGAGCTTTCCTATGAGGATGCCAGAGCGCTTCGCCGGGCAGTAAAGCAGTTGGAGTCCTTTTCGTATTCCGAGGATGATAATGTCGAAAATATCAGAAACTCCATCTCTGCTTTTGTGGACACCTACAACAATGCATTATCCTCCACGGAAAAGGATTCCTCCGATGCGGTGAAGCGGTATGCAAAGCAGTTAAAGAAATTAGCCTCCAAATATCAGGATGAGCTGGAGGATATCGGCATTTCCATGGATGCCAAAAAAGGAACCCTCACCGTCAGCAAAAATCTGCTTTCGGCTCAGAAGATCGACAAGCTAAAAGAGGTTTTTTCCAAAGACAGCAGCAATTTACTAAAGGATACCCAAAAGCTGGCAAGACGCCTTGGCTCAAATTCTTACGACGAGCTCTATACCCAGCTTACCGGAAACGGTGGAAAAATTAATATCACATTATAAAAATCCCATTTCGGAAAGATGTTACCGAGAATGAATTTTGCTATTTGAAGCAGAACGTTTAAAAAGCGTCGGCACTTAATGAGCAAGTACTTGCGAATTTAGTACCGCTACGCTTTTTACAAACGAGAGTGGGTTCTGATTCAAATATGCAAATTCATTTGGGAACTTCTTTCCAAAATGGGATTTATAATAATTCTAAAGCATTCTTTATCTGCTCTTCCGTTGCAGCTACAGACCCCTGAATCATGGCAGGGCTTCCGCCTCCACGGGCAGAAAGCTTTTCCCGAAGCAGGCTTGCGATTTCTTTACAGTCGCTGGTTTTACTCCCGATCACATAGCTGTATCCGCTTGCATCATCCCCGCAGAAAACACCGCAGAGGCCGTCATAGTTCTCCACCAGTTTATTTACAGCGTTTCTCGCACCGTTGCTGTCCAGATCCTTTTCAAACAGCAGGACCTGTTTTAAATCCTTCGGAAGTTCCTTCAGCTTATATTCCATCAACGCCTGTTTTGCATTTACAAGCTGTGACTTTAAGCTCTGGTTTACCGTCTTTTGCTTAGAGATGTTTTCCACCAGATTTTCCTGCCCGCAGGTAAGAAGATTCATAAGCTCTGTGATAATCTGTGCTTTTTCCCGAAATGCCAGCAGAGCGCGGAAACCGCTCAGCACGCTGATGCGGACACCACCTTTGTAGTTTTGCACGCTCATTACTTTTAGCATTCCGATTTCCCCTGTGCGTCTGACATGGGGCGCACAGCATGCGCAAATGTCGTATCCCGGTATTTCTACGATACGCACCTGTCCTTCGATTTCAATCTTGCTGCGGTATTCGATTTTCGCTAACTCTTCTTTCGATGGAAAACTGACCTTTACTTCGATGTTTTTCGTGATTGCTTCATTTACCGCATATTCGATATCGGAAATCTCCTCCGGGGTAAGAACTCCGTCAAAATCCATGGTTACGATCTGATCACTCAAATGAAATCCCACGTTGTTATATCCAAATCTGCTATGTACCAGACCGGAAAAAATATGCTCTGCGGAATGCTGCTGCATATTATAAAACCGGTGGGTCCAATCAATTTTTCCGTGAACCTTCTGTCCCACAGAAAGAGGCTTTGTAAGCGTATGGGTGATGATGTTCTTTTTAATCTGGACATCCACAACCTCCACTCCATCAATGATTCCCTGATCCGGGCTCTGTCCTCCCTCTTCCGGGAAAAAGAGAGTTTGATCTAAAACGACCTGATAGACATTCTGTTCATTTTTTGTTAACGCATCACAGCTTACGACGGTTGCATCAAATTCGATCGAGTATGCGTCCGCATCATACAGTCGCAGGGTTTCTTTGCTTTCACTCATTGTTTTATCTCCCATTTATAGATTATAATATCAATTTTTACGCCTAAATCCTTTATTCTAATCCCATTTACTCTGGGCACGCATATTTGCTGTAAAGCGCTACATGATCCTTGATTGCCTGATTACTGTTGAAGGTGCTTGCGGTGACTGCGATATATGGCTTTCCCTCATTGGAGACAAAATAGCTTGCTGCGCAGAAGCGGGATTCATCTACATAACCGGTCTTGGCGCAAACCACCTCTCCGTGGCTGTCCCGATCTTCAATCCGGCGCAAGAACCAGTTGGAAATCACAAGCCCTTCCGGATGCTGCTCCGTTGCCGTGGTGGTATATACATGGGCGGTAAGGACCTCCCTGCAAAAATCATTTTCTATGGCAGCCTTTAGCATCATGGCCATATCCGTAACCGTGCAGTAATGTTCCTTGTCATACAGCCCAACACAATTTGTAAAATGCGCGGTATCCGACAACCCCAGCTCCTCAATTTTTTCATTCATCAATTCTACAAATGCTTCCTGGGAACCGGCGGTATAGATGGCAAGAGCAAGGGCTGCATCTGCACCGGATGGCAGAATGGTTCCGTAAAACAGATCCCGTACCGTTACCACTTCCCCAACTTCAAAGCCCACGCAGCTACATCCGTTTGCAAAGGAATAGTCCGTAATCTCAAAGGTAATGGTGAAGGTATCGTCTAAATCCGTGATATGCTCCGCAGCCACAAGTACGGTTAAAATTTTTGTCATGGATGCCGGATTGATAATGGTATCCTCGTTCTTTCCGACTACAATTTCATTGGTGCTCTCATCGATCAGTACAGCATACTGGCTGTCCACGTCACTTTCCGACGGCCATTTCGTATTCTCTGTCCGCTCAGCGGTAAAGCCCTCTAACACCTTTGTTTCCCCAAGGGTATACCAGCCATCTTCATCCGGATAGGTGTAACCGATGCCAACTGTTGGAGCCACAAATTCACTCTCTGTTTCTATTTCTGTCGTTTCCGCCTCTTCCGAAGCATAAGTCTCTTGGGTGCTTTCGATATCAAAGGTACTTTCCGTAGCCTGTGCTTCCCCTGCGGATTTCTTTCTATGTGAGCTTATTCCTACGATTGTTAACACAATAAGTAAAATTACAATAAGAACTGCTGCAAGAAGGAGAAGAAGTCTTGGCATATCATATCTTAAATTCTGAACCCACCGCTCCACTCTTCTTCTACGTTTTCTTCTCTTTCGATTACGTACTTTTCTTCTGTTGTCTATATATTCATCTCTCCGACTCAATGTTCTCTTTCCTCTGTTTTTGCTCTCTGCATAGAATTCTTTGAAGCCCCACTGCCAAAAGCAGGGCTCTTAAAATATTGTCTCCAATCATGCAATACCATATTTCATTGATTCCTAAATGTAAGCTCCGAATGCAGATAAAGGAGCCGAATATCCGAATTCCCCATCGTGAGATCATGGTAACCACAAATGGATATCTGGTTTTTGCCATACCATCAAAGATTCCTTCCAAAACTGCCGCACTTCCGAATATGGGTTCCGTAAAGGCAACAATCCGAAGAAGCTTTGCTCCAATCCGAATGACCTCCGGGTCCGGAGAGAATAAGCTCATCATAAACTCCGCGCCGATAAACAGCAGCAGCCCGGTCACGCACATCAATGAAAAAATGATAAAAAGTGCCCACCCGATGATGCTTTTCTCTTTCCGATAGTCCTGCTCTCCAATGGAGTTTCCGATTAATGTGGACGTTGCTGCCTGCATACCATATCCCGGTACGTAGAAGATGGTCTCCGCGGTGATGGCGATGGCATGAGCGGCATAAATCGTTGTCGCCATGGAGGAAACAAAGCTTGTGGCTACCACATATCCGCTGCAGGATGCAATTTGCGTCAGCATAATGGGAAATCCGATTTTAAGACACGCCCCCAGGATGCTCCAATCGATTTTTGCATGCTCCCTTTTAAAATGAATCGTCCGGTTTTTCAAAAAGGCTCTTGTCATTAAAATTCCACCAATGACAAAGGAAATTGCCGTAGCAATTCCGGCTCCGATTGCGCCAAAGCCTAACAGATAGATGAAAATATAGTTTAGTATCGTGTTGATGACATTAACCAGCACATTCACAAGCATCGGTGTTTTGGTGTCGCCGGTAGACCGAAGAACAGAGCCAAAAATCGACATTGCCGAGCGGAAAAGAAGAGGTGCATTGATGAGCATAAAGTAAATCGACGCATCCCTTCGGATTGCCTCTTCCGCTCCCATCCACACCGGCATAAAAGGTGCCATTGCCAGGGTAATTACGGTAAGTACGATACCCACTGCAATGACCACCGAAACAGCCTGACCGGCCGCAATTTCAACCTTTCTTTGATCCTTTTCTCCAATGGCTCTTGCAATGTAGGACAAAAAACCGATTCCCAGTGCATAGATGACACTGTTTATGGTCCAGTTATAGGTAGAGCTTAAGGACACCGTTGCCGTAGCCGCCGCTCCAAGATGCCCCACCATTGCCGTATCAATATATTGAATAATCGTTGCCAGAAGCTCTTCTAACACCGTGGGCCAGGCAAGTGCCACCAATGCAAAAAGCATCCTGCGATTCAGATATATGTTTTCCTTATTATTCATCTCTTATGCAAATCCTTTATTGTACATCACTCAATAAAAGTTGTATCATATTCCTAAGGTAGAACACAAGGAGGTTTTTATGGATATTTCACAAATTCAGGAAATTAAAACGAATATACAGAAGGTCATGATCGGAAATGAGAAGACCATTGATCTTGTCCTTGCCGCCCTTCTTTCCGGCGGTCATATACTACTGGAGGATGTTCCGGGAACCGGAAAAACGGTAATGGCAAAGTCTCTTGCAAAATCCATCCGGGCAGATTTCGGTCGCGTTCAGTTTACGCCGGATCTTTTGCCAAGTGATGTGACAGGACTAAATTACTTTGATGCAAAAAGCGGGGAATTTGTTTTTTCCAAGGGTCCTGCATTCTGCAACATTCTTCTTGCTGACGAAATTAATCGTGCCACCCCGAAAACCCAGAGCAGTTTGCTGGAATGTATGGCAGAGCACCAGATCACCGTGGATGGTGTTACCCGTCCTCTGGAAGATCCGTTCTTTGTCATTGCAACCCAGAACCCCTTAGAGACCTTAGGGACCTTCCCTCTCCCGGAGGCACAGATGGATCGATTTGTCATGCAGCTTTCCATGACTGCCCTATCTGCAGGGGAGGAGCTTTCCATGGTCCAGCGTTTTATAAAGGATGAACCTCTAGAAGATCTTTCCCCGGTCTGCTCCAAGGAGGATATCGTAAGGCTGAAGCAGGATTGTAAAAACGTCTATATCCATCCGGAGCTTTTAAAATATCTGGTTTCTATTACTCAGGCCACCAGAAACCATTCCAAGATTGAAAACGGTGTAAGCCCTCGTGGTACTCTAGCCTTCCTTCGGGCAGCGCAGGGATATGCCATGGTTTGCGGCAGGGATTACGTAGCCCCGGAGGATATCAAGGAGGTTGCCCCGCCTGTGCTTCTTCACAGACTATCCATGAACGCAGCCTATGATGCGAGAAAATCCGCTCAGGCCGCACTTTCGGACATACTTTCTAGCCTGCCTCTTCCAACAGAGGATTGGAATGGACGGTAATACCTATGTGGCTGCTTTTTTTACTACTATCCGTTTTATTCCTCTGGCTTTTACAAAAGCTGGTTTTTAAAAAATTCTGGGACAAGGGGCTGACTGTCTTTCTCTCTTTTTCGGATTCATTTATCTATGAAGGAGATGTCTCATCCTTAAAGGAAACAGTTACCAACAGCAAGCGTCTTCCTGTTTTAGCCCTTTCTGTGCGTCTTTCCATGAGCCGGGACCTTGAATTCTTAAAGGGTGCCAAGGAAAATAGCGCCACCTCGGATCAGACCTACAAACGGGATATTTTCTCTCTGCTGCCGAATCAGAAGACCACCCGTACCCTTCCGTTTCTTGGGAAAAAGCGGGGATGCTATTCCGTTACTTCTGTGGATGTATCCGCTTTTGACTATTTTTTCCAAAAAGGATACTACAAGGAGTATCCCCAGTCTGCCCAGCTTTTTATCTATCCAAAGCCTGCTGATATTCGAAGAATCACCCTGATTCATCAGGCAATTTCAGGAATGATTATTTCCAGAAACCGGCTGTTTTTAGATCCCTTTGAGTTCTCCGGAATTCGAGAATATCAAAAGAGCGATCCCATGAATCACATTAACTGGAAGGCCTCCGCCAGAACCGGAAATCTCATGGTCAATCAGTTTGATGCCACAACAAATTTTTCCGTACATATTCTGGTTGATATGGAGGACCCTTACATCTTAAAGTATGAGGCTCTTCTTGAGGAATCCATCCGCATAGCCGCAAGCCTTGCCGCCAGTCTTTCCAGAGCCAAGATGCCTGCCAGAGTCTGCGTGAATGCAGAGGATTCCCTGACTCATACAGCCATCGATGAATTCCTGCCGGCGGGAGGAGCCCAGATGGGCGTATTGTATCAAAAGCTGGCTTGTCTTGAACCATCAAAAATTTCCATGAGCTTTTCCGATTTACTGGAAAAGGAGCTTGCTCTTGGTACAACCGGCGAAACCTACGTCATTATCTCCAAAAACCACACAGAAGAACTGGTATCTGCTCTTCACCGGCTAAATGAGACACCAAATCAGGTGTTGTGGGTACTCCCCACCATGGTGTACGACATGGATCGCCGGTTCGAAGATTCATCGCTTTCTATCCTGCATTGGGAGGTGGAATTATGAAAGAAAACAAAATAGCGGCCATCGGTCCAAGCCTTCCCTGCGTCATCCTTTCCTGGATACATGCAGCGCTTTTATTTTTCGGTTTCTATCCCTTTTTTGCAGATTTCGCAGGATTGACGGGGCAAGCATTTCTCCGCTATTCCATGTTGGGATTTTTCCTTTTTATTCCCGCTGCCTTAAGCTTTATTCTGCTCAAGAAAATCCGGTGGCTTCCTCTGTATAATGCACTTGGCTTCTTCCTCTCCCTTGGGCTTGGGTTGTTGGAAGGCTATTGGGCATCCGGCCTTTTTCGCTATAGCATGCAGCTTACCGCCGTATTTACTTTTTTGGTATCCATGCTTATGTTTATCGTTCACACCTCGTCCCGCATTGCACACGGCCGTATGAAAAATGATTTTCTTGCCCTTCACGGGGATGTGGCAGCCTTTGAGCTTGAGGTATGGGAGGTTAAGAATTTTTTATCTGCGCCAAGCCCCGTAGCCTTTGCATGGTTTGCCATCTTTTACCTTGTGGGTGTTCTGGTAAAGCTGCCGGCATTTTGGCATGTTGCTTTCTATGTAACCCTGGCGGATGTTTTTGTCTGTTTCATGTACAAATGTCTTTCCTCTTTTACGGAATTTCTCCAAAAGAGCCATAAAAGTGCCAATATTCCTGTCACCACGATAAAGCGTGTACACAAAATATTTTTCATCCTTGCGATTTTTCTTTTGGCCCTTGCGGTTCTTCCTTCCGTTCTCTATAACCGGGAGCCCCTCTCTCAATTAGAGCAGAAGGAAATCGTCTTCGATACGGTAGGGGATGCGCCAGAAATCGGAGAGGTGCAGGCAACCTCAGATCCAATGGAAATGGCAGAAATGTTAGAGCAGGCATCTGTAGGTTTAAGGGTTTTGCCGGAATGGGTTGGAATCGCGATACGAATTTTTCTATGGGTTTTAGTGCTCTCAACCCTCTGTGTCTTTCTCGTAGAAATCATTCGTTCCATCAAAAATGCCATTCTTGATTTTAATGTGGATGACGAGGATGAGATTGTATTCCTTGACTCGGAAGAAACCGACGACACCTCATCCGTACCTAAACAAACAAAAAGCGCCGGCATTCTCTCCGCAAACGCGCAGATACGCAGACGCTATAAAAAGTTAATTAAAAAAACCACCAAAGGGATGCCCGCTTACTGGGCCACTCCCACAGAACTAGAAGCCGCGGCGCAAATCGAGGATGCTTCTTCTACTAAAACATTACATGAGCTATATGAAAAAGCACGATACAGCAAGAAAGGCTGCACCAGAGAGGATCTTCAGCAGCTATAGAAAAATAACCCCCTTTTCGGAATTGTGTTCCTGAGAATGAATTTTGCTTCATGCTTGATTGGCAAATTGTATCATTTCGCCGGTTGATTTTCTTCCAGTACCTAAAATC
>CAMDYX010000042.1 GCA_945910395.1 uncultured Agathobacter sp. | reverse complement strand
GCAATAAATTGCTCATTAAGTGCCGACGCTTTTTAAACGTTCTGATTCAAATAGCGAAATTCATTCTTAGGAGCATGTATCCGAAAAACAAAAAATGCTGAGGTCAAAAATCCTCAGCATTTTTTTATGAAATATATATGTTACACATTTGCTGTATTTCCGGTGTACAGCTGATAATATTTTCCTTTTTCTGCGATGAGTTGTTCGTGATTTCCACGCTCAATCACACGGCCCTGTTCCAATACAATGATGCAGTCGGAATTTCGAACCGTTGAAAGCCGGTGGGCAATTACAAAAGTGGTTCTTCCTGCCATCAGCTTATCCATGCCATCCTGCACGATACGCTCTGTGCGGGTGTCGATGGAGCTGGTGGCTTCGTCAAGAATGAGTACCGGAGGATCGGCAATGGCGGCTCTCGCAATAGCAAGAAGCTGACGCTGACCCTGACTTAGGTTTGCACCGTCACCGGTAAGAATGGTGTTGTAGCCCTCCGGGAGCTGGCGGATAAAGGTATCTGCATTCGCAAGCTTTGCTGCGGCATAGACCTCTTCGTCTGTAGCATCCAATTTTCCATAGCGGATATTCTCCATAACTGTCGCGGTAAACAGGTGTGTATCCTGTAAAACAATGCCCAGGGAATGGCGAAGATCTGCTTTTTTAATTTTATTGATATTGATTCCATCGTAGCGGATCTTGCCATCCTGGATATCGTAGAAGCGATTGATCAGGTTGGTGATGGTGGTCTTACCGGCACCGGTTGAACCAACGAAGGCAATCTTCTGACCGGGAGTGGCATAGAGATCTACGTTGTGAAGCACGATTTTTTCCGGGACATATCCAAAATCCACATCATCAAATACCACATCTCCCCGCAAACGCTTATATTCTACCTCGCCGGTTGCCTGGTGGGTATGCTTCCAGGCCCAGAGTCCGGTATGCTTGTCGGTTTCGGAAAGGCTTCCATCTGCATTTTCAACGGCATTGACAAGGGTGACATATCCGTCATCCGCTTCCGGAGCTTCATCCAATAACGCAAAAATTCGCTCACAGCCGGCGAGAGCCATGATGATGCTGTTAAACTGCTGGCTGACCTGGGAAATCGGCATGGAAAACTGCTTGTTTAAGGTTAAGAATGCCGCAAGGGCACCAACGGTAAAGGTACCAAAGGTAATCGGACCCACCGTTTTTCCACTTAAGGTCAGTGCAAGGAGTGCGCCAAGTAAGGTACAGAGCACGTAGCTTAAATTTCCAAGCTGTGTATTGATTGGTCCCATTAAGCTGGAGTAGTAGTTGGCGTTCATTGCGCTGTCATACAGCTCATCATTGATCTTGTTGAAATCCTCAATGTTCTTTTTTTCATGGGTAAACACCTTTACCACCTTCTGACCATTCATCATCTCCTCGATGAAACCGTTCACCTGACCGAGATTCTTCTGCTGTGCCACAAAGTAGCGGCTGGAAAAACCGACATATTTCTTGCTGACATAAAAGGTAATGCATACCATAACCAGAGTAAGAACCGTAAGAGGAATACTCAGACGAATCATGCTGACCAATACGAAAATAACGGTTACAGCACTATTTACCATCTGCGGAATACTCTGGCTGATCATCTGGCGAAGAGTATCAATGTCGTTGGTGTACACCGACATGATATCGCCGTGGGAATGGGTATCAAAGTACCGGATTGGGAGATCCTGCATATGGGAGAAAAGCTCATCCCGGATATATTTGATACTTCCCTGGGAGATATAGATCAAAATTTTCTGGTAGGTAAAAACGGAAATAATGCCAATTCCATAAAAAATAGCAACACGTCCCATGGCAAGAAGGAGCGGACCGTAATCGGCACCTCCGTTTTGAACCAGCGGAACGATATAATTATCAATCAGAGTCTGAATAAATAAGGTTCCCTGAATGTTTGCCAATACAGCTAAAATTGTTCCGGCAAATACAACAATCCACGCAAAGGCATACCGCTTCATAACCGTCTTAAGAAGACGCATGAACAGCTTTCCCGGATTTTTAATTTTTGGCTTTGGACCCTGTGGTCCCTTGTGTCTCGGTCCCGGCATTATGAAGCACCTCCTTCGTCAAAATCTCCGCCGCCGTTTGTCTGTGAATCATAGACATCACGGTAAATGGCGTTGTTTTTCAGCAGCTCTTCGTGGGTATCGAAAGCACTTATTTTTCCGTTGTCCATCACAATGATACGGTCTGCTTCCATCACAGAAGAGATACGCTGGGCGATAATGATTTTTGTTGTGCCCGGAATAGCCTCCTTAAATGCCCTTCGGATTTTTGCATCGGTTGCAGTATCCACGGCGCTGGTGCTGTCATCCAGAATCAAAATTTTTGGCCTTTTCAGCAATGCTCTGGCAATACAAAGCCGCTGCTTCTGACCTCCGGAAACATTGGTTCCGCCCTGTTCGATATGGGTGTTGTACTTATCCGGAAAGCCTTGAATAAAGTCATCCGCACAGGCCATGCGACAGGCTTCTATACATTCTTCATCTGTGGCATTCGGATCACCCCAGCGGAGATTGTCCAAAATACTTCCCGAAAACAGCACATTTTGCTGCAGTACCACAGAGACTTCATTTCGAAGGGTGTCCAGATCGTAAGAGCGGACATCCTTTCCGCCAACGTAGACTGCGCCTTCATTGACATCATACAGTCTGCTGATTAAGTTGACGAGAGAGGATTTCGAGCTTCCGGTTGCACCAATGATGCCGATAGTTTCACCGGATGCAATGGTTAAGTTGATGTTGTCAAGAATCGGAGCCTCCGAGGTGTCATTAAAACGGAAGGAAACATTTTCAAAGCGAATGCTTCCGTTTGGAATGTCAAAGTCCGGATTCTCGGGATTTTTTAAGGTGCTTTCCTCATTCAGAACTTCGGCAATACGGTTTGCACTGGCCACGCTCATGGACATCATAACAAAAATCATGGAAAGCATCATGAGATTCATCAGAATATTCATACAGTAGGCAAGCAGTGCGGTGAGATTACCGGTAGATAGTTCACCATCCACAACAGCATGAGCACCGAACCAGCTGATGAGAAGAATACAGCTGTATACCGTAAAATTCATGAGAGGTGCGTTCCAAAGAACAACGTTTTCTGCTCTAAAAAGCATGTTGTAAATATTCTGGCTCGCCTTTTTAAATTTGCTCTTTTCATAGTTGCCGCGATCATAGGCTTTTACCACACGGATGGCGGAAACATTTTCCTGAACACTTGCGTTCAAATCGTCATATTTTGTGAAGGCTTCACGGAAATAGCCCATGGCCTTGTAGACGATGAGGGCAAGAAAACAGCCTAGAATGATTACAGCAATCAGATAGATGGAGGCAAGGCGAGGACTGATGAAAAAGGACATCGCCATTGCACAGATCAGGCTTGCCGGTGCACGCATTGCCATGCGAAGCAGCATCATAAAGGCATTCTGAATGTTGGTAACATCGGTGGTCATTCGGGTGACAAGACCGGCGGTGCTGTATTTATCAATGTTTGCGAAAGAGAAGTTCTGTATATTCTCAAACATTGCTTTTCTAAGATTTCGTCCGAGTCCCATGGATGCCTTTGCACCATATTTGGCACCCATCCAGCCGCCGAAAAGAGATACAAAAGCACAGATGATCATCAGGATACAGGTCCTGTAAATATATCCCTGATCACCGGCATAGATACCATCATCAATGACGTTGGCCATCAGCTTCGGAATAATGGTTTCCATAAGGACTTCAAGAAGCATAAATAGTGGGGTAATGATTGCAGCAGTCTTAAATTCCTTAATCTGCGCCCCAATTGTTTTTAGCATAATAAGTCTCTTCCTTCCTAATATATAGTGTACTTTCCTATTATAATATCAGGATGGAAAAGTTTTCTAGCTTTTTATACTTTTTTTACATTTATTTTTAGGAAGAAATTGTAAACTGCTCATATTTTTTCGTAACAGGATAGGAAATTGGTCATAAATAGGGAAAAAGCAACGATTTTCAGGATTATTTTTTGTGACATCTGCCACCACATAATATAGCTTTATTTCGTTGACAAAGACACAAGATATTGTATAATGGTTTTAGAACAAATCACAGATGTTGTGTTTTCGTTGATATATTTAGCACTAGAAGGAGTAGGAAACTTATGAAGATCATCAAGAGAAGCGGAAGCGAAGTAAGCTTCGACCCACAGAAAATCACAGCCGCAATCGTAAAAGCAAATGAATCGGTTATCGATTATGAAAAATTGACGGATGCCCAGATTGAGGAGATTGTAAAGAATGTAGAAATTGCCTGCGAAAATATGAAGCGTTCTCCAAGCGTGGAGGAGATTCAGGATATGGTGGAGAACCAGCTCATGAATCAGCGCGCTTTTACCGTAGCACGTAACTACATCACATACCGATACAAGAGAGCGCTTGTTCGTAAATCAAACTCAACAGATCAGCAGATATTAAGCCTGTTAGAGTGCAACAATGAGGAGGTAAAGCAGGAGAATTCCAACAAGAATCCTACAGTGAACAGTGTTCAGCGTGACTATATGGCAGGGGAGGTATCCAAAGATATCACAAAGCGTTTCCTGCTGCCGGAGGACATTGTAGAGGCTCATGAAAAAGGTCTGATCCATTTCCATGACGCAGATTATTTTGCACAGCATATGCATAACTGCTGTCTTGTAAATCTAGAGGATATGCTTCAGAACGGAACCGTCATCAGCGAGACCATGATTGATCCGCCAAAGAGCTTTTCTACCGCCTGCAATATCGCCACACAGGCCATCGCGCAGATCGCAAGCTCACAGTATGGGGGACAGAGTATTTCACTCTCCCATCTCGCTCCGTTTGTACAGGTAAGCCGTGAAAAGTTCAGAAAGCAGGTTGAGGAAGAATTTAAGACTGCCGGAATCGAGCTTAGTGAAGAAAAAATCAATGAGGTGGCAGAGCTTCGCGTAAAGGAAGAGATTAACCGCGGTGTTCAGATGATTCAGTATCAGGTCATCACACTTATGACAACCAATGGACAGGCTCCGTTTATTACGGTATTCATGTATCTTGACGAAGTGCCGGATGGACAGATGAGAGCGGACCTTGCAGCAATTATTGAAGAAATGCTGCACCAGAGAATCAAGGGTGTAAAGAATGAAAAGGGAGTATATATCACTCCCGCATTCCCGAAGCTGATTTATGTGTTAGAGGAAGATAACATTACAGAGGATTCGAAGTACTGGTATCTGACAAAGCTTGCTGCACAGTGTACTGCCAAGAGAATGGTTCCGGATTATATTTCAGAGAAGAAAATGAAGGAGCTTAAGGTGGATAAAACCGGAGAGGGACAGTGCTACACCTGTATGGGATGCCGAAGCTTCCTTACACCGGACCGCACCACGGAAAATGTTGCAAGAGCTTTAAATTATGTGGAAGGAAAAGGCAAGTATTACGGTCGCTTTAATCAGGGCGTTGTAACCCTCAACTTAGTAGATATCGCCTGCTCCGCAGGAAAAGACATGAACAAGTTCTGGGAAATTATGGACGAGAGACTGGAGCTTTGCTACAGAGCCTTGATGTGCAGACATAAGAGACTTCTCGGAACTCCATCGGATGTAGCTCCGATTCTCTGGCAGAACGGCGCGCTGGCTCGTCTGAAAAAGGGCGAGAAGATTGATAAGCTGTTATTTGGCGGATATTCTACCATTTCCCTCGGATATGCAGGATTGTGTGAATGTGTCAAATATATGACCGGGGTTTCCCATACCGATCCGGAAATCGGAACACCATTTGCAATTGAAGTCATGCAGAAATTAAATGATGCCTGCGCAAAGTGGAAGGCAGAGACCAACATTGATTTCTCACTTTACGGAACTCCGTTGGAATCCACTACCTACAAATTCGCAAAATGTCTGCAGAAGCGCTTCGGACGTATTGAAGGCGTTACCGATAAGAATTACATTACAAACAGTTACCATGTACATGTAACGGAAGAAATCAATGCCTTTGATAAGCTGAAATTTGAATCTCAGTTCCAGGCCCTTTCTCCGGGAGGAGCCATCAGCTATGTGGAGGTTCCGAATATGCAGAACAATATCGACGCGGTCCTTTCCGTAATGCAGTATATCTACGAAAACATCATGTATGCAGAGCTAAACACCAAATCTGACTACTGTATGAAGTGTGGATATGACGGTGAAATCTCTATTGTAGAGGAAGAGGGTAAGCTTGTATGGGAGTGCCCATGCTGCAAAAATCGTGATCAGGATCAGATGTCTGTGGCACGTCGTACCTGTGGATATATCGGAACACAGTTCTGGAACCAAGGTAGAACCCAGGAAATCAAAGAGAGAGTACTGCACTTATAAAAAATAGTAAAGAATGAAACCCTTGAGAAATCAAGGGTTTCTTTATGATACGCTTTGCGGTGTACGTTTCTAATGGATGAAAGTATACGGCATACAAAAGAGAAAGTGGAGGTGCCCAATTTGCAGGAAACAAGTTATATCACAATCCTATCAAATAAAAGAAAAGTAGTGCTTGGTGTCAGTAGTATTCTTTATGTCCTTATGGTAGGAAAGAATGCAGAGATACATGTTTCCGGAGGAAAGGTTTATGAAACAAGGATGACCTTTTCGGCCCTTGAGGAAAAGCTAGGAGAGGGATTTATCAAGGTGCACCGGGGGTGTATCGTGTCTGCCATGGCGATTCATGATATTACGGACAGCATTAATCTTAGTAACGGGGATTCTCTGGGATATACCATGCGAAAGAAAAGGCAGATTATAGACCAGTTCCGCGAAATACAAAAGCACATGATTCACAGCTTTAGGGAAGAGGAGACCCCGCAGACAGAGGAGGAATACCGAAAGCATTACCAAAGCTTTGACAAGCTGCCTTTTGCGTTTACGGATATTGAGATGATCTTTAATGAGGAAAGCCACGCGGTGGACTGGATTTTCCGATACGGGAATCCGGCATTGGCAAAACTGGAAAAGCTGCCCTTAGAGCAGCTGATAGGAAGCTCTTTTGGAAGTCTTTTTTCCAACATGGATTCCAAGTGGCTTAGAAGCTATGAACGCGCCACACTTTTTGGAGAAACCTTGGAGCTTATCGATTACAGCCCGGAAATTGATACCTATTTGAAGGTGATCTGCTTCCCGACGTTTAAAGGTCATTGTGGCTGTATTTTGTTTGATATTTCAAATATAAAGTTTACCAAAAACAGCAGCGATGCCGAAAAAGCGCTGATGCTCTATTTTGGAAAGCTGCCGAATTGAAGTGAAAGGATGTCGTTTCGAGACGTTTGAATGTCGATTCGCGCCAAGTTTATTGATAAGTAGGTTAAAAAGAACTAGAATTATCTCAAGCAAAGGAAGTCAAGCTTGGGAAGGTTTGATATAACCCTGACTGTTTAAAAAAGCAGTCAGGGCATTTTTATGTTTGAATACAAAATAGCAATAAGGAGATAAATACATGGATTTTAGGTATTTTGGGCAGGAAGAGTGCCTAAAATACCTAATTTTGTGGGCTTGGGAATATTAAACATGCGAACGTCATTCGATATAATTAAGATGCGTGCTAGAGAGAAGTTTACATGAGACATAGTAGGACTATGCCTCAGAGAAAGGAGAAAATGAACGTAAACGAAACAGGAAAATTGATGAATAGCATAGGAAATGGAAAACTACAGACGCTATGTCAGGAAAGACGCTTTGAAAAAATCGGAAGCGTCTTTTTGTATGGCAAAAAGTATAAAAGTGAGACATTTGTCAACTTGCACCTTTGAGATTTTTGTTTACAATAGAAATATCAAGTATAGGGATAAGGATAGATACAAGGATAGGTACGAATGACAAAGAATTTATTCAGCGAATCAAAGCTACTTATTGTTTTTTCAATGGCACTTTTTAATTTTATATTTTTGGGAACGGAATATCTGTATGACAATATGATGGCTTATGTGACGGATGCGCAGGGAGTGGTGGTTGCCCAAAGCTACATTCTCGGAGCAAGTGTCTTAGGATTTTTGTTGTTTCCTGTTTTGACAAAGCAGATTAAAAGCAAAGGCTGGAATTTCTGGGGATTTGCAATTACGGTTGTCGTTGTGATTTGCATTTTTGTAATTCAGCAGCATATGTCATGGGAAACAATCTTAGTCGCCGGATTAATTGCTTTCTGTCTGATGGGAGTTGGAGGAAGTGCAGTTTGCTTTTTGACAACCCAAATTATAGAAGATAAACGGCATCTTGCAAAGCATGTTGGAGTGGCATATGCCTTTGGTATTTTTTTACAGTTCCTAAATAACAATCTTGTAAAGAATGATATGGTGGAATCCATTGTGATTTCAATCTCCTGCGCAGTATTTGTGGTGCTGCTTCTTAAAATGAAAGAAGAAAATGACTGTGGGGAAGAAATTGAAAGAGAGGATTGCAAAGAAAAGACAAAGGAAGCAACACTAACAAATTCAACGATTGCAGGTATGTCATTGATACTTTGTGTCCTGCTTATGACCTGCATTTTTTCAACGCTGGATAATGCGGTTACACTGGTGCATGCAGCGGGCAGTGCTGATATCGGACAGTGGCCGAGACTTCTTCTTGCAGTAAGCGGACTTTTTGCTGGTGTGTTATATGATCTGAAAAACCGAAAATTTATGAACCTCATCATGTATGTGGTAACGCTTTTGTCAACAAGCTGTGTGGTGCTTATTCAGATGGGTGGTTCCTTTGTGGTAGGACTGTTGGTATTTTATATGTCCGCGGGATTCTTTGTGGTGTTCTTTACCACAAGCTTTATGGATTTGTCCTATTCCACAAAGATTCCAACACTGTGGGCTGGACTGGGGCGTGCCGCCAATAACCTATGTGCAATTCTAACGGGAACCATTTCCACGATGCTTCTCGCAACAGGAAACGGTATGGTCATTATGATTGTTGCACTACTTATGTTTGCAGCAATCAGCATATGCATAGCAATCTATGAGCTTCAGCTTAAGGCTCCGTTGGAAAAAGACAAAGACGAAAACATTACTATCATCCAAAATGATGGAATGAATCCGGAAGAAAAATTTGAAGCTTTTTCAGAAAATTTTTTGCTGACAGATCGAGAACAGGAAGTGCTAAAGGTATTGCTGGATTCTGATGAAAACGTACAGGAAATTGCAGAGCAACTGGCAATCTCCCGTGCGGCTTTGTACCGCCACATTGCAAGCCTGAATGAAAAGACTAATACAAAGTCCCGAATCGGCATCCTGCAGTTTTATTACAATTGGAAGTTGAACTAGGGAAGGTTTGATATAACCCTGATTGCTTTTGAAAAGCAGTCAGGGTGTTTTATCGAGTATAGAATCAACTGTTGAAACACAAAATATATGATATTAAAAAATGCTTGCATATAGATTGCTGCTTGCAAGCATTTGTGATAAGATGAAGTTAAAGGAGGATATGATTATGGCAAGAACAGCAAGCGTATTTGCGCGAGTTGAGCCTGAACTCAAGGAACAGGCTGAAAGCGTATTGGATCAGTTAGGAATTCCGATGTCAAATGCAGTAGGTATGTTTTTACGACAGATTGTATTGCAAAAAGGGATTCCATTTGAGATGAAATTACCAAGAACAGAACCATTGGAATATGGTTCTCTTACAAAAGAGCAATTTGATAAAGAAATTGAAAAAGGAATGTCTGATGTAAAAGCTGGCAAGGTTTACTCAGCAGATGCCATTGAAGCCGAAATGAAAAGGGATTTTGGCCTATGATTTTTAACGTAGTTTATTCAGCTGAGGCAAGACAGGATTTGAGGGATATCTACGAGTATATTGCGTATGAATTGCTAGAACCGGAGACTGCAGCGGATCAGACCAGCCGAATCATGGAGAAAGCGCATTCTCTTGAACAAATGCCAATGCGCCACAGATTATATGAGGAGGAACCCTGGCATAGTCAGGGATTGCGGGTTTTACCAGTAGATAATTATTTGATATTTTATCTGCCAGATGAAGCTGATGCTACCGTAAGTGTTATTCGTATTATGTACGGTGGTAGAGATATGAGCAAGCAAATGAGTGAAAAATAGTACAAGAATTGTTATGTTTTGCTATGTAATTTTTTCTCTATGCCTAAAAAATCGCAAAAAATCTGGTTTTTCAGCTGATTTTAAGGCAGATTGTATGGTTTTGTAAGATGATTTTTAATCTGTACCTAAGGATTGGTGTTTTTCTAGGTATACAGTAAAATTAGTACTGCGAAACCATACAATTTGCCGCTTGAAAGGCGGTTTTGGAGCAGATTTTCAGAGAATTTAGGTATGAGCAGATTTTCATGCCTTGAAACCATACAAACGAAAAACGATAAAAAGTATCATCAGGATATGTGGGCATCTTTCTTCAAAGCAAAAGAATGGGGTGAGCTTATGGAACTTGCAAAACAGGATCAGAGTATTCAAAAGGCGGTTGTTACGCTCAAAAAGCTGACAGAAGATGAGAAGTTCAAATTGCAGTATGAAACTCGCGAAGACCGCATACGGCAGGAACTGGATATGAAGTATTACTACGAGACCAAGTTTGCTGAGCAGGAAAAAGAACTTGCCGAACAGAAAAAAGAAAATTCGGCGAAGGAAAAACAGATTGTGGAACAGAATCAATACATAGAACAACTGCAAAAGCAAATGAAAGAATTGCAGAAAAGTCAAAAGTAGTATGTTTTCTACAAGAACATCCCGAAGAAGAAAAATCAATTGTCTTCTTCGGGATATTTTTATGCTTTAAAGTGAAAAAACAGTACCATTTTCTTATTTTGAGACATGTGTCAACTTAAATTGTGAGACAAAATTCGATAAAATTATTCTCAAGTTAGTACTTCGTATATTGACAAAACATATGGGTAAAGGAGAATGAACATGAGAGGAAGAAAGATTATTGCAGGGCTGCTAAGCGTGATGCTCGTGCTTGCAGCAGTATTTGCGGGAAATGTGACAAGCGTAAAGGCAGATAGCCCAATCACGATTAATGTTACAGCAAACAACTGCACCGTATATTATACGATATCAGATAATTATGAGCGGGTAGAGAATAATGTAATTTCACTTGATGAAAACCAAAATAATATTCAAATAAAAGTATTGCCAGAGCAAGGATATGAATTTAACTCAGAAAATAGGATGGGTTCTTTTGATAGTAATGATATTGAATGGATGGAGGGTGCAGTTATCCAAGATGCCGCTAATATATCCGGTGGCGGAATTTCACTTAGTAATATAACTACTGGGACACATACCCTTACTATAACAGCAAGTCAAGTGCAAACTAATACAGGAACATTTCAAGTAGATATAACTAACAATTCATCATTTCAGAATGGAAATAATGTATTCTATAAATTAGGAAGTGAAACAAATTGGAGCCAGTTTTCTTCTGGTACAGCTATTCAAATTGGTAATAATTCTTCCATTACAATACGAGTTGAAAGAGCAGATTCTAATGAAGTCGATGCTACATGGACAGTTGCTGAAAATTTTGGTTCATTGAGTATTGATGAAGGAATATTAGGAGAAAATGGACAAACATTTAATTTGGTAACGAATACTTCATATAAGATTACAGTAACATTTTCTAATAAGTCAAATGGTCAACAACCATCAGGACCAAATTTTAGTTTTGGATTAGATAAAAAAGATACAAATGGTAACAACTTAGTGCTGGTCTGGAAGGGAACTCAAGGACAAATATGCTATGACTTTGTCAAGATTACCAATACAACATCTGGAGCTGATTATGTTCCAAATGTGTTTATAAATACAGATATTGTTGATGAAAATAGTCAAAATTCAACGCATGAGAATTATGAAATTGGTGAAGAAATTTATTATGTAACATATGAGGCTTCTCAAGATTCAGAAGCATGGGCTAAAATATGCGCTAACTGGAATTGGACAAAAGATCAGAATGATTTACGTATCTTGACAATGGATCCGTGTGGAAGTGAAGTCGGAAATAGTTCTGTAACAGCAACACCGGATCAGGCTTTTAGAATTATCATTAAAGAGGCGGAGTATACATCAGTTTCATTGGAATCTGAAAGCGCAGCGACATATTTCCCAGATATGTTTAACCCAGTGTTTTATATTCCATATAATGATGTAACAGGAACTTCCGAAAGTAGTCCTGCAACGTTAACAGGATATTTCTTAGAGCCAACCTTTACATTATCTACAGGAAATGGTTCGACTTATGCTATCGCAAATGATGGAGCAGATAAAGCAGTAGTAGCATTAGACGTTCCAAGTGAGGCTATTTCTGTGACAAACAATAATAATGGAACTGTTTCAATTGATTTTAAATCAAATTATTATGATAAAGTGAAATTTAAAGTTAAAGATGTAAATGGAGGTTTTCATTATGTTACTATTGTCAGAACAGGAGTGAATCTGGCGGATAATTTTGGACCAGATGTTCCATTTTCCAATCAAAAAGTATTGGGTACATTTTATTATCCTAATACTGATTCTGCAAGTAATTATAATGCTCTTTGTACGATTACTTATACGGATGGATCAACTAAAACGAAGTCAGTTTCATTACAAAATGAAGATACTGGTGGAAAAGGACTAAAAAAGGCTAGTTTTACTGCCGCAAGCATGTCGGATGATAGTGTAAGCGGAAAAGAAATAAAATATGTTAGTGTAAATATTATAAAAGCGGGCGGAGATGCGGATAATTTTGCAGGAGCAATGTTAGGATCAGGAGCAGGTGCAACATATGATGTTAATGCAAGAAAAGTACTATATTAGGAGGAGACAAACAGATGAGAAAATGTAAAAAAGCAATTCTGTCATTAGCTGCGATTTGTCTGGTATTTGCATGTAGCATCTTTGGCATGAAAGTGAAAGTAATGGCAGCTGGGACGATTTCTAATGCAACTGTTGATGGCGGGGATAGACAACTTACAGTTAGTGGGACTGTTCCGGCAGGCCAACCGAGCCCGGCAGGACTTGCGGTTGCGATATTTGTTTATGATGAGACCGGGACAACTTTAGTGGGTTACCAAACTACTTCAATTACTTCAAACTCTTTTTCTACAACGTTTTCAATTGGAGCAGGGAAATATCTTGTCAAAGTTGCAGATTATGAAGGTGGTACATATGTTGAGGCTGGGGTAGCAACCGTAACCGCTCCGTCGGCTCAGCCTTCAACAGAAAACCAAAATAACTCTACATCAACAACTCAATCATCTACCACTACCGAGACTCAGAAGGTGGCTCCGGTAGAGGAAACCGTTGCTTCGGCAGCAGAAACCGTTGCTCCGGTACAGACTGTATCTCCAAAGACGAATGATGGAATGGAAGCTGTTTTGTTCGCAGCAATATTCGCAGCAATCGCTTTTGCCGGATACACAGTTCGGAAGAGAGCTTAGTTAAACTTCAAAGAAAAGAAGGCTTAAATCCGATATTGCTCGCATTTAAGCCTTCTTTTGTATTATAATGTAGTAAAAATTTGAAGGAATTAACTGCACTTATGAAAGACAAAAAAACATTCATCATTGATATCATATGGATTGGGCTTTTCCTCTTTTTTATTATTCTATTTATTGTGATCGGCGTAAGAAAAAGAGAAAAGCAGCGGGAATATGAGGCGTTAAAGGAGGCTGTTGTCATCACGGAAACAACGGAATCCGAGAGCGAGACGGAAATCATTATAGAAACCGAGACTGAAGAGCCGAAGATTTATTGTGACAAAACGATAGATTTTGAAGAACTCCACGAAACGAATGAAGACATTTATGCATGGATTACGGTTCCCGGAACCGATGTGGATTATCCGGTTTTGCAGAGCGAGGAGGATAATTACTATCTGACCCACAATCTGGATCATACGGGACCGCGGCCGGGATGCATTTATTCCAATAAGGAGAACACAAAGGATTTTTCGGATTTTGCCACGATTCTGTATGGTCATGATATGAATAACGGAACGATGTTTGGGACACTTCGAAGCTTCTATGACCGGGATTTTTTTGAGGAGAATGATACCATCGTGATCTATACCGAAACGAACCGGTATACCTATCAGATCGTGGAGACGAGACGCCATTCCGATGCATATCTTCCCTATGAGTTTGACTACTTTTCCGAGGATGGAAAGGCAGCATTTCTTCAGATGATGGCAGAGGAAGAGGATGACAAAAGTTTTATCCGGGAAGGTGTGGAATACGGAATGGAGGATCGCTATATTGTCCTGTCTACCTGTATTCGGTATGAGGGCGACAAGCGCTATCTGATGATCGGAAAGTTAGTAGAAGAAGCTTTTTACTATGAGTAAAGAAACATGGAGAAAAACGATATGATGAGAAAGCATTTTTCAAAACTGATGGCAGTAATGCTTGCCGTTGGCATGATTTTTACCGGCTGTGGAAGCAGTGCAGATCAAAGTGAAAAGGATGCAGCAACAATTTCAACTTCTGCTACGGAAGCAGCATCGTCGGAAACGACCATTACGGACACCGAGCGATTGGCGGAAGCAGAAACAGAGACGGAATCAGAAACAGGCTGTGAGTATGACATCATCCCGGAAGAATTTGCGTATTCACTTACCGTCAGCATCAATCCACTTGTGGAATTGTATTTTGATGCGGCTGACGTGGTCATCGGTGTGTCCTATTTAAATGAGGATGCGGTGGATGCCTACAAGGATTTGGAACTGGTTGGAACCTCCTATGATGAGGGACTGGAGCTTTTGGTAGATACCGCGGTGGAAAAAGGCTACCTAAAGGATGAGGGAAATGTAAAAATCGAGCTGGCAAAGGTGGGCACGCAGGAAAAACCGGAGGTGGAGGAGAAAGCTCCTCTTGTAAATGCTTCTAAGGCGGTTACACAGGCCATTGTGGCAATCAATGAGAGCCCTGAGACGGAGGCTCCTATTGCAGCAACCGTCGAGATTGCGGTGGCCGAGGAAGTGGTGGAGGAAGTTGGAATTCCTCAGGTGGCTACCTGTACTGCCTGCAATGGCACAGGAAATGACTGCAAGGAGTGCAACGGAGTCGGCATTGTAAATTGTAAAGCCTGCAATAATGGTGTTGAAACCTGTGGAGTCTGCAATGGAACCGCACGAATTAATTGTCATGGATGTCATGGAAGCGGACAGGAAAAAGGCTGTAGCAACTGTGGAGGATCAGGAACAGATCCTGCAACAGGAACTGCCTGCGGCATCTGCGGCGGTTCGGGGCTGTCTGCATGTAAACGCTGTGGCGGAAGCGGAAGCGTGGCTTGTGATGCCTGTCATGGAGCAGGAAGCTTTACCTGTTCCTGGTGCGGTGGCGCACTTCGTCATGTCTGCCCGATATGCTGGGGAGAAGGTGTATGTTCTACCTGTGGTGGAACAGGGATTCAGTAAGAATTTATATAAAAAGCTACTGCAAAAGCAAGGCGGATATCCTACGCCTTGCTTTTTCTATCGGATTACTATTGTTTTTTCTGTCAGAAGGTGCGAAAATAAAAGAAAAGGTGTTGATGGCGCTGCGGGATATAAGGTAGCGCGTATGGATGTATGAGAGGATTGTTCTATGAATTATGCAGAAATAAAGTATTGTGATATTGCAAATGGATTAGGCTGTCGAACCGTTCTGTTTGTGTCCGGCTGCAGAAATGCCTGCAAAGGATGCTTTCAGCCCCAGACCTGGGCCTTTGATTATGGAAATGAGTTTGATGAGAAGGTGCAAAAGGAAATCTTAGATTCTCTTGCGCCTGCGTATGTACAGGGACTGACCCTGCTGGGGGGAGAGCCCTTCGAGGAAGAAAATCAAAAGGATCTCCTTCCCTTCGTGCGAAAAGTAAAGGAGATGTATCCGAAGAAAAATATCTGGGCGTTTACCGGCTATATCTATGATAAGGATCTGATTCCCGGAGGAAGGAAATACACCGAGGATACCGACGAACTGCTTTCTTTGATTGATATTCTGGTGGATGGACCATTTAAGGAAGAAGAGAAGGATATTACCTTAAAATTCAGAGGATCGAGAAACCAGCGTGTAATTGACTTGCAAAAAACAAGAAAAAGTGGCACAATAGCGTTGGCAATGGACTAGAAGGAGTGCGAGGAGCATGAAAAAGAATGTACAAAGGATACTAGCCATGACCTGTTATTTGCTTGGTGTACTTTTGGCATTGTATTATGGCGGTTGGAAAATGTTTATTAAGCCAATTGAAAAACTGATTGTTGTGGGAATGGCAGGGGAACTGACCTTGACTTTTGTTTTGGCAAATCTCTTTACAATATTGATGTCTACGACGGTGGCAGGATTTATCTTCTGCATCGGATATATTGGCTACAATTATTTTAAGGGGACGGAAGACCCGGACTGGAGCCTGCTTAATCCGTCGGAAGAAGAACATCAGGATTCAAAGCAAAAGATATAAAGAAGGGCAGCATTTTGATTTTACGAGTTTGGGATTATTACGATGAATTTCAATGCATTGCAGATAAATGCAAGGATAGCTGCTGCATTGGCTGGGAAATTGATATTGATGAGGATACCTTTGCATATTATTCTACCGTGCCGGGAGTGTTTGGAAATAGATTAAAAAAGCAAATGTATCTTACGAAGGACAAGGAGCATAGCTTTCGGCTGGGAGAGCATGGTCGTTGTCCTTTCTTAAACTCCGGGAATTTATGTGATATCTGCATAGAGCTGGGGGAGGAAGCGTTAAGCGAGGTTTGTACGGAGTACCCAAGATTTTCCATTACTTATGGAAATGTTCTGCAAAAAGCGTTGTGCCTGTCCTGCGAGGAGGTAGGAAGGATTCTTTTTACACACGATGAACCGGTGAAACTGGTAGATTACGAGATGCCGGATTATGAGGAAGAATATATCTCTGAGGAAAAAGAGAAAGAAGAAATCCTAAGCCGGGAAGAATCACTGGAAGAGGAAGCACAGGAGGCACGGGAAGCAAACTACATTGCATGGCTGGAAAGCATGCAGGAGCTTTTGATTTCGACGCTGCAGAACAGAGCGATTCCATTTGCCGACAGAGTGTCTTCGTTCCTTGCCATTTCAAAGAGGGCGCAGGATTTTATAAATTCATGGATGAAGTGTAAGGGAGAACTGGATTTTGATACAAATCCGGAAGAATTTATACGGATCGGTAAGTCTAAAGAGGATAAACTCGGAATTGGTCTACAGGAACAAAATGATTGCTGGGAAGCAGGAACCTATGAAGCGTTTTTGCAGCGATTTGAGGTGTTTACGAGAATGGAAGTTCTGGATGAGGAATGGACGCATATCAAGGAACTTTTTGCTGAAGATTTTACCGAGCAGACCTATGAAGCACTTACAAAGGAATATCTGTCTGACAAAGATTATAAAGAAAATGATTATGAGCAGCTTGCGGTTTATTTTGTGTTCCGCTACTTTATGAATGCGGTTTATAACTATGATGTGTTATCTTATGCAAAGCTTGCAATTCTGTTTACCAGGGTCATTCTTGATATGGATGTGATTCGCTATCACAGAAACGGAAAACGGTTTTCGCTGGAAGACCGCATTGATATGGTGCGTATTTTTTCAAAAGAGGTGGAACATTCCGAAGAAAATGTGGAATTGGCAAGAGAAGAGGTGTTGTTTTAAAACAACACCTCTTCCGGCATTTCATTTATGGTGATCAGTCGGTTTCGACCGTTTTGTTTGCCGTAATACAGGAGCGTATCCACGACTTTTAGCATCTCATCGGAGCTGCCATAGGATGCGGCATCAATCAGACCAAAGGTCATGGTCACAGAGAGCGTCTGACTGTCGTAAGAATATTCCGTCCGGCGGATTTTTTCTAGCATGGAGGCCATAACCTTCACGTGATCCATATAGGAGCCCTGTGTCAGCACGATTAAGAATTCTTCCCCGCCCCAGCGGATGCAGTAGCCGAAGTCCTTTAGATGATCCTTCATCAAGGCGGAAATGGATTTTAATACATAATCTCCGCAATCATGTCCGTAGGTATCATTGAATTTCTTGAAAAAATCTATATCTCCCAAAGCAATGGAAAATCCCATGTTTGTTCCCGCAGTTTTTTCAATTAGATCCGATAGCTTTTGCTGACCGAAGCGGCGATTGTTCAAGCCGGTCAGCATATCCTGTTCCACAAATACACGAAGAGAAGCCTGCATATCCACCATGGAACGTGCCATCGAACCGAATTCGTCTTTTCTTGCCAACAGCTCCGGGGTTACCGTATTGGAAAGCGTTCCTTTTGATACTTTTTCAAAGGAGGAAGTAAGCTTCTGCAAAACGGCGATAAATTCTGCGGAATAGCGTAATGACCATAGAGCTGCAAGAAGGATGGCAACAACGGACAGTGCTAAAATCGGAAGGACCGCTTTTATAGTAAGGGTTCGAACACGTTTTTCCGGCATTACTGCGGCAAACATACCGACGCAGCTTCCGTCGCTGTTAAAGAGAGGCTCATAGTAGCAGAAGTAATTTGTGCCGTAGATGTCTACCTTGGTATAAAAAGCCTCAGATTCCGTATCAATGACATCAGACACAATCTGCGGATTGGCAGGTGTACCGATGAGACGAAGCTCATCCTCTGTGCGGAGCGTGGTAATAATACGCAGATTTCCATAGAAAAGCGTATAATCAATTCCGCTATTCTGTTTTAGTGAATCAATCAGGGAATAGTTTGAGTTTAAGATGGTATCGCCTTTTGTGATCAATAGCTCCGTCTCGTTTTCAAACTTGTTGTAATCCCCCGGATAGAGCATATCGAGTGTTATAACTGCGTTTTGCGCCAAACATTTAAGCTCGTTTCGGACCTCATCCTCCATGGAGGATGAAACCCAAAACGAGCTAAAAATTGTCGTGACAATACCAAATACCAGAAGTGGCAGGACTGTCATCTTTGCAAGCACACGCGAAATGCCGGATTTCGGTTTGCTCATAAATGAATATTCTCCGTTACTATGTAAGAATTTAACCTAAAATTTTGCGAATAGATTCGATAACACGATCTGCCTGAAATGGCTTAACAATGAAGTCCTTTGCTCCGGACTGAATGGCTTCAATAACCATGGACTGCTGTCCCATTGCAGAACACATTACACATACAGCGCCCGGATCTGCGGCTTTGATTTCTTTTAATGCCTGAATTCCATCCTTGTTCGGCATAGTGATGTCTAAGGTTACAAGATCCGGCTTTAACTCATTGTATTTGGCAACGGCCTCATTGCCGTCGGCAGCTTCGCCGGCTACTTCATAGCCTCCCTTGGTAAGAATGTCCTTCAACATCATTCTCATAAATGCGGCATCATCTACAATCAAAATCTTTGCCATTTATTTATCCTCCTGTTTTAAAATCTGCTTTACGATGCTTTTTGGATAGAGCTGCATCAGCTCACTATCGATCAAGTCGCCTAAAGTAAGGTGGAAGGTGACTTTTACAATATCGGTTCCGTTGCACAATTCATCCGGAATCTCAAAGGTCTTTTTGTATTTGGAATTGATGAGCGGAAAGCCGATATCCGTTGGCTCGTCAAGAAGCGTTGCCATTGAGGTGGCAATTGTTCCGCACATCTGATTCATTGCCTCTGAGATTGCAGAGAGCGTAAGCTCATCAAACTGCATACCATCAATTGTGCCATCACCAAACATCATAAGATTGGCGATGATTAAAGCATCGTCTTCCTTTAATATCATTAAGTTGGTTCCATCTAGTCCTTTTGTATATGGGACCTTTACAAGTATACGATCATCCCTTGAAAGTTCTTCTTCGTTCGATAGAACGTCAACCTTTGGAGTCGTAATATTAGTAGGTCTGCCGAGCATCAAGCTTAATGTTGTAGCCGCATTGCCGGTACAGATATTGGCAATTTCACCGATTGCGTCAGCCTGCTCCTTCGTAATCATTTCCATATATAACCTCCACATAATACATTAGTACTACAATTGATTATATCAGACATATTACAAATAGAAAAGAAAAAGTTTTCGAAATTTGCAAAATTTGTTACGATATACTAATATATAGTAAATTGTAGCAAAATAGTGTCTATGAAAGGAGTGTGTCTTATGGGTGACATGGAATATGAAGAGGCGCTAAAGCTTGGGAAAAAAGAATATAAAGCATGTATTTCGCAGGGAAAATTTCCGTATCTTCCGGTATTGGACGATATTATTTCCAGAGAAAATATCCAATCAGAAGTAAATCTTGGTCTGGTGCAGGTACCCTTGGAGTTTGTTGTGGGAACCAGTACTGCGGGAAGAACAACTGCTTTTGCGGCAAACTTTATGCCGATATTGGAAAACAGCACAGAATTCGGATTTAAGTGGGCAAATCTTGCAGATGCCCAGATGACGGAGGGAATCCGTGACCCGATTACAGCATACGAGTACATGAACCGGTTCTATGTTGTAGAGGGAAATAAGAGGGTAAGTGTATTAAAATATTTCGATGCGGTCTCCATTCCTGCATATGTTACAAGGAAGGTCCCGAAATATTCGGATGATTTTGAAATCCAATTGTACTACGAGTTTATGAAATTCAATGAGATTACCGGGTATAACACCATTGAGTTTACGAAGCTTGGCAATGCCCAGAAGCTTCTGGAGCTGATGGGACATACCGAGCCCTGGGATGAGCAGGTAAAGGAGGATTTCAATAAGATACGGTTCTATTTTCAGAAGGCGTTCTCCTTCAGGGGCGGAGATAAGCTCTCCATCACCATCGGAGATGCCTTGATTGCATTTTTTAATGTGTATGGCTATGAAAATGTACTGAAGATGGAGCCTGCCGATTACAATGTGTATGTGGCGAAGGCCTGGAATGAAATTGTCATGATGGGAGAGAAGAAGAGCGTTGATCTTGTCATGGACCCGGGAAAAATTCAGGAGAAAAAGAATATTTTAAGCTATTTTATTCCACAGACACCGAAAAAATTTACGGTTGCCTTTTTGTATCCGAAGGCTCCGGAAACCTCCGACTGGATTTATGCCCATGAGCTTGGACGAAATTATCTGGAGGAGACTTTTCCGGATAAAATGCAGACTATTTGTGTGTCTGATGTGAATGAGAACAATATAGAGGAGGTCTTAAATGATGTAATTGCCAGGGGCGCAAGCATCATCTTTGAGGTTGCACCCCAGATGATGCAGCACAGCTTAAAGGTTGCCGTAGAGCATCCGGAGGTAAAGATATTAAACTGCTCCCTGAACACTCCTCATAAATACATCCGGACCTATTACGGCAGAATGTATGAGGCAAAGTTTTTGTCCGGGCTTCTGGCCGGGGTGCTTGCGGAAAATGACAGAATCGGATATATCGCAGATTATCCGATTTATGGAATGATTGCAAATATCAATGCCTTTGCACTGGGAGCATCCTGCACCAACCCGAGGGCAAAGATTTATCTGGAGTGGTCCACCAAGAAGGATTATGACAGAGACCGGTTCTTAAATGAGAACGATATCCGGATCGTATCGGATCAGGATATGATTACACCGAAGGATGCATCCAGAATGTTCGGACTGTACCGCTATGAAAACGGTCAGACAACCAATCTTGTCATGCCTCTGTGGAACTGGGGGGTATTTTACGAAAAAATGATCCAGAGCATTGTCACCGGTTCCTACAACAGCGTTGGGGATGATGGAGGAAGAGCCTTAAATTACTGGTGGGGAATGTCTGCAGGAGTGGTGGATATCATTTTCTCAAAAAATATTCCTGCCGGAGTGGCACGTATGGGGGAACATCTGAAAAGCGATATCTGCAGCGGAGACATTGTTCCTTTTTACGGCGAAATCTATGCACAGGATGGAACGAAGAAAAACAGCCTCCACAAGGAAATGAAACCGGAGGATATTATGGAGATGGATTATCTGGTGGAAAATATTATAGGAAGCATACCGGCAATATCAGAGCTCGTGGATGGAGCGAAGGCCGTTGTTGCGCTTAAGGGCGTAGAAGAGACGAAATAGGGGATTGAATTAGGATGAAGATACTTTTTCTGGCTGATGTAGAAGCAAAAGCGTATTGGGATTTTTTTCATAAGGAGGATTTTGAAGATATTGATCTGATTGTGTCCTGTGGTGACTTAAATGCTTCGTATCTGTCCTTTCTGGCAACGATGGTTCCGGTTCCTGTTCTGTATGTGAGAGGTAACCATGACGATCGCTATAAGCATAATCCACCGGAGGGCTGCATCTGCATCGAGGATGACATTTACAATTTCAAGGGAGTCCGCATACTTGGGCTGGGCGGCTGTAACCGCTACAAGGAGGGTGAGAACCAGTATACCGACCGGCAGATGAAAAAGCGTGTGAACAAAATGCGATTAAAAATATGGAGGAATGGTGGGTTTGACATTCTTGTGACCCATTCTCCGGCAAAGGGATTGCATGATGACAGCGATCCCTGCCATATTGGCTTTGATACCTTTAACGAGGTAATTAAAAAGTACAAGCCGAAGTATTTTGTACATGGACATGTTCATATGAATTACGGAAGAAAATTTCCGAGAGAAGATATGGTGGATGACACACATGTCATCAACGCTTATGAAAAATATGTTATTGAAATACCTGAAAAGTAAAGAAAAAGGGCAGTCCTTTGTTTGGGGGAATGCCCTTTTTCTTTATCTTCAGATGCGCAGATCAAGCTCGTCAAACAGCTTTTTTACTGCAAGCCTGTACTCTGTAGCGTTTTGGGATTTTTGAATTCTTTTAACATGCTTTTGGGAATCTGCAAGGCTTCGTCCAAGGTAGAACCAGATCTCCTTCATATGCATGACCACGTCCCTTTCGCCGGAAAAAATGGACATATATCCGTCAAAGATCTCGTTATGAAAGGAAAGAAAGCGCTCCTTGAGGGATGATGAGCAATATTCAGAAGAATTTGCAGATGAAGGGACTCCTTCATTTGTCGGAAAACTTTTTATTTGTTCTGACAATACGGGATTCGCCAATAGACCCCGGCCAAGCATGAACCTGCTTAGACCCGGATAGCGGGAAATTAGTGCCTGATAGTCCGACAGGGTCCAAATATCACCATTGTAGCAGAGTGCAGTACCTCCATAGGAAAGCTCTCTTACTGCAAGATCGAAAGCTTCCATCCGGGGAGTTCCTTTGTAGAAGTCGCTTCGGATCCGGGGATGGACAATCAGCTCACTAATGGGATACTTTTTATAAATCGAAAGAATTTGGGGCCAAAGCTCATCGGTATCATAGCCGATTCTTGTTTTGACAGATACCGGAAAGTCCGCTTTTTCATATAACTCGCTTAAAAAGCGGTCCAGCTCATCCGGGTACGCCAGAAGCCCGGAGCCACGCTTTTTCGAGGAGACCGTACCGGAGGGACAGCCGAGATTGATATTGACCTCGGTATAGCCATAGTCAAAAAGCATATCTGCCATGTACAGGATTTCCTCCGCCTTGTTGGACATCAGCTGTGGAATTAAGGCTATCCCTTCGTTATTGGCAGGCAGAAGATCACGAATGGTTTTCTTATTCATTTTTTCGGAATAAGAGATGAAGGGGGTAAAGTATTTGTCAATTCCGTGAAAGTGGTGGAAAAAGGCATTTCGTACGATGTATCCGGTGAGCCCTTCCATGGGTGCAAGATAGATTTCCATGTCATAATTCCTCGTATAGTATCTTTTAGATACCTTATTTTATATAAAACTTTATTGTTAC
>CAMDYX010000041.1 GCA_945910395.1 uncultured Agathobacter sp. | reverse complement strand
TTTTGATTCAGGATATGTTTCCGATTACAGATGAATATATTGAACGGGAATATACAATTGCAGGAAATCATTTGATGTTAACCAGTGAGCATACTGTAAAGGAAATTGAACAAAAGGCAAGAAAAGTGATGGGTATGTTAAAGAGAGGTGTTAAATTTACACCTACTCAGCCGGATGTTATGAAAATAATTGAGAAATTAGCAGAGAAATAGTGGCCGTAGAGAGACAAGGGGAATGCCTGAATCCCAATATCTCATTAGTGGGTTGGGACAATAGAAGAGCTGATTTGGAAATTTATAGTGATGAATTAAGAGAAAGTAACTGGTTATGGTTTAGGTAGATACGAGTTTATAGAATTGTGAGTGAAATGGCCCACACCTAGAATTTTAAGATTCTTAGGTGTGAGCCGTTTTTTGACTTATGCTAAGGCAAGTGCAACCTCCATCATCTGCGTAAAGCTGGTCTGCCGTTCTTCTGCGGTGGTATCGCTTGCTTCTTCATCGCCATCGGAGATGGTTAAAATGCAGAGGGCATTGGCACCGGCAGCGGCAGCATTGGAATAGAGCGCGGCTGCTTCCATTTCAACGGCAAGTACGCCCATTTCCGGCCAGGTTTTTCCGCATGGTAAGGGAATCGAATAGAACATATCACTGGAAAGAACATTTCCCACATGGTAGGTGTATCCTTTTTCCTTCGCAACGGCAACGGCTTTTTCCAAAAGCTCGTAGCTTGCAATCGGAGCAAAGGAGCCCGGAAGTCCGAAAAGTGCCGGATAGTTGCTGGTACTGCAGGCTGCCTGGGCAAATACCATCTCCCGGACGTGAACATCCTTCTGCATGGTTCCGGCGGTTCCGACGCGGATTAAGTTTTTACAGCCGTAGATATTCATCAGCTCATAGCTGTAGATTCCGATGGATGGGCAACCCATACCTGTCCCCATTACAGATACGCGTTTTCCGTTGTAATAGCCGGTAAAGCCTAACATATTTCTTGTGCTGTTGAATTGCTTTACATCGGTAAGAAAATTGTCCGCAATGAACTTTGCACGAAGGGGATCGCCGGGCAGAAGAACTGTTTCTGCAATCTCACCAACCTGTGCTTCAATGTGCGGTGTAGGTGCTTTTAATTCTGGCATAAAAATACCTCTCTTTCCTATGGATTGATATCCTCATTCTATGGTATAATCAGAAAAAATACAAGAGGAGAGTAACAATGGGAGTACGAGTAATTGATGTGCATCAGAGCGTGTATGCAGCCAATGATGAGCTGGCTAAGGACACCCGTGCACAATTGAAAAAGGACAAAACCTTTATGGTGAATCTTATGGCGTCCCCGGGAGCAGGAAAGACCACCACGCTGCTTCGTACCATAGAAGAGTTGAAGGGGATTTACAAGATTGGAATTATGGAAGCGGACATTGCTGCCACAGTAGATGCAGAGCGTATGCAGGCGGCAGGAGTGGATTCCATTCAGGTACATACCGGCGGGGAATGTGCCATGGATGCACAGATGACCAGACAGGCCATGATAGAGTTCGATACTGCACAGTATGATCTTCTATTTTTGGAAAATGTGGGAAATCTGGTCTGCCCGGCGGAGACGGATACCGGTGCCTCGAAAAAGGTTGCGATCCTTTCCTATCCGGAGGGAGATGACAAGCCTTTAAAATATCCGCTGATGTTTGAGGTCTGTGACGCGGTGTTAATCAATAAGATTGATACAAGGGACTATTTCCCCTTTGACGATGCCGCCGTTGTGGAGCGCATCCACAAATTGAATCCGAATTCCCGGATTTTCTTTGTGTCAGCAAGAACGGGAGAAGGCTTTGATGGATGGATTTCGTGGTTAAAAAAGAATATTGAGGAGTGGAATGCTTAATTTCTGGTGACGCAGAAATTGAAACAGAAGAAAAGCTATGAATGATAAAAAACGAATATTTTTTGAACTGATCATGCTGACCCTGGCAACCGTTGTGCTGGATGTGGGGGTGTATTTCTTTAAATTTCCGAATAATTTTTCCTTCGGGGGAGTGACGGGTGTATCGGTTATTTTAAGCAAACTGTTTTCACTCAGCAGCGCCACCTACAACCTGATTATCAATATGGCACTGCTGCTGCTTGGATTTATTTTTCTAAGCAAGGGCTTTGGCATAAAAACCGTTTACATCAGTGTGCTTTCGTCTTTGCTCTTAAGTGCAATGGAGCATTTTATTCCCATGGATGGACCGCTTACGGATGAGCCGGTGTTGGAGTTGATTTTTGCAATCGTGCTTCCTGCGGTAAGTGCAGCCATCATGTTCAACCTGAACGCTTCCGGTGGAGGTACGGATATCATAGCCATGATCCTTCGAAAATACACCACCTTTGATATCGGAACCGCGCTTTTTATGGTGGATCTGGGAATTGTAGTCGCAGCGTGCTTTGTATTTGACGTAAAGACGGCACTGTTTTCCTTCGTGGGACTCATGGCAAAAACGCTGGTTGTGGATACCACCATTGAAAATGTAAATCTCTGCAAGTATTTTACAATCATAACCAACCAGCCTCAGGATATTCTGGATTTCATTCATGATGAATTGGGAAAAGGCGCTACAATTTTTGAGGCAAAGGGTTCCTACACAAATCAGCAGAAATATGTCATCTTTACGGTATTAAAGCGTGGGCAGGCGGTGCAGCTGCGCAATTACATAAAGCAAAACCATACCAAGGATACCTTCCTTATGATCACGAACTCCAGCGAGATTATCGGAAAAGGTTTCCGGGGATTAAATTAATATCCTATATCAGATTTGTGTCCCTAAAGAATTTTGCATTTCCCATTCAGAACCCGCTTTCGCTTCGTAAAAAGCGTAGCGGTACTAAATTCGCAATGAATTGCTCATTAAGTGCCGACGCTTTTTAAAAGTTCTGATAGGAAAATGCAAAATTCCTTGGGAAGACATAAATCTGAAATGAAAGAAATGAATGGAAAAGGAGCAAATGAGTAAAATGAAATTTGTATCATGGAATGTAAATGGCATAAGAGCCTGTGTGGAAAAGAATTTTATGGAAAGCTTTGAAGACTTGGATGCGGATATCTTCTGCCTTCAGGAGACAAAGCTTCAGGAAGGGCAGATTGATCTTGAGCTTCCGGGATACCATCAGTACTGGAATTATGCCGAGAAAAAGGGCTACAGCGGAACCGCAATTTTTACCAAGAAGGAACCGATTTTGGTAAGCTATGGACTGGGGATCGAGGAACACGACAAAGAAGGCCGTGTAATCACTTTAGAGTTTGAAGAGTTTTACTTTATGACTGTCTATACCCCAAACTCCCAGAATGAACTGGCAAGACTTTCCTACCGGATGGAATGGGAGGATGCCTTCCGGGCTTATGTAAAGAAGCTGGATGAGAAAAAACCGGTGGTGTTCTGCGGGGATTTGAATGTGGCGCATCAGGAAATTGACCTTAAGAATCCAAAGACCAACCGGATGAATGCAGGATTTACGGATGAAGAGCGAGGGAAAATGACAGAGCTTTTAGATGCCGGTTTTATTGATACATTTCGCTATTTTTATCCGGAAAAGAAGGATATCTATTCCTGGTGGTCCTACCGGTTTAAGGCAAGAGAAAAGAACGCAGGGTGGAGAATCGACTATTTTATCGTATCGAAGCGATTGGAAAGCTGCTTAAAGGATGCTTCCATCCATACGGAAATCTTCGGCTCAGATCATTGCCCGGTAGAACTAATAATGGAACTCTAGTTTGACTTTTTACAAGTGGGAGCGGGTTCTGCTTCATACTTGATTGGTAAATTGTATGATTTCGCCATATGATTTTTAGCCTGTACCTAAGAAATTGCAAATATTAGGTATACCGCGAAGTCCACTTCTCAAAATAATACAATTCCCATGAAAAGTCCGCAATTTGAAGCTGTTTTTCAAGGATTTTAGGTATACGACAGTTCTAACACCTCAAATCTTTCCAAATTCCATAATTCTGGTCATATTAAGCTCTTTACTCATTCTGTTTTTAACCGGTATGAGTAGAGAGCATTTTTTTCATAAAAAGATAGATATGGAATAGAAAACCGCAAAATTGGGAAACTAGATATGTAAAGCAAGTAAAACCCTGGAGGAAAATATGAATTCGATTTGGACGAAGGATGTCAGGCTGCCGTCTTTTCCAACCCTGGCCGGCGATTTAAATACAGAGGTACTCATCATTGGTGGGGGAATTGCCGGTATTTTGTGCGCGCACTTTCTTAAGGAGCGGGGAGTGGACTATGTGCTGCTGGAGAAAAAGACGATTTGCTCCGGTGTTACGGAGTATACAACGGCAAAGATTACATCCCAGCATGGATTAATTTATCATAAGCTTTTAAATGAAATCGGACCGGAGCTTACTGCAAAATATCTGCGGGCTAATCAGGAAGCTGTCAGAATGTACGGCAGGCTGTGTCAGGCCATAGACTGTGATTTTGAAACAAAAACCTCTTATGTCTATACAAGAAATGACAGAAGAGTGCTGGAGGAAGAGGCAAATGCCCTTGCGAGATTGGGACAAAAGAGCCGGATTGAAGAAAGGACAAAGTTACCTTTTCCGGTTGCAGGAGCAATCGCAATGGAAAAGCAGGCCCAGTTTCAACCACTTAGATTTCTTTCGAAAATCGCGGAGAATCTGCATATTTATGAGCATACCCTTGTAAAGGAATTCAAAGAAAAGGAGGCACTTACCGACCATGGGACTGTCCATTTTCAGAAGGCAATTTTTGCAACCCATTTTCCAATGGATAATAAACACGGTATGTACTTTTTGAAGCTGTATCAGCACCGCTCCTACGTGATTGCACTAAAGGATGCTCCAAAAATAGACGGCATGTATGTGGATGAGGCACAAAATGGCATGTCTTTCCGAAATTATAAGGAGTATCTGCTGATTGGCGGCGGCGATCACAGAACGGGAAAAAACGGCGGAAACTGGGAAGAACTTCGGTGTTTTGCAAAGGAATACTATCCCAAGGCGAAGGAAGTGGGCTGCTGGGCAACCCAGGACTGCATGAGTCTGGACCAGATCCCCTACATCGGGCAATATGCCAGAACACTACCGAATTGCTTTGTGGCCACAGGATTTAATAAATGGGGAATCACATCCTCCATGGCAGCGGCAATGATTCTTTCGGACCTGGTCTTGGAAAAAGAAAACCCCTATCAGGAGGCTTTTGATCCCGCCCGCAGTATGCTAAAGCCACAGCTTTTTTTGAATGGTTTCGAGGCGGTAAAAAGTTGGCTGACAGTTACATCAAAGAGATGTCCCCATATGGGATGCTCACTAAAGTGGAACAGTGCGGAACATTCCTGGGACTGCCCCTGTCATGGATCGAGATTTGATGAGCAGGGAAAGCTTCTTGACAATCCTGCCAATGGAGATATGAATGTACAAAAATAGTATGGTGAGGTGGTATTTTGGAGACAATATATATTATTGCATTATCCTTAGGATCGTTACTTACGATCTTTATTCTGACAAAGCTGATGGGATACCGGCAGATGTCACAGATGAGTATGTTTGACTATATCAACGGAATTACCATCGGTTCCATTGCAGCAGAGATGGCAACGTCCCTGGAGGATGATTTCACAAGGTCTCTTACGGCAATGATTGTATATGGAGTATCAACGTTTCTAATTTCTGTTTTAAGCAATAAGTTTGTTAAGGTGCGAAGAATTATTGAGGGAAAACCCTTGATATTGCTCAACAATGGGGAGTTGTATAGGAAAAACTTAAGGAAAGCAAAAATCGATGTTTCCGAGTTTTTGGAACAGTGCCGGGAGCAGGGATATTTTGATGTTTCAAAGCTCGAGACGGCAATCTTAGAGGGAAATGGAAGAATCAGCTTTTTACCGAAGGCAGCGGACCGTCCGCTCACGCCGTCCGATGTGAATCTGGCTGCAACCCAGGACTTTATGGTGGCAAATGTGATTCTGGATGGAAGGGTTATGAGTGAGAACCTAAAGAATACCGGAAACGATGAAAAATGGCTGATAAGCCAGATCAAAGGACAGGGGGCAAAGCGGGTGGAGGACGTGCTGCTGGCCACCTGTGACGCAACGAATAAAGTGACCGTGTTTATGAAAGAGAACAAGAAAAAAGACCCGGATATATTGATATAAAAGCAAAATGATGATATCATTAGTCAGTATGAAAGCTTGATTCTATTGGCTTCAGGAGAGTTACTATATGAAGCAAAATATCCGTAACGATAATAAGTATAGTGTGATGATGGGAGCCATCGCCATAGCGATAGGCATGATAGTGTTTGTATACAGTCTTGTATCACGGAATCAAATGGAGGAATATGTGCACCATGCAGCACAGGGAAAGGTAAAAAGTGTTTCTAATGCGGTGGATGCGTATATCAGTTCTGCGTTAAACAGCATAAAGCTTACCTCTTACATGATGACACAGAATATGACTGCACCTACCATTGAAAACGTAGATGGCATATTGACGCCCTTAGAGTCCCAGACTTCCTTTGATTTCATCGAATACATTAACCGGGATGGGATGAACTGTACAAATCAGGGAGAATGGTTTGATGCCAGTGACCGTGAATATTATATACAGGGTATTCAGGGAAACACCGGCATATGGATCAATTATTCCCCAGAATATTCGGATGAATATTTATTAAATTTCTATACTCCTCTATATTATGAGGAGGAAATTGTAGGCGTGGTGACCGGTGTGTTCTGTGCGGACGACTATATGCTGCCCCTCCTTGAGACGGATTTTTTCGGAAAAGAGATGTATGGTATTCTCTGCGATGAAAAAGGGCAGATTATTGTTTCCAATTTCGACGCAGCAGAAGACACTCTTTTGGAGGATGTCCTTCGCCGGTATGGAGTACCGGAAAAAGAAATACAGAGCTTTTGCCGGCAATTCGAGAAGGCAGACGGAAGCGTTTTCCACATAAAAGTAAAATCCTCTGAAATGGCGGTCTGCATAAAACAAAATGAACAGACCGGATGGAGAGTGGTACAGATTATTCCACCTGCCTCAATTCGAAGCGTTATGCGCCAAAACACCGTTAGTGCGTACCTTATGATCGTTGCAATTGCGGTGTTGCTTTTGTTGTTTGTGTTCTACATGAGAGCGGATTTGAAAAAGAGACATCGTCAGCAGCTGGATGCAAAGGAACGTGTAGTAAAAAATTATGAACAGATTTTAACCTTAGTTGCACCGGAAACCTACAAAGCGGTTCGTCGTTTGGAGCTAGATACGGAACGGGCAGATTATATTTATTTTGAAAATGGACAGGTCCATCAGATTGATGTGGGAGATTGGATGACATGGCTGGCGCGGCAGGAAAAAAATGTGCACCCGGATGATTATAAGCGGCTGAAGACCTTTTTACATATTGACAACATCCGTAGGATGGAAGAAGGAGTTACCCTTCAGGAGAGCTATCGGTCTGCCACTAAAAATGAGTATGGATATTACAATACCTATTTTTCAACGGTTACCATCGCGCAACTTGAGGGACAGAGGGTAGCACTTATTGCATCGATTGACAATACCAAGGCCGTCATGAATGAGTTAGAGCAAAAGAGATGGCTTTCATCTGCCGCAAGTATTTACATTTCCATGCATGCTCTGGATTTGAAAAACAATACATGGGAAGTGTTAAAGACCACCGATATGGTTACAGATGCGTTGGGAGAAGGCGTGGACAATGTGGCAGACCGACTGATGAATGCCATGCGAAAGCTGACGGATGAGCAGTATTTGGAGACCATGATGAAATTCGTTGACCTTCAGACTCTCGATGAACGTATGAAGGAAGGCAATACAATTACCTTTGAATATGTGGGAGCATCCTCCAACTGGCGTCGGGCCAGATTTATTGCAGTAGATTATGATGAAAACGATTGCCTGAGTCATGTCCTTTTTGTGATTGAAAATATTGACGCAGAAAAACGGAAAGCAAACCGATTGTTGTATTTGTCAGAGACAGATTTGATGACAGGAATACGGAATCGCGGTTCCGGCGAGAAGAAAATCAAGGAACTTTTGGCAGCAAATCAGGCAGGTATGTTCTGTCTTCTGGATGTAGATAAATTTAAGGACGTGAATGATACCTTTGGACATGGCGTAGGGGATAAGGTACTGATTGAGATTGCAAGGTGCCTGAAGGAATCTTTCCGGGATACCGATGTTGTTATGCGCTTAGGCGGAGACGAGTTCGCCGTATTTGCGAAAGGAATTATTACTAAGGGGCTGGTGAAGGCAGCCTTTGAACGGTTCTTTGAAAAACTTGAACAGATTGATATTCCGGAACTGGGACATCATAAAATATCTGTTAGTGTAGGTGTTGTTTTAAAATACGAAGAGGATGGGTTGGACTTTGAGAGTCTTTACCACAATGCAGATTTATGTACCTACGAAAGTAAGAAAAATACCGGAAATACTTTTACAATCTATGAATAGTAAAGCAGGCCGCCTGGAAGTCCCAAGGCGGCTTACTTGTTACGTGCGCCACTGAGAGCACGTTTCCAACAACAGGAGGAAGGACGGAGGATATGGCAATGAGTGAGTTTCTGTTAACTGGGGCTACAGCAATAAAGACTGCAGAGGAACTGGCGGAAAAAAGACCGGTGGTTCGTGCTCTGGAAAGATTTGAGAGGGATCTTGGAATGGCAGGGTGTACCGAGACTTTTTCAAAGGGAAGTATATGGATAGAGCAGCAGGCGCTTAGGGCGGAGGCATGGGAAATATCAGTGCAGCCCCAGTCTGTCACAATTGCAGCAGCCGATGAGCTTGGAGTAATCTATGCCTTAAATTACATAAGCAGGAATTGGCTTGGGATTACCCCGTTCTGGTTCTGGAATGACCAGAAGGTGGAAAAACGGGATGTGGTGAAAATACCCTGTGGAGTTTACAAATCAGAAAAACCCCGGGTGGAATTTAGAGGATGGTTTATCAACGATGAGGTGCTGTTAAGATACTGGACGGCGGGAAAAAGTAACGCCTATGTATGGGAGATGGTTTTTGAGGCATTGCTTCGATGTGGTGGCAATCTTGTGATTCCGGGAACGGATAAGACGACAAAGGAATATACTCCCCTTGCGGTAGATATGGGGCTTTGGATTACCCATCACCATGCGGAGCCTCTTGGAGCAGAAATGTTTGCGAGAGCATATCCGCAGTTGGAAGCCTCTTATTTCAGATATCCGGATTTGTACCAGAAGCTCTGGCAAGAGGCGATTGAACGCCAGAAGGAACAGAAAACCATATTCAATCTCGGTTTTCGAGGACAGGGAGACCGGCCGTTCTGGGAGGATGATCCAAGCTATGATACAGAGGAAAAGCGCGGCGCACTGATCAGTGAGATTATAGAATTACAGCAGAATATGGTCAAAAGCGTCATACCGGATGCAAAGTTCTGCACCAATCTCTACGGTGAGGTTATGGAGCTGTATCGAGGAGGATATATACATCTGCCAAAGGATGTGATCTTAATCTGGGCAGACAATGGATATGGAAAGATGGTGTCCAGAAGACAGGGAAACAAAAACCCAAGAGTGCCGGCACTTCCGGAGCAATCCCAAGGCAGCGACGCCCATGGAACCTACTACCATGTATCCTTTTATGATCTTCAGGCCGCAAACCATATCACGATGCTTCCAAACTCCATGGAATTTGTGGAAAAAGAACTGAAGGAAGCATATGACAGAGGCATCCAAAAGCTGTGGATCATTAATGCCTCGAATATCAAGCCCCATGTGTATCCCTTAGATTTTATTGCAAATTTGTGGGGAAGTAAGGCAATGGATGCAGACACACACAGAGAGCAGTATGTGCGAACCTATTATCCCTGCACCGGTGGACAGGCGAAAGAACTGGTGGAGTGCCTGAAGGGATACCCAAAGGCCACGGTGCCCTACGGCCCCAACGAGGACGACCATGGGGGAGAACAGTTTCCAAACTATGTGACGAGAGGGATGATTCACCAGTGGATGTTGGACCGGAAAACAGCAGCGAAGGGCTTGAACTGGTGCTGCCCTTTTGATAGTCTGTCAAAGCAGATTTCCTGGTTTAAGGAAGCATGCAGGCAGGGGCAGGAAAATTTTGAAAAGCTGTACGCCCAATGTGAAAGGCAAAAAGAGGTGGGAGGGCAGCTGTGGAGAGACTCCCTGATGCTTCAGGCTTCCATCCACAAGGAGTGCTATGAAGGTGCACTTTTATTTTGCGAAGCCTTTGAGGAATTTGAGAAAAACCAGCTCATGAAATCTTTTATGTTGCTGGGCAATGCCGCAGAATGCTTTGAGGCTGCGAACCAGAGGATGAGAGACTGCGAGCATGATAAGTGGGAGAGCTTTTATGCAAACGAGTGTCTTTCTGATGTGAAGGAGACCGCATACTGCTTAAAACGACTGATGGGTTATGTGCGAAATATTGGGGATGGACCGGATTTCTTCCTGTGGCAAAGGGAAGTGCTTTGCGAGGAGGAGGATAAACGGGTCATTCTGATCACAAACTTAGATAATCATATGACAGACTGGGAGTTGTATGAAGGCTTAAAGGAAAAACAGAAATGAACAAGGATTTTTCAACAGGAAGTATTAAAAAACATATTTTTTCACTGGCAATTCCAATGATTGCCGCCATGATGATCAATGCACTCTACTCCATCGTAGACCGTATTTACATCGGGCATATTGCCGGAGACGGCCAGCTGGCCCTTACGGGAATCGGGCTTTGTTTTCCCATCACAATGCTGGTGTCGGCCTTTGCCTATCTGATTGGAAATGGAGGCGGCCCCCTGGTTTCCATCGCGCTGGGAGAAGAGAATAAAGAAAAAGCGGAAAAAATACTGGGGAACAGCATTACGACTCTTGTCATTCTGGGTATTGCTGTCATGGTGGTATGTCTTGCCATCAAGAAGCCCATTCTATATCTGTTTGGGGCAAGTGATAGTACCTATCCATATGCCAATCAGTATATAACGATTTATATTCTGGGAACCCTTGCGGTGATGCTGACCCTCGGCATGAATCCCTTTATCAATGCCCAGGGCTATGCAAAGACCGGCATGATGACCGTATGCATCGGTGCAATTGTAAATATTGTGTTAGATCCGATTTTTATCTTTGGATTTCATCTGGGAATCCGGGGTGCCGCAATTGCAACGATTCTGGCACAGATGGTTTCTGCGGTGTGGGTCATTCGTTTTTTGATGGGGAAAAAGGCTGCCATTCGATTAAAAAAGGAGAACTTAAAGCTGGATGGAGCCATTGTAAAATCCATTTGTGCCCTTGGCTTTGCCTCCTTTATCATGAATCTCACAGAGTCTGCGTTATCGGCAGTATTTAATGCAAGTTTAAGGGACTTTGGAGGAGATCTGTATGTAACGGTAATGACGGTAATTACCTCTGTTTCCCAGGTAATCTTTATGCCATTGGCCGGATTTGCACAGGGGGCAACTCCGGTAATCGGTTATAATTATGGGGCAAAACAGTTTGACCGGGTAAAACAGGGCTTTCGCTTTATGCTCCTGGTGACCGGAATCTATGCGGTTACCTCCTGGCTTTTTACGATGCTTTGCCCACAGCTTCTGGTAAGAGTATTCAATAGTGATCAGAATTTGATTGCGGCAGCAGTACCCATGTTCCGCATCTATTTTTCCATGAACTTTATTATGTGCTTACAGATGTGCTCCCAGAATACCTTTGTTGCAGTGGGAGATGCAAAAAAGGCAACCTTCTTTGCCATCTACCGCAAACTGATTCTTCTCATTCCGCTGATTCTGATACTGCCCCGAATCGGAATGGGGCTGGTGGGAGTGTTTGCAGCGGAGCCGATTGCGGATACCATTTCTGCCCTCACCTGCTTTTTGACCTTTATGCTGACAAAATATCGCAGGTGGAAGTAGAAAAGGGCGTGCTAAGATACATGATAAAAAGGAGATTGGTTGGAGAATGATAAGCAAGAAGCTAAGGCAGGCAAGAGAATACGAAGCAGAACATATGGCCCTTGTTGCGAAGGAGGAGCGTCCCATGTTCCATGTAACAGGGGGGATTGGATGGATCAATGATCCAAATGGATTTTGCGTCTATCAAGGTGAGTATCATCTGTTTTTTCAATACCACCCATATAGTACAGAATGGGGGCCTATGCATTGGGGACACGTTAAGACAAAAGATTTTGTAAAATGGGAAAGGCTTCCGATTGCCCTGGCTCCGGATGAAAAATTTGATGAGAAGGGATGCTTTTCCGGAAGTGCCATTGAACTTCCCAACGGAAGACAACTGTTAATGTATACAGGTGTAATCCATGAGGCAGATGAAAAGGGCATTGTAAAAGATATTCAGCAACAATGCATTGCAATTGGTGATGGAATAAATTATGAGAAATATGAACACAATCCGGTAATTGGCAGCAGCATGTTGCCGGAAGGTGGAAATAAGCATGATTTCCGAGATCCAAAGATATGGGAAGAGGATGGAATATATTATGTGGCAGTAGCGAACCGTACAGAGGATGGTAGTGGAGCTATTCTAAAATATAAGAGCAAGGACGGACTTCATTGGGAGTACGAAGAAACCATTGACCGATGCTTTAACGAGTATGGCAAAATGTGGGAATGCCCGGATTTCTTTGAGCTGGAGGATCATCCTGTATTGGTGATAAGCCCACAGGAAATGCGACCAATCGGAATGGAGTTTCATGCCGGAAACGGAACTGCATTTTTTGTAGGAGAATATAATAAGAATCATAAATTTGAAAGAAAATCGGTTCAGGCAATCGATTACGGACTGGATTTTTATGCACCCCAGACGCTTCTTACACCGGACGGAAGACGGATCATGATTGCATGGATGCAGAACTGGACCACCAGTAATTGTAAGAATTCAGAACAGCTTTATTTTGGCGAAATGACCTTCCCGAGAGAATTATACATGAAAAATGGCCGTGTGTGCCAGTTGCCGGTGAAAGAGATTGAAAACTACTATGGTCGGAAGGTGGCATTTGAAAATGTTCTTGTTCATGGTGTGACAACACTTCCGGGAATCCATGGAAGAGTAATTGATATGACAGTAAGGATAAAACCGGCAAACGAAGAGGGCTTCAATTGGTTTCGTGTGAATGTGGCAAAGGATGGAGAAAATGTGACGGTCATCCGTTACAAGCCTAAGAGCCGAATGATGCGAATTGATAGAAGCAGATGCGGTTTCCCAAATGATATTGTCCACATCAGAGATTTTATGGTGAATCCGGTAGATGGAGAACTGACAATCCGAATCCTGATGGATAAGCATAGTCTGGAACTGTTTGTAAATGATGGAGAACAGGCGGCCACCATGATGGTCTATACAGATCAAACAGCTTCGTCCATTACGTTTGATGCTGAGGGCGATGTTCTTATGAGTGTAACGAAATATGATCTGGAGTTTGAGGTGTAAGAGATGGAAAAAGGAAAATATAGTGTGGTTGCTTTAGGAGAATTACTGATTGACTTTACGGAAAACGGAATAAGTGGGCAGGGAAATCCGCTCTTAGAGGCAAATCCGGGGGGCGCTCCTTGCAATGTCCTTGCAATGCTTCAGAATTTTGGACACAAAACAGCTTTTATCGGAAAGGTTGGAAAGGATTCTTTTGGAGAGCTGCTGCGGGATACCATTGTACAATTGGGAATTGACGCAACAGGACTGCTGTTTGATGAAGAAATTCCAACAACACTGGCTTTTGTACATACCCATGAGGATGGTGACCGCAGTTTTTCCTTCTACCGAAAGCCGGGGGCAGATGTAATGCTTAAGGAAGATGAGATTTCGGAAGAAATGATAGGATGTGCAAAGGTATTTCATTCCGGAACCTTATCGATGACAGATGAGGGCGTGGAAAAAGCCACAAAAAAAGCTGTTTCGATTGCCAAAAAGAATAATCTGCTGATTAGCTTTGATCAAAATTTGAGACCGCCGCTATGGAAAAATCTTGAGATTGCAAAGGAAAAAATGGAAGTATTGCATTTTATAAGGATATGAAAGTTGAGTGTAAACCATTTTTGCAAGAAAGGACCATTGAAACTACCGGGGCAGGAGATACCTTTATGGGATGTATGCTTCATGGCGTTCTTGAGAATGGTCTGGAGGATTTAAATGAAGCAAAGCTGCTTGAGATGTTAACGGTTGCGAATGCAGGGGCATCTCTTATAACGACAAAAAAAGGTGTATTGAAGGTTATGCCAACAGAGGAAGAAATCAGAGCGCTTATAGGCCAAGGCAGATGAATATATTAAAAAGTTCTTTTAATAAATCCCTTTTCGGAATTGGGTTCCTAAGAATATGTAAATTTATTCGGGAACACTTTTCTGAAAGGGGATTTTTATAATTGTGAAGAATGCAAATTGCTGATAGAATTATTCTTGTCAAATAAAGAAGAGAAGAGGACAAGGGAAAAACTATGTATCGCATATACATCGTGGAGGATGATAGAGGAATCGCCGAGGCAATTAAGGTACAGGCTGTTACGTGGGATTTGGAAGTGCTCTGTGCAAAGGATTTTCGAAACGTGATGGGGGAATTTGCAGAATTTGAACCGCATCTGGTGCTGCTTGATATTTCCCTCCCCTTTTTCAATGGATATTACTGGTGTACGGAAATCAGGAAGGTATCTAAGGTGCCGATTGTTTTCATTTCCTCCGCATCGGATAATATGAATATTGTGATGGCGATGAACATGGGAGCGGATGATTTTATTGCGAAGCCCTTTGACCAGAGCGTACTGATGGCAAAGATACAGGCGATGCTGCGAAGAACCTATGACTTTGCCGGAACGGTTTCGGTGATGGAACACAGGGGGGCACTGCTTAATACGGCAGAGGGTACGTTGTTTTATCAGAAAGAGAGAATTGACCTGACCAAAAATGAATACCGCATTCTGCTTACCCTGATGCAGAATAAGGGAACGATTGTGAGCCGTGAAAAATTGATGGAGGAGCTGTGGGAGTCCGACAGCTTTGTGGATGAAAATACTTTGTCGGTCAACGTAGGAAGACTGCGTAAAAAGCTGGATGCAGCAGGGCTTACGGATTTTATCACGACAAAATTCGGTGCGGGATATCTCATACAGTAAGGAGAGGGCAGATGCAACTGTTTTTCATGTATATCAGACAAAAATGGAGAACCTTCCTGGCAGCGGGGCTGTTCTGTCTGATTTTTTTGGTTAGTTTTGTGTTATACCGGCTTCCAGTTGGGGCAGTTCTATATCCGGCAATTCTTTGCCTGGTTCTGGGGCTGCTTTTGGCTGGAATGGATTTTAGAAACGTCCGGATAAAACATCAAAGACTGGCAGAGCTTCGTTGTGCAATGGACGTGACAATTTCAGAGCTTCCGCAGGCAGGGCGGATTGAAGAGGAGGATTACCAACAGATTATCCGGCTGCTGTGCGAGGAACAGAGCATGCTGACGACAGAACAGAATCTCCGCTATTCGGATATGATAGAATACTATACGGTCTGGGCACATCAGATTAAGACTCCGATTGCTTCCATGAGACTGCATCTGCAGAATGAGGACAGCGCATTACAAAGACAGCTTTCTTTGGACCTGCTTCGGATTGAACAGTATGTAGAGATGGTTCTTATGTTTTTGCGACTGGATTCTACCTCCACGGATTATATGATAAAGGCCTATGATCTGAATGAGGTGGTAAGAGGTGCCGTCAAAAAGTTTGCGGGAGAATTTATTGCGCGCAAGCTGACACTTTACTATGAGCCTCTTGAAACGAATGTGGTTACAGATGAAAAATGGCTTTCCTTTGTGATCGAGCAGATACTTTCCAATGCGCTAAAATATACAACCGAGGGAAGTATCACCATTTCCTTAAAGGAACCGAAGCTTTTGTGTATTACAGACACCGGAATGGGAATTGCACCGGAGGATCTGCCCCGCATTTTTGAAAAGGGGTATACCGGTCTTTGTGGCAGAAAGGATAAAAAGGCCAGCGGAATCGGACTGTACCTATGTAAAAGGATTTGTAAAAATCTGGGACACAGGCTTTGGGTGGAGTCAACCCTTGGACAGGGGACTACCGTTTATCTGGATCTGACACAGCAAAAGCTGGAGGTGGAATAGAATTTCTTACAAAATTGTTAGAATTGAAGGGAGATTTGTAAGCCGATGCAATGGCGATACAGATTTCCCTTTTGCTACAATTAGGTCAGAAATTCGAAAGGAGATTATCAAATGAGTCTATTAGAGGTAAGCGGTGTAAAGAAAGTATATACCACCCGCTTTGGAGGAAATAAGGTAGAGGCATTAAAGCATGTTTCTTTTACGGTAGAGGAAGGGGAATATGTAGCTATTATGGGGGAGTCCGGTTCCGGAAAGACAACGCTGCTGAATATTCTGGCAGCCCTTGATAAACCCACCGCAGGTGTTGTACATCTGGATGGAAAAGACATCACAAAAATAAGGGAATCGGCCATGGCGGACTTTAGAAGAGACCATCTGGGCTTTGTATTTCAGGAATTTAATCTGTTGGATACGTTTTCCATTGAAGATAATATTTATCTGCCACTGGTGCTTGTGGGAATGCCCTATGCCGGGATGAAGGAGCGCCTTGTGCCAATTGCAAAGGAGCTTGGCATTACGGAGCTTTTGAAAAAGTATCCCTATGAGGTGTCCGGAGGACAAAAGCAGCGCGCTGCTGTGGCAAGAGCGCTGATTACAAATCCAAGACTGGTGTTAGCGGACGAACCCACAGGAGCACTGGACTCCAAGGCGACGGATGAGCTGCTTCGTTTGTTTGGAAAAATCAATGAAAACGGGCAGACCATTCTTATGGTAACCCATTCCGTAAAGGCAGCAAGCCATGCAGGCCGGGTGCTCTTTATCAAGGATGGGGAAGTGTTCCACCAGATTTACCGGGGCGACTGCTCCGATGAGCAGCTGTATCAGAAGATATCGGATACGCTGACAATGCTTGCGACAGGTGGTGAAAAGGCATGAGAGAGCAGAATGTAAAATGGAATTTTTATCCGAAGCTGGCATGGAGTGGAATCCAAAAAAACAGACGGTTATATCTACCGTATCTTCTCACCTGCATCGGTATGATCATGATGTACTATATCCTTGCTTTTTTGGCAGACTCTGATGTTTTACACCATTTGAGAGGCGGAGACTCTATTCAGATGGTTCTTTCGTTGGGAACCGGAGTTATTGCAATTTTTTCAATGATATTCTTATTTTATACGAATTCTTTTTTAGTACGCAGAAGGAAGAAGGAATTCGGTTTATATAACATTCTGGGTATGGGAAAGCGAAATCTGGCAAGAATCCTGGTTTGGGAAACAGGGATGACCTTTGGAATCTCTTTTTTTACCGGAACCGTATCCGGAGTGGCCTTTTCAAAGCTTGCAGAGCTTGTTCTGGTAAATATTATGCAGGGTGAGGTAACCTATAGTTTTTCGGTATCTCTATCAGCATTAAAAAATGCACTGCTCTGGTTTGCAGTTGTTTTTCTGTTGATTTTAATAAATACGCTAAGACAGATTCATACTGCAAATCCGGTTGCTCTGCTTAAAAGTGAAAATACCGGTGAAAAGGCACCGAAAGCGAACTGGGTATTGGGTATAGCAGGAGCTGCTTTGCTGGGCGTGGCATATTATCTTGCAGTGTCTATAGAGGAGCCCCTTTCTGCATTATTTGTTTTCTTTCTGGCAGTTATTATGGTAATTGTGGCAACCTATCTGCTTTTTATTGCAGGCTCTGTGGTGCTCTGCCGTATTTTACAGAAGAATAAGAAGTATTATTACAAGGCAAACCATTTTGTATCTGTTTCCTCTATGGCCTATCGTATGAAAAGAAACGGCGCAGGTCTGGCATCCATCTGTATTTTAATTACCATGGTTCTTGTCATGATTGCTTCCACCACCTGTCTTTATATCGGAAGTGAGGACAGTATCAGGGCACGTTATCCGAGGGATGTTGCTATGTCGGTAAGAACGTATTCACTGGACACGTTGCAGGGAGAACAGTGGAATCAGATGCGGGAGAGCCTGCTGTTAGGAACCGAGGAATATCGGGATGACATGACGAATGAATTGGAATACGTAACGGCAGCAACCTTTGGTTATTTGGAGGATGGCTGTATCGAGACGGATGTGACGAGAATGTCTGAATTTTCTATCGATACTTATGACAAACTGGTACAGGTCTACTATATTTCTCTGGCTGATTATAACAGGCTGATGGGGAAAGCAGAGGAACTTTCAGAAGATGAGGCATTCGTCTATACGGTGCGATTGGATTTTTCGGAGAGTCATATTGCGGTGAATGGGGGAAAAAGCTATCGGGTAAAGGAAGTGTTAAAGGATTTTATCGGAAACGGAGATGCAGCCCTTAATATCATCCCGTCTGTATTTATTGTTGTACCGGATCTTAAGGCAGCAGTAGAGCCACTTATGGGACTGGCAGATTATAACGGAAATCCGATGGTACAGATAGGATGGTATTATGGCTTTGATATGGAGACGGATGATGACGCGCAGCTTCAGATGATGAATCTTTTGCATGAAAATTGCAGAAGCTTATCTATTTTGCACCAGGATGAAATTTATTCTTATTCCTATGAAGCAGCCGCACCTCAACGGGCAGATTTTTATGGTACCTATGGCGGTTTGTTTTTTATCGGAATCATGTTAAGTATTGTATTTGTATTTGCAGCTGTGCTGATCATTTACTATAAGCAGATTTCGGAAGGCTATGAGGATCAGTCACGTTTTGAAATCATGCAGAAGGTGGGAATGACAAAGCGGGACATCCGAAGATGCATCAATTCCCAGATGCTTACGGTCTTTTACCTTCCGCTTCTTGCGGCAGGCCTGCACCTGGCATTTGCATTTCCGATGATACAAAAGCTGTTGATGCTCTTTAATCTGATGGATATCAAGCTGTTGATTTTAACAACCCTTATCAGCTTTCTGATCTTTGCATTGTTCTATATGCTGGTTTATCGAAAAACCTCCAAGGCATATTATGCAATTGTGAGTGACTGCGAATCATAAAGTGGTTTGTCCTTGACTTTTCCTATTTCTTGTATAAAATTACATTTGGGAAAGCAGGAAAGGGATTGGATACAAATGGATATAAATGAAGCGAAGATATTAGTTTGCGATGATTCTATACTTGCCAGAAGGCAGTTAAAAAATGTAATTTCGATTTTTGGAAATCCTAGTATTATCGAAGCAAGTGATGGATTAGAGGCGGTTTCACTTTTTAAAGAGGAGATGCCGGATCTGGTTTTTCTTGATTTGGTCATGCCGAACCTGGATGGAATGGAAGCTTTAAAGCAGATGCTTGCCATCGATGAAAATGCGAAAATAGTAATCGTATCCTCGGTGGGAACGAAGGACACCTTACTGGAAGCAGTAAAGCTTGGAGCCAGAGAATTTATTCAAAAACCATTTTCGGAGTTTCAGATTATCAATGCATTAACAAAGAATCTGGCGTAGGGACGCTTCTTTTGCCACGATCAGAGGTCTTTGGACTAAGAGGAATGGATGTGGGACAGATGGAAAAATCTGTCCCCTTTTTTATTAACTCCCAGTTTGGATTCGTCTTCATTCGGGAAGACAAATCCAAACTGGGAGTTAATTAAGAAAATAGCAGCGGAACGGAGAACAACTATGATTATCAAAGAAATCAAAAATGATGTGGAAAAAAGAGAGATTACCCGCTTGATACTGGAATCCCTTACCGATTGGTTCGGTATTCCGGAGGCAAGAGAAGAGTATATTTCGGATAGCAAAGAAAAGCCCTTTTTCTGTGCCTTTGCTGATAAACGCCCTGTTGGTTTTCTCTATTTAAAAGAGACCGGAAAGGATACGGTTGAACTGGCTGTTATGGGAGTTTTGAAGGAATATCACAGGAGGGGGATTGGAAGAGAATTGTTTGAAGAAGCAAAAAAGGCAGCCTGCGTTCAAGGATATTCATTTTTGCAGGTTAAAACAGTTCAAATGGGCAAATACAAAGAGTATGATGACACGAACAACTTCTACCTATCTTTGGGCTTTAAAGAGTTTGAGGTGTTCCCAACTCTAGGGGATGAATGGAACCCTTGCCAGGTATATGTTATGGGATTGTAGAAAAGGTATGCAATAATGTTTTAAAAAAAGTATAAAGAGTTATAAAGAAAAATAAAAAGTATAAAGAGAAATAGAATATGCAAAATTGATTTTTTGCAGATTATATATTGTTAAGGAAAGGTTTTTAAATATGCAATATAGAAGTATAAATGAAAATGAGATGAACAGGGAACTTTTTTCTGATTTTGTTCGCCGTCAGGTAGTTACAAAGTGCTGGCGGAAGGAAGACGGTGAATGGAAAATAAAGGATGTGCCCTTTATCGATGACTGGTCAGAGGAAGAATATGCGACACTTGTCTCCTGTCTAAATAATACGATTCTCACCGGGGGATTGGTGTACGGAGCATTTTCGAATGGTGTGCTGAAGGGCTTTGTTTCGGTAGAGCCGACGTTATTTGGCGGGGAGCAAAAGTATCTGGATTTGTCCAGTATCCATGTGTCGGAGGACATGCGGGGACAGGGAATCGGAAAAGAGCTTTTTCTTGCTGCAAAAGAATGGGCGAGGGAAAATGGAGCAAGGAAATTGTATATTTCGGCGCACTCAGCCGTAGAGAGTCAGGCTTTTTATAAGGCGATGGGCTGCGTAGAAGCAGAGGTCTATAATCAGAAGCATGTGGAGGAGGAACCCTGTGACTGCCAGTTGGAATGTAGTTTGTAGGAGGAATCAATGAAAAATATTTTTATTGAAGGAATACAGGGAACCGGAAAAACAACCCTGCTGCGTCTGCTCGGAGAGGCTCTGCCGGATTATCAGGTGTACTGGGAGGGAGATTACTCCCCGGTGGAGCTGGCGTGGTGCACCTATATGACAGAGGCAGAGTATGAAGCAGCACTTGCGAAATTCCCGGATTTGGAAGAAAAAATTCGAAATTCTACGTATCAGGAAGACGACCGCTATATTGTTACATACACAAGAATCCTAGCGGAGCGCAGAGAATTCTATGAATATATGGAACAGTTTGAAATCTATAACGGAAGACGGCCGCTGGAAGAATTTAAAGCAATTTTGCTGAAGCGCTACGAAAACTTTAGTGGATCTGGAAATATATTTGAGTGTTCTTTTTTCCAAAATACTATGGAAGAACTGCTACTGTATTATGACATGACAGAGCAGGAAATTTTTGATTTTTATGAGGAGATGTTTGCGCCATTAAAGGACAAAGACTTTGTGATGGTATATCTGCGTTCCGAGCAGATAGAAGAAAATATTTTGCAAATCAAAAGGGAGCGCTCGGACGAAAAGGGAACAGAACTGTGGTATCCACTTATGCTGCGCTATCTAAATGAAACTCCTTACGGGAAAAAGCATCCCTTCGAGGGTGTAGAAGACATGGCGGCTCATTTTAGGCGCAGAATGGGGATGGAGCTAAAAACAATTGAGAAGGTGTTAAAAGATCAGGCAATTGTAATACCTGCAAAGGAATACCGGGTAGAGAAACTGATAGATAAAATTAGGTAAGGTAATCCGAACAGAGAAACTGTTGCAGCATTACTTGAGGCAGAAAGAATAGCAAAGGATCCAACAGTAAAGGGATTTCATGATGTAGATGAATTGCTTGAGGAACTTGATGTATGACAAAATATTCCATTAAGTATACAACACAGTTTAAAAAAGATTATAAGTTGGCAAAGAGACGTAACATGAATTTAGAATTATTGAAAGCAGTGATTACGAAGCTTGCCAATGAGAAAAACTAGAAGATAAGCATAGAGACCATGCCTTATCAGGTGACTGGGTTGGGCATCGCGAGCGCCATATATTGCCGGATTGGCTATTGGTGTACCATATTGAGGATGATATTCTAGTTTTGACACTTTCCATAACCGGTACACATAGTGACTTATTCGAAAAGTAGAATAATTACAAGCCAAAGGGCTCTGGTCGTGGCAAAAGAAGCGTCTCTACCCAAAAGGCAACAGGTGTGCTATAATGAGCCGAAAAGGAAAAAGATAGAGAGGTAGGAAATGTACTTATGAAAAAGATAATAAATGTCATGTTGTCATTGTTGGTTGTGTTAGCACTTGGAACAATGGTTGCTCATTCTGAGACGAAGTGTTATGAGGATTATTATAGCGAGGACGGAAGATTGGCTGGTTGGTTTTCTCACGAAGGATATTTTATAACTCGTGATTCTTCAGGTTTGTCACCGGAAGCAGCAGATTTATACATGCAATATCTTGATTGCGAGGAATGCCTGTGGGAACTCATCGTGCATGGTTTTTTTTCTCAGGAAGCAACCAATCATATTTTACAGAGCGGAAGATGCACCCAGTACGCAGATGAACTGGTCGCAGCCGGATATGCAACCGCAGACTGGAACACAAAAACGGTCGCCACTCCGCAGCCGGAAGAACCACAGCCTGTTGAGACACCACAGATCGAAGAAACTCCGGTCATAAAGGAAGAAACGCCAAAAGCACCGGAACCGGAGCAGAGCGAACCGGAAGAGGAAATTACAGAAGATACCACGGTAACCGGAGATTATGTGTGCATCGAGAACATGACAAAAGCCTATGCGGATAAAAAAGCAACGGATGAAGTATTCTCCCTTGCATCCAGTCAGCGGGTTAAAGTGATCGGAAAGACCAGCAACGGCTTATATCATTATGTGGCATACGATAGTGACGCAGATGCAGAAAACGAGTATTATTCCAAGGCAGAGAACTTTATCGGGGAATCCGAGTATGAGAATGGATGGAGACTGATTGAGGAAGATACATCCCTCTGTGATGAAGTCGGACAAGAGCTTTGGAGAAACGATTACACCGGGGAAGAAAAGACCGTGGAAAAGGAAGCGACCGAACATTCACTCCGGCTATTCGAATCTACTGCAACCTGTACCGAGGATGGAACCATTATCTATACCTGTGACAACTGTACTTATACAAAGACCGAAGAACAAGGTGCATTAGGGCATGAGGGAGAATGGACGACCGTAAAGGAAAAGCACTTACTTATTCCGGGAAAAGAACAGAATATCTGTTTAAGATGTGGTGAAGTCTTAGAGGAAAGAAGAATTGGAAGCTATATCCCTCTGGTCGTATTGATTGTGGTTGTCGTCGGTGCAGCTGCCGTAGCAGTTTATTTCATCGCAAAAAAGAACAGAAATAAGCTGTTGTAAAAAAGATATATTGACGGACATTGCGCCGAAGACTGACGGACAGCCAAATAATCCGAATAATTAGCGGACATTGCGCCGTGTGGTTGAGCAGACAACCAAAAATTAGCTATTAAAAGGGAGCGACCTATGCTACGCATGGGCACTCCCTTTTTAAATGAAAGGGGACTATGGGATATACAAGATATTATTTCTTTGAACAATTTTCATTGTGTTCCATCATCTCCCATAGCAAGCTAAATCGAAAAACGAAAAAGCATTTACCATAAATGCGGTTATAGCTTACATAAGGATTCTCCCAATAACGGGAATCGTAGGAGTGCTCCCGATTGTCTCCCATTACAAAGACGGTATCAGGAGGGACGAGAAAGGAGTCCGTACAATCTGTTTTCACATCTAAATCCAGATATGGTTCATCCAACTTTTCTCCATTAATATATACATAACCGTTTTCAAAGGTAATGGCATCTCCCGGAATTCCAATCACTCTTTTGCCAAAGACTTCCGTATCATACTGAAAGAAAATAATATCGCCGCGTTGCGGCTCAGCACTTTTATAAGCCAGCCGGTTAGCGATGGCAAGATCATGAACCTTTAGAGTGGGAGCCATACTTGAGCTTTGGATATTTCCGAATTTTATGATGCGGGAGAGAACCAAAACAAATATTAAGAGAAAAATAAGGAATATGGTTAGTTTATCGTCAAAGGAAGAACCAAAAGTTTTTTTGCTTATCTTTTTCATCATGATCAATTTCCCATAGGTGTATTTTGGAGTATTATACATGAAAATAGAAGGGATGTATAGGGAGGGGGGATTTTTCTGTGGCAAAATGCACCGTGGCAAAGGGAGTTATAGTATGCCTTGTACTACGGATAAATAATAAGAATTGGGTGTAGAGCCGTGAAAAAGCAGGCTGTACACCCAATTTTTCGTGCCAAGAGGCAGGCGAAAGCTACGGAAAAGCTGAAATTGGGTGTAAAGGCAAGGAAAAGAAGCTGC
>CAMDYX010000040.1 GCA_945910395.1 uncultured Agathobacter sp. | reverse complement strand
ATCATTTCATAAGCACTTTGGGAGGACTGAAGATTTATGTACTATGTACCGGATGAGGAGATCCCTTTGAAAAATGCTTTGTAATTTTGCTAACAGAAGGATTTGACGGGAGAGGACAGTTATAGACCGAAAGTTTATAGCTGTCTTTTTTATTATGCAATTTTGTAAATGGAAGATATTACATTTGACAGCAGACAAAGAGTTAGTCTAGACTAATACCTCGTAAGGATGAAAAGAAAGGAAAAACTATTTATGAGTATTTCGTTGATTCTTTGCCTGCTTCTTTTTTGCAAGCGGCTGACGGGGGAAATATGCCATGTCATTTTAGGGATGGTTTTGTCAGGCATGACGGCAGTGCATGTGTGCAGACATATTGGCAAGTTAAAGTATAAAAAAGGATCTGTCCGGATAACGGACCTGGTGATGCTGATCGCATTGGCGTTTGTTTTTTTGAGCGGAATGCTGCTACATCCGCTACAGGGTACATCAGTCGTTCTGATTTTACATAAAATGTCATCTGTCATTTTTGTGATCGGAATGATTGTCCATGTGGTTCAGCACAGACTGTCCATTTCCTGACATCTAAACAAGAAAAATACTTTGCGTACTATTAAAGATTCTGGTATAACTTATATTGCGTACCGTTGAATTTGCGATACGGAGACTTATACATAAGAATCAAGTGCTACATTTGATAGAAATATTGAAGGTGGAAAGAAAATGGATAGTAATGATAGGCAAAAGAAACAAACCTGTTTTTCACAAAGAAAGCATTATGATTTTAATAAATTTTGGAAGCCCGGTATGCCGGTTACAGAAGAAGATATGAAATTACTTGAGGATGTTAAGGAGGTATATCAAAGGCAGGGGTATGTTCCAACAATGAAAGAAATATCAAATGTGCAAAAACTAAAAGCAAGGTTTAGAACGTGGAATAATGTTCTTTGTGCTGCAGGACTTCCTTCAAGGAATGATCCGGAGCAAAAGAGAAAGAGGTTGGATGCTATGAGTCGAGCAGGAATAGATTTACAAGAATAAGGTCTTATGTAGTCTTATGTGAGTTTTCCTGAAAATATTGAATTTCTTGTAAAGTTATGATAGAATGATGCGAATTGAATATGAAGTAGTCAGGTGTCAGGGCAATTTATATTATTTATATAATTGGCTCTGGTGAAAAGGGAAACAGGTGCAAGTCCTGTGCGAACTCGTCACCGTAATTAGGGAGCTGAGGCCGATATATCACTGGGAAACAAGGAAATCCTTTCCTGGGAAGATGGCGGATGCGATGATTTTCAAGCCGGGAGACCTGCCTGATTGCTGTACAGAAACGATAGTTTCAGACCACGAGTAACTGGTTGTACGTTTAAAAGAGTATGGGAAAGTTGTTTGTCCATGATTTTCCTATATGCTTCTTTTGTGTACAAACCCTTTACCTGTTCAGGAAAAGGGTTTTTTATTTGTGTTGCCAAAATATTGTTTCTGACGTACATATTTAAGATAAACAGAATGGCAGGTGGAACTGTCGAAGGAGGAAATATGAAAAAAAGAGTAGTAGCATTATTAATGGCAGCATTGATGGGAATATTCTGCATGACAGGATGTGGAAACAGTAAGGAAACAACGGTAGGGAGTTCTGAAGAAGCAGGCAGCGAAGCGGGAGAAGAGAAAACGCAGACTGAAACAGAAGAAACTGCCAATACAGAAACAGAGACAGATGCCAATCAAAAAGCAGCTGATGAAGTAGCGGCACTGATTGACGCAATTTATGTGCAGAAAAGAACAGATGAGACAGACAAGCAGTGTGCTGATGCCAAGGCTGCCTGGGACGCTTTGACAGATGCGCAGAAAGAACTGGTAGAGGGCGAAAATGCAGATCCGGATTATTTTGGAAGAGATACAGGTGATGCATCTAAGGATGACCCGCGTAATCAAGATGAAATCGGTGAAAATGAGATTTTGGTTGTGAGCTTTGGTACTTCCTTTAATGACAGCCGTGTAGCTGACATTAAAGGAATTGAAGATGCCCTGCAGGAAGCTTTTCTAGACTGGTCTGTGAGAAGAGCATTTACAGCTCAGATTATTATTAATCATGTGCAGGCACGTGATGGCGAGTACATTGACAATATGGATCAGGCCTTGGATCGTGCGGTAGCAAACGGCGTTAAGAACCTTATAATTCAGCCTACGCATTTAATGCATGGAGCAGAGTATGACGAATTGATGGAAGCAGTAGAGGCATATCAGGGTCAGTTTGAAACTGTAAAAGTTGCAGAGCCTCTGCTTGGAGAGGTGGGAACGGATGCCGCTGTCATCAATGCTGATAAAGCAGTTGTTGCAGAGGCGATTACCACAGAAGCGGTAAAGGATGCCGGCTATGACAGTCTGGATGCAGCAAAAGAAGATGGTGTTGCATTTGTATTTTTGGGACATGGAACCTCTCATACTGCAAAAGTATCATACAGCCAGATGCAGACACAGATGGGTGAACTTGGCTATGACAATGTATTTATTGGAACAGTGGAAGGAGAACCGGAAGAGACTGCTTGTGAGGCAGTGATTGATGCTGTAGCACAGGCCGGGTATAAGAAAGTGATACTTCGTCCACTGATGGTGGTTGCAGGAGATCATGCAAACAATGATATGGCCGGGGATGATGAGGATTCTTGGAAGCGCATATTTACTGCATCCGGCAAGTTTGACAGTGTGGATACACAGATTACAGGCCTTGGATCTATTGATGCTATCCAGCAGCTTTATGTGGCACATACGAAAGACGTAATAAATGAATAGAGGATAACGATGAAAAGAAAACTTATTACAATTTTCAGTACATTGTTGTTGGTTTGTTCCTTATTTTGCGGTTGTGCCGATAAAAACAGTGTGCAGGAAAACAATATAATCGAAGAAACTCCAGCGTCAGAATCCTCCGTTGAAAAGGAAATAGAGGAAACTCCTGCGCAGAATGAAATTGCAGCGGAAGAAGAACAGGCTGCCATTCCGGACGGAACATATATGGCAGATTTTGATACGGACAGCAGCATGTTTCATGTAAGCGAAGCATGTGATGGAAAAGGAATACTGACAGTTAAGAACGGAGAAATGACAATCCATATTTCACTGATGTCAAAAAAGATTGTAAATCTTTATCCCGGACTTGCAGAGGATGCCGAGAAAGACGGAGCAGAGCTCCTTATGCCCACAGAGGACACGGTTACTTTCAGTGATGGGTTGACAGAGGTGGTATACGGTTTTGATGTGCCGGTTCCGGTGCTGGAGGAAGAATTTGATCTGGCACTCGTTGGTACAAAGGGAACATGGTATGACCATAAGGTAAAAGTCTCCAATCCGGAACCAATGGAGGAAGAAGCACAGGCTGAAAATATCCTTCAGTTGGAGGACGGCATCTATACCGTTGAGCTTGCCTTTGAGGGTGGAAGCGGTAAAGCAAAGGTTTTATCTCCGGCAACAGTTACAGTATCAGGAGAAAACGTGACTGCAACGATTCAATGGAGCAGTCCAAATTATGATTATATGATTGTAGATGGAGAAAAGTATCTGCCAGTCAATACAGAAGGAGATTCAGTATTTGAGATTCCTGTTCTGTTTTTTGATAAACCGATGGATGTCATCGGAGATACTGTGGCAATGAGTAAACCACACGAAATTGAGTATACGCTCACATTTTATTCTGACACGCTGAAATCGGCAGAATAAGAGGTACTATGGGATGAGAAGAAAGACAATCATTGCAATATGTCTGTTTTTGATAGGACTGCTGGGGCTGCACGGCTGTGGCAGTCCTTCTTCCAATTATGATAGTAAATATTCTGCAGACAATTTGCAGAATAAGAAAACAGAAGGTTCGCTTGTTTATGAAAGTAGTATGGAACTTCAATATGCTGAGAATTTTTTGGTCGACTACTATCAGGGCGGCTATACAATGCTGACTACGACCATGGATGGACAAAGGTTTTTGATTGTTCCTGAAGGGAAAGAAACACCTGAAGGTGTGGAAGAAGATATCATAGTATTACAACGCCCAATGAAGGATTTATATCTGGTTGCATCTGCTGTTATGGATATGTTTCGTGAATTAGATGGTTTGGACGCCATTACTTTTTCCGGGCAGAAGGAAGAAAACTGGTATATTGAAGAAGCAAAAAAAGCAATGGCAAAGGGAGATATGATCTATGCAGGAAAATATAGCAAGCCGGATTATGAATTGCTTGTTTCAGAAGGGTGTACGCTTGCAATAGAAAACAGAATGATTTCACATTCTCCGGAAGTCATTGAGAAACTGGAGGATTTCGGGATACCGGTTATGATTGAATATTCCAGTTATGAGTCGCATCCGTTAGGCAGAGTGGAATGGATTAAATTTTTTGGCGCTTTACTTGGCAAAGAAGAGATGGCAGAGCGAATCTTTGAAGAACAGGAAGCAATCTTAGACAAGGTATCAGCAGAAGAAAAGACAGATCAGACAGTAGCCTTCTTTTTTATTACATCAAACGGACTGGTGCAGGTGCGACAATCAACTGATTATGTACCCAAGATGATAGAACTTGCAGGCGGGAAGTATGTTTTTGAAAATTTAGGGGATGCCGAAACGAAACGTTCTACCATGAATATGCAGGTGGAGGAGTTTTATAATGGTGCAAAGGATGCAGACTTCCTGATCTATAACAGCTCCATTGACGGAGGGGTTTCCAGCAGAGAGGCGCTTCTTGATAAATGTGAGGTTTTGGCAGATTTCAAAGCAGTACAGGAAGGAAATGTGTGGTGCACTACAAATGATATGTATCAACAGTCCTTGTCAATTGGATATTTAATGGAAGACATTCATGCTATGCTGTCAGGGGAAGGGGAAGATAAAATGCACTATCTTTTCCGTTTGGAATAAGAAGAAAGGTGATGTGATCACTATGCAGAAAAAAAGAAAATACAGGTATATCATTGCATTTATTTTTCTTGGTATAGGAGTTGTGATCTTTTTGGCGCTCAATATCTGTATTGGAAGCGTAAGGATTACATTATCGGATATATTAGGAACAATGACAGGACAAGAGACTAATGAAACGATATCGAGAATTTTGTGGGATATACGACTGCCGAGAACACTGGCAGTTATCATACTTGGCGGTGCACTTTCACTCGCAGGATATCTTTTACAGACTTTTTTTTATAACCCCATAGCCGGTCCGTTTGTTCTTGGTATCTCTTCAGGAGCAAAAATGGTGGTGGCATTGGTAATGGTTTTTTTAATGGGAAGAGCAATCAGAATTACCTCCGCAGATATGATTGCTGCTGCATTTGTGGGTGCAATGTTGTCTATGGGATTTGTACTGCTGTTATCACGCAGGGTAAAAGGAATGTCCATGCTGGTAGTCAGCGGTGTTATGATTGGATATATTTGTTCGGCAATAACGGAGCTGGTCGTAACTTTTGCGGATGATGCAGACATTGTGAATCTTCATAACTGGTCACAGGGTAGCTTTTCCGGAATGACATGGAATCATGTGAAAGTTATGGCAATTGTTGTTATTGTTACATTGATAGTAGTTTTCCTGTTATCAAAGCCCCTTTCGGCATATCAGCTTGGTGAAGTGTATGCACAGAACATGGGAGTAAATATACGTTTCTTAAGAATATGCCTTGTGATCCTATCCAGTATTCTGTCTGCCTGCATTGTAGCTTTTGCGGGACCGATATCCTTCGTTGGAATTGCAACACCTCACTTGGTAAAAAAATTACTTGGAACTGCAAAGCCTCTTTTGATGATACCTGCCTGTTTCCTGGGTGGAAGTGTATTCTGTTTGTTTTGTGATTTACTGGCAAGAACGATTCTTGCACCAACGGAACTGAGTATCAGTACGGTTACAGCAATTTTTGGAGCCCCGGTTGTTTTATGGGTGATGGCGACGCATAGAAAAGAGAGGGTCGTATAATGGGATATTATTTTAAAACAGAGCAGATGAGTGTAGGCTATCAGGGAAAACCATTGATTCATGATATAGAGATTGGCCTTCATAAAGGAGAAATATTGACCCTGATTGGTCCAAACGGAGCAGGTAAATCAACGATATTAAAGAGCATTGCAAAGCAACTGAAGCTCATTCATGGAGTAGTGTATCTGGATAAAGAAGAATTGAATCATATGTCCGGTTTGGAGCTTTCACAAAAAATGGCTGTTGTCTTTACAGAAAAAATAAAGACAGAGTTGATGACCTGTGAAGATGTGGTTAGCACAGGCAGGTATCCTTATACCGGACACTTTGGAATCTTATCCAAAGAAGACCATGATGCTGTTAGGGAAGCAATGGAGTTAGTCCATGTGACAGAAATCAGGCATCAGGATTTCACCAAAATCAGTGATGGACAAAGGCAGCGAGTCATGCTTGCCAGAGCAATCTGTCAGGAACCGGAGATTATTATTCTGGATGAACCTACGTCATTTTTGGATGTGAAATATAAGCTGGAGTTCATATCAGTGTTACAGGAATTACAGATAAAAAAAGGTTTAACAGTAATTATGTCGCTTCATGAGTTAGAACTTGCTAAGATTGTCTCAGATAAAATACTGTGCATAAAGGAAGGGTATGTAGAACGATGTGGGACACCCGAAGAGATTTTTGAGTCTGATTTTATAAAGCGTCTTTTTCATATAAATGAAGACTGTTTTGAAGGAAATGAAAAATTACTAGCCTATATCGGAAGGTTAGGAAGATACGAGGAATAATATATGGCAAAAGTCATTATGATTCAGGGAACGATGTCAGGTGCAGGAAAGAGTTTTCTTGTGGCAGGACTTTGCAGAATTATGAAGCAGGACGGATACAGGGTGGCTCCGTTTAAATCGCAGAATATGGCACTTAATTCCTTCATTACGGAAGAAGGGTTGGAGATGGGCAGGGCACAGGTCATGCAGGCAGAAGCAGCCGGCATAAAACCTATGGTCTGTATGAACCCCATTTTGTTAAAACCGACCAATCATACAGGTTCGCAGGTAATTGTAAACGGAGAAGTACTCAGGGATATGAGTGCAAGGGAGTATTTTGCATATAAAAAACAGCTTATCCCGGATATTAAGAAAGCTTTTCGAAAACTGGAAGAGTATGCAGATATTATTGTGATAGAAGGTGCGGGAAGTCCGGCAGAAATTAATCTGAGAGAAAATGATATTGTCAACATGGGCATGGCGGAAATGGTTGATGCATCGGTATTATTGGTAGGTGATATTGACAGAGGTGGCGTGTTTGCACAGCTTTTGGGAACACTCATGTTACTTTCCGGGGAAGAAAAGAAAAGAGTAAAGGGCCTTATTATCAATAAATTCAGGGGAGATAAGACAATACTTGATCCGGGTATTGTAATGCTGGAGGAGAAGGGACAAGTTCCCGTAGCCGGTGTGGTTCCTTACATGGAGTTGGCATTGGAGGACGAGGACAGTCTGACAGAACGCTTTGACAAAAAGGAAGAAAGCTGCATTGACATTGCAGTCATCCGTTATCCGAGGATCTCAAATTTTACAGATTTCAATATATTTGAACAGATGAAGGAAGTATCTGTACGCTATGTAACTTCTGTATCAGAGCTTCATCAACCGGATATGGTCATATTGCCCGGAAGTAAGAATACAATGGGTGATTTAAAGTGGATGCGTCAGAACGGGCTTGAGGCAGCGGTAAAAAAAATCGCAGAAGAGACTCCTGTTTTTGGAATATGTGGTGGTTATCAGATGCTTGGAGAACAGATTGCTGATCCGTCAGGAGTCGAAGGGGGAGGTGCTCTGAGAGGGATGGAACTGCTTCCGGTTATCACAGAACTGGGAGAAGAAAAGGTTCGATGTCAAATGGAAGGTAAGCTTCCTAAATTAGAGGGGGTTTTTGCTGGTCTTTCCGGACTTGAATATCTGGGATATGAAATTCATATGGGAAAAACAGATTTTTCAGAGAGTGGAAAAGAGATTGAAATTAGAAATGATGCTTTGCATGAGAAAAAGATTATTATATCCGGCAGAAACAAAAATGTGTACGGAACTTATGTGCATGGAATTTTTGATAAGGGTTGTATTGCTACGGCAGTAGTGCAGGCTTTGGCCAGGAAGAAAGGGATTTGGATTGAAGAAGGAGCTTTTGAAGATTATCGGAGCTTCAAAGAAAAGCAATATGATAAATTGGCAGATACACTAAGGGAGTATCTGAATATGGAGGAAATCTATGGAATGCTTAGAGAAGCCCGTTTGGAATAGATACACAAGAAAAGAACTGGAAAAACTGACTGTAAAAGCTCCGGATGAAAAGATTCGCAAAAAGGTATTAAACAGCTTGGACCATGTGGCAAAGCCTCTTGACGGTTTGGGAAAATTTGAAGCATTAACAGCACAGATTGGAGCCATTCAGCTGACGGAAAAGATTAATATTTCCAGAAAAGCAGTCATTATCATGTGTGCTGATAATGGAATTGTTGCGGAGGGCATCAGCCAGTCGGGGCAGGAAGTGACACTTGCCGTTGTGAAAAAAATGGCAGAAAAAAAATCTTCTGTAGGAAAAATGGCAGGGACTATCGGAGTAGATACGATTCCGGTAGATATTGGTGTGAATCATAAAAGTAAGATACCGGGCGTATTGGATAAGAGAATATGTCCCGGAACCAGAAATTTTAGAAACGAACCGGCTATGACAGAGAAAGAAGCAATCAAGGCAATATTTACCGGAATAGAAATGGTGTCTGACTGTAAAGAGAAAGGTTACAAAATTCTTGCAACAGGAGAGATGGGCATAGGAAATACAACAACCAGCAGTGCGGTAGCCGCAGCATTACTGGATTGTGAAGTAGCGGAGGTTACCGGTAGAGGAGCGGGACTCAGTGATGAGAAGCTTATACATAAGCAAAAAATTATCACAGAAGCCATAGATAAGTATGGCTTAAAAGAGGCAGATGCGTTACGCATACTTGAAACCGTTGGAGGATTTGATATTGCAGGACTTGCCGGAGTGTGTATCGGTGGTGCATTGTATCATGTTCCGATTGTTCTGGATGGTGTGATCAGTATGGTAGCAGCTCTTTTGGCAGAGAGAATCGTTCCCGGAACAAAGGATTATCTGATCCCGTCCCACAAGGGAAAGGAACCTGCAATGGGAAGACTGGCAAAGGAATTGAATGTAGAGCCTGTTATTGACGCAAACATGGCATTAGGGGAAGGAACCGGAGCTGTTATGATGTTTTCGCTCCTTGATATAGCACTCAGTGTATATCAGAACAGAACCACTTTTTCAGATATTAAAATTGAGCAATATGAAAGGTTTTCACATAGATGATGACATTAATCATTGGGGGAAGCGGTAGTGGTAAATCTGCGTATGCAGAAAATTATATGAATTCCATTTCAGAGGATAGGAAGAAATACTATATCGCTACCATGCAGATTTATGATGAAGAAGGCAAAAGGAAAGTGGAAAGACATCGGATGCTTAGAGGTGGTAAGGGTTTTTCGACTATTGAACAGCCTATAGATATTGGAAAAGCAGCGGAGAAAATGGAAGATGGAGAAAGGACGGCACTGTTGGAATGTATCTCTAATCTGACAGCCAATGAGATGTTTTTGGAAGAAATACATGGAACGGAAGAAGCGATAACAGAAAAAATTGTAGGCGGGATAGCAGTATTAAACCGGGAATTGACTCACCTTGTTATTGTGAGCAACGACGTTTTTGAAGATGGGAACGTGTATGACAAGACCACGATGGCATATATCCGGGCAATGGGACGTATAAACCAAAAGCTGGCAGAGATGGCAGATGAGGTTGTAGAAGTGGTTGTTGGGATTCCAATAGTGGTTAAGACGAAACAAGTTTAGAATGATAGAAAGGAAAAACAGGATGCATATTTTAAAGTCATTTATTATTGCATTTTCAATCTATTCTAAAATTCCGGTTCCGCAATTTGAATGGAAGGAAGAGGATATGAAATACATGCTCTGTTTCTTTCCGTGGATTGGAGCGGTCATTGGTGGAGGCGTTTATTTATGGAGCTGCTTGTGCGGTATATTTGACGTTGGAGAAATATGTCATACCCTGATAGGAGCAGCGGTTCCGCTTGTAATTACCGGGGGATTCCATGTGGATGGTTTCATGGATACAATGGATGCATTTCATTCATACAGGCCACGGGAGAAGAAACTGGAAATATTAAAGGATTCTCATATTGGTGCATTTGCTGTCATAATACTTGCTGTGTATGGAATCATTTATATAGGAGCATTTTCCGAAGTGGCAGACCCCAAATTACTAAAGATTGTATGCGGGGGGTTCTTTTTGGCACGGTGCCTAAGTGGAATCAGCGTTGTTACCTTTCCATCCGCTAAGAAAGACGGAATGCTCTATTTATTTGCAAGCAGTTCGCAGAAAGTGATTGTGAAATGGTCCTTATACCTGCAGGGTGTTGCCTGTATTTGTTTTATGCTATGTCAATCACTGTATGCGGGAATTCTTGTAGCGGCAGCTGCCTTTCTGGCATTTGTGTATTACTATCACCGGACAAAAAAGGAGCTTGGCGGAATTACAGGAGACACAGCAGGCTACTTTGTTCTGATCTGTGAGGCAAGCATGATGATTGTGGCGGCAGGAATTAATGTTTTGATGTGATGGAGGTAGAAAATGAAGCTGGTAATCGGAGGATACGCACAGGGGAAATTAAGCTATGTGCTTCAAAAATATGATATGGAATCGTGTCAGATTTGGGATGGTGAAATACCTAAGAACAAGATAGAGCAAAGAGGCACTGTGGTGATCAACCATCTTCATCATTGGATTAAGTCACGAATTGCCAAGGATGGATGTCCGGAGAAAGAAATTTTTGCTTTTGTAGAGAATTACCCAAACTGTGTCATCATCAGTGATGAGATTGGTAATGGTATCGTACCAATAGAAGCATTTGAAAGAGAATATAGAGAGCGGACAGGAAGAATACTTGTGGAGCTTGCAAAAAAGGCAGAGGAAGTGGAGCGAGTGATATGTGGGATAGGGCAGAAAATCAAATAACACTTGTACTGATCAGACACGGGGCAACAAAAGCAAATATGGAACACCGATATTTGGGAAAAACAGATGAAGTCCTTTCCAAAGAGGGTGAAATGCAATTATTCGAATATAAAAAAAGGGGTTTCTTTCCGAATATTGATTATTTATTTAGCAGTCCCATGAAACGGTGTGTTCAGACCGCAGAAATTTTATTTCCGGAGTTAAAGCCTGTAGAAATCGAAGAATGGAAAGAGATGGATTTCGGCGTATTCGAAGGAAAGAATTATTTGGAACTTCAGGGAGACAAACGGTATCACGAGTGGATTGACAGTAATGGTACACTTCCTTTTCCGGAGGGAGAAAGCAGAGAAGAGTTTATTTCGCGATGTGACAAAGGCTTTCGAAGAATGATAGAGAAATTAAAGCCAATAAAGGAAGAAAGACATAAAACAGTCGGAATAGTTGTGCACGGCGGTACTATAATGGCACTGCTAAGTAAGTATGGCAAAGGAGATTATTTTGATTATCAGGTTCCAAACGGGAAAGGATTTGTCTGTATCATGAATCATTTTGATACAGAACCGGAAATCAGGGAACTGAAAAAGATATAGCAGGAGATGTTTGGAATATGGAATATCATATCATAGCATTTTTTTCGGGTTTTCTGCTGGATTTGATGTTTGGTGATCCTTATTGGATGCCACATCCTATCCGGCTGATTGGAAGTTTGATTGCAAAAGTAGAAAAATGTTTTTTAGAAAAAAAGAAAAAGAGAGATGAGAAAAAGGAGCTTCGGCAGGGAGTGTACATGGTAATCATTGTATTACTTGGTACAGTGACAGTGACCACACTTATCCTGTACCTTGCTTATTACATAAATTGTTATTTTGGAATGGTAATAGAAACAATTATGACATATCAGATTTTAGCAACCAAATGTCTGAAGGTTGAGAGCATGAAAGTCTATCATTGCCTGAAAAGTCAGACCTTACCGGAAGCTAGAAAGGCTGTTTCCATGATTGTTGGAAGGGATACGGAAGTCCTAAATGAAGAAGGGGTTGCAAAGGCAGCAATTGAGACAGTGGCGGAAAATACATCAGATGGGGTAATAGCACCTATGTTATATACAGCGCTGGGAGGTCCAATATTAGGATTTTTATATAAGGCAGTGAATACAATGGATTCCATGGTTGGTTATAAGAATGATACATATTTGTATTTTGGACGAGCGGCCGCTAAACTGGACGATTTCGTAAATTATATTCCTGCCAGAATCAGTGCTTATATGATGATAGCGGCATCTTTTTTAGGTGGACAGTGCTTTTCGGGGAAAAGAGCCTATTACATTTACAAAAGAGATAACGGAAATCATGCAAGTCCTAATTCTGCACAGACGGAAAGCGTATGTGCAGGGGCGCTGGGAATTCAGCTTGCCGGAGATGCCAGTTATTTTGGAAAAATAATAAAGAAGCCATATATTGGAGACGGTGTGCGGGAAGTAGAGTACGAAGATATTAAGAGGGTGAATCATTTGATGTATCTGACAGCATGGATGAGTGAAATCATATGTCTGTTTTTTATGGGATTGATATGCATGCTACAGGCAGGAAAGGTCTGATGGAAATGAAAGGAATTCATGGAGGCGACATTTATAGAAATGATGTGAAATTGGATTTCTCTGTAAATGTAAATCCCCTTGGCATACCGGAGGCAGTAGAAGCTGCTTTGTATGAAGAAGTGGCAAACTGCGACAAATATCCGGATATAACGGCAGACAGACTAAAAAAAGCGGTCAGTGAAATGCTTGCTGTACCGAAAGAATATGTACTTTTTGGGAACGGTGCATCTGAGCTTTTTATAGCAATTATCCATGGAATCACCCCCAAAAAAACGGTGATTCCTGTTCCCTCCTTTTATGGATACGAATATGCTGCAAAGGCCGCAGAGGGAGAAATCGTATATTACGAAACAAAAAAAGAGAATGACTTTTGCTTACAATCGGATTTCCTGTCGGTACTGACAGAAGAGGTTGAGCTTTTGTTTCTTGCCAATCCCAATAATCCCACCGGAAATTTGATGAGTCGAAAAGAGTTAATCAAAGTGCTGGATTATTGTAGGGACAAGGGAATTTATGTGGTTCTGGATGAGTGCTTTATAGAGTTTTGTGACAGAGGGTGTTCCATGCTGCAGGAAATCGAGAGATTTCCAAATCTGATACTTGTCAGAGCATTTACGAAAATATTTGCGATTCCCGCAGTTCGCTTGGGGTATCTGGTTTGCAGCAACCCGTTGCTGTCAGAGAAAATTGGCAGGCAGTTACCGGAGTGGAACCTATCCGGTTTTGCGCAGGCGGCAGGATACGAATGTGCCATGCAGACAGCATTTGTAGAAAAAACAGTTGCCTATATCGAAAAAGAAAGACAATTTTTGGAGTTCGGATTAACGCAGGCGGGGTGTCGGGTGTTTCCGGGAAAAGCAAATTTTCTCCTGATTTATAGTGAACAGCCATTATATGACAGATTGTTAGAAAAAGGGATATTGATTCGTGATTGTGAGAATTTCAGGGGATTGTCAAAGGGATTTTACAGGATTGCAATAAAAAGCAGGAACGAAAACGAGGCTTTATTAAGAGCGATAGGAGAAATCAAGTGGAACGGAAAAGTAAAATAGAATATTTGCTTCCGGAAGAAATTGAAAAGAGAAGTTTTGAAATTATCACGGAAGAACTGAAGAAAAGAGGAATTACTCTTCTGTCAGAACAGGAAATGATTACAAAAAGAGTGATACATACAAGCGCGGATTTTGACTATGCAGATACGCTTGTCTATTCAAAAGATGCGGTAGCTATTGCAAAAGAGCTTTTAAAAAATGGAGCAGACATTGTAACAGATACTAATATGGCACTGGCAGGAATCAACAAGAAGGCATTAGCGAAGCTGGGAGGACAGGCTCATTGTTTTATGGCCGATGAAGATGTGGCAAGAATTGCAAAGAAAAGAGGGGTTACAAGAGCCGTTGTCAGTATGGAGAAGGCAAGGAACATTGAAAAGCCTGTTATTTTTGCAGTGGGTAATGCGCCGACAGCATTAGTACAACTATATAATATGATACAGGAAGACAACTGGCATCCGGCTTTTGTGATTGGAGTTCCGGTAGGTTTTGTAAATGTGGAAGCTGCAAAAGAGTTGATTATGGAAACAGAAGTATCGTACATCGTAAACAGGGGAAGAAAAGGCGGCAGTAATGTGGCTGCAGCCATCTGTAATGCACTTTTGTATGAACTGACAAGATAGAGGGCTTTTATGCGATATGGATTTACTACAGGAAGCTGTGCAGCTGCAGCAGCAAAAGCAGCAGCATATATGCTTTTGACAGGAAAATTGAAAAGGGAAATATCAATAGAGACTCCAAAGGGCATCCCATATACAGCAAAGCTTGTGGATATCAGCCGCAAAGAAAGAGTAGTCTGTTGTGCAGTAGAAAAGGATGGCGGAGATGATCCTGATATTACGACGGGAGCTTTCATTTATGCCAAGGTTTCCTTTGGAGAGAATGATGCCGGGACAGATACCGGAACTGGAAAAGGAGCGGTAATAAAGATTGACGGCGGCAAGGGTGTAGGCAGAGTAACAAAGCCCGGATTGGACCAGCCTGTAGGGAATGCGGCAATCAACCATGTTCCGAGAGAAATGATCGAAAAAGAAGTGATGCAGGTATGTCAGCTGGCAGACTATAAAGGCTGCCTGCAGGTGGAAATATCGGTGCCTGATGGAGAAATGCTGGCACAGCAGACCTTTAATCCGAGGCTGGGAATTGTGGGAGGCATTTCCATCCTTGGAACTACCGGGATTGTAGAGCCTATGAGCAATCAGGCGATTCTTGATACCATTCGGGTAGAGTTAAACCAAAGAAGGGTACAAGGGTTTGATTATGTGGCGGTTTCGCCGGGTAACTATGGACTTGATTTTATGAAAAAGACCTATGGTTATGATCTGGACAGAAGTGTGAAATGCAGTAATTTTATCGGAGATACCATTGATATGGCGGTAGAATTGGGTTTTGAGAAAATGCTTCTTACCGGACACATCGGGAAACTGATAAAAGTTGCCGGTGGAATTATGAATACTCACTCCAAAGAGGCAGATTGCAGAATGGAGTTATTAGCAGCGTTTTCTGTGAAAGAGGGGGTGGAGATAGAAAAAATCCGTCAGGTATTAGATTGTGTTACCACAGAAGAAGCGATTCCTATTTTGGAAGACAGCGGGAAATTACCGGCAATTATGGAAACAATTGTAGAGCGTATCTGTTTCTATTTAGAGAAGCGTGCCAAAGGAAAGCTTCAGATTGATTGTATTTTATATGCGAATGAATTTGGAGAACTGGCAAAAAGCAAGGAGGCGGTGAAATGGTTTACTTTGTTGGAGCAGGAACAGGTGCAGTAGATTTGATTACGGTAAGGGGAATGCGTTTATTAGAGAAGGCAGATGTAATTATCTATGCCGGTTCTTTGGTAAACCCGGAACTGTTACAATATGCCAAAAGAGATTGTGAGATTTATGATAGTGCAAAGCTGACATTAGAAGAAGTACTGATAGTCATGCAGAAAGCAGAAGCAGAAGGGAAAATAACAGTAAGGTTGCATACAGGGGAGCCGAGTATCTATGGAGCAGTCAGGGAACAGATGGATGAACTGGACAGACTTGGAATTTCTTACGAAAGTTGTCCGGGTGTGAGTGCCTGTTTTGGAGCCGCTGCATCCTTGAATTTGGAATATACTCTGCCGGGGATTTCGCAGTCGTTGATCATTACGAGAATGGAGGGAAGAACGAAGGTACCGGAAAAAGAAAGTATCGAAAGTTTTGCTGCACATCAGGCATCTATGGCAATTTACTTAAGTACAGGAATGCTGAAAGAGTTAAGTGAAAGATTAGTGGCTGGCGGATATCGCAAAGAGACGCCTACGGCACTTGTCTATAAGGCAACGTGGCCGGAGGAGGAAGCGTATATTTGTACGATTGAAACCCTTTATGATACAGCAAAAGAGCATGGAATCACAAAGACAGCACTTGTTTTAGTAGGAGGGGTTATTACGCATCAAAACTATAAAAAATCAAGATTATATGCGGCTGATTTTTCTACAGAATTTAGACAGGCAAAGGAAATGTGAAGGATATGAAGTTAAGTATCATCAGCTTTACCCAAAATGGAATAGTGCTTTCTAAAAATATTGCGAAGCTATTGGATGGAATAGAATATACATTATATACCAAATATAAGGCCTGTTGTCAGGAAGAACAGACAGTACGATTTGTCACTCAAAGTATTGGAGAATGGGCAAAAGAGCAGTTTGAAGAAAGAAATGCCTTACTGTTTATCGGAGCCTGTGGAATTGCAGTCAGAGCAATTGCACCTCATATTACGGATAAACTCCACGACAGTCCGGTTCTGGTAATGGATGAAAAAGGAGAACATGTGATTCCGATACTGTCCGGTCATGTGGGTGGTGCCAATGAGCTTGCGATTTCTTTAGCAGAAAAAATAGGAACTAAACCGGTTATTACCACAGCAACGGATATTCACAATCAATTTGCAATTGATTTATTCGCAAAAAAAAATGGACTCACTATTGTGAATAAAGATGACATCGCAAAGGTATCATCAAAGGTATTGTCAGGGAAGCGTATTACCATGGCAATTGAGCATGGACATTTAAGAAAAAATGGAAAGCTGCCCGGAGAAATAGAATTGGTAGCATATCCGCCCTTACAGAGGGTTGATGTTGTAGTCACTTCTGAAAAAAGGGAATTTGATACAACGATGCTTCTCAAACCCAAGGAATATGCAGTTGGAATTGGATGTAAAAAGGGAAAAGAAGCAGAAAAAATAGAAGACTTTATTAGGAGTCATTTGCAAAGAGCCGGAATTTTTCCTTTGCAAGTATTTGGAATGGCATCAATAGATAAAAAACGAGATGAGCCGGGACTTCTTGCATGGAGCAGAAAGGAAAAGATTCCCTTTATCACATATACGGCAGAGGAATTATGGTCTGTAAAGGGAGATTTTCATATGTCAGAATTTGTAAAGGAACAGGTTGGAGTAGATAATGTCTGCGAGAGGGCAGCAATGAAAATGTGCGAACCCGGGGGTAAATTAATCTATGAAAAGCATACAGAGGATGGAATGACGATTGCCGTTGCAAGAAGAGAATGGAGAGTGTACATTGATGAAGAATAAAATATATGTGGTCGGAATGGGACCGGGGAAGGAAGAAATGATGACGGGGGAGGCACTGTCTGTATTAGAACAGGCAGATGTGCTTATTGGCTATACTGTTTACCTGCAATTACTTGGAGACCGCTTTCAAGAGAAAGAAAAGATGTCCACTCCTATGCGACAGGAAACAGAAAGGTGCAGGCTTGCTTTTGAAGAGGCAAAGAAGGGGAAAAAGGTAGCCTTGATATGCAGTGGCGATGCCGGCATTTATGGAATGGCATCGCTTATGTATGAAATCGGGAAGAACTATCCTGACATAGACATTGAAGTAATTCCGGGTATTACGGCAGCTAGTAGTGGAGCAGCAGTACTTGGGGCACCATTAAATCATGATTTTTGTGTGATTAGTCTGAGTGACCTTCTGACACCGTGGGAGAAAATTGAAAAAAGACTGATTGCAGCAGCAGAAGGGGATTTTGCAATAGCAATTTATAATCCATCCAGTCATAAGAGGAAGGACTATTTACAGAGAGCCTGTGATATCTTGCTTGCGTTTCTGGAAGACGAAAGAGCCTGCGGTTATGTGGAGAACATTGGAAGAGAAGGAACAAAGGCTGTGACCTGTACCTTGAGAGAATTAAGAGATAAAGAAGTAAATATGTTTACTACCGTGTTTGTTGGAAATGCAGGAAGTGAAATTATAAACGATAAGCTGATTACAAAGAGAGGTTACCAGATTGAACGAGATACTAATATTTGCGGGAACAACTGAAGGAAGAAAATTGTCTGAGTGTCTGGCAGCATCCGGGATTTATCATACAATCTGTGTTGCAACGGAATATGGAGAGATTGTATTAAAAGAGAATCCTTTTATGACTGTTCATCGTGGAAGAATGAATGAAGACCAAATAAAGGGATTTATTCAGAATTGTAAATTTGAGGCAGTAGTGGACGCAACGCATCCTTATGCTGACATTGTTACCGAGAATATAAAAACGGCAATGGAAGGAATGAATATACCATATCTGCGTTTAAAAAGAGAAATGGATTTTTCACAGAAAGAAGACAATGTATTTTATTTTGAATCAAATGAAGCGTGTGCAAGAGCATTAGAAGAAATTCAGGGAAATATTCTGCTTACTACTGGAAGTAAGGAACTGGTAAAGTATTGTGTTTCTGAGAATATAAAAAGCAGGCTTTTTGTAAGAGTTCTTCCCGGACTTGAAAGTCTGTCACTTTGTATAGAGCAGGGAATCAAAGGAAAACAGATTATAGCAATGCAAGGACCATTTTCAACCGAAATGAATGAAGCTATGATTCGGCAGTATGGAATTTCATGCTTGGTCACCAAACAAAGTGGTGCATCCGGTGGTTATTTTGAAAAGTTAGCGGCTGCAAAGAAAACAGGAATTTCAGTGTTTGCTATTGGACATCCGGGAGAAGATGCAGGGTATTCATTCCATGAAGTATGTAGTGAATTAGAGAGAATCTGTCAGCGAAAAATACAGGTAAAAAGTGAGATGGAAATCACGCTTGCCGGGATTGGTATGGGAAGCCGGAATTGTCTGACAAAAGAAGTTTGTGAGAAGATAGAGGAAGCAGACATTTTGCTTGGAGCGGAGAGAATGCTGGAGCCTTATAAGCCAAGAATGGAGAAAAGGACGTTTTATCTGGCAAAACAGATTATTCCGTATCTGCAGGAAATTCAGATGAAACATCCTATGGAGAGATTGAAAGTGGTTGTTTTATTCTCCGGGGATAGTGGTTTTTATAGTGGGTGCCAGTCATTATATCATGCTTTGCAGGAAGAAATAAATACAGGACAGCTAAAAGCTAAGATGTATGTTATGCCGGGAATTTCTTCGGTGGCTTATCTGGCTTCCTGTATTGGGGAAAGCTATCAGGATGCGGCTGTTTACAGTATGCATGGAAAAGAAATACATAACCTTGCTCGCAGAATCCAAACAGAACAAAAGACATTTCTGATTATGTCCGGTGTGAAAGATGTAAACAGGCTGGGAGAATCTCTCATAAAAGCAGGGATGAATGACTGCGAAATAATTACAGGTTATCAAATGTCTTATGCAGAGCAACAGATTATAAAAAGGACACTTGTTGAGTGCATAGAACTGAAAGAGGAAGGTCTATATACCTGTTTTGTAAAGAATCCTAATGCAATGAAAAAGAAGCTGACCCATGGTATCGCTGATGGAGAATTTATCAGAGACAAAGTTCCTATGACAAAGGAAGAAGTAAGAGAAGTCAGTATTTGTAAATTAAAATTGTATCAAGAGGCAGTTGTTTATGATATTGGCAGCGGAACAGGCTCCATTGCAATGGAGATAGCAGGGCTTTCTCCTGATATACAGGTATATGCCATTGAACAGAAGAAAGAAGCTGTGACTCTCATTCAGCAGAATATGGAGAAGTTTCAGCTTGAGAATGTAACGGTTATCGAGGCAAAGGCACCGGGAGGGTTACAGAATCGGCCGAAGGCAACGCATGCATTTATAGGCGGGAGCGGAGGCAATTTAAAAGAGATATTGCAGGCATTGTATGAAATAAATCCGAATATGCGGGTTGTCATCAATGCAATCAGCATGGAAACAATTTGTGAATTAAAAGAAATACAGACATTGTATCCGATAGAAAATGAAGAAATTGTTCAAATGCAGTTAAGCCGGGCAAAAGAAGCAGGAAAGTATCATTTAATGCAGGCAGAAAACCCGGTGTGGATCTGTTCATTTGACTTTCGTAAAGAGTGAGGTCTGATATGAAACTGAATCGAATTATGATTGCTGCACCGGGGAGCGGAAGCGGTAAGACAACGATTACCTGTGCTTTGTTAATGGTACTTAAGAACAGAGGAGAACAGGTAGTTTCTTATAAATGCGGACCGGACTATATAGATCCCATGTTCCATGAGAAGGTAATTGGTATTCCTTCCAAGAATTTGGACACTTTTTTCACCGAAGAAGATGTAACCAGGGAGCTTTTCCTTAAAAACAGGACAGAAAAAGACTTTGTTGTGATGGAAGGGGTAATGGGGCTTTTTGATGGACTGGGGGGAATCAAAGAAGAAGGAAGTTCCTATCATCTGGCAAAAGTGACAGAGACACCGATTGTATTGGTAATCGATGCAAAAGGGATGGGACGCTCTGTGATACCTATGATTGCCGGTTTTCTGGCATATGATAAGGAACATCTTATTCAAGGGGTAATTTTAAATAGGATGTCAAAATCTTATTATGAAATTATAAAGCCTCTGATAGAAGATGAATTAAGTATAAGGGTACTTGGGTATTTTCCGGATCAGAAAGATATTTATATAGAAAGCAGGCATTTAGGCCTTGTAATGCCAAATGAGTTAACCGATATACAAAAGCAATTGCAAGTTATTTCAGAAGAATTTGAAAAGATTGTGGATGTGAAAGCAATAGAGCATATTGCAGAGCAGGCAAAAGAACTCTTAATCACGAAGAAGCAGATGAACGTATATAGTTGTTATAATAAAGGAAGTAGCAGACCGGTGATTGCAGTTGCAAAGGACGAAGCTTTTTGCTTTTACTATGAAGATAACTTACTCATGCTACAGGAAAATGGTGCCAAGATAACATATTTTTCTCCCTTGCATGATACAAAATTGCCGGATCGTTGCGATGCACTGTTAATTGGTGGCGGTTACCCGGAATTGTATGCAGACAAGTTGAGCAGGAACGTTACTATGCGTAATGCAATTAAGCAGGCGATTGATACGGGAATGCCTATTGTGGCAGAGTGTGGTGGTTTCATGTATCTGCATGATACCTTGATAGATCAGGATGGCACAAGTCATGTAATGGCTGGGGCAATTCCGGCAACTTGTAGTTATAAAGGGAAATCAGTACGTTTTGGTTATGTAGAAATAAGGGAAAAACAGAGTTTCTTTTTATTGGAGGGACAGTTTATAAAAGGGCATGAGTTCCATTATTTTGATAGTACCGATAATGGAGATTGCTGCATTGCTACAAAGCCAACCACGGGCAGAGAGTATTCTTGTGTGATAGAAGGAGAAAGTTACTGGTTTGGATTTCCACATCTTTATTATCCATCGAATCCACTCTTTGCAGAAAGTTTTGTAAAAAAAGCAGAGGAATATAAGAAAAGAAAGGTACCTACGTAGATGGATTATGTCAGATCATTGGGATGAGTGACAAGTGTGGTTAGAATAAAAAGGTAAAAATTCCCGCTTGACAACTTCATTCTTAACTTCCAGGAATGATGTTGTCTCATTGACTTTATTTGCTGCTTGAGATTGACTTGGTATGATTTTTTTGCTATAGTGTTGAAAGTGTCAGGAAGGCACCGATTAAGACAGAAGTCTGTTTGATATAAAAATGATGATTGTAATGGTATCATGAAGGTACTGTTTTCCCTGTATGGGGAAAATAGTACCTTTTTTATGCCGGAAAGGATGAATATGTCAAAGAAAACAACACTGAAACTTGTCTATGCAGCAGTATGCCTTGCGCTTGCCATGGTATTTCCTTTTTTGACCGGGCAGATTCCGCAGCTTGGAAATGCATTGTGTCCCATGCATATCCCTGTGTTACTGTGCGGCTTTTTATGCGGATGGCCGTATGGTCTGCTTGTCGGCTTTATTGCACCAATCCTTAGATTTTTTGTGTTCGGAATGCCGCCCCTTATGCCCACGGGAATCGCAATGGCGTTTGAACTTGCGGCGTACGGCTGCATTTCGGGCATATTATATCGAAAATTGCCGAAGACAAAGTTTAATATTTATGTATCTCTTGTTACTGCGATGCTTGCAGGAAGGGTGATATGGGGAATTGTCAGACTGGTTCTTGCGGGAATCCAGGCAGATACCTTTCCACTTTCCGCCTTTATTGCGGGAGCGGTTACCAACGCAATACCGGGAATTATTTTACATATCATTTTGATCCCTGTGATTGTGATGGCATTAAAAAGGGCAGGACTTGTGTTAAATGACTGACGAATTTACATTTAAATAGTGGTTTGGAAGGATTGAAGATTTATGTATTATGTAGCAGATGGAACACAGGTGTGCAGCTACTATGGATACACTGCTTTCCCTTGCCATAACGGGCGGTAATTATGATTGGCTGTAATGAAGTTTTTTAGATTTTGACGGAGAGAAATGATGGGACAGTTATAACCTTAAAAGGTTTTAGCTGTCCTTTTTATATGAAAAAGAGGAATAGTTGATAAATTGAAAAATATTCTCAATAGCAAACTGCATATTTCAGGATAAATGTGATATAATGGGTTAGCTATAGCTAACCTAAAAGGTGAGGAGATGGAGATAGTATGTCAGAGGAAGAAAGAAAATTTTCGGAGATTGTAGATGCAGTATTTTCAGATTTTGTGCATTCTGTTGTCGGCAGTGCTGATTTATCTTTTGACCAAGATTATCATTGAGAAGAATGAAAATGCCATATCCATGACGAAAATCCGGGTATATGAAAATGTTTATATTTGTTCTGCTCGGATATTTGCTTGTCATGGTTTTGGATTTCAGAAGAATTAAGAAAATTCCCATGGATGAAGCACTGAAGAATGTGGAGTAGTTTTGAGAAAAGCAACCAAGATGGAAGATATTGTATTTGACAGCAGACAAAGAGTTAGTCTAGACTAATATCTCGTAAGGATGAGAAGACCTCATTTATGATCAGAAAAAGGAAAGGCGTTAGAGGGCTGTAAAAATGTGTGAAAAAAGAAACAAACTGTTTATGAGCATTTCTTTGATTCTTTGTCTGCTGCTTTTTTGCAAGCGGCTGACGGGGGAAGTATGTCATGTCATTTTAGCTGCCACATTCTTTACGTCACCATAACTGCAGTAGGGGGAATGTTTATTTCATTGCTAATCCTGATGCTTGGCTTAAATTGCTTTTGTATGTGTCAGCATATCAGCAAAGATAGCAAAGCAGATACAAAATTTGAATATCTGTATACCTATAAATATCCGGAAGAAACTGTTCCGGAAGGTGGATATGAGGCATTTACAAAGACGGTAAAAAAAGAAAACATGGACCATAATCTGGAGGTTGCTATGTTAGGTATCGAGGAGACAATCCTTTCTTTGACGTTAATTTAGCAGACAGTAAAAGTGATGTGGTGATTTCCTCTGCTATGGCTGAAAAGTATGGTTTGAAAAAAGGCGATGTTTTTGCTGTGGATGATGAAGAAGCAAAAATGCACTATGCATTTACTGTTCATGATATTACGCAGTATGCTACAAGTTTCTATATTTTTATGGATATTGACTGTATTCGGGAAATGTTTGGTGAAGATGAAGATTATTATAACCAGGTATTTTCAGACAAAGAACTGGATATCCCGACGGGACGATTATATGGTGTGACGACCAAAAAGGATATTGAAAAGTCCGCAGATGTATTTATACAGCAGATGATGCCGATGGTAGTAATGATGACGGTTGTTTCTTCTTTGATTTTGGCGGTAGTGATGTATCTGATGATGAAGGTTATGATTGACCGTTGTGCGTTTCACATATCCATGGTCAAGGTGTTTGGCTACAGGACAAAAGAAATCAAAAAACTGTATCTGGATGGAAATTTCTATGTGATTGCGGTAGGAGCAGCCATTTGTATTCCTCTGGCTAAAAAATGTATGGACTTGATGTATCCCTCTTATGGTATCCAATGTAAACTGCGGAATGAATCTTCATTATCCATGGCAGTTGTATGCGATTGTGTACATATCCGTATTGGTGCTGTATTTTGTAATGAATGGGTTATTGAATTCAAAGCTTAAAAAAGTGAATTTGGCAGAAGTGTTGAAGAACAGAGAGTGATAGTATAACAATGTTATATATCTGATCAGACGAATAAAAGTGGATGTTATAACATCTGCTTTTGCTTAAATAATATGATTAGAAAAGACTAACCCAAAAGAAAACAGAAGAGTTTCCCAGATGATAAAAATTTATCAATAATGCAATTGACAACTAATGATGGTTAGAGTATTCTAACATATGTAAGTGATAACGATTTTCAGTGTTTGATGAAAGAAGGAATGTGATGATGCCGTTGACAATGTTGAACACCGGTGAAACCA
>CAMDYX010000039.1 GCA_945910395.1 uncultured Agathobacter sp. | reverse complement strand
GCACTTGGCTCTTTTTATATGAATTTGTAATTTACACCATTATATGGGCTTTATCCTTTGGATATCCTTTTAGCCTTCCATTTTGGGTGTACGACTACTCTTTTTCCCCTGTTACACCCAATTTTCACTTTGAGTTCTCTTTGGATATCCTTTTAGCCTTCCGTTTTGGGTGTACAGCAGTTCTTTTTCCCCTTCTACACCCAATTTTCACTTTGAGTTCTCTTTGAATTTCCCTTTACGCTTCCTTTTTGGGTGTACGTGACCACATTTATCGCCTCCACACCCAATTCTTTATATTGAAATAAAAATCCCTTACGCTCCCCAGCGCCCATTAAAAAAAAGAGATGAGACCCATCAACTGAATCTCATCTCTGATATATTACTCTCTATGCATAGAGAAGGTTTCCACATGGTAGTTCTCAAGATTCTCGTGAATACCGCGGTCTCCAGCCTGTGCAAGAAGCTCATCACGGAATTTCTTGGTAGAAAGCTGATCATTGTATGAGCTTGGTCCTCCAACGCAGCCTCCTTCACAAGCCATTCCTTCAATGAAGTCCTCCGGAAGCTTTCCAACCTTCAAAAGAAGAAGTGCCTTCTTACATTCAGCGGCACCGTTTGCCTGACATACCTTTGGATCACACTCTGCGTTCAGTTCCTTCATGCTCTGAATTACTGCTGCTGTTACTCCGCCGGAATTTCCAAAACGCTTTCCGTAAATAGATGCTTCCTGATAAGAGGTATCATTTGGCTTTAATGTAACCTCCTTTGCTCTCATCATGGCACGGATTTCACTATAGGTCAGAACATAATCTGCATTTCCCTCGATTTTCTGATCCTTTACCTCTGATTTCTTGGCAATACATGGTCCGATAAATACGGTAACTGCATTCGGATCCTTTGCCTTAATCATGCGGGATACGGCGCACATTGGTGAAACCGTTGTGGAGATCTTATCTGCAAGCTCCGGATAATGCTTACGAACCATATTGACAAATCCCGGGCAGCAGGAAGTAACCTTCTTCTCTCCCTTCTCGTAGGCTTCCATCCACTCTTCCGACTCATAGGCTGCAGTCAAATCTCCACCGAGTCCTACTTCAATGGTATCGGTAAAACCAACCTCATGCATAGCAACCTTCCAGCTCTTCATGGTGATGTTCGGACCGAACTGACCCTCTGTTGCAGGTGCAACAAGTGCATAAACATTCTTGTCCTCTGCCTTTAATGCCTCGATAACATCAACGATAAAGGTCTTTGAACCGATTGCACCGAAGGGACAGCTGTGGATACACTTACCGCATCGGATACACTTCTCTTCGTCAATTACGGAAATACCAAACTCATCGTATGTAATTGCATCCACCGGACAGGAATTCTTACATGGGCGAACCAGATGTGCAATGGCATTGTAAGGACATGCCTGGGCACATTTTCCACACTCCTTACATTTCTGGGCATCAATATGGGAACGATGACGTCCCGGTGAAATTGCACCAAACTTACAAGCGTTGATACAGGCCTTTCCGATACAATTCTGACAATTCTCTGTAACGGTATAGGCAGAAATCGGACAATCCTCGCAGGCAGAATGGATAACCTGAATCACATTCTCATCCGAATTTCCATAGAGAGTCTGGCCCTCTGTCAAAAGGACACGCTGGCGAATGATCTCTCTTTCCTTATAAATACAACAACGGAATTGCGGCTGAGGTCCCGGAATCAAATCATATTGAATGTTTTCCTTCTTCTCCTGAAGCTTTCCCTCAAATGCAAGCTTTGCAACCTGGTACAAAACATCATGTTTGATTTTAATAACATTTTCGTCTGCGTACATAATCTACTCCTTTGTGTTTTTTTTAACAAACTTTCTCTGACGACATTTTACTAAAAAAATTTCGAAAAGACTAGACTTGTTTTTATCTTTGTACAATCTTTTTTTCATTTTTAGCCATTTTATACACACAAGGACCATTTTTACCGCAAAAATGAACGGATACATCAATAAAAGGATCTCAATAACCATCAGAAGATCCGCCACATCCTCATATCCTCTCGCACGGTTTTCCCAATATGGATATACAAGGTTGCGATTTCTCATGCTGCGAGTGCCATATGCACGCAGGCGTTTTGCCCTGCTTCCCAATGTAAAACGATTGGTGTTATCCACAAGCTCATAGGAAGCTTCATCTCTTCCGATTGCCTCTGCAAGCTTTGTTTTTCCAAAATTTTTCACCGGGTTCACAATTAAAAGCTCATAGGAATCAATGGTTGGCTCCTCTTCCCCCATCGCCTCCTTCAGCATATCAAAATCCACATAAACCACCGGTTCGGATTCGGATGAAGCTTTCGAGAAATGCCCTTTATCATTTCTTACCACGCCACGGATGATGTAGGTCTTGTCGTAAATCATTACCGGCATTCCGGCAACATCCGTGGCACCGAACAATTTCCAGGCAGTTAGCTCATCCAAAATAATGCCATCCTTCAGTTCATCCTCTGAGGAAAAATAGGTACCTGACAACAGTTCTAAGGGATGGAACAGAAAGAAATCCTTTGACACCCCATAAGCCCGCACGCTTGTGTCCGACTGCTTGGAGCTGATGTCCAGATTTCCTTCCGTGGAATAAGCATCCACCAGCATTCTACCCTCATCCTCCACATCGGAGGCAGCTTCAGAAGCGGCATTCATCAGTTGATCCCGAAGGGGATAAATTTCCCCCTCCGACAGTCCCGCATCCTGTTCAAAAAAGATGGAAAGCTGGACATATTTACTATGCTCAGACCACCGGCTGGCAAGCTTTTGCGTTTCAAGCTGATTGCAGAAATTGGAATCGTATATGCGAAGGCATAATGCACCAACCAGAAAAAGGGCAACAAGCAGGAGACTTTTGTAACGTATGAAATTTTCTTTGTTAAAAAGCTTCCGAATATTCATAAAGCATCGTCAGCCAGACGAACCTGCTGATTCTCCTCCACTGGTTTGGTCGTTGTTGTAATCACATATTCATATCCTTCAAGAGGTGCCGAGATTGCGGAATAGGTATCATCTGATGCAATGACCTCCACGTTTGTTCTTCTCGCATAATATCGGTTTCCAAGTGGTGTATTCTTGGACTCGATCACAAGAATAAATTTGCCGTTGGAATCCTCCCGGATACTGCTTGTAGGAACCACAAGGTCATAGCTTGCACTCTTTTCTCCGATGGAAACCGTATAGCTGCTGCCTGCACTTACATCACCGGAGAGCTCACATACAACCTCAACGCTGGATTTGTCGGTTGGATTTTTCTTAATCGCATATACGGATGCGGAGATGTCATTTCCATACCAGTTGTTCAAAATATTGGCAGTGTCGCCGACCTTGATATTCTTTGCCAGATCTGCCGTTGTGGTGAATCTTAAGACAAAGGCTTTATTCTCCGGCTGTATCAGCATGACGGTCTCATCCTTTGGGACATTCTGCCCTGCAGTGTACAGAATCTCCGTCACGGTTCCGGCAATCGGAGCTACCACCTGGGCATCTACCGCTTCCGCTTCAAGCCTTGCTACATCGCTTCGCATTGTCTCAAGAGTCTCATACTGTGCACTTAAGGAAATCTGCGCCATGACCCTGGTCTTTACCTCCGTCTGTTTTGCCTGTGCCGTCGAAAGCGCAACATTTGCTGTGTCAAGCTGGCCTTTTAAGGCTGCCGCAGCAGCATCCGTTGACGAGCTTAATGTCTTAAGGTCTATGGAATACTGAATATCATCCACCTTTTGCTTGGCAGCGGCCGTTGCCTTTGTAGCCTCTGTATATGCAGAGGCTGCGGCATTATAGGAGGCTGAAGCAGAATCATACTCTGCTTTTGCCGCATCCATAGCGGATTTTGCAGCATCTCGCTTATCCTTTAGGCGATTTAATTCTGTTTCGCCTACCGCAGGACTTGCAACTTTTGCATCTTCATAAGCCTCACTTGCTGTTTTATAAGCTGACTCGGCAGCATCATAGGTTGCTTTTTTCTCCTGCATATTGGATTTTGTATGGTTGTAAGTTTCTTCCTTCTCGCTCTCCGTTTTCTGGACTGCCGCAAGGTCCCGATTTGCATTCAGCTTTGCAATCTCCTCCGCACTGGTATCCACCTTCGCATCCGTAAGTGCCGCAATCTGGGCAGTAAGAGAATCTACGGTCGCCTGAGCCGATTCAACAGCTGCCTGGGCATTTAGCAGAGTGTTCTGCTTGTCGGAAAGAGATCCGGTATTTCCGGATTCAATTGCCTTTCGCTCCGCCACGGTAATTCCGGACTCCAGAACCGCCGTCTCATAGGCATTTTCTGCCTCTAACAGCGATTTTCTTGCCGCGGTAAGCTCCTCGCCTTCCGCATCCTCAAGGGTAAACAACACATCTCCCTTTTCTACAGTAGCACCGGTTCTGACATCCACCGTTGCAATTTTTCTGGATTCCTTGATTGTAACGGAATAGCTTTCGTTTGCCTCCACCACTCCGCTGCCCCGTACCTTTGTGGTAATGGAATCGCTTCTTACCATCTGGGTACTTACCTCTACCAGAGAGTAATTCATGAAGGTATTGGAAAAAAGCGTGAGTACCAACATGATGCTTAAGAATACAATAGCAATATTCTTGATTGTATTTTTTCTTTTTGACTTATCTTCTAACATTTTTCTATCCTTTCACACTACCCTGATATGCTACACCTTCCACAAGCTCTGCCTCTCCGTACAGATACAAAAGCAGGCAGGGAACCATATAGAAGGTTGCCGCCGCAAAGGCCAGTCCGATTTCCTGTGCATTGATTTTGGAAAGGAAAATGGACAGGGGATACTTATCTGTATCAGAGAAGAATAACAGTGGCTGCTCCACCATATTCCAGTAATCCATAAATACCAGAATCACACAGCTTGTGGCGATTCCCTTACAGATTGGCACACAGATTCTGCTGAAAATCTGCCACTCATTCGCACCATCGATCTTTGCTGCGTCAATGAGGGCCGTGGGTATACGCTTCATATACTTTGTCAGCAGATATACAGAAAACGGGGAAAAAATTCCCGGCAGCCAGATGGCCCAATTGGTGTTCAACAGATGCATCCAGTTTAGCACCAGATAATTCGGCACTAAGGTAACCTGATAGGGCATCAGAAGCAGGATGACATAGGAAAAGAACACGATTACCGAGAGCTTTCCTTTCGTTCTCGTAAATCCATAGGCCGCCAAAAGTGCCACAATTAGCTGAAATACCACAATCGGTACAACCAGTATCATGGAATTCCAGAATTTCAGCAGATAGTCCGGACTCTTAATCAAGATGGTAAAATACTGGGAAAGGCTTACCATGTCCGGTATAAATTTTAAGTTTACCGTTTCAGAAATATATTTCTTACCACCGGTATCCGTCTTTTCAAAAATCATTCCATAGTTCGAAGTAATTTCCGAAGAGGCCATCAAAGAATTTGTGAATGTAAGTACGATTGGAATCAACGTAATGACCGCAGTCGTTACTGCAACGATGGTAAGAATGATCTTTATGATCATTTGCTTTCGTTTTTTCCCTAAGCTCATTCTTCCTCCAAATCCTTTCCATACCAATGTTCTACTGCAAACATGATTGCCATAATCACAATCATCACAAAGGACATATAAATTGCCGCTGTGGACAGCTTCTGATAGTCCGCAGATGCAAAGGTATTGTTCATGTAATGCTGCAGTGTATACAATGCTCCCACCGGATAATCTCCGGTCAGAAGATATACCTCCCGGAATACCTTAAAGGAATTGATCATAGACAGAATCGTCGTAAAGGCAATCATGGGAGAAAGATACCGAAGCTTCACATGGAAAAAAATCTGGATTTTTCCGGCTCCGTCCAGCTCGGCAGCCTCCACCGAATCCGTAGGTACATTTCCCAGAGCCGCCAAAAAAAGAACCATGTTATAACCGAGATTTTTCCATAAAAACAGCAGGATAATCACAAAAAGTCCGGCAGAGGACTTTAACCATTCCACAGGGTCTCCCCCAGCCTTTAAAATCCAGGAATTGACAACCCCCTTGTTATCGAACAGCACCTGCCAGATCAACACAATGGATGCAGTCGGAACCATGAGCGGTGTAAGAAAACTGCTTCGAAGCTGGCTGTACATCGGAATTCCCGCATCTAACATCAGGGCTAAAAGCATGGCAAGAATAACCGCCAAGGGCACCGCAATGGCAGAAAAAAGCATCGTGTTCCCAAAGGCTGTCCGAAAAGCACTGTTCGTTATCACATTTATGTAATTTTCCAATCCGACAAAACTTTTTGAAATCGGATTATCTACAAAGGAAAAATAGATTACAACAAGAAACGGGAGCACAAAGAAAACCAGCACTCCCACTACACTCGGTGCCAGGAAGAATCCTGACACCGACTTTTTTCTTTTTTTCCTTTTTGAAACTGATTGCTTCATTTCAAAAAACCTCTGTTATTTTGTCTCGCTAAGATAAATCTGCATACGACTCTGAATCTTATCTGCAACCGCCTCTGCGCTCTGCTCTCCTGAGAAATAGTAAGCCGCTTCCTCATTGATGATGTTCATGATTTCATTGGTCACCGCACCATTTACCGCAGTAGCATTGTATACAAGGTCCTTGATTGCAGCAATTTCTTCGTCTGTGGCAGGATGAATCTCTACCTCGAAATTGCCCCAGCCCCAGGTCCAGCCGCCATCTTCAAGTGGTTTCTGTGCGTTCTCACAGAATTTTTCAAAGCCATCCTTGCGAACAGAGAATCCATAGCTGTATTCATCATTCTCATTATCCGTTGGCAGATAAAACTGTCTTAAAAATTCCCATGCAATATCCGGATGCTTACAGTTCTTTGTAATTCCGTAAATATTGTTTAAGCTGATCATTGCTCCGTTTCCTTCTGTGGTCGGATATCCAATGTAGGTAAGCTTATCATTGAATACCGCCTCATACATCTGGATTTCTGCAAAATCATTCAGATAAAACTCGGAGAGCAGTACTTTTCCTTCATTCATAAGCACGCTGCTGTCCTCATCCTCCTGCCCCTCAAACTCTTCCGGGAACATATTGGCAAATTCCAATGCTGCAACAAATTCCGGTGTATCAAAATGACAGGTTGCCGTTGCGCTGTCAATATAGCTCTTGTATCCGAGATTCAAGCAAAGCTGAAGCGCCTGACTTCTTGTCATTCCATAGAAAAGCTGTGTACCCTGTGGCTTAGAATCAAGGAGTGCTTTCATCTCATCAAAGGTCCATCCCGGAGTGGTTCCTACATCAGATGCTTTTCCTACTACCGTCTGGATGGAGAAGGAGGTTGGCAGACACACCAGTTTTCCATCCATCTCGCAGGCGGTAAGCACATTCGGCATCAGGTCATCTCTTGTCAGCTCTGTATCATTATCTAAGAACTGATACAAATCGGTCATCAGTCCCTTGGAGGCGAAATTCACAACCTGGGAGTAATCGTTAAAGATTACCATGTCAATACTTTTATCTGCTGCAACTGCAGTGGTGAAGGAGCGCAGCATATCGTCATAGGTTTCCGCATCCGGATCGTTGTACTCCGTAATGCTGATATGGTATCCCTCATGCTTCTTATTAAATTCAATTGCCATAGACTCTACGTTGGAATCTAACCACATGCAGGCAACATTGATTCTTTCTGTCTTTGGCATTTCGCTTTCATCGATTTCCGTAAGAATCGCCAGATCGTATACATTTTTCATCTGGGTATTGCTATAGCTTCCTGAGAAAACCGCAATTCTTCCATCGGAAAGAATTCCAAAGGAGTTTACACTTGATGCTGGAATGTTATAGTCCATAAAGTTGAGAAGCTTTTCTCTCTCGTGGGTCTTCATGTTACAGATGCTAAGGCTTCCGTTCTCGCGAATTAATAGCTCATCCTCACCGTATGCAGCTGCTCCGCTTTCAAGGCTTCCGTCAAAGCCTTCTATGCCTTCCTCTGAAACGGTCATGGTATTTACATCGATTTCCCGAAGCACATAATGGTCTCCGCTGTAATCTCCAATGGCAACATTTCCATTTGGCATCCGGATAAAATTGCTGACATATCCGGCCAGTTCAATCTTTCCGAGGGAATTTCCTTCTGAGTCGTAAACATCCACATAATACTCATCGCTGGTACCATCGTTGCTCCACTTATTCATCATTACATAGAGATTTCCGTTTCCGTCACAGTAAATGCCGTTGCAGTTGATGGTCCACTGACCTTCCTCATTGGGATTCGTTTCACGAACAACCTTCTCATATACGGTGTTTCCGTTCTCATCCACCTTCAGAAGACGCTCGGTGCTCTCCCACTCCAAGCCATAGTCCTTCATAAATTTCGCATAGTCTACGGTTCCGTCTTCTGCTGTATATTCTCCTGAAATCCAGTTGTTCCACTCTTGGATTGCTGCGTCTTCTGTCTCTCCCCACATCTCCATGATGCGTTCAATCACATCATCATAGGTGGTGGCGGAATAGTCTCTATTTAAACATTCTTCCGTAACATTGGACTGATACACATACAGATAGATGCTGTTATCATCATCCACCGCAAAATAGCTCACACTGCTGTTTTTAATTGTTGTTCCATCCTCCAGCTGTTCAGAAGTTCCCTCCCAGAGCATCTTTTCCGTCTGCTCTACGATATTGTACTGATAGACGGAGCATACCGTATAATCCTCGTTGTAGCTCTGGTATATCAGATTATCCCCAAATATTTTTACATTTCCCAGATCATTGCTAAAGGCTGCCGGCAGGTTTTTCGGGTATTCCACGCTGTAAAAATGCTTCGGTTCGCTGCTGTCTGACGACTTACCGCCGCCGCAGGCACAAAGCGATGCTCCCATTGCTGCCACCAGTGCAAGACTGATTCCCTTTTTCAAAATTTCTTTCTTTCTCATATATTATCCTCCATTTCTTCCGAAAAAAAGAAGCTTAAAATAACTTTATTCATATATTAACCTTAGCGAATATCCCCCTAAAACACAAGGAAAAAATCCTTAGGAAATTCTTAATTTTATCTTCATAATTTCCTGCCATCTGAATAAGATATTTCAAACCTGCATTCCATGGATGTATATATGGAAAATGATCAGAAAATAGAACCTTTACTTTTGCTTTCTTTTGATGCGACCGCAGATGAACGAAGCAAATCCCCCGAGCTCTCCTATGGGACTTTTTTGATATCATCACCTGCTCCTGCCCTTCCTTCGGATACCATTCCTGCGGAGGAGCTCATCTGGGAAATTATTTTTGCATACACAGAGAGCTATGAATCTCTTGTAAACACCCATCCTACCATCGACTTTCGGTTTTTAATAAGCGGATACGGGATTGCAAGAGGAAGCAAAGAGGACATACTTATGCTTTCCTCCGACCCCCAGATGATCTATATTGAAAAACCGAAGCGCCTTTTCTTTGAAACCTACCACGGCAGACAGGTCTCCTGCATCAATAGTGCCCAGTCTCTTTTTCCCGACAGTCTGACCGGGCAGGGTGTTCTTGTGGGAATCATCGATTCCGGAATCGACTATGCACATCCGGACTTTCGAAATCCCGATGGTACAACAAGAATCGCTCTTTTGTGGGATCAGGTGCTTGGAGAGGTATTTTCTTCCGAAACCATCAACCGGGCTCTCCAAGCCTCCACCGAAGCGGAGCGCTACGACATCTGTCCCAGCGTAGATATCTCCGGTCACGGAACCCATGTGGCAGGAATTGCCGCCGGAAATGGTGCAGCCTCCGCTGGGGTCTTTCGCGGCGTGGCCTACGAGGCGACCTACATCATCGTAAAATTAGGTGTATTTAACTCCACCGGTTTTCCCGGAACTGCCCAGCTTATGGAGGCGGTGGATTTTTGTATCACGGAAAGTATGCAGCTTCAAATGCCTCTTGCCCTCAATTTAAGCTTTGGAAATACCTACGGTTCCCACAGCGGCACCTCCCTTTTGGAAACCTTTCTGAATCAGATTTCAAACCACAGCAGGCTTTCCATTTGTGTGGGAAGCGGTAATGAGGGTGTCAGCGGCGGGCATACAAACGGAATCCTGCCGGTCACTTCACCGGCTTCCGATTCTTTGCAGCTTTCCCCGGTTTCTCCCAGTCCTACGGTGGTAGAATTTGCCATCAGTGAATTTTCTACCTTCCTCAGTATCCAGATATGGAAAAATTACGAGGATGATTTTTCCCTCTCCATCTATAATCCTGCCTCCGACAGCTCCATCTTAATCTCTGAGGTCTCCGGCACCGCAAGATATCATCTGGGGGATACCACACTTCTTGTTTTTTATGGAGAACCCGCTCCCTACAGCATCTATCAGGAAATCTTATTTGAATTTATACCGGATATGTATTATCTGGATTCCGGTATCTGGAGTATTACGCTCCTTCCCCGCCAGATTCGTTCCGGGGAATGGGAAATGTGGATGCCTGCGGCTGCAGTTCGAAATACCGGCACCCGTTTTCTTCTTCCCACACCGGACACCACACTTACCATTCCCTCCACAGCCGCCGGCGTCATTACGGTAGGGGCATATGATTCCGCCACCGATGCCATTGCGTCTTTTTCCGGGCGGGGCTATACCTACGGAACCGATCAGCCCAAGCCGGATCTCGTTGCTCCGGGAGTAGAGATTACCTCCTGCGCGCCGGGTGGCGGCTATACGGAGCTTACCGGCACCTCCATGGCCACGCCCTTTGTCACCGGAAGCTGTGCCGCACTGATGCAATGGGGAATTGTAAACGGAAATGACCCATTTTTATATGGAGAAAAAGTGAAAGCAAGATTAAGACGTGGTGCCAGAAAGCTTCCCGGAACGCAAGAACACCCCAATCCACAAAGCGGATGGGGTGCGTTATGCCTAAGGAACAGTCTTCCGAAATAGGAGTTTATTTTTGTCATTTTGGCTATTTCACCGTATAAATTTTTCGCCACACCTAAAAAAACTGAAAAAGAGGGGTTTTCCAGCTCTTTTTCAGGTCGATTGTATGAATTCACTTATCCAGCACTGTTGGTACTACCTCAATAAGATCTGAAAAAGTCATAATCTTTGGTACCGTAGTATTTATGGTGCCAAATCCGTAAGAAGCATGAATAAACTTCACTCCTGCTTTCATGCTGGAATCATAATCTCCCTGGATATCTCCAACATAAACCGCATCTTCTAAATGGTTCCTCTCTGAAAGAAGTGCAATATTATCAGCCTTTGGCTTTCCATTGTTGCCGTAGCATTCTATATCCTCAACAAGATCCCACATCTGGTAGTAATCCAGGAAAGCTTCAATATATCCAGCCTGACAGTTACTTACAATATACAAAGGATAGCCGGCACTTTTCAAGGCTTCCATAGTTTTTCGAATATCCGGATAAAGGACACCTCCATGCTCCCGAAGATAATCATTCTCCACCTTACAGCATGCCGCCAGAAGCTTTTCCTGCTCCTTTCCCTGCACAAAGGGAAATAAAATCTCTGCAATCTGATCCATGGTCTTTCCCATGACACCCTGCATTTCCTCAATTGTAATGGGTGCACGGGAATAACCGCATTTTTCGATTGCCAGATCCCAGGCCTTGCAGACCTGCAGGGAAGAGTCCCAAAGCGTGCCGTCCATATCAAAAATAATGCCTTTTTTCATCGTAACATCTCCTCTATTTCACCAAGCTCGGATTCGCTGATCAGATAGCTTTTTCCATTGTCCTTGGAGCAAATCCATCCTAAACCTGCATTTTTTACCCACTGATATCCCTGTTCCAAGAATATGTCATTAAATAGCCCTGTCACATAAATCGGTCCACCATCTGCTTCCCGCCGCATTTCTGTCAGGATTTTCTCAAATACTTCTTCTTTTGGTGCTTCCCTTTCTACCTGGGGTCCTAACCCTGCTTTTGCCTTGTATTCCTCCAGATAAAGGGCGGCTCTCGGATGTCCTTTTTCTACCGCTTCCTCTACAAAATGCAGTCCCAGCTCAGGGTTCTCCTCGGTACATTTTCCTTCCATATAGCATACGCCAAGGTTAAACACCGCCTCTGTCTGCCCAAGCTTTGCAGCCTCCGCAAAATACTTAAAGGCCTGTTTTTCGTACCATGCCTGTTTTTGAGGAATCTCTTTACTATTGATGGAAGTATGATAGCAGGAAAAGCCATACATATTCATGGCATCCGCATTTCTTAATCCCTCATGTTCCGCATCCGCTGCCGCTTTTAAGTAAGTAAGACCGGCCTCATCATCCCGCACATCACCAATTCCGAAAAAGTATGCCAGTCCCCTCCTATAATCATCCAAGTCAAATTCAACCCGACTGAATTCACCGGAATCAATAAGCTCAAGCACTTCCTCGATATCCTGCTCGCATTTCGGAAGCTGATCGGTTTTTATATTGCTCATGGATGTATATTTTGAAAAAAATTTTCTTAAGTCTTTTTCCATAGGAACCCTCGAGTAGATTTTATAATCCCATTTGGGAACACTTTTCCTAAATGGGATATTTTATATAGAATTTTCCAGAAAAAAGACTCTTGAACTGACATATGCCGATACAAGAGTCTTTTCTGTTTTTCATTTCATTTATGCTTCATCAATCGCTTTTCCGATATCATGGCGCATATACTTATTTGCAAAGTTTACCCACTCGGTTGCCTCGTATGCTTTCGCACGGGCTTCCTTAAGGTCACTTCCCTTTGCGGTAATTCCGAGTACGCGTCCACCATTGGTCACAATTACACCGTTCTCATCGAACTTGGTTCCTGCATGGAAGCAGTAATAATCATCCTTATCATCAAATGCATCCAAGCCTTCAATTGGGAATCCCTTCTCATAGGCTACCGGATATCCATCGGAAGCAAGTACGACACAGACTGCCGCGTTATCCTCAAACTGAAGATCAATGGTATCCAGCCTTCCATCCACACAGGCCTCCATGACATCCATGATATCATTCTTCATTCTGCAAAGAACAACCTGAGCCTCCGGATCTCCGAAGCGGGCATTGTATTCTAAGACCTTTGGTCCATCCTCGGTAAGCATCAGACCAAAGAAAATAACGCCTGTAAAAGGACGTCCCTCTGCTGCCATGGCATCCACGGTTGCCTGATAAATGTATTTCTGGCAGAACTCGTCCACTTCCTTTGTATAGAACGGACTTGGTGAAAAATTACCCATTCCTCCGGTATTAAGACCGGTATCTCCGTCTCCTGCTCTCTTGTGATCCTGTGCAGAAGACATAATCTTTATGGTCTTACCATCCACGAAGGAAAGCACGGAAACCTCACGTCCGGTCATGAACTCTTCGATTACCATGGTATTTCCTGCGGTACCGAATTTCTTATCCTCCATGATTTCCTTGACTCCCGCCTTTGCCTCCTCTAAAGTATTGCAGATTAACACACCCTTTCCAAGAGCAAGTCCGTCTGCCTTTAAAACGATTGGCATCTTGGCCGTCTCAAGATATTTCAGAGCCTCATTCGGATCTGTGAAGTTCTCATAGGCTGCCGTTGGAATATGGTACTTTTTCATAAGATCCTTGGAAAAAGCCTTAGAGCCTTCCAGAATCGCCGCATTCTTTCTCGGTCCGAATACCTTTAAGCCTTCTGCTTCAAATACATCTACAATTCCGCCAACCAACGGATCATCCATTCCGATAATGGTAAAATCAATTGCTTTTTCTTTTGCAAAAGCAACCAGCTTATCAAACTCCATGGCACCGATGGGAACACACTCTGCAAGTGCAGCAATCCCGGCATTTCCCGGTGCACAGTAAATCTTATCTACTCTGGGACTCTTTGCAACTGCGGTACAGATTGCATGCTCTCTTCCACCGCTTCCGACTACTAATACTTTCATCTTTTCTCCTTCTCATTCTCCGAAGCCTCCGCAGCTTCGGCAGACATTTTTTCCCACTTACTCTGTAATAACCGCATGTCCGTCCACAACAGACACCTTTTTGTTTGCAATCAGATCAATCGCCTTTGGCAGAATGATCCATTCCGCCTGCTCCATCACCCGGCGCTGCAGGATTTCCGGTGTATCGCCCTGTTCTACCATAACAGGCTTCTGTAAAATGATCGGTCCGGTATCGGTTCCTGAGTCCACAAAATGAACCGTTGCGCCCGTTACCTTAACCCCTCGCTTTAGGGCCTCCTCATGTACCTTAAGTCCATAGAAGCCTTTTCCACAGAAGGATGGGATGAGGGAGGGATGGATGTTGATGATGCGGTTTGCATATTCCTCAATCATCTTCGGTGGAAGGATTACTAAAAATCCTGCCAAAACCACCAAATCCACCTGATAGGAATTCAGTCTTTCCAGAAATACCCGGTTAAATTTCTCCCTTGTATCAAAGGACTTTGGTGAAATGCACTCGTTTCTGATGCCCTTCTTTTTTGCACGCTCTAAGGCATATGCATTCGCGTTGTTGCTGATTACCACCGAAATTTCAGCGTTGGTAATCCTTCCGTTATCAATGGCATCCATGATTGCCTGAAGGTTCGTTCCTCCACCGGATACCAGTACAGCCAGTTTCAACATATGTACTCCTCACTTCGCACTTTGATTTATACGAGATCTACACCCTTTTCGCCGTCAATGATCTTACCAACCACGTACGGGGTATCTCCGGCAGCCTTGATTGCCTCCATTGTTTTATCCACATCGGAAGGATCTACGGCAAGAACCATTCCCAGTCCCATATTGTAGGTGTTGTACATCATCTGCTCCTCAACCTGTCCTTCTCTTGCCATCATGGTAAAAATTGGAGGGATTGGGTAGCTGTTCTTCTCAATGACCGCACGCTTTCCATCGCAAAGCATACGAGGAATGTTCTCATAGAATCCACCGCCGGTAATGTGGCTGCAGGCCTTTACGGTAACACCGGCCTTCTTGATGGATTTTAAAGCCTTTACATAAATTCTGGTAGGAGCAAGAAGAGCCTCTCCAAGGGTTGTGCCAAGCTCGTCAAAATAGGTGTCTAAGGTTTCTTTGTTCATGCGGAAAATCTTACGAACCAATGAAAATCCGTTGGAATGAACACCGGAGGAAGCCATTCCGATTAAAACATCCCCAGCCTTTAAATGCTCTCCGGTAATGATATCCTTCTTATCCACAACGCCAACCGCAAATCCTGCCAGATCGTACTCGTCCTCCGGCATAAGTCCCGGATGCTCTGCAGTCTCTCCACCAATCAACGCACATTCAGACTGCTTACAGCCCTCTGCAACACCTGCTACGATGGTAGCAATCTTCTCCGGGTAGTTTTTTCCACATGCAATATAATCTAAGAAAAATAATGGTTCTCCACCGGCACAGGCAACATCGTTTACACACATTGCAACTGCATCGATACCAATGGTGTCGTGCTTATCCATGATAAAAGCAAGCTTCACCTTCGTTCCGCATCCGTCGGTACCGGATAAAAGAACCGGCTCCTCCATCTCCTTGATCTTTGCCAGAGAGAATGCTCCTGAAAATCCGCCAAGTCCGCCAAGCACTTCCTCGCGCATGGTCTCCTTTACAGACGCTTTCATCAGCTCCACCGACTTGTAACCTGCTTCAATATCAACTCCTGAAGACTTGTAATCCATTGTTTCTTCCTCCTTGGGGGTATTTATTAGTAATTTTTGTATCCTACTTCCTGTAGTCTGGCATCCTTTGCCTCTACCTGCTCCTTCAGCTCCTTGGTGTAATCCTTAAGTCTTTGAAGAAGCTGTGGATCAGAGGTTGCGAGAATCTTTGCTGCAAGGATTCCGGCGTTTGCTCCACCATTGATTGCAACCGTTGCCACCGGGATTCCGCTTGGCATCTGAACGATGCTGTAAAGAGAATCTCTTCCTCCTAAGGATGTGGTGTGCATTGGAATTCCGATTACCGGCATTGGAAAAATTGCTGCGCACATTCCCGGCAGATGTGCTGCCATTCCTGCCCCTGCAATAATTACCTTAAATCCCTTTTCCTCTGCACTCTTTGCATATTCAAAAAATACGTCCGGCTCTCTGTGGGCAGAGATAATAGTCATCTCATAGCTTACACCCAGCTTTTCCAACATGTCAGCGGCTTTTGCCATAACCGGCATATCGCTGTCACTTCCCATAACAATTCCTACAAGTGCCATTTTCTTATCCTCCTGCTATTCCTTTTACATATTTTCCAGCGGCTCGTTGAGCTTCTCGGTTCCCGGTACTACAAACCTTCCGTCCCGAATGATATCCTCCGTGCTTCCATCCCCACGAATCACGGTAATCGCACCAAGCTCATCATAGGGGATGGTAATATCCGTATGGCAGTTAAAATATGCCTTTGACATATCCGTCTTACGGAGTATTGAAACCTCATTATCCCTTGCGACGATTGCTTTTCCATCCGGATTGTAAGTTATGTTATCCTCATCATAGGTATAGCAGGTATCTCCCACTGCAAAATGAGGTCCGGTTTTCTCTGCAATCAAAATTGGAAGCTTCCCTGCAATATCAAATTCCCTTGCCATCCGATAGGCCGTTGTGTTGGTTCCAATGGCAAATTCTCCCATGGGAAGTGTCGGATGATGATACAACACATTATCTTCGATATATTTTTTATTTTCTTCCTCGTCGTCAAAGTTGGTACAGGTGTATCCTTCAATCATGCCATCCTTGAAATCAATCTCCAGGTTCAAGAAGTTTAACTCTCCCAGGTAAACCTGGCTGACGTGAAGCTTTCCGTTTGTTCCGGTAAGAACCGGAGAAGTAAATACCTCACCAACCGGAATATTGACATCCGCAACACAGTTTTCGAATGCCGTCTCCTTAGAAGGATCGCTAAGCGGATGAATCTTTACATACAAATCCGTCTTATTTCCATTGGCTCCCACAATATGAACCCTGTCCGCGGTATCTAACACATCAATGATTTTCTGCTGCATATCGCGGTACAATACATAGTCTAAGGTATTGATCTCTACCGTCCTTGCAAAAATCTCCTCAAACTTCTCTCCAATAGAAGCTACCGGATAGGCAATGATGGTAAAACTTCGCTCCTCGCCGTGAATATATTTGTTCACCATCTGCGAAAACTGACTCTGCATATATACGGCAAGCTCCTGCTGTTTCTTATCATAGGTTGGATTTTCCTTCTTAGACTCCGGAGAAAATGGTTCCTCACCAAATACCTCAATAACGGCAGGACCACCGTAGCAGGGTGCCAGCTCCTTTTTCTTTTCAAAAGCATTCCGGAAGCACTCCAGTGTCCGCTCGACAAAGGACTTATCCATCCAAAGGGCGGAGCATTCCTTAAAATCGTAATCCATCTGCTTGTTTACAGAGGAGGTATAAGGAGCAAGTACTGCCTTAAGCCCCAGCTTTTCAAAGTTCTTTACCGCTTCCCGCACCATGCGCTCAAAGCCAAGGGGATATCGGATTTCTACTACCGACTTCTTTGTAATGTCCTTTCCGGTAGAAATAAATCCCATGCGGAAGCCTTCCGTGTAGGTATCTGCCATTGCCTTTATGTCTTTTTCCGGCAGGGCATTTAAGAATTCCACACTCTTGATCTCGTCCGCTCCCACATACATACCATACCGGTACAGATAGGAAGGATTTTCCAAGTCTGCCTCCATCACAAGAGACAGAAAATAGTCCCTGTCCGGATTAAGTAGTGCATTAACGCGATATTCCGTTGCAACCTCGGCATAATCGTGCATGAAGGAATAAACGCAGTCGCTGATCTGCTTTTCATCACAGGCTTCGTCTTCGAAATAATTATACAGCTCCACCACCAGCTCCGCATAATAGCACAGCCACTCGATGTTGCCGGAAAAGACATCCTGATTATTGCCTTTGATCTTAAAAAGCACCGTGGAAAGAATCTGTCCGCTTACACCTCCAAGGCGTTCTACTGCCACCTTTGGATTTGCAAGGCTGCTTTCATAATTTTCCTTCCGAAAGCTCTCATACAGGCGGTGGTTTAATTGCTCTCCTTCCTCAAAGGACAGCCCCTCGATTTCTCCGGCTCTTGCCTTTTTTGCAATATCCCATTGTAAAAGCAGATAGTCTGCAGCAGTCTTAAAAAATTCCGCATACTCCTTAGAAAGCGTATTCTCGCTTTCCATTTCTTCCAGGCGGTTTGCTACCACCTCAAGCCTCTCGGAAAATTCTTCCCAGATTTCATTGTTTTGTTCCTGATATTTCATGTTACCCTTTCAAAAGGAGTCCGAAAACATTTTTTCCAATGAACTCCCTATATTTACTCTCTAAAAAATAAAGCCTGCCACATAGGTCCCTCCCCAGCCGCAAAGGGCCAGAACAGACAGCGCAACCGCAATTCTCGGAAAAAGCTGAAAGGAATTTTCCTCGAACAGGGACTGAATGGCAAAAATAATATTCACAACAGACAGGATCAGGGTAAAAACCCCGGCACTTCCATAATACATGGAAAGCATTCCTGCGGTTCTGTATGATAAAGCAAGAAACATTCCCCAGATAAGCAGAAGAACAATTGCCACACCCATGGTAATCATTCCCTTTTTGGAATGTCGCTTTTCGGTAAATTTGAACCGATCTCTTCTTCTATGAAACATTACTGTTTTTCTCTCCTGAAAACAAGATAGAGCAGATACCCCAAAATGCCTCCGATCGTGTTGAGAAGCAGATCATCCACGTCAAAGCAGCCCAGCTTAAATATCAGCTGCAGTAATTCTACTGCAAAACTAAGCTCCAGAGAAAATAATCCGGCAAGAAACAGATTGGTACTCTTATCCCTGAGTCTTGGAATCAAGAACCCAAAGGGCATGAAAGCCAGTATATTTCCTGCGATATTCAGCCAGAACATTTTTGGATGGGTACCCATAACACTGTAAAATCGCTTAATCTCCTTAAAGAGAACCAGATTGTAGCGGTACTCCTCTGCGCCAACGGTTCTCCCCATTTTTTCGGAAAAAAACAGAAGATAAAACAACAGAATCAGATAAGCGACAAACAGTATCATGTAAATCGTCTTTTTCGTTTGCTTTTTATTTGCAGCCATACTGCGAATAATAAGCGTCTATCGCCTGCTTAATGGTATCGTCGATTACCACTCTGCCCTGGCACTCGCGATTATAGAGATGTTCAACCACTTCATCCATTGTAACGATTGCTTTGGTATCAAAGCCATAGGTCTCTTTGATTTCATCCAGGGCCGAAACCTTTCCGCCAAGGCCAACCTCCATACGGTTTAAAGAAACCATAAGCCCGACAATTTCTACATCAGCGGCTCCTCTTACCTTCGGAACCGTCTCCTCCATGGATTTGCCGGAGGTGGTGACATCCTCGATCATGACCACGCGGTCACCGTCCTTTAGCTTGCTTCCAAGAAAGCTTCCCTTATCTGCGCCATGGTCCTTTTCTTCCTTGCGGTCTGAGCAGTATCGAATCTCTTTTCCGTAGAGTGTTGAAAATGCAACTGCCGTTACAACACTAATCGGAATTCCCTTATATGCAGGTCCAAACAGTACATCAAAATCATCTCCGTAATTGTCGTGAATAGCCTTTGCATAGTACTCACCCAGTCTTCTTAGCTGGCTGCCGGTTACATAGGCTCCCGCGTTCATAAAAAAAGGTGATTTTCTTCCGCTCTTTAACGTAAAATCCCCAAACTTTAACACATCACTTTCTACCATGAATTCTATAAATTCCTGCTTATACTGTTCCATGAACCTCAATCCTCCTGTATTTTCCGGCTTTGTAATACATTTACTTTTTTCATCATAAAACTTCCCATAAATACTACCATAAAGGCTTTTCTTTTTCAACTAACGCTGCAGCATTCTGTGTCAAAATATAATCACACCAATAATTTATCTTACCGTAAGTCCTTTAGTAAAAACAAAATCATATATATCGGTTTCAATTTCAGTGTGCCGATTTTTCCTACATCCTTTTGAAACAAGAGGAAACGTTCTCCCACCTGCTTTGAATATTTAACTTCAAAGTTATTAAGAACATTGGGCTCCCCCTGTAGCCCACATAAATTCTTCATATACTTTCCTCTTAAGCATCATCTTCCATCTATTGATATTCTGATGATAATAGTTCCTTTTATTCATTTTTCAAAAATATAATTATTTCAACGCTTCAAACGCAAAGAAATATATTTTTTTCAACACTTTGCAGGGCAAATAATATATTTATTTCTACATTACCACGGAATTATCTTCTAATAAAATCCGAAATACCTGCTCAACGGAAAGCTTCATATTGCGCTTTGCAGTCTCTTTATCCATGGCTTCATCCAGGGTAGTTACACCACGGACAATTGGGAAAAAGGCATCGATTCCTTCCTCATTACATTTTCCGGCGTCCTCCGTGACACTTCCGGCGAAAGCAATCACTTTCTTCCCATACTTTTTAGCAAGATGTGCAACTCCCACAGGTACCTTTCCCATCGCAGTCTGGAAATCCAGCCTTCCCTCACCGGTTACCACCACATCAGCCTCCTTGATCTGATTCTCCAGCCCAATAGCCTGAAGTACCAAATCTATGCCGGATCGAAGCTCCACATTAGGAAGATAGCTCAAAAATGCGAATCCCAATCCCCCTGCTGCACCTGCCCCTTCTGCCTGACTGTAGTCTGTTCCAAGAAATTCTCTAGTCATTTTGGCAAAATACTGCATCTTCTTATCCAGCACTTCCTTTTCCGCTTCTTTAACGCCTTTCTGCGGTCCAAATACATAAACAGCACCATTCTCTCCATACAGAGGATTTTTCACATCACAGGCAATCTGAAAATGACACTCACGAAGTTCCGGCAAAAGATGCTCTGTATGAATAGTTGCAATCTGATCTAGATTTTCAATTCCATAACCAATCTTTTTTCCTTCGGTACTTAAGAATTCGCATCCCAATGCCTGCAGCATACCTACACCACCGTCTGTGGTAGCACTTCCGCCGATTCCAATGAGAAAATTTCTGCATCCTTTTCTTATCGCATCGGCAATCATTTCACCGACACCGTAAGTAGTAGCTTTCCATGGATTTAATTCTTCTCCTTTTACAAGAATCATTCCGGCGGCTTCCGCCATCTCCATGACGGCAGTTTTATCCTTTAGAATACCATATGTTGCCATTACACTTTCGCCAAGAGGGCCGATCACCGGTGTCTGAATGAAGCTTCCACCAAGACCATCAATCAGCGCCTCCGTGGTCCCTTCACCGCCGTCTGCCAGGGGCTTTACTATAACTTCTGCGTCAGGAATAGCACACAGTATCCCCTCCTTGGCCGCATTTCCCGCCTCCATGGAGGTCAGGCTTCCTTTTAATGAATCGATTGCGATTACTGCTTTCATACGCATACATCACCTCTTGTGTTAATTGTATCAAAATCCCCAAAAACTGTGAATAAAAATCTATACCCGTTTCAGGGCTTTTCCGGTCTTTTTACCCAATGCTCAAACAGGTCCTCATCCTCATACAATTCACCGGTTTCGTCGTCCACATCAACAAATCTCCAGGTCTTGATATAATATTGAAACCACGATTCCGTTTTAAAAAGTGCATTCATCATCCAAAGGTATTCGAAATCGTGCTTATCAATATTTCTGGTGTAGTATCTTACAGCTCCCTTTTTACAGTACAAGGTAACATCTCTTTGAGCAAATGTATCCTCCTCCCTGTGATCTCATGTCTTTGTTTCATAACATTATTCTTCCTACAGATACGAAATCCTAAAAATGAATCTCCTTTTTGGAATTGTGTTCCTGAGAATGCCGTTACGCTTTTTACAAGCGAGAGCGGGTTCCGATTCATGCTTGATTGCTAAATTGTATAATTTCGCCGGTTGATTTTCTTCCAGTACCTAAAATCTTTGAAAAAAACCGCTTTTTAAGCGTTTTTTATGGTCGATTGTATAATTTCGCTAGCTACATTTTAGCCTGTACCTAAGAAATTGCAAATATCTAGGTATACAGTGAAATCAACTCTTCAAAAAATACAATTCAAGCAAAAAAGCCGCAATTTGAAGCTGTTTTTCAAGGATTTTAGGTATATGACGATTTTTGCACCGCAAATCTTTCCAAATTCCATAATTCTGATTCAAATATGCCTTGAAGGCCAAAAAAAGTAAGCTCTACATCCAAAATCCATGGTGGAGGCTCCGCGCCTAAAAAAGGAAGGAATTGCACCACGCAATTCCTTCCTTTTGAACTATCTTTCCTGTACCGCTCCAACGAGCTCTTTGATGTCTTCCACACCATATTTACGCATATATTCCTCGATTCCTGCAACTACCTTTTCACTTACCTTCGGATCTGTGAAATTTGCAGTTCCGATAGAAACCGCAGTTGCCCCTGCAAGAATCATTTCGATGGCATCAGCAGCATTCATGATTCCGCCCATTCCAATGATCGGAACCTTTACCGCCTGGGCGGTCTGATATACCATGCGGACGGCTACCGGATGAATGGCAGGGCCGCTCATTCCACCGGTCTTATTTGCGAGAACAAAGCTTCTTCTGTGAATGTCGATTTTCATTCCTGTGATGGTATTGATGAGGGAAAGTGCATCTGCGCCTCCGGCCTCTGCTGCTCTTGCCATCTCTGTAATGTCTGTTACATTCGGAGAGAGCTTCATGATAATGGGCTGCTTTGCCTTTTCCTTTACGGCCTTCGTGATGGCCTCTACCGCTTTGGGATCCTGTCCAAAGGCGATTCCGCCCTCCTTAACGTTCGGGCAGGAAATATTGATTTCCATCATATCAATAGCTTCTTCTGCCAGGCGCTCCACCACCTCTAAATATTCCTCCGTGGTATGTCCGCAGACATTGACAATGATTTTGGTATCATACTGCTTTAAAAACGGAATGTCTCTCTTGCAGAAAAGCTCAATACCCGGATTCTGGAGACCAACAGCATTTAACATTCCACCATACACCTCCGCTACTCTTGGAGTAGGATTTCCGGTCCATGGTACATTGGCAACTCCCTTTGTTACAACCGCACCAAGCTTGTTCAAATCAACGAATTCACTAAACTCTGCACCGGAGCCAAAGGTACCGGACGCTGTCATAACCGGATTTTTTAAGGTAACGCCACAAAGATTTACGCTCGTATTCATTACAGTTCCACCTCCCTGGCATCAAATACCGGTCCTTCTTTACAGATGCGCTTGTTATGGACGTTGGTATGCTCATCCTTTTCTTTGCTCTTACATACGCAGGCAAGACATGCCCCGATTCCGCAGGCCATGCGCTCTTCCATGGAAATATAGCAATCTATCCCCTTTTCCTTTGCATAGGCAGCTAATGCCCGAAGCATGGGCATCGGACCACAGGCATAGATGACCTCAGCATCCAGCTCATTCGCCTTTATGGCATCAAGAACATTTCCCTGGGTTCCCACGCTTCCGTTTTCCGTTGCCACATAGGTTTTTGCCACTTCTTTAAATTCATCAAGCAAAAAGGTTCCTGCATCCCGGTATCCCATGACAATGGAAAACTCCCCCTTCATCTCCTTTGCAAGCTGAAGCATCGGAGGCACTCCGATTCCGCCTCCTACAAGAAGCGCTTTCTTACTGCTCACGGTAAAGCCGTTGCCAAGGGGGCCCAGTATCTTTATGGTATCACCCTTTGTCAGCTTTGAAAATTCTTCTGTTCCGCTTCCCTCCCCGGTCACGCGGTACACAAGGCGAAGGATGTTGTCCTCCCGGTCGATTCCGCAAAGGCTGATGGGTCTTGGCAAGATTTTTGACTTATCGTTACAATATACAGCCACAAACTGTCCTGCAACTGCATGGGCTGCAATCTGTTCTGTTTTTAAGGTAAGGTCAAAAATCCCCGGAGACAATTCCTTCTGGTCCATGACCTTTGCTAGTTCTTCAAATTTTTCCATAATACACTCCTGATTTAGTTGCTTCGGACATTTCCATCAATTTCCAAAAGGGATATATCCAAAGGTAGGTTACATTAGCGGGATGCCAGCGCTCCGGCAATATCCGCGATCATATCCTGTACCGCAAGGCGGGATGCGTCGGCAAAGTTTTCCGGAGTAATTCCTTTTTCGATGTACTGTTCCTGTTTGTAGGCTGCAATGATTCCGCGTGAGGAATTTACGATGGCGCCAAGTCCGTCCCCATTGAAGAAGTAGGCAAGGTCCTTTCCCTTTCCTCCCTGAGCGCCATATCCAGGCACCAAAATGAAGGTCTTTGGCATGATTTTTCTTAAGATTTTTCCCTGCTCCGGATAGGTCGCACCCACAACAGCCCCCACATAGCTGTAGGAATCTCCCATGCAGTCTGCTCCCCACTCTGCGACTTTTTCTCCAACCCACTCATAAAGCGGGCGTCCGTCAATGATGCGGTCCTGGAATTCTCCGCTGGATGGGTTTGAGGTCTTTACCAGGATAAAGATACCCTTCTTTTCTTCTCTACATACATCCACAAAAGGCTTAATTCCGTCTGTTCCAAGGTATGGATTTACGGTTGCAAAATCCTCGGAAAATGTGCTGTATGTCTTTGTTCCGATAGCAACTTTTCCAAGGTGTCCGGTTGCATATGCGGCAGAGGTAGATCCAATGTCTCCGCGCTTGACATCTCCGATGACAACAAGTCCTTTTTCGTGACAGTAATCTACGGTCTTCTGGAACGCCATTACACCCTCGATTCCGAACTGCTCGTACATGGCGATCTGTGGCTTGACTGCCGGAATGAGATCATAGGTTGCATCTACAATCGCTTTATTGTACTGCCAGATTGCTTCTGCAGCGCCCTTCGGTGTCTCGCCAAACTCTTCAAATGCAGCCTTCTTGATGTGCTCCGGCACATAGGAAAGCATCGGGTCAAGACCCACAACGATTGGTGCATTTGTTTTTACAATTTTGTCGATTAACTGGTTGATCATTTTTCTACCTCTCTACTTTTATTTATCATTTTGTACATCGCTTTTTTAGAAATGTGTCCCTGAATGAATTTGCATATTTGAATCAGAACCCACTCTCGTTTGTAAAAAGCGTA
>CAMDYX010000038.1 GCA_945910395.1 uncultured Agathobacter sp. | reverse complement strand
CTGCCCGCAAATGTGGACAAGTGCCTCATTTCAGAACTGTTTTTTTACAACCCCTTTTTAAATACAGGGTATTTTATTTCATGAAAAAGTTTTAGAAATCGGTGAGTTCTGCAGCTCTCTTCTCAAGGAATGCGGTCATTCCTTCCTTCTTGTCGTGGGTATCATTTACCACACCGAAGAGGTTTGCTTCCATCTCAACTGCATTCTGGATATCCATGTCATATCCGTTGTTGATAGCTGCCTTAGCAACAGATACGGCATAGCTTCCCTTAGAGATGATCTTAGCTGCCATAGCCTTTGCGGTAGGCATAAGCTCTTCCTTAGCAACTACTTTATTTACCAATCCAATACGATAAGCTTCATTAGCGTCAACATTGTCACAGGTAAAAATCATTTCCTTTGCTCTTCCCATTCCAACAAGACGTGCAAGTCTCTGGGTTCCACCAAATCCAGGAATGATACCAAGACCGGTCTCAGGCTGTGCAAAAACTGCATTATCGGAAGCAATGCGGATGTCGCATGCCATAGCAATTTCACATCCACCGCCAAGTGCGAAGCCGTTTACGGCTGCGATGGTTACCTGACGCATATTCTGTAACTTGAAGAATGGAACAGAAGCCTTGATACCAAAAGCTCTTGCTTGTGGAGCGGTAAAGTTTACCATCTCAGAAATGTCAGCACCTGCAACAAATGACTTGAACTCATTGCCCTTCTTGTCAGGACCACCTGTTAAAATAACAACCTTGATATCGTCTCTTGCTTCGATTTCGGTTAAAGCAACGTTTAACTCGTCAAGGGTGGCACTATTTAATGCGTTAAGGGCTGCTGGTCTGGAAATTGCAAGAACGGCAATCTCGTCAGCAACTTCAAGTGTTAAGTTCTGGAATTCACTCATCGTAATAATCCTCCTAATATGTATTCACAAATTGATAAAAATATCGTAGCACTTTGATAAAAATTTGTCAATCTTTGCATTGCTTTTTTGTGTTGCTTTTTTAATGCAGTCTTTTTTATCGCAAGGATATAACATTTCCCATATATGAAAAAGTAAGTTAAAATGTTATAATTAATATCAATTTCCGGATTTGTGTTGTGAAAAATGCATTTGCATATTTGAATCAGAATGGTGTAATTTGGCAAGATTGAGGTGCTAGAACTGTCGTATACCTAAAATCCTTGAAAAACAGCCTCAAATTCATTCAGGAACACAAATCCGAAATGGAGATAATAGACACAATTCAAAATATGTGGGAAAAATAAGTATGATTGATGATTTTGATTTAAATATAATTGTAGAACCGCTACAAGATTGGTTTGCAGGACACAAAAGAATACTTCCCTGGAGAGAGAATCCAAGACCTTATGATGTGTGGATTTCCGAAATCATGCTGCAGCAGACCAGGGTGGAGGCGGTAAAACCTTATTTTGAACGGTTTATACAGGAGCTTGGGGATGTAAAGGCACTGGCGGAGTGTGAAGAAGACCGTTATCTGAAATTGTGGGAAGGACTAGGCTACTATAATCGTGTGCGGAATCTAAATGCAGCTGCAAAGCAGATCATGGAGGATTATGGCGGAATTGTGCCGGATGAATATGAAAAGCTTCTTACCTTAAAAGGAATCGGACACTACACCGCAGGGGCCATCTGCTCCATTGCCTATGGGAAGGCTGTTCCGGCAGTGGATGGAAATGTGCTTCGGGTGATGACCAGACTTACGGCAGATGACTCTGATATTATGAAGCAGTCCGTAAAAAATCATTTCGAAGAAAAAATCTCCCAGTTGATGGTAGAGCAGGAAAAAGCCGGAATTTTAGTCCCGAGCCAGTTTAACCAGGCACTTATGGAGCTTGGAGCACTCATCTGTACCCCCAACGGAAAACCCCACTGCATGGAATGTCCGTGGAAGGAGTTCTGCCGTGGAAGGCAGGAGGGCAGGATTGAAGAGCTTCCGGTAAAGAGTAAGGCCAAGCAAAGGAAAATCGAGGAAAAAACCGTTCTGGTTATTCGGGACGGAGACAAGGTTGCAATCCATAAAAGACCAAAAAAAGGACTGCTGGCAGGACTGTATGAGCTGCCGAATGTCTGCGGCTTTAAAAACCAGGAGGAGGTTCTTTCCTATGTGAAGGAGCTGGGATGTCAACCGCTTCGAATTAAACCGCTCACCGATGCAAAGCATATTTTTTCCCATGTGGAATGGCACATGAAGGGATATGTGATCTTTGTGGAGCCGATGGAGCCACAAAAGGAAAAAGAGGAGCAGGAGCTTTTGTTTGTAGAAGCGTATGATGCAAAAGAACGCTATGCGATTCCAACTGCCTTTTTGGCCTATGCAGAGTATATGAATCTTGAAATTGGGGCGGAGGCAGTAAAAAACGGCCGAAAAGAGAAGCTATAAAAAGAGGAAGCCGGTGCTTTGAGGCACCGGCTTAATTATGAAAAAGATTGTATGAAAAAATCTGTTCTATCGGGAGGACCTCACCTCCGAAGAAGCGAGGGTTATGAAAAAGAAAAAGTTAATTTCATTTGTTTATGATGTTAGTATATGAGTTAATTATGAAAAGGGTATGTGAGGTTTATTAGTTTTTTGTAAATAAATTGTGAACAAATTGTGTAGGCAGAAAGTACCAAAAAGAACAAAGACATCCTTTTTTCTTGCAAAAAAAGGATGTGTAGAATAAAAATGTATAGTATAATGCTGTTAACAAACTCATATTTTGGATTTGTTAACAGAAGCAAGGAATATGTGAAGGACAAAAAGGAGAATATACAGAGCATGTTTGATGCGATTATTGTCGGAGCCGGTATTGCAGGAGCGGTATGTGCAAGAAAGCTTGCAGAGGAGGGAAACCAGAAGGTACTTGTCATTGAAAGAAGAGACCATATCGGCGGAAACTGTTATGACAAGGAAGATGAGCATGGAATTTTAATTCATGTATACGGACCACACATTTTTCATACAGAGGATGAGAGGGTTCGGGAATATCTGTCAAGATTTACCCGGTGGTATGATTTTGGACACGAAGTGGTGGCAAATGTGAACGGAAAGCTGATTCCGGTGCCGTTTAATCTGAACACCCTTCATATGGTGTATGAGGAAGAAAAGGCGGCCTATCTGGAGAAAAAGCTGATCGAAGAATACGGGGAGGGAAGCCGTGTTCCCATCATGAAGCTTCGCGAAAATGAAGATCCGGATGTGCGGGAAATCGCAGAGTATGTATATCAGAACATCTTTTTGAAATACACCATGAAGCAGTGGGGACAGAAACCGGAGGAGATCAGTCCCGAGGTGACCGGCCGGGTTCCGGTGGTCATTTCCTATGACAACCGTTATTTCAAGGATAAATATCAGAGTGTACCGCTTTATGGCTTTACACCTATGTTTGAAAAAATGTTAGGTCATGAGAATATTACAGTTGTGACGAACACCGACTGTACAGAAGTGCTTCGTTTTGAGGATGGAAAAATATTCTATCAGAATGAGGAGTTCCACGGAAACCTGATCTATACCGGAGCGATTGACGAGCTCTTTGGCTTAAGATTCGGCCGGCTGCCTTACCGCTCCTTGGATTTTCAGTTTGAACATCTGGATGAGGATTCCTTCCAGGGACACAGTGTTGTAAATTACACCGTCAGCGAGGATTTTACAAGAATTACGGAGTTTAAATTCTTGACCGGACAGCAGGATGCAAAAGGAACCACCATCGTTCGGGAATATCCCTTTGCTTACACAGGTGCGGAAGGGGAGATCCCTTATTACGCCATTTTGGAGGAAAAGAATCAGAAGCTGTACGAGAAGTACAAAGCCTTGACAAAAGAGTATCAGGGATTTTATCTGCTTGGGCGTCTTGCGGAATACAAGTATTACAATATCGATGCAATGACGTTAAAGGCAATGGAGCTTGCAGAGAAGCTGCTAAAGTAGCTTGCAGGAAGAAACGAAGCAGAAGCTTTATTAACATCCCATTTCGGAATTGTGTTCCCGAAAATGAATTTTGCTACTTGAATCAGAACGTTTAAAAAGCGTCGGCACTTAATGAGCAAGTAGCAAGTACTTGCGAATTTAGTACCGCTACGCTTTTTACAAACGAGAGTGGGTTCTGATTCAAGTATGCAAATTCATTCGGGAACACAATTCCGAAAATAAAGTTATTAATTGAAAAAGAGGATTAGCTTATGAAATTACTAACATTTGCAATACCATGCTACAATTCCGAGGCCTATATGGAGAATTGTATCAAATCGCTTCTCCCGGGAGGAGAGGATGTGGAAATTCTGATTGTGAATGATGGCTCAAAGGATAAGACAGCAGAAATCGCTGACCGCTATGCGGCAGAGTATCCTACCATTGTCCGTGCCATCCATCAGGAAAACGGCGGTCATGGAGAGGCGGTAAACGCCGGAATCCGCAATGCCACCGGACTGTATTTTAAAGTAGTGGACAGCGATGACTGGGTAGATGAAGAGGCCTATGAAAAAATCTTAAGCAAGCTTAAGGAACTGGTACAGAGCAAGAATCAGATTGATATGATGCTTGCCAACTATGTGTATGAAAAGGTTGGTGCAAAGCACAAAAAGGTCATGCGTCAGGCGGGATTTCCAAAGGATCGAGTTTTTACCTGGAGTGATGTGGGACATATCCGAAAAGGAAATTATATACTGATGCATTCGGTCATATATCGCACGCAGCTACTTCGGGATTGTGGACTGGAGCTGCCGAAGCATACCTTCTATGTGGATAATATCTATGTCTACAAGCCGCTTCCATATGTCCGGAGCATGTACTATATGGATGAGGATTTTTACCGATATTTTATCGGAAGAGATGATCAGTCCGTCAATGAAAAGGTGATGATCGGGCGCATCGACCAGCAGATTCGGGTCAATAAGATCATGATTGATGATGTGAATCTTTGGAAAATACCAAACCCAAAGTGCCGCAAATACATGTTTAACTATCTGGAAATCATTACCGTTATTTCCACAGTAATGCTGATTCACTCCGGAACCGAAGAAAATCTGCAGAAAAAGAGAGAGCTTTGGACCTACATCAAGGAAAAGGACATCCGCCTGTTCCACAAGCTTCGGTCCGGTATTATGGGAAATACCATGAACCTTCCGGGAAAAGGCGGAAGAAAGATTTCGGTAGCTGCATATAAACTGTCACAGAAAATTGTTGGATTTAATTAGTAGAGAGGATAAAAGAGGAAATGAGTACATTAAATCTTACCCTGCTTACCGATTTATATGAGCTTACGATGATGCAGGGATATTTTAAAACAGGAAATCGGGATGTGGCAGTTTTTGATGCCTTTTACCGCACAAACCCATGCAATGGCGGATATGCTATCTGCGCCGGATTAGAGCAGGTCATCGATTACATTGAAAATCTTCATTTTGATGAGGAGGATATCGCATATCTTCGCTCCTTACACATTTTTGATGAGGACTTTCTGGATTATCTTTCGCACTTTCATTTTTCGGGAGACATTTATGCGATTCCGGAAGGAAGCGTCATGTTCCCAAGGGAGCCAATGATTAAGGTGGTTGCCCCAATCATGGAGGCGCAGCTGATTGAAACGGCCATTTTAAATATTGTAAATCACCAGAGCCTGATTGCAACAAAAGCAGCCCGTGTATGCTATGCTGCACAGGGGGACGGCGTCATGGAATTCGGTCTTCGCCGGGCCCAGGGGCCGGATTCGGGAACCTATGGTGCCAGGGCAGCTGTCATCGGAGGCTGCAAAGGTACCTCCAACGTGCTTACCGGGCAGCTGTTTGATGTTCCGGTGTTAGGAACCCATGCCCATAGCTGGATCATGAGCTTCCCGGATGAATATACCGCATTTAAGGAGTATGCAAAGCTCTACCCGGATGCCTGTACACTTTTAGTGGACACCTATGACACCTTAAAATCCGGTATCCCAAATGCAATTCGTGTATTTACCGAGATGCGTGAAGCCGGAATCAAGCCGAAAATGTACGGAATCCGCATGGACAGCGGAGACCTTGCCTATCTGTCAAAGCAGGTTCGCAAAATGTTAGATGCTGCAGGATTTCCGGATGCAGTTATTTCTGCTTCCAACGATCTGGATGAATATCTGATTGAAACCTTAAAGAGTCAGGGCGCAACCATTACCTCCTGGGGTGTTGGCACAAATCTGATCACCTCTAAGGATAATCCGTCCTTCGGCGGTGTGTATAAGCTTGCTGCAATTCAGGATGAAAGCGGGGAATTTATTCCCAAGATCAAGCTTTCCGAGAATACCGAAAAGGTGACCAATCCGGGAAACAAGACCTTTTACCGTATCTACGATAATGAGACCGGAAAAATCAAAGCAGATCTGATCTGCCTTGTGGGAGAGGCCTTTGATGAAAGCAAGGATCTGATGCTTTTTGATCCGGCAGAACCATGGAAAAAGACAAAGCTTAAGGCCGGAAAATATCATATGAGAGAGATGCTTGTTCCGGTAATCAAAGGGGGAAAAGCAATCTACAAATCTCCATCTGTTATGGAAATCAGAGAGATCTGCATGAAGGAAAAGGATACGCTGTGGGATGAGAATAAGCGTTTTGTAAATCCACAGGAGATCCATGTGGATCTTTCCGAAAAGCTTTATAACCTTAAGAATGACCTGTTAAACCAACTGCACAAGATCGAGGAGTAAATATGCAGTTTTACAGGTGGAATTTGTAGTTGTTCCTGCTTGACAAGGAAAATTAAAGGTTTTATACTATTTAGCAGTTAAAAAATAAAAGACGATGACGAAGACAGTAGTAGCTACAGGAAAGTCAAAGAGAGCCGGAGAGGGTGAGAGCCGGTATGAGTAGGGTAGCTTCCCGCATAGAATTTGCAGGATCTGTATCGCGCAGAATGAACATCACTTCCGAGTTGCGGGCCGAAATTGTATCATAATCATAAAAGTAGGTTCCGACGTATTTCCTACGTTACAGGGAACGGGTATGCAAAAAGGAATTCCTTTTTAAGTACATGGTAATCAGGTGGTATAGACGTAACGCGCGCGTCCCTAATTACAGGGAAGCGCGCTTTTTTAATTATTTTTAGGAGGAAACTATGTACAACAAAGTCGACACCAACATGAACTTCGTTGAGCGCGAAAAAGAAGTTGAAAAATTCTGGCGCGAAAATGACATTTTTAACAAGTCTCTGGAGAAGAATAAAAAGGAAGGCGAGACCTATACCTTTTACGATGGACCTCCAACCGCAAACGGAAAGCCTCATATCGGACACGTTGAGACCCGTACCATCAAGGATATGATTCCAAGATTCCAGACCATGAAGGGAAAGTATGTGCCGCGTAAGGCCGGATGGGATACCCATGGCCTTCCTGTGGAGCTGGAGGTGGAGAAGCTTCTTGGCTTAAACGGAAAAGAGCAGATTGAAGAATATGGTATGGAGCCATTCATTAAGAAATGTAAAGAATCTGTATGGAAATACAAGGGAATGTGGGAGGATTTCTCCGGCACCGTTGGTTTCTGGGCAGATATGGACGATCCATATGTTACCTATGACGACAATTTCATCGAGTCCGAGTGGTGGGCCTTAAAAGAAATCTGGAACAAGGGACTTTTATACAAGGGATTTAAAATTGTTCCATATTGCCCTCGTTGTGGTACTCCTCTTTCTACCGCAGAGGTTTCCCAGGGCTACAAGACCGTAAAGGAGCGTTCTGCAATCGTTCGCTTCAAGGTAGTAGGGGAAGATGCTTATTTTCTTGCATGGACCACAACCCCTTGGACTCTTCCAAGTAATGTTGCTCTTTGCGTAAACCCGGAGGATACCTATGTAAAGGTAAAGGCTGCGGATGGATACACCTACTATATGGCACAGGCACTCCTTGACACTGTTCTCGGAAAGCTTGCAAAGAAGGCAGATGAGGAGGCTGGTACTCCTGCAGTTGCTGCTTATGAAGTCTTAGAAGCCTTTGTTGGAAAGGACTTAGAATACAAGGAATATGAGCCGCTTTTTGCCTGCGCAAAGGCAGTTGCCGACAAGCAGAACAAGAAGGGCTTCTATGTAACCTGTGACAATTATGTTACCATGTCTGATGGTACCGGTATCGTACACATCGCACCGGCCTTTGGTGAGGACGATGCAAATGTCGGACGTAAGTATGACCTTCCGTTTGTACAGTTTGTAGATGGAAAGGGTGAGCTTACCGCAGAGACTCCCTATGCCGGAGTATTTGTAAAAAAGGCAGATCCGATGGTGCTTACCGATCTCGATAAAGAAGGAAAGCTTTTTGATGCTCCGAAATTTGAGCATGAATATCCACACTGCTGGAGATGCGATACTCCGCTGATCTACTATGCGAGAGAATCCTGGTATATCAAGGAGACCGCAGTAAAAGACGATCTGATCCGAAATAACAATACCGTTAACTGGATTCCGGAATCCATCGGCTCCGGCCGTTTTGGAAACTGGCTTGAAAATATTCAGGACTGGGCAATTTCACGTAATCGTTACTGGGGAACTCCACTGAATATCTGGGAGTGCGACTGCGGACATCAGGAGTGTATCGGAAGCAGAGCAGAGCTTGCAGAGCGCGCCGGTGATCCTAAGGCAGCAGAGGTGGAGCTTCACAGACCATATATCGATGAAGTAACCATGAAGTGTCCGGATTGTGGCGGCGTAATGCACCGTGTACCGGAGGTTCTTGACTGCTGGTTCGACTCAGGAGCAATGCCATTTGCACAGCATCACTATCCGTTTGAAAATAAGGAGCTCTTTGAGCAGCAGTTCCCGGCACAGTTCATTTCCGAGGCGGTTGACCAGACCCGTGGATGGTTCCACTCCCTGATGGCGGAGTCTACCTTACTATTCAGCAAGGCTCCTTATGAGAATGTCATCGTACTTGGACATGTACAGGATGAGAACGGACAGAAGATGAGTAAGTCCAAGGGAAATGCAGTAGATCCCTTCGAAGCATTACAAACCTACGGCGCAGATGCCATCCGCTGGTATTTCTATACTGCAAGTGCGCCATGGATTCCAAAGCGCTTTTCCGGAAAGCTTGTGCAGGAAGGACAGCGTAAGTTCATGGGAACCCTGTGGAACACCTATGCATTTTTCGTGCTTTATGCAAATATTGATAACTTCGATGCAACAAAATATACCTTGGATTACGAAAAGCTTACCGTCATGGATAAATGGCTGTTGTCAAAGTTAAATTCAGCAGTAGCGGCCTGCGACGAGAACCTTTCCAACTATCGTATTCCGGAGGCAGCAAGAGCCTTAGAGGATTTCGTTGACGAGATGAGTAACTGGTATGTCCGCCGTTCCCGTGAGCGCTTCTGGGCAAAGGGAATGGAGCAGGATAAGATCAATGCTTACATGACGCTTTATACCGCCCTTGTAACCATTGCAAAGGCTTCCGCTCCAATGATTCCATTCATGACAGAGGATATCTACCGCAATCTGGTATGCTCACTGGATGCAAATGCTCCTGAGAGCGTTCATTTGTGCGACTATCCGGTTGTGGATGAGAAGATGATTGACAAGAAGCTTGAGGAGGATATGGAGGTTGTTCTTGAGGCCGTCGTTCTTGGCCGTGCCTGCCGCAACGAGGCAAATATCAAGAACCGTCAGCCAATCGCAAGGATTTATGTAAAGGCAGAGGAAGAGCTTTCACAGTTCTATCTGGATATCATCCGCGACGAATTGAATGTAAAAGAAATCGAAGCTACCGATGATGTAAGCGCACTGACCAACTACACCTTCAAGCCACAGCTTAAGACCTTGGGACGCCGTTTCGGTAAGAACATCAATGCTGTTAAGGAAATCCTTGCAGCAGTAAACGGTCAGGAAGCAATGAAGGAGTTAAATGCCACCGGCGCACTTACCATTACCGTGGATGGGGTAGCAGAGAAGCTTACCGAGGAGGATCTTCTGATTGAGGCAGCCCAGATGGAGGGCTTTGTATCCGGAAGTGACCACGGTGTAACCGTAGTGCTGGATACCAATATGACCGAGGAGCTTCTTGAGGAAGGCTTTGTTCGCGAGCTTGTAAGCAAGATCCAGACCATGCGTAAGGAAGCCGGCTTTGAGGTTATGGATCATATTGCAATCGGATTTGTAGCAGATGAAAAGGTTTCCGGAATCTTTGCAAAGTACGGAGATTCCATCATGAAGGAAGTCCTTGGCGTTGCTGTAAACGAGGGTAAGCTTTCCGGATATGAGAAGGAATGGAGCATCAATGGGGAGAATGTAAAGCTCTCTGTTGAGAAGCAGTAATAGGAAACTTACAGTCTGCAATTAGAATAGCAAAATTCATTCATGAACACGCAAAAGTAAAAAGGAGATAAGAATAGAGGAGATTGACCATAAAAGGTCCATCTCCTCTATTTTTGATGAGCAGAAGTATTATAATGTTTCAATAACGAATCTAAAAATGGCATGAAATGTCTAACTACTAAAGACGTTGAAGAATTTATACAAAAGCCTTGCTCCTTAGAACTTTTTTGTATATCATTTTATTAGACAGAAATAAAATGGGGAAAGCGGCAGAGAGGGGAATCTATGATGTCTGGAAAAGCAAAGAAAATGTTATGCTTTGTAATTGCATTCGTGGTACTTGTGCTTCTTGTACTTTTTCTGCCGCTGCCAAAGCACGTCAGACGGTCAGTAAGCGGGGAAATTATAGGGGATAAAACAACCGCGGTACAGGAAACCATTTCTTTGGATATGTGGCAGTTCAATTATCTTTTGGGGAAGGATAAAGTGAAAGGAACCGTATCTGTGAGTGAAATGTCAGGAAGTGAAGTGGTTTTTGAAATGGATTGCCCGATTGGATTCCTAGAGGAAGAAAAGTTGTATTGGGCAACGTTAACCTATTTCAATGAGGACAGGGATGCCTACGAGGGTGCATATTTATATTGGAATGCAGAATTTACGGATGTGCGGATAGAAATAGGAAATTTGGGAGATAATTAAACGAGGGAAAATTGATATATGAATAACTACCTACCAATGCGCATTTCGCGCGTTGACATCTCTTTTTCCGGAATGATATAATCAAAGAACCAATAAAAGGTTACCATACTTCATCCCAAGCGGTTTTTGAGAAAATTGCAAAGGAGAAATTTGTATGGGAAACAGAAAGACATTACAGGAACTTACGTTTAAAGACAACTTTATGTTCGCAGCTGTTATGATGGACGCGGACAACTGCAAAGAAGTATTGGAATGCACACTTGGATTTCCGATAGAACGAGTGGAGGTTAGTACTGAAAAGAGCCTAATATACCATCCGGAATATAAAGGTGTACGACTGGATGTGTATGCAAAAGATCCGGACGATCGGCATTTTAACGTGGAGATGCAGGTTGCAGATCGGGAGATCATCAAGAGGGCGAGATACTATCACAGCCAGATGGATATGGAGGTACTTTCCAACGGCTTGGGGTATGAAAAACTACCAGAATGTTATGTGATATTTATCTGCGATTTTGATCCGATCGGATTGGGATTGTATCGGTATACCGGCCGGATGCAACTTGCAGAAGCTCCAGAGTATCTGTATAATGATGGTGTACATACAATACTGCTGAGCACAAAGGGGAGAAATAAGGACGAGGTTCCGGAACAACTGGTGAAGTTTTTAAAATACGTAGGAGCAGGGCTTGAAGAAAGTACTGCGGATTACGAGGACAAATTAGTAGAACGATTGCAGAATACTGTGGTCAAGGTAAAAGCAAGCAGAGAGATGGAGAACCGCTATATGTTGTTAGAAGAGATGATGAAAGATGAATATAGCGCCGGTAAGATTGAGGGAATCATCGAGGGAGAGCGTTCCTCCATCCGTGTGCTTATTTCAAATCTGGGAGAATTGACTGCAGAACAGAATGAGAAGCTTGATGCAATCACAGATTCTAAAATTCTAAATAATCTTCTTAAAAATGTGGCAAGTGCAAAAACATTCGAGGAAGTGAATGCACTTTTTGTGGCACTTTAAGAGGAAAATTCAAAACAGGCGCATACTGCGCCCAATTCTATCGCGATAAGCGACAATCTGAACCAAATCGGTTCACAATTACCAGAAAAAATGTATTTCAAAAATCCATGGGAGAAGAGGTAACCATTGGCTATATGAATATCTATCTCTGAAAATTTTAAAAAATAATACCATTTTTTTACTTAGAATCTTTGACCTTACAGATAAAGAATGGTACAATAGTCACGAATTTGTATATTGGGGAAAAAAGAAAAAGAGATGGAGGACACGTTTTGAGAGATAAGGTGTTTAGTAAAAAGGCATTTGTTAAGACAGTAACAGACAATGTAAAGTCCATGTATCGTAAGACTTTAGAGGAAGCAACCCAGCAGGAATTATTCCAGGCAGTTTCCTATGCAGTAAAGGATGTGATCATGGATGAGTGGATGGCAACCCAGCAGGCTTTTGATAAGCAGGACCCAAAGACGGTTTACTATATGTCCATGGAGTTTTTGATGGGCCGTGCCCTTGGCAACAACTTAATTAGTCTTTGTGCATATAAAGAGGTTGGGGAGGCTTTAAAGGAGATTGGTCTTGACCTTTCCGTAATCGAGGATCAGGAGCCGGATCCGGCACTGGGCAATGGTGGTCTTGGAAGACTGGCAGCCTGCTTTATGGATTCCCTTGCATCCCTTGGTTATGCAGCTTACGGTTGCGGAATCCGTTACCGCTATGGAATGTTTAAGCAGCAGATTATTGACGGTTTTCAGGTTGAGGTGCCGGATAACTGGTTAAAGAACGGCTATCCCTTTGAGCTTCGAAGACCCGAGTACACCTACGAAGTAAAATTTGGCGGAAATGTTCGTGAGACCGCAGATGGGGAAGGAAACATGAAGTTTGTTCATGAGAATTACCAGTCTGTGCTTGCAGTTGCATATGATATGCCAATTGTCGGCTATAACAATCATGTGGTAGATTCCCTGATTATCTGGGATGCTGAGCCAACAGAGGAATTTAAGCTTTCATCCTTCGATTCCGGAGACTATGAGAAGGCCGTTGAGCAGAATAATCTTGCAAGAAATCTGGTTGAGGTCCTTTATCCGAATGATAATCACAGAAAGGGAAAAGAGCTTCGCTTAAAGCAGCAGTATTTCTTCGTATCTGCAAGTATCCAGAGAGCTCTTGCAAAGTTTAAAAAGACCCATAGTGATATTCACGATCTTCCAAAGAAGGTTGTGTTCCAGATGAATGATACCCACCCAACGGTTACCGTTGCAGAGCTTATGAGAATTCTCGTGGACGAGGAAGGACTAAGCTGGGATGAAGCATGGGATATTACTACTCACTGCGTTGCATATACCAACCATACCATCATGGCAGAAGCTTTGGAAAAATGGCCAATTGAAATCTTTAAGAGCCTTCTTCCTCGTGTATACCAGATCGTGGAAGAAATCAACCGCAGATTTGTGATTGAAATTCAGAATAAATTCCCTGGAGATAACGATAGAGTTCGCAGAATGGCAATTCTTTGGGATGGTCAGGTGAAGATGGCACACCTTGCAATCTGCGCAGGTTATTCTGTAAATGGTGTAGCAGCTCTTCATACAGAGATCCTAAAGAAGCAGGAGCTTCGGGACTTCTATGAGATGTTCCCGGAGAAATTCAACAACAAGACCAACGGAATTACCCAGAGACGTTTCCTTGCACATGCAAACCCACTTCTTGCAGACTGGGTAACGAAGAATTGTGGAAAGGATTGGATCACCAATCTTTCTAAAACAGAAAAGCTTGTTGCAATCGCAGGAGATGCCAAGGCTCAGAAGGAGTTCATGGAAATCAAGTACCAGAACAAGGTTCGCCTTGCAAAGTATATCAAGGAGCATAACGGAATCGATGTAGATCCAAACTCTATTTTTGATGTACAGGTCAAGAGATTGCATGAATACAAGAGACAGCTTCTCAACATCCTGCACGTGATGTATCTGTACAATCAGATCAAGGATAACCCAAATATGGACTTCTATCCAAGAACCTTCATTTTTGGTGCAAAGGCAGCTGCAGGATACCGCACAGCAAAGCAGACGATTAAGCTGATTAATAACGTGGCGGACGTAATAAATAATGATGCTTCCATTAACGGAAAAATCAAAGTCGTATTTATCGAAGATTACCGCGTATCTATAGCAGAGTGGATTTTTGCGGCAGCAGATGTCAGCGAACAGATTTCTACCGCAAGCAAGGAAGCTTCCGGAACCGGTAATATGAAATTTATGTTAAATGGTGCCCTTACTATCGGAACCATGGACGGAGCAAATGTTGAGATGTACGATGAGGTCGGAGCAGACAATATCTTTATCTTTGGTATGAGTGCAGACGAAGTAATCGGACATGAGCAGCGTCGCGACTACAATCCATACGATGTATATAACAATGATGGAGATGTAAGACGAGTATTAAATCAGATGGTTGACGGAACCTACTCACAGAACGATCGTGAGCTCTTCCGGGAGTTGTATAATTCACTCCTTAACCCACAGCCGGGACAGGTAGCGGACCGTTACTTTATTCTTGCAGACTTCCGTGCCTATGCAAATGCACAGAAGAAGATTGAGGAATATTACAAAAATCCTTCCGCCTGGGCAAAGAGTGCAATTTTAAATGTCGCTCATGTAGGAAAGTTCTCTTCTGATCGTACGATTCAGGAATACGTAGATGACATCTGGCATCTGGATAAGGTAACTGTAAATACAACAGGAATTTAAGACAAATAGCCTTCGGACAAATGCAATGTGCAGATGCCTGAAGGCTATTTTTAGGACCATTGTTTATTTCTGCAATTCTTTAAGCGCTTCCTCAAGTTCCGCAATGCGCTTAGATTGTTCTGAAATATATTGATTTTTTTCTTCTAATTCCTGCCTGATTATTGCAGTTTCCCTTTTAGCTTCAGCAGTTTCTTTTCTTGCTTTATCCGCTTCATTCTTTAAATGGTTTTCTATAGCAATTCGTTCATCGCGGGCACGAATCTCCTGACGTAAAATAGAGTCATGTGTGATATCATATATGGTGGATACGGCATCTGCCATTATTTTGTCATCTTGAGCGAGCATTTTGAGTTCCTCCCATGTCTGTGCCTTAAAGAGGGAAGCCCAGTGATCAATTCCGTAGAGCTTGTCTTCCTCGGTCGCTAAATCTATCCTAGTTAAGTCTAACACGGATAAACGAAGCTTGTCACTATATTTTTGATGAGTTTTTTCATTCATAAGATAATAGGGGGCATAGAATTCAGGCGCTTCAGGAAAGAGAGTGTAATCTAACAGACCGATTTGAATGGCAGGTCTGACATTGGTATAGTCCTCTCCGTGATCAAGGTTGTCAAAGGTGCGGCATAGATAGCTCATGGAACGTTCCACCCAGTTATGCAGATTAATAACCTGCATTTCAATGTTAAGAATAGTACTGTTATTCATTCGGACAAGAATATCTAAGATAAATTCTTTTTCATCAAGGTCTTGACCTAATATGATTTCGTTCTCGATTCTAACAGAAGAAATATCTGCCTCATCCATGTGAAGAAGGGAGGCAATCAAGGCTTTCAGCACGTTGTTGTTCTTTTGAAGAAGAGCGCGAAAAAAATAGTCATTGACGAGCCTGATTCCAATCGGACCGGATAAACTTGATATATCTGGCATAGTAAGTCTCCTTTTGTGTCGTATAAAGTTGTAGTACTTGGAGATTTTGGCGATTCGCCGGAAGAAAAGACCAAGCAGAAACCAGCTATGCGCGCGTCTGATTTTTTCTATAAACAACATAGCATGTAGGTAAGAGGAAAATCAAGTTGGGAAAATGACGGTTTTGACAGCCGATTTTTTAAACAGTATTACATGAAAAATGAGGAATTTTTTCTACAAAAAAAGATTTGGTAGCAGAATATACACAAAAAAGGATAAGATATGCAACCTCTTATTTTCTCAAGTGTTGAGCGAATGGTTTTCAGCTGCTAAAATAGTGGGCAGGAGGGCATGACCCAAAAGGATGCCTTAGATGAAGCAGTAAAGGAATGTATCGATGAGCATGTACTGGAAGAATTCTTCCGGGAGCGCGGGAATGTATAGGAAAGGCAAAGGCTGTACTAACGCTTCTCGAAGATGTGGGAAAAGTTCCATCAAAATTAGAAGAACAGATTCAGAGTCAGAAGAATGAGGGGACGTTAACCAGATGGATAAAGCTTGCAGCAAAAGCAGAGTCCATAGAAGATTTCGAACAGAAAATTTCAGAAGAATAATACAATATGGAGTCAAAGGTGTTCTGCTGTGCGTGGAGTACCTTTTTTATTTTTTGATATTATGGTAGAATGTATTATTGAAACAAAAAGGACAGGAGAACATAAATATGAATATGACAACAACACAGCAAGCAGGTGGACTTTCCGCAGGAATTTCCGGGTTTACGTTGAAGATGATTGCTGTTGTTACAATGCTGATAGACCACACTGCTGCATCCATTTTAGAAAGAATGGCAGTTTCCGTTGACGCAGATGGATTTTATGTTGTAACAAATGAAGAATTATATAGCATCTATATGGTAATGAGAATTATCGGAAGGATGGCATTTCCAATCTACTGCTTTTTGCTGGTGGAAGGCTTTGTTCACACGAAAAATGTAAAAAAATATGTGCTGCGCTTGTTTGTTTTTGCATTGATTTCGGAGCTGCCCTTTGATATGGCCCTTTTCAACAGCTTTTGGAACGTGGAGTACAATAATGTATTTTTTACATTATTTATTGGGCTTGCAACCATCGCTGGTCTGGATTATATGGAAAGATACGTAAAATCGGGCAAGCTGCTGCGTATCTTAATCATGCTTTGCGTTGTTGGAGCAGGAATGCTGGTGGCAGATATTCTGCGCACTGATTATGGAATGGCGGGTATAGCAACCATTGTTACCATGTACCTGCTTCGTAATAAGAAAAATGTATCCTTTACTGTGGGAGTGCTGGTTCTTACATTTTTGGCAGGTATTTTGGAAGCAGCAGCGCTTCTGATGACAATTCCTGTGTATTTCTACAACGGAACCAGAGGCAGACAGATGAAGTATTTCTTCTATGCATTCTATCCGGTTCATCTTCTGATTCTGGCAGGAATCTGCGCGATTTTGGGCCTTGGGATCTAGTTTTCTACCTGATATTTGGGTGGGAAAAAGAAGAAAGCAAAAAGATAAAAAAGAGAATGATTTAAAAAACAGATACTTGTGTGATCATGGAATCTGTTTATGATAAAACTATATAATACAAATATTGTAGGAGGATTTTATAATGGAAAAATGGGCAAGAGTGAAGTATCAGCCAAACCTTCCTCTTTATGAGGGAAAATACGTAACTGCATGTGCAGAGCATATTGCGCTTTCCAAAGAGGCGGCAGCAGAGGGAATGGTGTTGCTTAAAAATGAAAACCATGTCCTTCCCCTTGCAAAAGGCACAAAGGTGGCGCTTTTTGGAAAGGGAAGCTTTGATTATGTAAAAGGCGGCGGAGGCAGCGGAGATGTATTCACAAAGTATGTTAAGAATACATATGAAGGCTTAAAGGAATTAAGTATGGTCTCTATATTTGAGCCTCTTTCCGATTTTTACAGAGAGAATGTAAAAAAACAGTACGAGGGCGGAGCAGCAGCAGGAATGACGGTGGAACCGGAGGTGTCCGATGCCTTGTGTGATGAGGCAAAGGCATTTGCGGAGGTGGCACTCATATTCATCAGCCGTTTTTCCGGGGAAGGCTGGGATCGCTCCAGCATCGAGTATGACGGAGAGTACAATCCTTGGGACTCAGAGGTTACCATGCCGCAGATTTCCGGCAGGATTTTTCCGGAGGGAGATTTCTACCTTTCCAAGGAAGAAGAGGCAATGATTGAAAAGGTAACGGCACGTTTTGATAAAGTAGTTGCAGTGCTTAACATCGGTGGAATCATTGATACAAGATGGATCAAGGAAAATGATAAAATCTCTGCAGCGCTTCATGCCGGACAGGGAGGAATGGAGGGCGGTCTTGCCACGGCGGAAATACTTTGCGGCGTAAAGAATCCATCCGGAAAATTATCAGATACCTATGCAAAAAATATGGACGTATATCCATCTACAGAGGGCTTCCATGAATCCCATGAATATGTGAACTACACCGAAGACATCTTTGTTGGATACCGCTATTTTGAGACCTTTGATAAGGCTGCGGTTTGTTATCCGTTCGGATATGGACTCAGCTATACGACGTTTTCCGTGGAGACGACATCCGCAAAGGAAGAAAATGGAAATATTGTCCTTGAGGTAAAGGTACAAAATACCGGTGACGTCCCGGGAAAAGAAGTGGTTCAGGTTTACGTTACAGCCCCACAGGGAATTCTTGGAAAAGCAGCAAGATCACTTATGGCTTTTGCAAAAACAAAGGAACTCAAGGCAGGAGAGAGCGAAGTGCTTACCCTTTCCTTTGAAAAGAACAGTATGGCATCCTTTGATGACCTTGGCAAGATTGCAAAATCCGCCTACGTTCTTGAGGCCGGAGAGTATCAGGTTCTGGTTGGAAACAATGTGGCAGATGCAGCCTGTGTCTATACGGTAAACATGGAACAGACCGTAATTACGGAGCAGCTTACCAGCAAATGTGCCCCAACCCAGTTGGAAAAACGTTTGTGCGCAGATGGAAGCTATGAAAAGCTGCCACAGGGAAAACCAAACGATCCGAATGAGTGCATTTTAAAGAAGATGGTTCCGGGAACAGAGGAAGCTGTAGTTCCGGAGCAGCGCGGAAGGGAAAGATACCTTCTTATGAAACCATATAAAGAAGGGGTTCGCCCGCTGATGGATGTTGTAGAAGGAAAGATGACATTGGATGAATTTGTAGCCCAGATGGATGAAGGTGAACTGTGTTCATTATTGGGCGGACAGCCAAACCTTGGAGTGGCAAATACCTGGGGATTTGGAAATCTTCCGGAATACGGAGTGCCAAGTGTCATGACCGCAGACGGACCAGCCGGGGTAAGGCTTGCGGATGTGTGTGGCATTGCAACAACTGCCTGGCCATGTGCAACGGTTCTTGCATGCACATGGAATACCGAGCTTGTTGAGAAGGTGGGAAAAGCCGGTGGAGAAGAATTAAAAGAGAACAATCTCGCAATCTGGCTTACTCCTGCGGTAAACATCCATAGAAATCCGATGTGCGGAAGAAACTTTGAGTACTATTCCGAGGACCCGCTTTTGGCAGGAAAAATGGGTGCTGCCATGGTTCGTGGTATCCAGTCCAATCATGTTGCCGCTTCTGTAAAGCATTTTGCATGCAACAACAAGGAAACCAACCGTAAGCATAGCGATTCCCGGGTTTCAGAGCGGGCGCTTCGTGAGATTTACTTAAAGGTATTTGAGATTATTGTAAAGGAAGCCAATCCATGGACCATCATGTCTTCCTACAATGTCATCAATGGACATCGCGCCTCTGAGAATAAGGAGCTTCTTGAGGACATCCTTCGCGGCGAGTGGGGATTTCAAGGAATGGTAACCTCGGACTGGTGGACCAGAGGCGAGCACTATAAGGAAATTCTTGCAGGAAATGATGTAAAGATGGCAAATGGTTATCCGGAGCGTGTGAAAAAAGCAATGGAGCTTGGTGCCCTTGACCGAAGTGATTTGGAGCATTGTGCAAAGCGAGTATTAGAACTGATTATGAAAATTGACTAGTAGATAAAGAAGACCCCCTCACAAAAGTGTGAGGGGGTTCGTTATTGTTTCGATTCGTACAGAGCAATCAGTTCGGTGCGCCTTTTGGTTCCCGTCTTCTTTAACACATTGCGGACATGGAATTTTACCGTATTCTCCGAAATAAAGAGAAGCGCTGAAATCTCTGCATTGGAATGCCCATCCAGAAGCTTTGAAAAGACCTCGATTTCACGGGGAGAAAAATCATATTCTTTTGAAAAATCTGCGATATGACTTGGCTTTTCTGTTGCTAATACAGTCTCAGAGGGATAATACAGCGTATGGAATATCCTAAAAAACAGCACAATGGAAATGCTATAGAGTACAACAGTGATAAGAACCGCAAACAACGTATACTCTTTAAAAAGCATTCCGCCTAAAGCACCAAGAGCATCTCCGATTCGTCCAAACAGCATTCCAAATCCTGCAAGAAACAGATAGCTTTGATTTTGTTTTGCAATATCTACAAACAGCACCACACGATACACGGTAAAGAAACCAAACAGCAGATAACCCAGAATCCAGATCAGAATGCTGACAGTAAGCTCTTTCTGTAAAAAGAGAAGAACAAAGGGAGAAACCAGTGCAACCAAGCATGCGATTGCTCCATGTAACCGGTTGTGGTCATTGATCCATCCGGCGGCAATTAAGCCAACGGCATAGAACAGTCTTGACCATTCCAGCTTGATGCCGGAGGAAATATCTGCCATTGGAAAATAGAAACCGATATTTTTCACAAGACTAAATAGAAGTACGGTAAGTCCTGCAAAAAGAATCAGCTGGAAAGGATAACTCACGTTACAACTGTTATCTGTCTTGGCCTCCTTTTCCACATCGAAAAAGATCATACATCCGATGACAACAGCAAAAAGAAGGTATGAAGCTAACGCATAGGGAGTATGAAGAAAGGTTCCGCCTACAGGAAGCGAAAACAGCCAGGTACCAATACTTGCAAGACCATAGGAGAGGCCAAACACCAGTGCACAATGATTCCATTTCACAAAAACGGCAAGGTAGCTGCAATAAAAGCCGGCCACAATTCCATGAAAAATGTTCATCAGATAGCCGCATAAAAGTGCAAGAACAAGATTCGGTGAGAGTGTGGCTGCAAGAATAAAAATCACATCCAGGCACAGTACAACAAAAAAAGCCTTCTTATTTTCTACAATCGTATGGTTCTTTTTTACAGCAAGTCCAAACAGCAGAAATCCTGCTGCCTGAAACAAATATCCCACGACTTCACTCATCCAATCCGCTTTTGAGGCATCGACGAAATCCGTCAGATGGTATAGCCAGGAAAGATATCCTGACGCTGTCAAAAAGAAGCAGAGAGTAATAAGCAAAATGCAGTAAACCAGCGCATTACAGCGGATTTTTTCATAAGTAAGTACTCCTTGGGGTAAGAATGATTCAGCCTAAATGAATATCCACTATTGTACCGCAAAATTGCAAAATAGAAAAGATGATGAGACTTTTTTATCACGGTTTTATCGCGTTAAGGGGCAAACTACCCCCAAAACTATCCTACTAGAAAGGACTATAAATGCTTAAAATATAATTAATTCATACGCGAAAACTTTTATCAAATCTTAGGGAAAAGTGCGTAGAGCAACGAAAGGAGAAGATTATATGAGAGGAATGTTGAAAAAGATTCTGGCGGTTGCATTAGCTGCATCGTTTTTGTTTTATGTGATGCTGGATATCCGGATGGTGGCCAGGGCAACAGGTACTGAGTCTGCGATTTCCGCTGATGCATTTAATCAGGGGGAGGACAGAAATATCTTTGAAATTAACAGTACAAACGTCGACCGATACAATGGTGCTGACTTGGTGATTGTACCGGCAGGTAAGACGTTGGTAGTGGCAGGCGTTACATGGACTGTTGATGAGATAAAAATGGAATTTGATGAAGAAAATAATATCGGAAGCTCACTGAATATTTTTGACAATGAATCCGGGAGAGGAAAGATTTCTTGTCAAACATGGACGTTAGCATCTGGTGTTACACTAATTGTCGGAGATGCACATAACGCAAGTGATTCAGGAATTGAATTAAAAAATGTGGCAGGAAATGGCGCTTTTAATGGTAATCCAGATTGGTTTAAGCAATTTGTATGGGATAATACTAATCAGGCGTGGAAGTTTTTACCAAGATTGATTATTGAAGGATTGAGAGTGGAAACCGAAGATGGCGGTGCATTCTTTTATGATTATTCGTTTGATTATTCATATGGTAATGAAACATGGTATAGTGGATTTGGACAAAATGTAGGTGACTTTGTAGACGTAAATGCAGAAAATCATGATCAAGTGGCATTTACCGAATTCAATTTGCAAAATATTCCACCGGATTGGAATGGCTCAGTAACATTAAAATTTACTTTTAAACCCGGCGATACCGTGCCACAAGAAAAGCCGATGGTCCGGATTGCAGTTGCAGATCCTAGTGAGAACTGTAATGTTTCAGATTCAACAGTTGATAATGCTGGAACGAAAGAAACGGTTTTGACATATGATTTTTCAACTTATGTTAATTCGGATATATCGATTGCATTGGCCTATCCAAATCAGGGAGAGGCAGAGATTACATCGGATGTAACTCAGTATTTATATGCATATTCTGAAACAACAGAGGATTCTTTAAAGACCGCATTAGCTACCGAATTATACAATCGTTTTATACGTGTTGCAATGCGTGAAGACTTCGGAATTACGGATAGTAATGAACTTAAAAATAGAATTAATCTAAGTTCAGCGGGAACCATTTCTGCGAGTGACAAAGATGGAAATCCGGTGTCCTGCAACAAATACACGGCAACCGTAAATTGGGGATATGACCCGCAGGGGCGAGAGGTTGTGAATACGATTCCGGTATATCAGTTGCAGGATTCTAACTCTTTTATAGTATGTACAGACTTTAATACGCAAACCGGCGAAGGAACAAAGTATTATATTCGAAATGCAGATTCAGATAAGGTTGCATTTTCAGGGAACAATCAGGATGAGGGCATTCTGATTTCAGACGATTCCTACAGTACAGTTGTATGCGGTGGAAATGGCGGAGAAATGTCGGTTATGAACACTGACGGAATGTTTTCTTTCCGCTTTTCAGATGTGATTGTTCGTGTTATGAAGCCATCGGAAACCTACGTGGCAATGCACGGAGAAGGAGAAAACAAAGCTGTGGATGGTATGGGAATCAACGGTTACCAATATGATGATATCTGGTCTACCAAGACAGGAACTACTGCTACTGTGTATGTAGGAAACTCTATAGTCTATCTGGAGCCGGTAAGTGTTTTCGGGACAACCATTACCGATGTGACATTAGTAAATCAAAGTCAGAGAGATGGTGTGACAATTGATAAAACGGACTTGTCAAAAGTTAAGCTTACATTTTCCTCCAATTTTTATGATACTATTCCTCTTGAAATTACCTATAGTGACAATTCGAAGAATGTGATTACCATTCAGCGAGTGGGACTTGTTATTAGCTATCGATATCTTATGGATTCTAATAATCCTTCTACGGATACAATCTGGTATAATTGCAAGAGTGATACCTGTAGTTTTAACTATGATTATATGGCTGGGGAGCAGATTATTGTGTATGCAACCTATTATCATCCTAGCAACGATCGAACGGTGATGGGAAGTAATGATTTATCACTCTACTTAAAATATGATGATGGAACGAGTGAAATTCTTACACATACGGATGGCAGTCATTCTTTTGAAGGATATCATGCTGAAAATGCAACTGACATAGCGACAACTTCCTTTATTATCGGCTTTGTTAATAGTAAATATCAGGAACCAGATACCGGTGTATGGGTCGGAAATATTACGGAACAGACCTTCTCAAAAGCGGGACACCGAGGTGGCTTTAGCGCTACCGTACTAAATAGCGGATATAATGCGGCAGGTAGTTATGGAGGAACGCAGGTAGGATCAGGAGCAGGCGTGTACTGGGATGGAAGAATCAGTTGGTATTAGACGGAGGGAAAAGCAAATGAAAAAAGTATTTGGAATAATAGCAATGGTTCTTTGCTTTATCTGTGCTCCATTTCAGGTATTTGCATTGAACCAGACCGTTACCATTAGCGCAGCTTCTGCAACAACAACGACGGTGACCATTAGTGGTACAACATCAGCCGCAGCAGTTATGGTACAGATTCGAGATTCATCCGGTAATATTGTGGGAATGAATTCTTTTGGTACGTTAGATGACAATTTTGGTGGAACAGTTACTGCGCTCAGTTTATCTGCCGGAACAACGTATACACTATATGTGGCAGATTACGAAGGCGGAGCCTGGTCAACAACAGATGTTGTTGCGGTTGCACCACCAGCACCGGCTAGCACAGGAACAGAAAATACAGCAACAGAAAGTGCGACAACATCAGCAACCTCTACAGCACCGACAGAAGCTGTGACTTCCACTGCTCCGGTGGCACCAGAACAGGCAGAAGCTCCAAAGTCACCAAAGACAGGAGATAATTCGGGCGTGCTGTACGGATGCGTGTTTGTTATGGGGATTGTATTATTTAGAAGATATATGCTGTACAGGCAAAAATAAGATAAGACAATAATAGAGTGAGTCTATAATGGACATATTTTGATTGAAAAAGCAATCGGAATATGTCCATTTTTTCTGTCATGTGTTACAATGTGCCTAACAATGCAAATAAAGCACGAGATGAGCAGGTGTATAAATGGAAAATTTTAATTTGGGCGAGAACAGTCAGGCCGAAGAAAAACATACGGATACGGAGAAAGAGAGCAGAAAACAGGAGCTGAGTATGTCTGTTTCACCTATTTGTGAGAAAAACGGACAAAAGACAGCCTATGTTTCCTTTTCCGATGGGAATAGATCGGCGGAGGGGGAAATCCCGGATTGTAAAATTACAAAGAATAACGGTTTTGATGAGGGGGAGGTTGCACAACTGGAGCTTTATATGAAGGGGAATCTTATGATACTGAAGAAAATGGCTTCCAGTGTGAATGTGTTTGATGCATTTATGGGAAAGAATAGCTAAAAGGAGATTACAAAAGCATGGCAGAAGAATTTAATGAATATGTGACATTTTCTGTTACCACAAGCGATGGGACAGAAGCAGAAATGGCGGTAGTCGATGAGTTTGAATTTGAACATAAGAATTATGTTGCCGCAGCACAAATCAAGGAAGATACGATAAACGAAGATGAACTGTATATTTATCGTGTGAAAGAGACCGAGGATGGATTTGCGGTAGAGAAAATCAAAAGTCAGGTTGAGTATGAAAAAATTGCGAGAGCATACATGGAAATTGTATAGGAAAGCACTGGAGCAGAAGATTTATTAGAATAGAATTATCGGAAAGTAGCATAAGGATTACCGCATCCTGCGAGAGTGGGATGTGATACATACGAAAGAGCGTTCAAAAAGAAAAAGATATAAAAACGATTGAATTTTTAGTAAGTTGGGCATATTATAAAAGCAAATAAATCCCTTTGATAAGTTGGTGAAAGATGTATAGAATCTATTGACTTTTGGAGGAAGATTTGCTATGTTTTTTGTAGAGAAAGTTTACCACTGACCGATAGGTGGTATATAAATGGTCGGGTTGAAAGTTTACCGCTGACCAATATGCGGTATATAAATGGTTGGGTCGAAAGTATTGTCCTCCACCAGTTCTGGTGGAGGATTTTTTTATCAAAGGGTGGATGCACATGAAGAAAACAGGATTTTATATTATAAAAGATTCCTTCTTTGAGGATATGAATGAGCCATATCTTAAAGGGAATAAAGAGGGTAATAGACCTCATTATTATTGCTTTGAAGATTCTGTTTCCGGTTTATATTGGATGATGATAGAGAAAGTGCTTTTTTGATTCAGGATATGTTTCCGATTACAGATGAATATATTGAACGGGAATATAC
>CAMDYX010000037.1 GCA_945910395.1 uncultured Agathobacter sp. | reverse complement strand
CGCTTTTTACAAACGAGAGTGGGTTCTGATTCAAATATGCAAATTCATTCAGACAAACAAATGCAAAAAGGGACAAAAGTAAAAGCTGTTCGACATGATAATTATGGTCGAACAGCTTTTTGTTATCTACGTAGCATCTGTTGTAAGATATGATCCACATATCGGCGAAGCATGATATCAGATGCGCAAAAATCGTCTGTAAGTTCAAAATAACTTATTTTATCTTTGTATTCTTTTTTGAACTCAGGATTCATAATGGTATAGTACTGTGGCAAAAACTCGCCTTCTTTTCTGGTGTAACAGGTGGAAGCTTTTGCATTTTCGCGATACCCCTTATCTACAAAAGTGGCAACGCTTTTATGAATCGCCATATCCTCCTGAGGGAGATAGTAGTAATCCTTATAATTTGGATAGAAATAGCGAAGCTCTCCTTTGTATATCGGAATACGTATGCTGGTGGTGTCCCCTTTCATGATTATATAAAATTCATGCCATTGAAAGGATGCCCTTTTGGGAACTAAGTAATCATTTTTTAAAGTAATTAAAAGCTCCTTTTGTTGCGTTCCGTCGATGGCTTTGTAGGTCCCAAACTCGGTCTGTTTCACCGCATACTGTCCATGGAAAAGCTCCTGGTAGGATAACACGGGAAGCAGCTCCGGCATTCCGATGATATCCTCATAGTTATGAAGGAGCAAAAGACGTTCCTTTTCTTCGTCAGGCTGCTTTACATATTCATGATATACGTTAATCAGTTCCCCTCCGGAAAATTCATCTTCTCTGGAAATGTCTAAAAAAGCTTCAATGGTTTTCTGCTTATAATTTGGAAGCTTCAGCAAAAATTTTAGCTCGGAAATGGATTTGAAAATGTCCAGATAATTGTAATCCTTGAAATTTTCTTCGATTTTCATAATATCACATTTCGCTTTCACAAAAGGAATATCGAATCCGATTCCATTGAAGGAGATAATGGTATGATAATCCTTTAGCAGCTCAAGAAATGCTGTTACGATCTGTTTTTCTTCGGAAGGATTTTCTGCAAAAAATTGATCGGTATACAGCTTTTCATCTTTTCTTCGCACACAGCCGATTAAATAAATAGAAGAGTGTGCAGGGGAAAAACCAGTGGTCTCGATATCAAAAAAAATAGAATCTTCATCAAATAATTGGTCGGAGAGCCTGTCGCGGCGAAAGTATAATTCTTCCTTCTGTATATGCTTCATAAAAATTCCTCTTTTATAAATTCTTCTTTTAGTGCTTGTGCTTCTACAATGAATTTGCATATTCGAATCTGGCCCCGCTCTCGCTCGTAAAAAGCGTAGCGGTACTAAATTCGCAATGTATTGCTCATTAGGTGCCGACGCTTTTTAAACGTTCTGATTCGAATAGCAAAATTCATTGTAGAAGCACAATTTCAAAATAGAAATCGCATAATAAAAGTTTTGTTTATTATATCACAAGTGTTGAATTAAGTACATTTTGTGTTATCATTTTAATGGAGTTTTATGAAAAATGGGGGCACAAAGGAGAAAATCGATGATTTATTTTATTGTAAATGAAATCTCGCGTACAGGTAAGGGGGCAAATGCCTGGAAAGAAGTGAAGCGTTTGGCTACGGAAGCCGGAGTGGAATATAAAGCGTATAAGACGGAGTATGAAGGACATGCAATCAAGCTGGCAAATCATATCTGCAGGATGGAAGACGATGATATCTGTCTTGTTGTAGTTGGCGGAGATGGCACCATGAACGAAGTGATCAATGGCATGGAGCATTTTGACAAGGTTCGTTTTGGTATGATTCCCAACGGATCGGGAAATGACTTTGGAAGGGGACTAAATCTGCCGAAATCCATAGAAGAAAACTGGAATATGATTTTGTCCTGCATCAACGAGGGAAAAGCTTCCTATACATCCATGGATCTTGGGCAGGTGGAATGGGACGGATGTCAAAAACCAAGACTTTTCGGAATTAGTTCCGGCGTGGGAATGGATGCAATTGTGTGTAAAAAGGCGATACATTCTAACCTGAAAAAATTTTTAAATAAAATTCATCTCGGAAAGCTCACCTATGTTTTCATCACCATTTATACGTTATTTAGCATGGACACCACGGAGGCTGAGGTTACCTATATGGATGAAAGCGGAAATCCGTTAGAAACCAAGCAGCTTACCAAAATGATTTTTTCAGCAGCCATGAATCTGCACGCAGAGGGTGGAGGAGTACCAATGGCACCAAAAGGGAATGCCTTTGATGGCTTGCTTTCTGTCAGCAGCGCATATCAGATTCCAAAATGGAGAACCTTTTTTTGCCTGCCGATTTTGATGGCTGCCAAGCACGAAAAGCTAAAGGGATTTTGCATAAAGGATGGCGCTTCTGTACATATGACGATATCAAAGCCCATGGTATTACATGCCGACGGGGAATATTTGGGTGATCCAACAGAAATTACCTTTACCTGCCTGCCAAACAAATTAAAGATGCTGATGAAATAATTTTTGTATTTTCAGGTCAACTATGGTAAAGTAAATTTGTATGTGCATTTACATGAAAAGCTTGATTTAAGGGGAATGCTATGAGAGTTGTTATTAAAATCGGTTCTTCTTCATTGACTCATGAAGAGACAGGTAGAATGGATTTGTATAAAATGGAGCATCTTGTTCGGGCCTTATGTGATTTGAGAAATCGCGGCATGGATGTATGTCTGGTCAGCTCAGGTGCAATTGCAGTCGGAAAAGGTGCTATCGGTCTTGAAGAACGCCCGACAGAGGTGGCAACAAAGCAGGCCTGCGCAGCTGTTGGACAGGCAAAGCTGATGATGATTTATCAGAAGCTGTTTTCGGAATACAATCGTGTTGCCGGACAGATACTTATGACAAAGAATCTGGTTTCGAATCCGGATTCAAGAACCAACGTTACGAATGCCTTCGAAGAGCTTTTTCGTTTAGGCGTTGTGCCGATCGTAAATGAAAATGATACCGTAAGTACATATGAGATGCAGTATCTGATGCAATTCGGTGATAACGATACACTTTCTGCCATCGTTGCAGCTTTGATCCATGCAGATCTCTTGATTCTGTTGTCGGATATTGACGGCTTATACACGGATGATCCACATAAAAATCCGGATGCAAAATTAATTCGTGATGTAGAAAAATTGGATGATACCATTCTTGGAATGGCAAAGGAATCTACCGGCAGTAACGTTGGAACAGGAGGAATGACAACAAAGCTTACAGCCGCTAAGATTGCCACCTATTCCGGTGCAGATATGATTATTGCAAATGGAAAGGATATTCAGGTCATCTATGATATCTTTGATGGGCAGTTTGTCGGAACAAGGTTTCATGCAAATAAAAAAGAGGATTTTAAACTAGCAGATTTTATCAGAGAGAGCATAAATTAATACTTCATTTTACAGAAAATCTTTTTCGAAATTATGTTTCTGAATGAATTTGCATATTTGAATCAGAACCCACTCTCGTTTGTAAAAAGCGTAGCGGTACTAAATTCGCAATAAATTGCTCATTAAGTACCGACGCTTTTTAAACGTTCTGATTCAAATAGCAAAATTCATTCTCAGAAACATAATTTCGAAATAGGAATAAAAAAGTAGAAAAGAGATGTGATATGGACAGTAAAATTGATAGAATAAATGAGCTTTATCGCAAATCAAAGGCGGAGGGGCTAACCGAAGCAGAGAAAAAAGAACAGGCACTTCTCAGACAGGAATTTCTTGCTAATGTGCGCAGCAATCTGCGGAGCCAGTTGAATAATATTGATATGGTAAATGAGGATGGTTCGGTAGAGAATCTTGGTGAGAAATATGGAAACCAAAAGCAGGGTTCGTAAGGAAATCTTAAAGCTTCGAAATGAATTGGATGAAAAAGAAGCGGTAAATAGAAGCATTTCCATTTGTAATCGAATCAAAGAAAGCTCTTATTATCAGGAAATGGATGATATTTTTGTTTATTCTGCTCTTGGAAAAGAAGTAGACTTGAGCGAATTCATTCAAAAAGCATGGAAGGATGGGAAACATCTGTTTTTTCCAAAAGTATTTGGGGAGGATATGGAGTTTTGCAGGGTTTTCTGCTTTGACCAGCTGGAGGAGGGCAGCTTTCATGTATTGGAGCCCAAAGAGGGATTAGAACAATTTTCTCTACAAGTTTCAAATTGCTACCCCAAAATTCTTGTTTTAACCCCTGGTGTGGCTTTTTCGGAAAGCGGAGCAAGAATCGGATATGGAAAAGGATTCTATGACCGGTACTTTAAAAGAATGGAAAATGCGGATTGTAATTTTATCCCGGTGGGGATTGCATACCGTTTTCAAATAACAAATGAATTTGAAGCGGAAGCGTTTGATTATAAAATGAAAACTATTTTTACGGAAAAGGAAGAGGTAAGGTGTAATGTTTAATCTGGAAGAATTATGTAAAAATGCGCATGAAGCACGGCTGAAAGTCGGTATTATGGATACAGACCTCAAAAATCAGATATTGGAAGATGCGGCAGATGCATTAGTGAGACACGAAGAAGAAATCTTAAAAGCCAATGCTATTGATGTCAAAAATGGGGAAGAAAACCATATGTCAGCAGGTTTGCTGGATCGTTTGCGGCTAAATCACGACAGGATTGCTGATATGGCTTCCGGTATCAGACAGGTGGCTTCTTTAGATGATCCGATCGGGGAAATGTTGTCCATGAAGAAGCGTCCGAACGGGCTTATTATCGGAAAAAAACGTGTACCAATCGGAGTAATCGGAATCATTTATGAGGCCAGACCAAATGTAACCTCAGATGCATTTTCCTTATGTCTTAAGTCCGGAAACTGTGTCATTTTAAAGGGCGGAAAGGATGCAATCAATTCCAATATGGCTATTGTAAAGGCCTTAAAAGAAGCCCTTGAAAAAAACAATGTGTCGGAATATGCATTGAATCTTATCGAAGCAACAGACCGTGATACAACCTATGAATTTATGAAAATGAAGGATTATGTGGATGTGCTGATTCCAAGAGGGGGAGCAGGACTTATCAGAAGCGTGGTGGATAATGCCACAATTCCTGTTATTGAGACCGGAACCGGAAATTGCCATATTTATGTGGATGCCAATGCAGATTTTGATATGGCAATTGATATTATAAAAAATGCCAAGACACAGCGCATCGGAGTGTGCAATGCCTGTGAATCCATCGTTGTTCATAAGGATATTGCGAAAGAATTTTTGCCGTTACTTTATGAGGCGTTAAAAGAGAAGGAAGTGGAGCTGCGGGGAGATGCTCTTTCCGTAGAGTATCTTGGTGCAGACCGGCCATTTGTAAAGAATGCATCGGACGAGGACTGGGGAACGGAGTATTTAGATTACATTCTGTCTGTTAAGATTGTGAATGATATTGATGAGGCGATTGCACATATTAATAGGTATAATACTGCACATTCGGAAAGTATCATTACAAATAATTATGATGAAGCACAGAAGTTTTTAAATGAGGTTGATTCTGCGTGTGTATATGTAAATGCTTCCACACGTTTTTCCGATGGAAATGAATTTGGATTCGGAGCAGAAATCGGCATTAGTACCCAGAAGCTTCATGCAAGAGGCCCTATGGGATTAGAAGCACTTACCAGTTACAAGTATATCATTTACGGAAGCGGACAGGTGCGTAAATAATTTAAGGAAGAATTAATTTTTATGAGAGATTTGGAAAACACATACTTAACCGGGGAAGAGGAAACAAAGCAGCAATATGAATATATAGAAAAGGCAAAACAGTTTGTTGCTAAAAAAAGCGAAGAGCTTGGCAGGCCTCTTACTTACAATGTGCATACCTTTGGGTGTCAGATGAATGCAAGGGATTCGGAAAAACTCATTGGAATTTTAGAACAGATCGGTTATGTGGAATGTGAAGATGAGCATGCGGACTTTGTGTTGTACAACACCTGCACGGTTCGTGAAAATGCAAATAATAAAGTATATGGAAGATTAGGCTATCTTTCCAATTATAAGAAAAAGAACCCGAATATGATCATTGCATTGTGCGGGTGTATGATGCAGGAAGCAACCGTTGTGGAAAAAATCAAAAAGAGCTACCGGTGTGTCGATCTTATTTTCGGTACCCACAATATCTACAAATTCGCAGAATTGTTGTGTAGTTGCTTTGAATCAAAATCCATGATTATTGATATATGGAAGGATACGGATAAAATTGTAGAAGACCTTCCCATCAAGCGCAAGTATTCGTTTAAATCAGGAGTTAATATTATGTTTGGATGCAATAATTTCTGTAGTTATTGCATTGTTCCCTACGTCCGTGGGCGGGAACGCTCCAGAGAGCCTAAGGATATTATCCGGGAAATTGAACATCTTGTTGCGGATGGTGTGGTGGAGGTTATGCTTCTCGGACAAAATGTAAACAGTTACGGAAAGAATCTGGAAGATCCTATTTCTTTTGCAGAGCTTCTTCGTCAGGTGGAACAGATCGAAGGCTTACAGCGGATTCGCTTTATGACCTCCCACCCGAAGGATTTATCGGATGAATTAATCTATGCAATTCGTGATTGTAAGAAGGTATGCCGGCACATGCATCTGCCACTTCAATCCGGAAGCTCAAGAATCTTACAGATTATGAATCGTCATTACACAAAGGAGTCCTATTTAGAGCTTGTGGAAAAGCTTCGCAGGGAGATTCCTGACATTGCGATTACAACGGATATCATTGTGGGATTTCCGGGAGAGACGGAAGAGGATTTCTTAGAGACCATGGATGTGGTAAACAGGGTTCGCTATGATAGTGCATTTACCTTTATTTACTCAAAGAGAACCGGAACTCCTGCTGCGGTTATGGAGGATCAGGTTCCGGAGGATGTGGTAAAGGACCGTTTCGACCGATTGTTGAAGCTGGTGCAGGATATTTCGACAGAAAAATCCATGGCACTTACCGGAAAAGTATTACCTGTTTTAATAGAGGAAATCAATGAGCAGGACTCCTCATTGGTAACCGGAAGATTGGACAACAGCTCCGTGGTTCATCTGAAAGGAACAAAAGATATGATTGGCAGAATATATTCTGTCAAATTGCAGGAATGCAAAGGATTCTATTATCTTGGAGAAGTTGTTGAATGAAAAAAAGATTTGGAAAAAATGATTTCATTTTCTTTGGAATAATTGTGATACTTTTGATAGGTATCCTGGTATGGTTTTATATCCTTCGTCCAACAAGTGGAGATTCCGTAACAATTACCATCGACGGAGAGGTCTATGGGGTCTATTCCTTGGAGGAGGAGCAGGAAATACCTATTCCGAACAAGAATGGAGAAATATCAAATATACTTTTAATTTCTTCCGGAAAGGCGAAGATGATTGAGGCAGACTGTCCGGACAAATTGTGTATGAATCAAAACTCCATATATCGGAATAATGAAAATATTGTTTGTCTGCCAAATCGTGTTGTAGTAACAGTAACATCAAAGGAAAGTGATGAGATTGATGCAATCGCAAAGTAGTTTCAGAAAAAAAACTGCATATATGGGTTTGTTTTTAGCACTTTCTCTGATATGCAGCTATGTGGAAGTATTAATACCAATCAATTTTGGAATACCTGGAGTGAAGCTTGGGCTTACAAATATCGTTATCGTTCTGACCATGTATTGTATCGGAGAAAAAGAAGCATTGGGAATCTCTGTTCTTCGTATCCTTCTGTCAGGACTGCTCTTTGGCAATTTATTTAGTGTCCTGTTTTCCCTGGCAGGAGGAATATTAAGCTTTTTCGTTATGGTGGTTGGAAAAAGATTCCTGAAGCTGAAATGCATTGCGGTAAGCACTTCAGGGGGAATTGCACATAATGTGGGGCAGCTTCTGGTAGCTGCTTTTGTGGTGGATAATTTTTCTGTTTTTTACTACATTCCGGTACTGATCGTCTCAGGTGTTCTGACAGGACTCCTAATCGGAATTATTGCACAGGAATTAGTGCTTAGAATAGGAAAATTAATCAAGTTTTAATTTTTTATAAGATTGGAGGAGCTTTGGCGTGTTCTCGTATATGAAGGGTGAATTGGTTGAAGTAAATATCGATCACATTGTGCTTGAGGTTGGTGGTATCGGATATATGATTTTTATATCCGGGCAGGCAATGAATGAGCTTCCTTCCATTCATACGGAAATGAAATGCTATACCTATTTATATTTACGTGAAGATCTTATGATGCTGTATGGATTTTTAGATAAGGATGAACTGGAGGTCTTTAAACTGCTGATTGGAGTAAGCGGAATCGGACCGAAGGGCGCAATGGGAATTCTTTCTGCACTTTCACCGGATGATCTTCGCTTTGCAGTGCTTTCCGGTGATGCGAAAGTAATTTCAAAAGCACCGGGAATCGGTGCAAAGACAGCCCAAAGGGTTGTGCTTGAACTCAAGGATAAATTATCCTTAGAGGATGCATTTGAAAAGAAGACGGAGCATGCTGCAAATGCACCGTTATCCGAAACAAATTCCGTTAAGAATGATGCTGTTATGGCATTATCTGCCCTTGGATATTCTTCATCCGAGAGCTTAAAGGCGGTATCCAAGGTTGCCATTACAGAAGAAATGTCCGTAGAAGAAGTATTAAGAGAAGCATTAAAGCATTTAGCATTTTTATAAAATGGAGCAAAAATTATGGAGAAAAGAGTGATTTCCACTCAACTTCAGGAAGAAGATTACAAAATTGAGACAAGCTTAAGACCCCAGGCTCTTTCAGAGTATATTGGTCAGGAAAAAATCAAAGAGAATCTGAAAGTGTATATTGAGGCTGCAAAGCAGAGAGGGGAATCTCTGGATCATGTCCTTTTTTACGGTCCTCCGGGACTTGGAAAAACAACGCTGGCGGGGATCATCAGCAATGAGATGGGAACGCATATTAAAATTACTTCCGGTCCTGCAATTGCAAAGCCCGGGGAGATGGCGGCAATCCTAAATGGACTTCAGGAAGGAGATGTACTTTTCGTAGATGAAATCCACCGACTGAACCGTCAGGTGGAAGAGGTATTGTATCCTGCAATGGAGGATTATGCCATCGATGTCATGATTGGAAAAGGGGAATCTGCCAGATCCATCCGCCTGAACCTGCCAAAATTTACCCTGGTTGGAGCAACTACCAGAGCCGGTATGCTTTCCGCACCTCTACGGGACCGTTTTGGTGTTGTATGCCATATGGAATACTATACTGTGGAGGAGTTAAAAATCATCATCACACATTCTGCCAAAAAGCTGGATGTTTTGATTGATGAGCAGGGAGCCTATGAGCTTGCAAGGCGCTCCCGGGGAACCCCAAGACTTGCAAACCGCCTGTTAAAGAGAGTGCGGGATTTTGCAGAAGTAAAATACGATGGAAGAATTACATACGAAGTGGCAGCCTTTGCGTTAGATTTACTTGAAGTTGATAAAATGGGATTGGATCAAAATGACCGCAACATGATACTTACAATTATTGAAAAGTTTCAAGGCGGGCCTGTGGGCTTAGATACGCTTGCCGCTTCCCTTGGAGAGGATTCCGGCACCATAGAGGATGTATATGAGCCTTATCTTGTAAAAAATGGCTTCATCAACAGAACCCCTAAGGGAAGAGTGGCAACAGATCTGGCATATGAACATTTTCATGTTGTCCGTCAATAAATTCTTGCGTTTGTATTTGTATAATGATACACTATATCTAGTATTTGTTCGGATTTAATACAGTAGATTTTGCGGAGGATGATAGAAATGTCTGCCAAGACAAGTGCCGAAGTTGTAATAGACGGAAAAGTATATACCTTAAGCGGTTATGAAGGAACGGAGTATTTACAGAAGGTAGCCGGATATATTAATGATAAAATCGCAGAGTTTGATTCCTTAGAGGATTATCGTCATTTTCCTCTCAACATGAAGGCTACTTTAGTACAACTGAACATTGCGGATGACTATTTTAAAGCAAAGTCCCAGGTAGAGAAGCTTGAACGTGACCTTGAGTTGAAGGAAAAAGAAATCTACGATTTGAAGCATGATTTAATTGCAAATCAGATTAAAACAGAGACTGCTGAAGCATCTCTAAAGGATCTGGAAGCTCAGAACCGAGAATTGTTACTCAATAAGGCAAGATTAGAAGCAACTTTAGAAGATTCATTATTGGATAAGAAATCTTCTAATAAATCTGGAAATTAAAATAATTAAGAAGGGACAGAAGAGTTTTCTGTTCCTTTTTCGTTTTAATCATATACTACCATTTCGGAGATGTGTTCCAGAATGAATTTTGCTATTCGAATCAGAACGTTTAAAAAGCGTCGGCACTTAATGAGCAAATACTTACGAATTTAGTACCGTTACGCTTTTTACAAGCGCAAGCGGGTTCTGACTTCGAATATGCAAATTCATTCTAAGGAACACAGTTTCCAAAAAATATATAAGAAAGAGTTGGAGATATATGAATCAAAATTTTGAAATACTTGCTCCTGCCGGTTCTTTTGAAATTCTAAAACAGGTCGTAAATGCAGGCGCTGACGCCGTTTATCTGGGGGGCGAGCTGTTTGGAGCAAGAGCTTATGCGAACAATTTTACAAAAGAGGAGCTTTTAGAAGCGCTGGATTATGTCCATCTGAGGGGGAAAAAGCTTTACTTAACCGTAAACACCCTCTTAAAAAATCAGGAACTGGACAGGCTTTATGAATACCTTCTTCCCTTTTACCAAAATGGACTGGATGCCGTTCTTGTGCAGGATTTAGGTGCATTAAAGTTTATTCATGAGCATTTTCCGGATCTCCCCATCCATACCAGTACCCAGATGACCGTTACCGGCGCAGATGGAGTAAAACTCCTAAAAGAATATGGGGTTACCCGGGTGGTCATGGCAAGGGAGGTTTCCATTGAAGAAATGAAAAGCATTCACGAAGAAACCGGGATGGAACTGGAGGCCTTTGTTCATGGTGCGCTTTGCTATTCCTATTCCGGGCAATGCCTTTTCAGCAGCATGTTAGGGGGACGAAGCGGAAATCGCGGGCGCTGTGCGCAGCCCTGCCGACTTTCCTATACGGTTTTGGATGAACAGAAAAAAGTCATTTCGAAAGAAGCCTATGTCCTCAGCTTAAAGGATTTATGTGGAATTTCCCATTTAAAGGAGCTTCAGGAGGCCGGAGTCTATTCTCTTAAAATTGAAGGAAGAATGAAATCGGCAGAATACGCTGCAGGAGTGGTCTTTATGTACCGGAAATATGTGGATATGCTGGGAGAAAACAATATCTATCAGGTTTCGGACTTCGACTATGAAAAGCTTCGCCGGATTGGGAATCGCTGCGGATTTACGGATACCTATATGCATGCACATAACGGAAAAGAGATGGTGACCTTTGAAAAACCATCCTTCTGTTCCGAAATAGATTCCTTTCCAGTCAAAGAGCAGTATGTGCCGATTTGCGGTTTTGCAAAATTCAAAGCAGGAGAGCCTGCCCGACTTTCTATTTTTTGTGAGGAGGAAAAGGTTTCTGCAGAGGTAACGGGACAGACTCCGGAGCCTGCAAAAAGTAAACCGGTTACAAAAGAGGAGCTCGTTGCAAGAATTTCAAAGACAAAGGATACAGCCTTTTTCTTTGAACAGCTGGAGATTGATCTGTCTGAGGATTTGTTTATCCCAAATGGGGCAGTCAATCAGTTGAAAAGATCGGGAATCGCAGCCTTAGAACAGGAGATTTTAAAGAAATATAAGAGGAATCAGGAAAGAGAGCTTATAGAGAATACCGGTAAACCGGATAACCAAAAGAATGAGGACGAAAAATTCTCCTATATCATATCTCTTGAAAAGCGGGATTTGTTACCAACCGCATTAAAGCAGGGGTGGGCAACGGATATTTATCTTGATTCGACAATATATGATAGAAATTTCATGTTTGATAGCTTACAATCAGACATCGAGGCATGTCATCATGCAAAGAAAAGAGCATTCCTTATTTTGCCTCCTGTGTTCCGAAAGGATACATCCGATTTTTATAGAAAAAATATAAGCAGTTTAAAGGAGCTTCCTCTTGATGGATTCGTTGCCAAAACCTATGAGGAAATCTTTTTTGTAAAAGAACATTTTAAAGAAACCGAACTGATCTGCGACCATAATATTTATACCTACAACGATCTTGCGGTTACTGTATTAAAGGACTGGGGAATTGCAAAGAATACCATTCCCCTTGAATTGAATCGAAGTGAAATCCGGGAAAGAAACAATCAGGACTCGCAAATGCTTGTATATGGATATTATCCGCTTATGACAACGGCTTGTTGCGTCCATAAGAATACAAAAGGGTGCGACAGGACACCGGGAATCTGCTATTTAAAGGACCGCTATAACAAGGAATTTGCGGTTAGAAACTGCTGCAGCGACTGTGTAAACATCCTATATAACAGTGTTCCGACTCTGCTTTTTTCAAGCTATAAGGAGCTGTGCCGGGAAAATGTAAAGGATTTCCGGCTGCAATTTTCTTATGAAACGGAACAAGAAGCGGAGCAGATCTGCAGGGAGTTTGGCAATCTGCTTGCAAAAGAAGGGGAGTATGTTCCCAGAAAACAGGACGCGGCCTATACAAAGGGGCATTATAAAAGAGGAGTAGAGTAATCTATGGTTCATTTGGTGGTTCAAATCTCCAAATATGTCATGATTTTTTTGATGCTGATCTATACCTTTGAGTGTTTTTATGTATTTCGGTATCAAAAAACAGAGGAAGAAAGGAAAGCGGTTTTTCATATTCAGCGTATGCTGATTTTCTTCCTTCATTTCGATGCGTATTTGGTGTTGTATCTAACAACGGAAAATTTTGAAATCGTAGCCTTTTATTTATCGCAGCTGATGCTTTTTGCAACGATGATTTTAATCTATCGAATGTGTTATAAAGCGTCTTCTGATTTGCTACTAAATAATATGGTTCTGCTTATGTGCATTGGGCTTATCATGCTGACCCGTTTATCCTACGGTAAAGCGATTCGCCAGTTTATTTTTATGATTGTGGGTACGGTGATTGCTTTGATCATACCGGTTATTTTAAAAAAGCTGTCGCTGTTTCGCAGGCTTACCTGGCTTTATGCGGTAATCGGAATCGGTTTGTTAGGTGTTGTGGCTGTTTGTGGTCAGACAAGCTATGGGGCAAAGCTTTCCATTTCCATTGCAGGGATTTCCATACAACCATCCGAGTTCGTGAAAATCATCTTTGCTTTTTACATAGCCGGAATGCTGTATGAAAAGCAGAATTTGAAACAGCTTATCATTACAAGTATTTGTTCTGCGTTCTTTGTGTTAATGCTGGTGGCTTCCAAGGATTTGGGAGGAGCTTTGCTATACTTTATCACGTATCTGGTGATGATTTATGTTGCAACCCAAAAACTCTATTATTTTGTCGGTGGCTTTGGGCTTTTGGCGGTTGCATCTTTCATTGGAAGCAGACTTTTTTCCCATGTCGGAACTCGGATCCTTGCCTGGAAGGACCCGCTGTCCGTGATTGATAATCAAGGATATCAGGTGTGCCAGTCCTTATTTGGCATAGGTACCGGAGGCTGGTTTGGTCTTGGACTGAATCAGGGGCGACCGAAAAAGATTCCTGTTGTGGAGAATGATTTTATCTTTGCAGCAATTTCAGAAGAAATGGGTGCCGTTTTTGCCCTTTGTCTCATCATGGTATGTATCAGCTGCTTTTTTATGATCATGAATATCGCCATGAAATTGAAGGACAATTTTTATAAGCTTGTAGCCGTAGGTCTTGCCACGTTATACGCCATGCAGGTATTCTTAACCATTGGTGGAGTGATAAAATTTATTCCGTCAACCGGCGTAACGCTGCCCCTTGTAAGCTATGGCGGAAGCTCGCTTATTTCTACGATGATCGTGTTTGGAGTGATTCAGGGACTTTACATACGAGAAGCTTCTTCGAAAGGAGGAGAGCATGGAAAAGAAAAAACAGTCGAATAAAAATCGGGAATTTACGGTAATCACCTACTTCTTTTTATTTTTGTTTCTTGCAATGATGGGGTATTTCGTTTTCTTTCTGACCTTAAAAAGCGAAAGCTTTATCAATAGTCCTTATAATTCCTTACAGGATTTATTCTCGGAGCATGTGATTCGGGGTGAAATCCGGTCGGCAGACGGACATGTCCTTGCAAAAACAGAGGTAGAGGAGGATGGTACGGAAAATCGTATCTATCCTTATGGAAGAACCTTTGCCCATGTGGTTGGTTTCTCGACAAACGGGAAAGCGGGATTGGAAAAACAGGCGAATTTCCAGTTGCTTCGATCCCATGCCTTTTTTCTGGAACAGATTGTAAATGATGTAAAAGGGGAAAAGAGCATCGGAGATCATGTGATTACAACCCTGGATTTTGATATGCAGTCCATAGCCTATGATGCGCTTTCGGATTATGACGGAGCTGTCATTGTGATGGAACCCTCCACTGGAAAAATATTGTGTATGGTTTCAAAACCTACCTTTAATCCTAATACCATAGATCAGGACTGGGAGGATATTATCTCAGGGGAGAGCTCGGTGCTTTTTAATCGTGCCACCCAGGGACAGTATACACCGGGGTCCGTGTTTAAGATTTTTACGACCCTGGAATACTACAGAGAAAACAAAAACACATATAACAATTACTTTTTTGACTGCAAGGGAAAATTTAATTTTGAAAATAAAACAATTCACTGTGCATCGAATCAATCCCATGGAGAAGAAGATCTTATGGACTCCTTTGCCAATTCCTGCAACAGCAGTTACGCAAATCTGGCTCTGGAAATCGATCAGGATGCCCTGCAGGAGCTTTGCAACTCCCTGCTTTTTAATATGGACCTTCCAATCGCATTTGAGTCCGGAAAAAGTAAGGTAAATGTTTCAAATGATATGGGGTATGCGGCAATCATGGAGACAGGAATCGGTCAGGGAAACACTCTAGTTTCTCCACTTCATATGGTAATGCTTGCAGGTGCCATCGATAACGATGGAGTTTTGATGCGTCCGTATCTGATCGAACATACCGAAAATTATAATGGAGTATTGGTGTCCGAAAATGAGTCGATAGAATATGGGACTATGTTTTCCCCGGACGAGGTGGAGCTGTTAAGAACCTATATGAGCGCAGTTGTGGAAGAAGGAACGGCGCAAAAGCTATCCGGACAGTCTTACACCGCATATGGAAAAACTGGAACCGCCCAGGTGTCTGATACCACCGGACAGGAAAATTCCTGGTTTGTTGGATTCGCCTCCAAGGAGGGGTATGAAGATATTGCAATTGCCGTGGTTGTGGAAGATTTTTCTTCAAAGAGTATTACCGGAGTTACGGTTGCCAAAAAGATATTTGACAGCTACTTTACAGGTGGGGTATACTAAACATAAGTTTTGTCCACACTAGAGGAGGTTGTGCAATGATTGAGGCAACAAGTTGTGGCGGTGTGGTAATTTTTCGTGGGAAGATCTTGCTCTTATATAAGAATTATAAGAATAAGTATGAAGGATGGGTTCTTCCAAAAGGAACGGTAGAAGAGGGCGAAGAGTTCAAAGATACTGCAATCCGAGAGGTTCGGGAAGAAACCGGTGCAAATGCAACGATCATCCAGTATATTGGAAAAAGCCAGTATTCCTTTACGGTACCGGAAGATACGGTAGAGAAGGAAGTACACTGGTATCTGATGATGGGCGAAAGTTATTATAGTAAGCCGCAAAGAGAAGAGTATTTTGTAGATTCCGGTTTTTATAAGTTTCATGAGGCATATCATTTGCTTAAATTTTCCAATGAAAAGCAGATTCTTGAAAAAGCCTACAATGAGTATCTTGATTTGAAGAAAAGCAATTTGTGGGGAACCCACAAGTATTATTAGAGGATTTCTATGAAGTGGTATGAGAACCTTTATCTGGGTGAATCGGTTACTGAGAAGAAGGCAAATCGGATTAAATGGAAATTAAATCACAATGCAGGGGTTCTTTCTTATTACGTGATTGCGTTTCCTTCCAATCCGGACAATCTGTTGGACCTGATTCCGACGAAGGAGCTAAAGCAGAAAGGATATCCGAAGAAGGATATTTGTGTCATTGGTCTTGCAAAGGGATATGAGGAAGCCGTTGAGGTAGTACAGCAGATTGTTTCGGAAACATACCAGAATACTAAGGATGTTAATATTCGAAAGTACCTGAAAGAATATCGGAGGAAAGATGAATGACGATTTTTCTTACGATACTGAAGATCATAGGTGTGATTCTTCTTTCTTTGCTTTGTCTTGCAGTTGGACTTGTTTTGCTTCTGCTTTTTGTTCCGGTTCGCTATGAGGCAGAGATTGTTTCAGCGGAAAAGGTTTCGGTAAAAGCAAAAATAACCTGGCTGCTTCATTTCATTCGGCTTCATTTGAATTACCAGGGTGAGCTTTCCATGAAGCTTTGGATTCTCCTTTTTTCTGTTCCTTTTGGAAAGAGAGAAAAAAAGAAAGATGATACAGAGAACTTTGCATCTACAGAACAGGCAAAAACGGTAGAGGTTCCGAAGCGTATGGAAAATAATATCCACGCGGAAGCTACAGAAAGCACGGATAGTACAGAAACGACAGAACACCCTGAGAGTACAGAATATATAGAAAACTCAGAGAGTACAGAAGACCATTCGGAAAGCATTCCCCCAAAAAAGAATGCAAAACGAAAGAAAGAGAACTGGATTCTTCGGATAAAACGTATCTTTGCGTCAATATTGGATAAGATAAAGCATATCGGTAAGACGATAGAAAGCACAAAGGCTTTCCTTGCGGATTCACACAACAAGGCGGCTTTTTCTCATATAAAGAATGAAGTTTTTTTATTGTTGAAGCATATTTGTCCTAAAAAATTGAAGATGGACATGTCTTATTCCACAGGATCGCCGGATACGACTGCTCAGGTTTTTGGAATTCTTGCGATGTTTCCCATAGGATATCAGAACCGCTGGAAAATATATCCGGATTTTGAGGCAGATTCCTTTTATGCAAGAGGTACGATTGATCTGAAAGGTAAGATTTACATTTATCAGATTTTATTTGCTGCACTTCGTTTGGTTTTGGATAAAAATTGCAGACGTTTATTTAAAAAGATTATGAATTAGGAGGTCCTGTCATGGCAGAGAATAATTTTAACACAACCGTTGAGTCTTTATTTAAGGGAATGGATAGCTTTATTACAACGAAGACCGTTGTTGGGGATGCCATTCATATCAATGATACCATCATTCTTCCATTGGTTGATGTATCTTTTGGCGTTGCAGCCGGAGCTTTTGCACAGGAGAAGAAAAACAGCGGAGCCGGTGGTCTTGGCGGAAAGATTTCCCCAAGTGCAGTTCTTGTGATTTCAAACGGAACCACAAAGCTTGTGAATGTAAAGAATCAGGATAGTGTTACAAAAATTCTGGATATGGTACCGGACTTCGTAAACAAATTTACTTCCGGAAAGAAGGAAGAAAAGATCATTGTTGAAGAAGTAGATGATGCTGATGAGATTTTAAAGGAAGCAGCAGAGCAGGAATAAGAAAATTAGATATGAAATAAAAAAGAGCCGCATCCGCGACTCTTTTATTTTTTGATTAAGCTCTCTCAACTTTACCAGATCTTAAACAAGAAGCACAAACATATAACTTCTGTGGAACTCCGTTAACCTTGCAGCTTACACGCTTGATGTTTGACTTCCAAACTCTGTTAGATCTTCTATGAGAATGACTTACATTATTTCCATAATGAACGTTCTTTTCACAAATTGCACACTTTGCCATGATATTGCACCTCCTTGCACATTTCTAAGCCTGAATATGTTTCCCAAGCTCACAACATGGATATTCTAACAGATTCGAAATCAGAGTGCAAGCAAAAAATACAAAAATTTCAATTATTATACGATATTATTTGCTTTTTGCGGAAAAATGGGTATAATAATCCTAGCTATGTCACAATTTCATGGAGGTATTGATATGAAGGGACAAATGGAAACCCAATATGGGCAGATATTAATTGATGAAGATGTTATTGCTACTTATGCCGGTTCCTTTGCCGTAGAATGCTTTGGTATTGTCGGAATGGCAGCTGTCAATGTAAAGGACGGCCTGGTTAAGCTCCTTAAGAGAGATTACTTAACACATGGTATTAATGTAACTATTGATGAAAATAATTTGATTACGATTGATTTTCATGTTATTGTTGCTTACGGTGTAAGCATTGGAACAGTTACAGACAATTTGATTGAAACAGTAAAATATAAAGTAGAATCTCTTACAGGTTTGACCGTAGGGAAAATCAATATATACGTCGAAGGCGTACGTGTAATTGATTAAGGAGGACTCTTACAGTGGAAATTACAAGTATAAATGCTGAAATTTTAGCAAAAATGTTTCTTTCTGGCGCAATGAATCTTGAGTCAAAGAAAGAGTGGATCAATGAGCTGAATGTATTTCCGGTTCCGGATGGAGATACTGGTACAAATATGTCAATGACTATTATGTCAGCAGCTAAGGAAGTTCATGGACTTTCGAACCCAACCATGGAGCAGCTTGCAAAAGCAATTTCATCCGGTTCCCTTCGCGGCGCCAGAGGAAATTCCGGTGTTATTTTATCACAGCTTTTCCGAGGCTTCTGCAAGGTCATTAAGACACAGAATGAACTGAATGTAAGCATTATCAGCGAAGCATGCCAGAAAGCAGTAGAGACTGCTTATAAGGCCGTTATGAAGCCGAAGGAAGGTACCATTCTTACCGTTGCAAAGGGCGCTGCCGACAAAGCCCTTGAGCTTTGTGATGAAACAGATGATCTTGTTTATTTTATGGAAGAGGTTATCAAGGAAGCAGATTATGTATTAAGCCAGACTCCTGAGATGCTTCCTGTTTTAAAGCAGGCAGGCGTTGTTGACTCCGGTGGACAGGGTCTTGTGGAAGTATTAAGAGGCGCATATGATGCATTAATCGGCAAAGGCTTAGAATACACAACAGAAGAGACCGACAAAAAATCGGATGATGCCGTATCCGAAGACGAGATTAAATTTGGATACTGTACAGAGTTTATTATCATGGTAAAAAAGCCACTTTCTTCCAAGGAAGAGGCTGAGTATAAGAGCTATTTGGAGTCCATTGGTGATTCTATCGTTGTTGTATGTGATGATGATCTTGTTAAGACCCATGTACATACCAATGACCCGGGACTTGCAATCCAGAAGGCATTGACGCATGGTGCATTAACAAAAATCAAGATTGACAATATGAGGGAAGAGCATCAGGAGAAGCTTTTCAAAGAGGCAGAAAAGCTTGCTGCTACAGAGGCAAAAGAAGATGCTTCTGCTGCTGAGACCTTTGAGATGGAGCATAAGGATATGGGATTTATCTCGGTATCCATCGGAGAAGGAATCAATGAAATTTTCCATGGACTTGGTGTGGACTATATCATCGAAGGCGGTCAGACAATGAATCCGAGTACGGAGGATATGCTCACTGCCATTGAACGTGTAAATGCAGATCATATTTTTATTCTGCCAAATAATAAGAACATTATCATGGCTGCAAATCAGGCTGCTTCCTTGGTGAAGGATAAGGATATTATCGTTATTCCTACCAAGACGATTCCGCAGGGAATCACAGCACTGGTAAACTTTATTCCGGATTATTCTGCTCAGGAAAACGCCGATGCAATGAATGCAGAAATTGCAAATGTGAAGACCGGTCAGGTTACCTATGCGGTTCGTGACACAGAAATTGATGGAAAGACCATTAAGCAGGATGACTACATGGGAATCGGAGACAAGACCATTCTTTCTGTGGGAGCAGATTTGAAGGCTGTTACCCTTGAAATGGTGGATGAAATGATCGATGATGAATCTGCCATCGTAAGCATTTACTTTGGATCGGATTCTTCCGAGGAAGATGCAGAAGAACTTGCTTCTATCATTCAGGAAAAATATCCGGATCTTGAGGTGGAAGTCAACGATGGCGGTCAGCCAATTTACTATTATGTCATTTCTGTTGAATAACAGTAGGAGATTTTATGAATAAAAGCTCATCAATCACGCAGATAAAAGGGATTGGTGCCAAAACAAAAGAATCGTTTGAAAAAATGGGAGTATACACCGTAGGTGATATACTCCTTCATTTTCCCCGAGATTATGTACTTTTTCCAAAGACTGTCTATTACCCCAATGAAGAGGAGCTTTTGGAAGGAATGTATGCAATTCGGGCAATGGTGCCAAAAACTCCCATTGTTCGAAGTACCTCCCGGATGCAGATTACCCTTCTTACTCTTGGAAAAGGGGAGCAGCAGATTCAGCTTGTGTGGTACCGGATGCCTTACATAAAAAACACCTTGATTTTGGGAAAACAATATGTTTTTTACGGGAAAGTGGCGCGAAAAAAAGGTGTTCTTACCATGGAACAGCCTACTATTTATACGGTAGAACAGTATGAGGCGCAAGAGGGGATGCTAATGCCGGTATATTCCCTGACCAGCGGAGTGACCAACAATCTTGTGACCAAAACGGTTCGTGCTGCGTTATCGGAGGATTCTTTATTTGTGGATTACCTTCCTCCCGGAATACGAAAAAAATATTCCTATTGCGAATATAACTATGCAATCAAACAGATTCATTTTCCGGATTCCATGGAGGCTTTGATTGATGCAAGAAGGCGATTGGTGTTCGATGAGTTTTTTCTGTTCATCATGGGAATGCAATACCAGAAAAGCAGGCAGGAAAAAGAAAAGAACGGCTTTCATTTCTGCCCGTCTTTCATTGTAGATGAATGGATAAAGGCTTTGCCCTACGAGCTTACAGGGGCGCAGAAACGAACGATACAGGAAATTGTATCGGATATGGAAAGTCCTTTTGCAATGCAGCGGCTGATTCAGGGAGATGTAGGCTCTGGGAAGACGATTGTTGCGTTTCTTGTTATGGCATGGGTGTCAAAGAGCGGCTATCAGTCTGCAATTATGGCCCCAACGGAAGTTCTTGCAAGACAGCATTATGAGGGATTTACTGCGCTTTGCAGACAGTTTGGATTATCCAATAAGGTCATTTTGTTAACCGGCTCCATGACGGCAAAGGAAAAGCGGATAGCGTATGAAGAAATCCTACATTCACCGGATGCAATGATTGTGGGAACCCATGCATTATTTCAGGAAAAAGCAAATTTTCTTGACCTTGCCCTTGTCATTACAGATGAACAGCACCGTTTTGGTGTTAAGCAGAGAGATGCTTTTGCAGAAAAAGGGAAATGTCCCCACATTCTTGTGATGAGTGCCACACCGATTCCAAGAACCCTGGCCATTATCATCTATGGGGATATGGATATTTCTGTGATTGATGAGGTGCCGGCAAGACGGCTTCCAATCAAAAACTGTGTGGTAAATACCGCCTATCGGGAAAAAGCCTATTCGTTCATCAAAGAACAGGTAAAAGCCGGTCATCAGGCATATGTCATTTGTCCGTTAGTAGAAGAAACGGAGAATCTGGATGCAAAGGATGTGGAAAGCTACTCGAAGGAGCTTCGTGAATACTATGGGGGCGAAATTTCGGTGGGAATGCTTCATGGAAAAATGAAGAACGACAAGAAAAATCAAATCATGGAAGCTTTTGCCAAAAATGAAATACAGGTTCTGGTATCCACTACGGTGGTGGAGGTTGGAGTAAATGTTCCGAACGCCACCGTCATGATGATTGAAAATGCAGACCGGTTCGGACTGGCCCAGCTTCATCAGCTTCGAGGCCGGGTAGGACGAGGAGATGCACAATCCTATTGTATTATGATCAATACGGTTCATACAAAAACCGCACAAAAGCGTCTGGAAACCTTAAATCATTCCAATGACGGATTTTATATTGCAAGCGAGGATCTAAAGCTTCGCGGCCCTGGTGACTTTTTCGGAATCCGCCAGAGCGGAGATCTTGCATTTACGTTGGCAGATATCTATCAGGACGCCGACGTATTAAAAGAAGCCTCTGAAGAAGTAAAAGAAATCCTCTCCTCAGACCCGATGCTGGAAAGAGAAGAGCACCTTGGCCTAAAACATGAGATGGAACGCTTTATGGATGAACAAATAAAGAAGATGAATTTGTAATATGTTCTTTTTTATTTATGAGTTTAAAAAAGTGTTCCTAAAATGAATTTTGTTCTTCGAATCAGAACGTTTAAAAAGCGTCGGCACTTAATGAGCAATTTATTGCGAATTTAGTACCGCTACGCTTTTTACGAGCGAGAGTGGGTTCAGATTCGAAGAACAAAATTCATGAACGAATGCTTTTGAAAAACATAAAAGAATCATCACCCTAGGAAACCTAAAGTGATGATTCTTTTTTTAGCCTGTTTTACTGTTCCTTACTGTTGACCAGCCATCTGCTTTTCCTGGGCTTCGATCATTTTCTTGACCATATATCCGCCTACAGAACCATTCTGTGCAGAGGTAAGGTCTCCGTTGTATCCATTCTTAAGAGGGACACCGATTTCATTTGCTACTTCGTACTTGAACTTGTTTAATACGCTTTTATTGCTATTTCTGCTCATCATACTTTCCTCCCTTGTAAATGCTGTAACCTTAAGTGGTTACACTCATATTCTGCCCAAACAGAAGGAGTATATACTGGGAAAAATTAGTTGATTTTGCAGCATTTATAAAAAACCGTTTCGGAATTGTGTTCCTGAGAATGAATTTTGCTATTTGAATCAGAACGTTTAAAAAGCGTCGGCACTTAATGAGCAAGTACTTGCGAATTTAGTACCGCTACGCTTTTTACAAACGAGAGTGGGTTCTGATTCAAATATGCAAATTCATATGGGAACACTTTCTGAAACGGGTTTATTTAATCCGCTATCTGCTCGATTCCGGTAATGTCGGGATGAATCGTAAGAGAGTAGTTGGTATAATACACAACAAATCCCGGAGCACTTCCATTTGGTTTTTTCACATTCTTTTTCTGCAGATAATCGATTTCTATTTTATCGTTTTCGCGGCCTTTGGAATAGAAGCCGGCCAGTCGTCCTGCTTCCTCGAATACTTCGTCCGGAAGCTCTTCATTATTTGCTTTTACGATTACATGGGAGCCCGGAATTCCCTTTGCGTGGAACCACCAGTCATTTCCGGTAGCAACCTTGAAGGTTAGTTCATCATTTTGGTAATTGTTTTTACCTACATAGATGTCATAGCCGTAAGCGGAACGATAGTGGAACGGTTTGCTTTTTATTCGTTCCTTTTTCGAATTCCTTTGTTTTTTTATAAAGCCGTATTCCATCAGCTCCTGCTTGATCTGCACCAGATCCTCGGAGGATACGGCAATGTCTAATGCATTTTGAATCGATTCTAAATGATCGATCTGGGATTTGGTTTCTACGATCAGCTCATTTAAGGCTTCAGCGGTTCGTTTGAGCTTCCCGTATTTGTCAAAATACTTTTTAGCGTTCTCCATGGGAGATATGGTAGGGTCCAGGGGAATCGAAACAAGCTTATCATTGTCGTAATAATTCTTCGCTTCTAAGACCTTACTTCCTTCCGGAAGACCATATCCGTAGGCCTGAATCAGCTCTCCGTACAGCTTGTATTTCTCCTTTTTCTCGGAATCCTTCAATTGCTTCAGCTGAAGATCATATTTTTTTACATTTCTTTCCAAAGCAGTGTTTACAATTTTTCGAAGATCCACAGATTTCTGTCTAATACGGGAGTATACATTTTTTTCAGCATAATATACCTCTAAAACGTTTGAAATGGATGTGTATCTTTCTGTATGAAGATCGGCATACTGATTTAGTATTACGCTGGAAAATTCCACAGGTTCCTTCCCGTTTCGAACAATACATGGGGTAAATTTGTTTTGCCGGATATTCTCCATAAAAATACAGAACTGATTCGCAACATGAAGCAGCTCCTCATCGGAAAATGCTGCAGTGGGACTATCTGCCTCCGCAGAGGAGCGATAGCAGATTTCATTTGCAATAAGAGGACTGATTCCGGTAAAAGAGGTATAGATTGCCTTGGATAAGGACATGGGTTTTTCTTTGATCAAATCATAAACCTGATCCCTTTTTGCCGTTAAGGGGTTTACTTTTCCACCCTGGGTTTCCGGTAAAAAGTAATCTCGCCCCGGCAGAACCTCCCGGACAGAGCTCATGGCAGAGGAGACATGCTTGATGCTGTCAATGATCATGCCATCTTCATTGCAGAAAATAATATTGGAATGTTTTCCCATGAGTTCCACAATGAGCGTTTTTTTACACAAATCACCAAGTTCATTTAAGTGTTCAATCTCAAAATGAATAATACGCTCCATATCCGGCTGATAAATGCGGATAATTTTACCATTTGCGATATGCTTTCTTAAAACCATACAAAATGTGGGAGCGGTAAGGGGCGCCAGCTTGTTGTCCTCTGTTAAATATACAAACGGAAGAGAGGCATTTGCAGAGAGTGAAAGCCTGTAGGTTCCGTGATTTCCCTTTATGGTCAAAAGCAGCTCATCCGACTCCGGCTGCGCAATTTTACTGATCTTAAGTCCGAGGATCGTTTCATTTAATTCATGCACTAAATTTGCAATTACAATTCCATCAAAAGCCATAGGAAAGCCTCCTTTTTACAATACGGGTTTATTATATCGAATAGAGGAAAAAATGCCAAGAGTATTTGACGAAACCCAAAAGGAGTTATATAATATATTCTATCTATGCACGAGAGAAGGTATTGATCAATGATTAAAAGCATGACAGGCTTCGGTCGATATGAATATGTGGACGAGAAACGGAAATTTACCGTTGAGATCAAATCCGTAAACCATCGTTATCTTGATGTGAATATTAAAATGCCAAAGAAGCTGAACTTTTTCGAAAGCTCTATCCGTAACCTTTTAAAAGAGTATATGGAGCGCGGAAAAGTGGATCTGTATATTACTTATGAGGATTACACCGAGGATAATTACAGCTTAAAGTACAATTCCTCTTTAGCAGGTGAATATCTGAAATATCTTCGTCAGATGGCAGAGGAATACGGACTGGATGATGATATTCGTGTCAGCACACTTTCCCGGTATCCGGATGTGTTTGTCATGGAAGAACAGGGCATTGATGAGAAGGAGCTTTGGAGCGGACTTGAAAAAGCGATCCGTGGTGCCTGCGAGATGTTTGTTGCAAGCCGTATCAATGAGGGCGAGAACCTAAAGAATGATCTGATTGCCAAGCTTGACAACATGATTTCCTATGTAGATTTTATTGAGGAACGTTCTCCGGTCATTATGAAGGAATACCGCACAAGGCTGGAAGAGAAGATTCAGGAAATCCTTGGGGATCGTCAGATCGATGAAGGCAGGATTGCGACGGAGGTTACCATTTATGCCGATAAAATCTGCGTAGATGAGGAAATGGTGCGGTTAAGAAGCCATATCCAGGCAACGAAGGATGCTCTTTTAGAAGGCGGAAGCATTGGCCGCAAGCTTGACTTTATTGCACAGGAAATGAATCGTGAAGCGAATACAACCCTTTCTAAGGCAAATAACTTGGAGATTGCGGATGTCGGTATTAATCTTAAGACCGATATCGAAAAAGTGAGAGAGCAGATTCAAAATATTGAGTAATCGAAGGTTTTTCATATGTCGGTATTAGTGAATATTGGTTTTGGAAATATGGTCAGTCGTGATAAAGTCGTAGCTATCATTTCACCGGATTCTGCTCCGGCAAAACGGCAGATTCAACAGGGAAAAGAAGAAAAGACTTTAATCGATGCGACCCAGGGGCGTAAAACAAAAAGTGTGATTTTTACATCAAATGATAAAATTATACTGTCAGCCTTGACACCAGAGACACTTACTGGTAGATTCAATCAGGTTGATACTACAACAGACCAGAAGGAATAATGGTATATGAGTAAAGGTATTTTAGTTGTTATTTCCGGTTTTTCCGGAGCCGGTAAGGGAACTTTGATGAAACAGCTTATGGCAACCTATGGAGATGAGTATGGACTTTCCATTTCTGCCACAACAAGAGCACCAAGAGTCGGGGAGACGGATGGAAAGGAATATTTTTTCATTTCCAGGGATGCTTTTGAGAAAATGATTGAAAACGGTGAGCTGATTGAATACGCCCAGTACGTCGGAAACTACTACGGCACACCGAAAAAATATGTTTTTGACCAGCTTGAGTCAGGAAAAAATGTAATCCTGGAAATTGAAATTCAGGGTGCGTTAAAAGTAAAAAAGCAGTTTCCGGACACCAGACTCCTTTTTGTGACGGCTCCCAGTGCAATGGAGCTTCGTGACCGTCTGGTTGGAAGAGGTACGGAGTCTTCGGAAGTAATCGCCCAAAGATTAAGCCGGGCGGTTGAGGAATCGGAGGGGATTGAATCCTATGATTATCTCGTAGTAAACGATGACATAACGGAATGTACCAATCGTTTACATACCATAATAACCAATGAGCGTAATAACCGGATAGACGAAAACAAATCCTATACCGTTTCGTCAAATCTGGAATTTATAAATCAAATGCGAAAAAGCTTACAAGGCTTTTCGAAAGGAGAATAAAATGATACATCCATCTTATGTAGAACTTATGAAAGTTGTAAACAATGACGTTGAAATCGGAGA
>CAMDYX010000036.1 GCA_945910395.1 uncultured Agathobacter sp. | reverse complement strand
CGTTACGCTTTTTACAAACGAGAGTGGGTTCTGATTCAAATATGCAAATTCATTTGGGAACACAGTTCCGAAATGGGATAAAGGAAATATCTATTGTTTTGTCGGAGAAGGAGAAAAAGGTATATGAAGTATTATTGCAATCCAATCAATGTCCCATATCGTTATCAGTTTAACATGGATCCTCGCTCCGGTGGAAGGCTTCAGATTGACAGAGAAGCAGCCGACCCGTCCATGATTCTGTTTCAGGGAAAATACTATATTTTTGCATCCATGAATTTGAGTGTATGGGTATCCGAAGATATGGTAAATTGGGAGGCACACAGACTGCCGGAAAATCTTCCGCTATATGATTATGCACCGGATGCAAGAGTATGTGGTGATTATGTGTATTTTTGTGCGTCAAAAAAAGGAGAGACCTGCAATTACTATAGAACAAAAGATATTATAAACGGACCATATGAAGAGATTTCCGGTACCTTTGATTTTTGGGACCCGAATCTGTTCTTTGACGATGACGGAAGGGTATATTTTTATTGGGGATGCTCCAATATTACACCAGTCTGGGGTGTGGAATTAGACCCTGTGACCATGCTGCCAAAGAGTGAACGCATCGAGCTGCTTTCAGGAGATGGCTATGAAAGAGGCTATGAGCGAATGGGCGTGGACAATAGCGAATTCCCGCGCAGTGAAGAAGAAGTTGAGATGATGTTTCAGGGGTTTGTTAAGCAAAGCGGTGTTCCGGTGGAACAGCTGCCTGCACAATATATTCCGCAGATTCGGGGCATGTTTACCAGAAAACCATTTATCGAGGGTCCGTGGATGGACAAACACAATGGAAAATATTATCTCCAGTATGCCTGCCCGGGAGCAGAGTATAATGTGTATGCGGATGGTGTGTATGTATCCGACTCCCCGTTAGGACCATTTGAATTGGCAAAGAATAATCCGTTTTCCTATCATCCGGGCGGCTACATGCCGGGATCAGGACACGGATCAACGATGCGTGATAAGGAAAACAATCTATGGCATACCTCTACCATGCGCATCAGCGTGAATCATCAGTTTGAACGGCGTGTCGGCATCTGGCCGGCTGGTTTTGATGCGGATGGCGAGCTGTTCTGTAACCAGAATTACGGGGACTGGCCAATTGCCGTTTCTGAGGGGCAGGATGATCCGTGGAGAGAACCGCAGTGGTATCTGTTAAGTTATGCGAAACCGGCAAAATGCTCTTCTTACGCATTGGGAAAGGGAGCAGACCAGGCGGTGAATGAGGATGCAAAGACCTGGTGGAGAGCAGACAGTACCGAAAGCGGACAGTGGTTAGAGGTGGATTTAGAAAAGCCGATGGATGTCAGAGCTATTCAGATTAATTTTGCAGATGATGATTTACCGATTGCTTCACCGGGAAAAATCAAAGGAACAGCAACACAGCCGCGATACATTGAAGAAAGAGACCTACATACCAGATGGATGATAGAAGGCTCTGTGGACGGAAAAGAGTACTTTTTGATTGAGGACAAGTCGAAGGTTAAGACAGATTTGCCCCATGATTTTATCGTAAGGGAAGAAGGAATTAAGGTTCGGTTTGTCCGACTGACCATCGTAGAAATTCCATATGATGTGACACCATGTATTTCCGGACTCCGCGTCTTTGGCATCGGAACAGAGGAAAAGGCAAATGCTCCGATATTCGAGACGGAAAGAAGTGAGGATGGACTGGATTTACTGGTAACGATTGAAGGAACAAAGGACGCGATTGGTTATAATATCCTCTGGGGACATGAGAAAGATAAATTATACCATAGTTACCAGATTTACCGAGAAGTTGCGGACGTACAGGAAAAGAGGGACGCAGTCATCAAGAAGCGAATCGGTGCACTGGTGAAATCCCAAGAATATTTTGTACGTGTGGATGCCTATAATGAAAATGGCATCACCAAAGGTCAGGTTGTAAAATTGTAGAAGGAGCACATATGAAGGCAGTTAATTTAAAAACAGAGCATTTAGTAAATCCGATTGGAATTGATATCAGAACCCCTTATCTTTCCTGGAATTGTGAGGGCGGAAAGAAGCAGACCGCATATGAAATTGAAGCGATGGCGGATGGAAAAGTGATTTTAAACAGCGGAAAAATCGCTTCAGACAAAATGAATCATTGCTTCGGTGTGGCTGCGGAAAGTAAACAGCGTGTTACATGGAAGGTGCGGTTATGGGACGAAAACGGTGCAGCAGGTGAATGGAGCGAGGAAGCTTTTTTTGAAATGGGCATCTTAGAAAAGAGTCAATTTGTTGCAAAATGGATTAATCCGGAGCGTACCTGTGATTCTGCAATACATAAACCTGCAAGCTATCTAAAAACGTCTTTTTTGGTAGAAAAGATGGGCAAAGCCAGATTGTACATTACCTGTCACGGTTTGTATGAGGCATCCATTAACGGAAAACGGGTCGGAGATTTTGTGCTTGCACCGGGTACTTATACCTATGATAAAAAACTGGCTTATCAGACCTATGATGTGACAGAACTCATACAAGAAGGAGAAAACGAAGTACAGGTCATTTTAGGAGACGGCTGGTATCGCAGCTGCTCCGGTGTGGATGGAGACAGAAATCTCTATGGAGAAGATGTTGCGCTATATTTCCAGTTAGAGATAGACGGAAAGCCTGTCTGCATTTCAGATGAGACCTGGCAGGCTTCACAGTCCGGTCCGATTCGCGAAAATGACATGCAGCAGGGAGAAGTCATTGATGCGAGAATAAAAGAACCTGCAGACTACCATGAAGTAAAGGTGGAAAATTTCGGGGTAGAAAATTTCGCGTGCTCAGATTGTACTCCGATTGTGGAGTGTGAGCGTTTTGAAGGAAAAATTATCAAAACACCGAATGGTGAGACTGTCATTGACTATGGACAGAATCTGGCTGGCTACATAGAATTTACCGTCAATGCCCATGCGGGAGATAAAATTGTGTTAACCCATGGGGAGTCCTTAGATGAGAACGGGAATTTTACAGCAGAGAATTTCCAGGACAGAAAGCGCCACAAGGAGGGCGGTACCAGACAGCAGGTGGTTTATACCTGTAAAGAAGGAGAGAACCACTATAAATCAAAATTTACGATCTGGGGCTTCCGCTATGCAAAGGTAGAAACGGAACTGGATTTGTCTTTGGCAAGTTTTACTTCGATTGCGGTTTACTCCAAAATGGAGCAGCTGGGTACCTTTGAGTGTTCGAATGCAGACGTTAATCAGTTAGTGAAAAACAGTATCTGGAGCCAGAAATCAAACTTCTGTGATGTCCCGACGGACTGTCCGACCAGAGAACGCGCTGCATGGACCGGGGATATGGGTGTATTCGTAGAAACGGGCATCTATTTAGAGGACTGCTATCCGGTGATTCGTAAGTGGTTAGGCGAATGCAGATTAAACCAGCATGAGGATGGAAAGGTTTCTAATATTGCACCAAAGAATAACAACCCAAGCTTTTTCTCAGGACTTTTGGCAGGCTCTGTTGGCTGGGGAGATGCCTGCATCATCGTACCGTATGCACTCTATAAGAGATATGGAGATAAACGGATTCTCGAAGAAAACTATGAAATGATGCAAAGATGGTATGCATTCCTTACGAACCGGGCAAAACAAAAGCCGATGAATCCTATAAAATTATTGAAACGGAATCCATATCGCAGATTTACCATTGAAACCGGTATCGATTATGGGGAATGGTGTGAGCCGGATGTGGAAAGTACCAATGCCATGCGGACACCGCAGGGAAAAGTGGCAACAGCATACTTTGCGCGTTCCGGAAAACTGCTGGCGGAAATCGCCGCGATTTTAGGAAAAGAAGAGGACGCCGTATGCTACAGTAAGACTGCAGAGCAGGCGAAAAAAGCCTTCCGGCATATTGCTACGGAAAACGGAAGGATTACTTCTGACCGTCAGGCAGAATATGTGCGTGCCATTTCCTTTGACCTTCTTACGGAAGAAGAGAAAAAACAGGCTGCAGCTGACTTAAATGAACTGGTAGTAAAGAATGGCTATCACTTAAATACCGGATTCCTATCAACACCATCCCTTTGCCCGGTATTGGCACAGTATGGATATCTGGAAACAGCATACAGGCTGTTACTGCAGGATACCATGCCAAGCTGGCTGTATGCGGTAAAGAAGGGGGCTACCACAATCTGGGAAAACTGGGATGGTATCAATGAAAAAGGAGAAGTGAAAGCTTCACTGAATCACTACTCTTATGGTGCAATTACAGGCTGGTTGTTTGCAGGCGTCTGTGGTATTCAGCTGAAAGAAGAAAAGATTACGATAAAGCCGCAACCGCATCCGTTATTGCAGCATGCAAGGGCAAGCTATCAGTCACCGCTTGGAAAAATCGTAAGTGGTTGGAGATATGAAGGTGACGAGGTATTTTACGAAATAGAAATTCCTTCTAATGCAGAGGCAGAAGTCGTTTTGCCGGATGGAAGGAAAGAGGTACTGACAGCGGGAAGCTATCGGCTGTAACAGGAGGAAATCGGAATGAATGAAGTATACAAAAATTTGAAAGAAGAACCGTTTATTATGGTGGCAGGCAGATTAAACGGAGACGAGGTAGCAACATTCCGGCTAGATAAGCCGACGCTATTAAAAATCAGATTGTTTCATTACTAGTATATAATAAATTAGTAACTATTCAGAACCCCTTCGGGTTCAACGACCAATTGTTGTGCAAAACAGAGAATGGTAAAAGTAAAGACCAAGGTCTCAGAATGCTTCCGAAGCGAAGTAAAATATAATGAAAGATAAAACAGTTTCGTGAAAACAAAAATGCCTGAAAATAAAAATAAGAGTAAACTTTTCTTACAAATTTTGCAGGATGTTATCATTTAGCCTTACAATCGCCTGTGCAATGTCTGCAGGCGATTCTTTCATTCCGCTTCTCATCCAATACTCAATAATACCGCTTGTGCCTCCTGCAAGATAGCCGAAATAGATACCGGAGAATGCAGAGGCAGAACCACCATTTCCCATACGCCTTTCATTCATTTTTTCAAAGCAACTGACTGCTAAACGAAAGGAAAAACTTTTATCTTCCTTCATGGCAGAAAACTTTTTGAACATATCTTTGTTCTCTTTCATGATGGTTAAGATAGAAACAAGAATTTGTTCCGTACTTTTTTCTGAAGAATTTTCAATCAAAGCTAACAAGCCTTGAATGGCTTCGCTCTGAAACTGTTCCAGAAGGTCGTAAGTATCCTGATAATGTTTATAAAAGGTAGCCCGGTTAATCTGGGCAATGTCACAGATTTCTTTTACGGTTATTTTTGAAATCGGTTTTTGCATCAATAAATCTAAAAATGTCTGCTGAATCATCATTTTAGTATATCGTACACGGGCATCTGTTTTCATATAGTTGTCCTTTCTTCAACAGATTTGAAAATCTGTTGCTTAACTAACAGTTGTAGTTACATTGCTGATAGTTTTTCTATTTATATCAATTATAATCAACAATAGAAAATAAATCAACACATGTTAAAAAAACGGAGGGTGCGATAATGAAAAACGAAACTTTATTTAAAGATAAACCGGTATGGAGCGCTATTATCTCTCTGGCAATTCCATCTTGTATCACTATCTTAATCATGACCATTTATAATATGGCAGATATGTTTTTCATCGGGATGCTTAAGGATACGGCACAGGTAGCAGCTGTTTCCATTGTAAGTCCAATGTTTTCTCTGGTGATGGCAGCAGCTACCATGCTTGGAATCGGCGGATGTTCCGTGATCGCAAGTGCGATTGGTGCAGGGAAAACGGAAGAAGCGAAGACCTTTTCGAGCTTATGCTGCATGGCATCCGTTCTGTTTGGAATCCTCTGTGCGATTGTGATGCTGTCAGTAACAGATACGATTTTACAGGTGCTGGGAGCGAATGAAGAAATCATGGCACCAGCGCGTGCTTATATGAGAACGCTTGCTTTGGGAGCACCATTTATGCTGTTTTCCACAGGCTTTGCGTCTATTTTGCGGGCAGAGGGAGCTATTAAAGAAGGTCTGATTGGAAATATGGTGGGGACAGTACTGAATATCATACTGGATCCGCTTTTTATCCTCGTACTTCATCAGGGTGTGACAGGAGCTGCGGTTGCTACTGTAATCGGAAATGTAGTCAGTAGCGGCTGCTACCTATACTATATCGTAAAGAAAGCATCTGTTTTAAGTGTTCATCCAAAATATGCAATCAAAAAACCAGTGGCTATTTTTCATATATTGGCGGTGGGGTTGCCAAACGGTATCAGCAGTCTTTTATCCGGATTTGCATCTACGTTTTCGAACCAGCTGCTATCCGGTTATGGCACAAACGCAATTGCAGCAATGGCAGCAGCGGGAAAGGCGACCATGTTAATCACAATGATTCAAATGGGAATCTGCATTGGTGTGCAGCCATTGATGGCATATAATTACGGGGCAGGAAATCAGAAAAGATTAAAGGAAGTTCTTCAAAAACTAGGAATCCTCACCTTTACGTTTGGTGTGGTTGTTACCGCGGGATGCTTTTTTGCAAGACATACATTAATTGGAATGTTTTTAAAGGACGCAGAAGCGGCAACAATGGGAGAGAGCCTTGTAATATTTTTAGTAATAGTAAGCCCGATTGTTGGGTTCTACTATTTAAGTACAAGCTTCTTACAGGCTTGTGGAAGTGCACTTCCGGCGACGATTGTTTCCGTGCTAAGACAGGGCGGTATCTTAATTCCAAGTCTGTATCTAATGGAGTATCTGTTAGGATTTAGAGGAATTGCAGTCGCGCATACAACTGCGGATTTCCTGTCAGTTGTGATAGCAGTGGCTGTCTGTATATGGCAGTATCGTAAAATCAGGAAGGATAAGTTACATTTTGCGGAGGATGTATGATTACAATATTGATTGTAGAAGATGACAGCAGTACCAGATTGGTTACAAAATTACACCTGAGAAATGAGTATGATATCTTGGAAGCAACCAATGGAATAGAGGCATTGGAACTATTGGGACGTCAGCAGGTGAACTTGATTATTGCAGATGTCATGATGCCTCATATGGATGGCTATGAGTTTGTAAAGCAATTAAGGATGGTAGACAAGACAACGCCGATTCTTCTTTTAACAGCGAAAAAAGAGTGGCAGGATAAAAAGAATGGATTTGCACTCGGCATTGATGACTATATGACGAAACCGGTACATTATGAAGAATTGCTTTGGAGAGTGCGAGCGCTTTTACGAAGAGCACAGATTCATAGTGAAAAGAAAATTATAATTGGAGATGTCGTCATAAACGAAGAAAGCAATACGGTCACTCGTGGTGCGGAGCGTATGGTACTGCCGAAGAAAGAATTTGATCTGCTTTTTAAGCTTTTATCTTATCCAGATAAGGTATTTACCCCCATACAGTTACTGGATGACATTTGGGGGTATGAAACAGATTCGGATGAAACGACTGTTAGAACCCATATTAATCGGCTGCGAAAGCGTTTCGCTGGGGATCAGGAATTTGAGATTGTTACTGTGCGTGGATTGGGATATAAAGGAGAGATCAGAAAATGATGGATGCAGCCGTGAAGGGAAGAAAAAGAATCGGAACGATTCGATGGGCAGTTGTTCTTGCAGTTGTAATTACGATTTCAGCCGTTGTTTCATACCTGCTTACTTCTGCAGTCAGGTATTTCTATTATGGTACAGAAAATAACAATTACTGGGTTTGGAGTGCAGCTATCTATCAGATTATGGGAAGCTTTAGTGGTGTTATGGTAGCGGTTGTTTCTGTTATGCTGTATCGAAGAATGGAAAAATTACTAAGCGGAATCGAAGAAGTGGCAAAAGGAAATCTGGATGTAGAAATTCCATTGGATAATGCCGGAGAATACAGGGTTATTTTTGAAAACTTTAATCAGATGGTAAGGGAATTAAAAAATGCGGATGAACAGCAGAAACAGTTTATGAAAGATTTTTCCCATGAATTTAAGACACCCATCAATTCCATGAAAGGATTTGCGGAGTATTTATATGCCAATGAGCTTCCGAGAGAAGAAGAGAAGCAATATCTGGAAATTATGGCAAAGGAAGCCGGGCGGCTGGCACAATTGTCACAGAATACGCTGTTGCTTTCAAAGCTGGAGCAGCTGGAGACGATTCGGAATAAGGAAAAATACCGGATGGATGAACAGATTCGCAATTGTGTGATTCTCATGCTGTCATCCTTTGAAGAAAAGAATATAAAACTGGAGGCAGAGCTTCCGGAAATCTGGTATACGGGAAATGAAGAAATCATAGAAGAAATCTGGATTAATCTGTTGGATAATGCAAAAAAATATTCACCGGAAGGAACTACTGTATTTATCGAGGGAAAGGTAACAGAGGAATATATTCGGATTGAAGTGAGAGACGAAGGACAGGGAATGGATGAAGATACCAAGCTGCATTTATTTGACCGATATTATCAGGGTGATACATCTCATGAAACAGCAGGATTTGGATTAGGACTTTCCATCGTAAAGAGAATCGTTGAGCTTTGTAAAGGATCCATTCGAGTGGAAAGTACTTTGGGAAAAGGAACTTCGATTTTTATTTATTTGTAACGCAAAAGTTTATGTTGAGTTTATATTCATACGTTAATCTATACCTAAAGAAAATCAAATAGCAAAATCGGAAAGGATGGATTAACAAATGGATTTTTCAAGTGTAAACGGAAAAGTAGCAATTGTAACAGGTGCAAGCAGAGGAATTGGTGAAGCAATCGCAAAGGTTTTTGCAGAAAATGGAATGAAGGTAGTCTGTGCGGCCAGGAGTGTAGAGCAGGGACAGGCTGTAGCCGATGAAATCTGCGCAAAGGGAGGAGATGCAATCTTTGTACAGATGGATTGCAGCAATACCAAACAGATTCAAACACTAATTGAAAAGACAGTGGAACATTACGGAAGACTAGACGGTGTGGTAAGCAATGCAGGAATCGGTCAGGGTGGTTTTCCGCTGCATGAATATGAAATGGAAGATTATGATCAGATTTTTGCATTGAACAGCAAGGGTGTATTTGCCGGTATGAAATACGGTGCAGAAGCAATCTTTAAATCCCATAGCGAGGGTGGATTCCTGATTAATGTGGCATCCATTGCGGGAATTATGCCACAACGCGGACAGGCGCTTTATACCGCAACAAAACATGGCGTGGTAGGAATGACGAAGTCAGCAGCCTTAGATTATGCGCCTTATGGAATTACAGTAAATGCTATCTGCCCGGGTTATACAAAGACCTCCATTTTCGGAGATGCCCCGGAGCAGGCGTTAGCGTTCTTTGCGAAGGACTGTCCGGCAGGTCGTATGGGAAATCCGGAGGAATGTGCTTACTTAGCATTGTTCCTTGCTAGTGATATGGCACGTTACATTACAGGAGCAGCTATTCCGGTGGATGGAGCCTTGGCAGCAGGACACCAGAATGTATCTACCTGGAAGCATCCTGAAATTATTGAATAATAAAAAAGAATATCTATGGATTAATTTTTGGAGGAACGATATTCTCCGGGAGTTAATCCATATTTTTTTTTGAATTGCTGATAAAAGGTGGTTCGATTTTCAAACCCCAGTCTGCGAATAATATCTGCGGCGGAGAGTTCCGTGTTCAGCAGTAACGCAGCTGCTTCCTGAAGACAGATATCCCGGATGTAATCTGCAAGTGTAACCCCGGTATGGCTTAAAAATACATCACTGATATAATTGCCATTGTAGTGGAGAGCTTCCGCAATTTGTGCCCGGGTCAGCTTGTATTTGTGTGAGTGAACGTAGTCCAGCGTTTTTTCAAATAGACCAAAGTCTGCTTTTTGATAAAATCGTGTGTTCATGCAGGTATAGTATTTGGGAGACTGTAATAGGGCAAACAGTCGCTTTAAATAGCCGGAGATGATATCCAAATAGCCGGGCTGCTTTTGTAGCAACTCTTCCAGAATATGTTCAAAATATAGATTCATATCGCCAATATTCTTTGTAGAGAGTCCATAATTGGTAGGAACAAAATCCAGATAATCAATCTGGGAATTTTGAGAAGTGTTGCGCTTTATAAATCTTAATAATTCTGAGCCTTCTGTCTGATGGCCTGAGCAAAAAGATTCAATAAAATCGGGGCGGAAACTGAGATAAATAGCACAATAATCTTTTTGATACACTTCTACATGGCGCACATTTTGATTGATGAAACAACAATCTCCTGCACGATAGCGTTTATGTGTTCCTTCGATGATAAAATCCAGTTCTCCGGAAATCAGATAAAACATTTCCAGATAGTCATGCTTGTGAAGCTGACTGATATTCATGTCAGGAGTTTGGGAGCAAATACCGGCAGAGGATTCCGTGGAAATCAAATATTGACGAGTCGTGTCAATGGTATAGTCCATAAGGTAGATGACAAGATTAGAGGAAATTGTCTGATGGTAATAAGAGTTTCCTTCGCGGATTTCGATGAACTTATTAGAAAGAGACGTGAGATGGGAAAGGGTGATGTTCTTATCAATGGGAAAAAGTGTAACATTTGTATTTGCAATTTGTAGCATTCGCGATTTGTTCTCTTGAAAGATATCACTTACTTGAGTATTCATATTGACTCCTTCTAAAACCTGTGTATTTGATACAGAATAAGAATATTAAGTGTATAATTAGTATTGCTGTGCAGTAAATATTGAAACTATTATGTTTATATATAGAGAGTAACTGTTTTTGTAATGGAACGCAATGGAAAACTGTATTTTTAATACAGGATGGAGGGGGTTTATGAACAGACAGGACTTTAATAAGGATTGGATATTCTATCCGGAAGGCAGTGAGAAAAAGCAAGAGGTAACATTGCCGCATGATGCAATGATGCATACGGGAAGAAGCGAGATGAGCCCGGGAAAGGATGCGAATGGATTTTATGTAGGTGGCATCTATGTTTATGAGAAGAAATTTTATGTGCCGTCAGAATGGGCGGATAAGACTATCATGCTGGAATTTGGAGGGGTATATCGCAACACCACGGTATATGTGAATGGCAAGACGGTTGGATATCGTCCGTACGGCTATGTACCATTTACGATATGTCTGGATGAAGTGTTAAAATATGGAGCGGACAATGATATCAAGGTGGTTGCGGACAACTCCAAGTTGCCGAACTCCCGCTGGTATTCCGGTGGTGGTATCTACCGACCGGTAAGTCTGATTGTAGGAGAGAAGGTGCATATTGCCTGGGAAGGTGTAAAGGTTTCAACAATTTCCTATAAACCAGCAAAAATCCAAGTGGAGACAAAGGTGGAGGCAGGTTCGGAAGAGACGTTTGCGGAAGATCTGGAAGTTGTGGTGGAAATATTAGACGGGGATAAGATGATTGCTATGGCAACCGGAAATGATGTGGAAATACTGGTGCCAGACGCAAAGCTGTGGAGCGATAATACCCCATATCTCTATCAGGTGCATGCTATGCTGAAAGAGGGGGATAAGGTTATTGACGAAGTAGTCGATTCGTTTGGAATTCGTAAGGTCGAGTGGAACTCTCAAGGCTTGTTTGTAAACGGAAAGGAAACGCTTCTTAGAGGCGGCTGTATTCACCATGATAACGGTGTTCTAGGGGCCTGCAGCTATAAAAAGGCAGAGGAACGCAAGGTGCGTATCATGAAGGAAAACGGATTTAATGCTATACGTGTTTCACACAATCCGGCATCCCGATATCTGCTTGAGGCATGTGACAAGTATGGTATGTATGTAATGGATGAAGCCTTTGACATGTGGTTTCAGAGCAAGAATAAGTATGATTATGGCGTGGACTTTAACGAATGGCATCTTGTGGATCTTGAGGCAATGATAAATCAGGACTTTAATCATCCAAGCGTCATTATGTATTCCATTGGAAATGAGGTTTCAGAACCTGTAAAACCGGAAGGAATGAGGGTTGCCAATGAGATGATTGAGTTTGTGCACAGCAAAGACAAAAATCGTGCAGTTACTGCCGGCATAAACCTGATGATACTTCTTATGAGCAGTCAGGGAAAAGGCCTGTATGATGAAGGCGGTGCAGCTAAAGCTCATGCAGACAAAGAAGTAGTCGAAAAGAAAGAAACAAAAAGAGATAAGGACAAAGAGAATATATCGGGAAGCCTTCTTTTCAATACGATTATGTCTGTGATGGGAAAGGGAATGAACCGTATGGCGAATTCTAAAAAGGCAGATGCGGCAACGACACCGATTCTGGATGCACTTGATATTGCCGGATACAACTATGCTTCCGGAAGATATCCATTGGAGGGCAAAGCACATCCGGATCGTGTTATTGTTGGCTCCGAGACATTTCCTCAGGATATTGCAGACAATTGGGAGATGGTGAAAAAGTTCCCGTATCTGGTTGGAGATTTCATGTGGACCGGCTGGGATTATCTCGGGGAAGCTGCCATTGGAAGCTGGAACTATGAGGGGGCTTCCATGAGAAATGTTCCGTACAAATGGCTGCTTGGCGGAGCAGGTGCAATCGATATTTTAGGAAGAGCCGGAGCAGAAGCGAAATATGCAGCGTGCATCTGGGAAGAGACAGATACACCTTATATCGGCGTTCGTCCCTTAAATCATCCGGGGATTCGTGTGACGAAATCTGCGTGGAGGGGAACAGACGCGTTTGACAGCTGGTCATGGTCAGGGTGTGAAGGAAATCAGACGATTGTTGAGGTTTATGCAAACGCAGCGACAGCGGAATTACAGCTCAACGGAAGGAGAATTGCAAAGAAAAAGCTAAAGAAGTCTAAGGCGCTATTTAAGACAAAATACGAGCCGGGAACATTGGCGGTGGTTATTTTCGATACATTAGGTAAAGAGGTGGGAAGGAGCGAATTAAAATCCGCAACCGGAAACATTTCTCTTGTAGCAGTGCCGGAGGAGGAATGCATTACAACCGGAGATATTCTTTATGTCAATGTTGCGATGGTTGGAAAAAATGGCGTGACAGAATCAAATTCAGATGCGAAACTGAATATTTCTATAGAAAATGGTGAGCTGCTCGGATTTGGTAGTGCCAAACCAAATCCCGAGGAAGATTATCCAACCAACAGCTGCGAATCCTATTATGGGCAGGCGCAGGCGATTGTTCGGGGCTTAAAGGCCGGAACGATGAAGATAACCGTTACGGATGATAAGGGAAGAGGCGCGGTTGCAGAGATAATGGTACAATCATAGCATGAAATGGATGAAAAATGTGCAAAATATGGTTGATAAATTGTGAAAAAAGTGGCATATGCAAAAGGGGGACTGTCTGGATGACATGTCCCCCTTTTTTGTAGGCTATTTCTTAATTCCCTGTAAAATCCGATTAATCTGTTTGATGCTTTCCTCATCAGCTCCGCCCTGTTTTAACAGACTGACTAAGGTCATTCGTCCCATCATGCGCTGCAAGCCCGGATTATCCTTTACAGCATCTGCAACATCCCCTCGCTCAGAGGCTCCCTTTGCCATCATTTCATCAATAATCGCGCCTGCCTGCGGATTTGCTTTGATGTCTGCCAATTTATCATTGATAGAGAAGCACTCCGGATCCAATTCATCTGCGTCAAACCAGTTTGTAACCGGAGCACGCTTGATAAAGATGTAGGAAGGATTTTCTTCTGTAACTTTTTTCACAGTGATGCTGTCCTCGCAGGAATCTGCCTTTGCAGTAATCGTGTGCTCTCCGGTAATCGGAACATGAAATTTGAAAATCGTTTTACCGGACTGAGTAGCAAATTCTTTGCCGTCAACGTACAAGGTAACGTCCTGCTGATTTGAATATACTTTAATTTCGGTCACGTCTTCGGTACGGTCTACGTAGCGGCTGCCACATAGGTGTACAAAGTTTTCTGTTTTGTTCCATGCTGCTTTGTACAGGTAAAAGGCATCTTTCTTTGTCTTACGGTCAAAGGTCACAAGCCCTTTCTGGTTTTCACCATGTTTTCCACCTTCATCTCTTCCATCCGCAGCAAAGTCAAATAAATTCCAGACGTGTGTTGCCCAAAGCCATGGGCGTTTTTCGATCATCTGAAGCATATGCTCATGGTAAATTGCCTGATAGCTTTCTGTATAGTCTCCTTTTTCTGGTGCGGTAGATTGATACTGTGGATTCGCATCGGCACCATACTCAGAGAAACCAATGACTCTGTCCGGATATTTGGCATGATATTCATCAAAAAATTCATCATTCTGCTCTAAGTCTCCCAAGTACCAACCAAAGTACAGATTGTAACTGTTGATATCCGGTATTTCCAAAATCGGAGAATCCATTTCCAACATAAATACATTTGCCATGGTAGTAGGACGTGTGTTGTCTAATTTGTGGCACAGGTCATTTAGAAGCCGGTGATTTTCCAACAGGTCTTCATTTACTGCGCTTGCTGCGGTAATTTCGTTGGAAAGTCCCCAACAAATGATAGACGGATGATTGTAGTTCTGTACAATCAATTCTTCCATCTGAGATAGCGTATTCGCACGGCCATCCTTCATATGCATGGTGATATATGGAATTTCCGCCCACACAATGAGACCGTTTTCATCGCACAAATCATAGAATTCCTGTGCGTGCTGATAATGGGCAAGACGAAGAGTAGTAGCGCCAAGCTCTTTAATGATTTCCATATCTTTTGTATGATGCTCTAAGGTAAGCGCATTTCCAACCCCTTTAAAATCCTGATGGCGGGAGACACCGCGCAGCAGGTACGGGCGTCCGTTCAAGAAGAAGCCTTCCTGAGGATCCATGTGGAATTCGCGGCAGCCGAAGCGGGTGCTGATACAGTCACCATTTTCTAAGGATGCTCTTGCGGTATATAGGTAAGGATCGTTGACACCATCCCAGAGATGAACGTTTTCGATGACAAATTCAGCCTGTGCATGGTTCTTGGCCACAGAAGAAGTAATGGTTTTTCCGTTTACTTCAAAGTTTACAGAAGTAGCAGAACCTGTCACCCATGCTTCCATGGTTACGTTGGCCTTTTTTGCATCCAAATCTACAGTAGGGGTTACTTTGATACCCGGCGTTCCGCAGTAATCGAGTTCAAAATGAGTTTCCGGTACGGTAATCAGATTGACATCTCGGTATAGCCCGCCATAGAAGGTAAAGTCTGCTGTCTGCGGATAAACAATGGTATTGTTTTCGTTATTTACGGAGACAACCAGCACATTCTTCTCCTGGAGCTTTTCTGTGATGTCAACACGGAAGGTGGAATAGCCTCCTTCGTGATGGGAGACCTTTTCGTTATTTATGTATACGTCTGCCGTCATGGCTGCTCCGAGAAATTCAAGATAGACACGGTCAGAAGCATTTACAGCCGGTTTGTCAAATTCCTTCACATACCAGCAGGTGCCACGATAGTAATCATTTCCCCCATCCTGACCATCAATAGCATTCCAGGTATGGGGCAATGTAATGGTTTCGCCGGGAGTAGTAGCAGCTTCCATGGCATTTGAGGCGGTTTTTAAAAATTTCCAGTTGTTGTTAAAAGATATGATGTTTCTCATAATTGATGTCCCCTTCAAGCTTCGGCTTTTGCAGCAGCTTTTTTATCTGCAATTCTTTTCTGAACCTCTACCATTTCTGCTTTGTCTAACTTACAGAGCTTCATGGCAATTAAAGTACAAATCCAGCCAATGATTGGTAATCCAAAGGTAATAATCATCGTTAACCAGAAAATCTGTGGTGTGCAGGCTTCTCCCGGCTGTGGCATGGTTGTGGTGTAGCCGATTAAGGCAACTGCACCGGTTGCAATCAAGACACTAACAGAGGAAATGAGTTTGTCCAATAAGCTGTATGTACCTGTGACAACAGCAGGAATGTACCGGCCGCTTCGATCAAGCTCATAGTCAATGATATCTGACATAAAGGAAGTATTTGCAGTAGTTACACACATCATTGCACCATTCTTGCACAAGGTGAGTATGACGTAAATTACGGTCATGATGCCCATGTTAGCAATCTGACTTGGGTCAATCACGATAAAGAATCCCCACATAACAACAGAAATCACAATACTGATTTTTGTCCAGGTAACGATGGTTCTCTGACTGCCGTGTTTGCCGGCGTATTTCGCACCTACGATTGCAAAAATGATGGAAGGAAGCATTCCGATCACGCTAAGGATGGTTGCGAGTCCCATGTTTCCAATGATAATACCGGAAAGCATAGTGGTAATAACTGCCTGGCTTGCTGTCTGCTGAGCGATTTTATCAGAAGCAGCAGATGCAATATAGCACTGCAGTGGACGGTTGTTTTTTAACACTTCCATCATATCCTTTACTTTCAATGGTTCTTTTTTTGCTGCTAAGCCGGCAAAATTTTCCGGTTTGTCATATTCGGAAACTGCGATACATACAAGAACGATTCCGACAGCAGCAACCAGTAAGCAGACCTTGCAGGCTGCACTTAAGAATTCCAGATTGTAGGTACCGCCAAATTTTGGAAGCAAAACAACGTTTAGTACAATGCTAAGAATCATAGGAATCAGATAGTTTAATGCGGTTGACCATACACCGACGGTCGGGCGCTGCTTCGGATCATTGGTAAGAAGCGGTGGAATGGTCTGTGCGGTCATGTTTGCAAGGGTGTAGCCAATGATGTACACAATGTAAAGCATAATAAAAGTAAACATTCCAAGACCTTTTCCTGCAGCCCAGCTATACATTGCAAGAAGAGCGAGTGCTTCTATCGCAAAACCAATGACTAACAGAATTCGAATTTTTCCGAACTTAGTATTTACTTTGTCATAGATAAATGCCAGCATTGGGTCTGTTACTGCGTCCAGGACACGGGTGCCGGTAAGAATGGCACCGACGGCTGCGGTAGTGATTCCAAAACCGATGCTTGCCGTATAGCTTGCCATACCGATTAAGGAATAAATACTCATACCTACAAAGGCATTGCAGGCATATAAAATAATCTGCCACAATTTTGCCCGACGGTACTGCACACCGTCAATTTCGCTTTGTGTAAGTTTTTTTTCTTTTGCCATATAAAAACTCCTCCTATTTCTGCATCAGGTGGCTGATGCGGTACGTTTCTTTGTTAAATTCACTATAAAAGAGAAGTAAAAATGCCGCGTTCATTTCCTAATGAAAATGTTCAAAAAATCACTAAACAAAAATAAGTTGACGAAAATGAGAACATAAAAATAAAAATAGAAACAAAAAAGATGCAGCCAAAGATTATGACTGCATCTCTTAAATCAGCTATTGTGTTGCTTCCGGTATTCAGTCGGTGAAGAACCGGTTATTTTTTGAAAACAGGTATAGAAGTAACTGCGATTGCTAAAAGCCAGATTGTCACTGATGGACTGAATGCTTTCTGTTGTTCCGGCAAGTAGGAGCTTGGCATGCTCAATTTTTTCTTTCAAAATGTATTCGTTTACGCTACAGCCAACCTCCTTTTTGAATTTGTGGGAAAAATAATATTCGGTATATCCGACACGTTTTGCTAACTCTTGGATAGAGAGGTCTTCTGTTAAATGGCTCTTTATGTATTCACAGGAATTACGAATTAAATTCGATACAGAGGGATTCCTTTTAAGCTCCTGGACACGACTTACGTAATCCTCCAATATTTCGGCACATAACTTGTTAGTGTCTGTCATCGACTTGCAGCATTCTATCTTTTGTGCATAGTAATCGTTTAAATCATAACCTATCTCAGGAGACAGGCCTCCGCTGATACAGGCCCTCGAACACAGCGTTAATAGCACTAGGCAATTGTTTTTATGAGAACGAAGAGCATCACCTATATCTGCCTTGACACCATGGCTTAGGGAGAAGGATTTTTGAATCGCCTCCTTATATCGCGGATCACCGTCTGCAAGCATTTTGCAAAGCAGCTGCTCGTTCATCCAGATTCCGGCATGGGAATTTCCGGCTAAGGAAACGGACTCCGGCGGTTCAGAAGAAGCGGAATTCAAAAACCGAACATCGCTTGTACTGATTCGTTCCAAATTTAGGCAGTAGTGCAGCATAATGGCATACTGCATCAGAATGTTCGACGGTATAGTAGGAATACTTTCAAATGTCCGCTGAATGGCAGCCCTCAAGCTTACGGACAATTCATAAGAATCCAGCTTTTTTCGAAGCAAAAGATGGGTATCGCGTCCGCTAAAGATGGGACCGATCAGATAGATATTACAGGGGGAATTCCCTTCTTGTTGTATTCCTGCGATCCACAGTAGATTTGACTCTGCTTCCAGAATAAGCGGATGGCAGTTGCCGGTGGATAAGTGCGTTAAAAGCAAATCCTTGAACCCGATGAAGTCAAAGAAAGTGCCTGCAAATAAATCATTTGTCCAGTCTGTTTCCAATAAATGAAAGTCTGCATCATAATTCCAATAATGCAGGTCATAATTGCAGTTAATCAGTTCCATGAAAAAAGACAGTTTCTCATTTGTTTTCATCGTGCTTTCCCCTTTGTAAAAACAGCTTATCTAAAATAAGGAAGTAGAATCGCTCTGTCATGCTCATTAAAACAGCGAATGATGGCATCTGCCGATAGCTGCGGTTGATTACAGATGGAGTATAAAATAAACTGGCTTAAAGCGGAACGCAGCGCAAGCTTATCTCCTTCTGTCGATTCAAAGAATACTTCACCCTCACATTTTTTAATATCTTCAAGAAACTTTTTTAAATCAATTGCATTGTTAAAAGGAAAAGTATATTCCATACAAAAACCTCCTTAAGCCTTATCGGAAGCTTCCTAAATAGGATAAGCTTTCCTTTGGCATACGGGTCTGTGTCCTGCGGTCTACGGCAATCAAGCCAAAGGTCATGGAATACCCCTTCTGCCATTCGAAGTTATCCATCAGACTCCAGTGGCAGTAACCTTTTACAGGGATACCATCATCGATACAGTTTTTGACACCGGCTAAAGCTTTTTCAATGAAAGCCACGCGTCTGCGGTCATCTGAGGTGGCCACACCATTTTCCGTTACAATCAGATTGCCCTTGAAATCTTCAGATACCTTACGAATAACATGCTCTAAGGCTTCCGGATAGAATTCATAGTTCATCTGTGTCATTTCGGCCTCTTCCGGATAAGGCAGACCGCCGTTTGGTCCGAATAGAGAGCGGGTATAATTCTGTACGCCTAAGAAATCATCACCCTGAATATAAGGAAGATAGTGTTTGAATTCGTCCTCCCATTCCTTTTCGGCAAATGGCTCACCACCGGCTTCTGCCACCTGCATATCATGTAAGCTTAAGGTGAGACCTGCCTGAATATGAGGAGCCAATTCCTTGATCACAGCCTTGGCAGCCTGGTGTGCTTTCATAACAAGGATGTCACCCTCCCTTGTTCTCATAGAGGTAAAGTTTTCAACCTTTTCTACGCCAAATACCTTTTTGTTTTCTTCAGCAGTGGCCTGCTGATCCGCCATCATTTTCTGTAAGTTGATACCGACCTGAACGGTTCCGTCAGCATCATCCTTTCCGTCTGCTGCCTGTGCCTTGGCCATCTGTGCCATCATCTGGCGTTTGTAGCGTTCGGCGATTGCAGCAATCTGTAATCCCATGTTGGCTTCATTGATGGTGCAGACATAGCGAAGTTCGCTGCCTAACCTTTCAATCACGTAACGGGTGTAGCGTGCGAAGTCATCGATGGTACTTTCTGCTTCCCAACCGCCTTTTCCAATGAGCCATACCGGGCTTGAAAAATGATGAAGGGTAACCATCGGCTCAATGCCATTTTCTTTGCAGCAACGGATAACATCGCGATAATGTTCAATGGCCTCCTCGTTAAATTGTCCTTCTACAGGCTCAATTCTTGCCCACTCCAAAGAAAAACGATAGGTGTTTAGACCAGCAGCGGCCATCAATTTAATATCCTCTTCATAGCGGTGATAGTGGTCTACTGCATCAAGAGATGGCTCTGCATAGCTGGTATGCTCCATATGTTCCATTGCCCAGCAGTCGCTGTTGGTATTGTTTCCTTCTACTTGATGGGCAGCAGTTGAGGCACCCAGTAAAAAATCTTTTGAAAACTTTGTCATATATAAGTCCTCCATATTCTTGTGTACTTGGGCAGGATAGTGGCAAGACTTCGCTACCCGGTGTATATTGTAATTATGGCTATTATAAGCAATAAGATAAAATATGGAGTTTAAAAATCAAGGAACGTGTTCTGAAATTCGTTATACAGAAGATAATAACTAATTTTAGCACTTTTTCACGAATAATAAAACACATGGGAAAGAAAAAAGGAGTAAAATCTTAAAAAATTGCAGGATGGAGGATTGTGAAAATATGGCAGTAAAAGCAGTACAACAGATCATGCTGGGAACCGTAACAAAGAACGAAAAGCAGACAAAAGAGACCTTAAGAGCTATCAAGGAGGCTGGCTATGACGGAATTGAACTAAATGGGTTTATGATTCGCCCAACCTCTTTTATGGTCCGCATGATGACAAAAATGGCAGGAATGCCGGTAGGAAAGGGCGGCGATTATGATTGGAAGGGAATGCTTGATGAGGCGGGATTGTCCGTCGTTAGTGTACATGAGGATTTGGGAACTATTCAAAGAGAACCGGAACATGTCATAGAAGAAGCAAAAAAATTTGGAACAGACAAGGTGGTTATTACCGGAATGTATCGTTTTGATTATTCCGACAAAGCGGCGGTTTTAAAACTGGCAAAAGACTTAAACGAAGCCGGTGCAAAATTAAAGGAGGGCGGTATTCAACTTTTATATCACAATCATAACTGTGAATTCAGAAAAGTAGAGGCTGGAAAAACTGCATATGATTTGCTGATTGAGGAAACAAGGCCGGAATATGTGGGCTTTGAACTGGATTCTTACTGGGCAACTGAGGCAGGTGTGTCTGCGATTGCATTAATGAAGCAATTGGGAGACCGGCTGAAGCTCTATCATATCAATGACCGCGGAACGAGAATCGAAGGACCATCCATGACACCTATCCTAAAATCAGACAGTATGGAGTTGGGATGCGGAAATATGAATCTTCATGAACTGGTAGAGCAGGCATTGAGCGTGCACGTAGATGCCATTATCTTAGAAAGCCATAAAAACTGGGTGGAGAAATCACCGATTAAGTCCTTACAGGTGAGTGCAGAATTTTTGAATCGAGAGATTAAGAGATTCTAATAAATCCCTTCTCAAAATTGTGTTACTGAATGAATTTGCATATTCCAATCAGAACCCACTTGCGTTTGTAAAAAGCGTAACAGTACTAAATTCGCAACAAGTTGCTCATTAAGTGCTGACGCTTTTTAAACGTTCTGATTGGAATAGCAAAATTCATTCTCAGTATCACAATTCCAGAAGGGACTTTTTAACATCTAAGATTTTATTCTAGTGATGCAATCAGTGCATCAATACCATCGATATCCATCTCGCCAAGCAGACCATCCATCTTTTCGAAGGCGTCGGCAAATTTCTTCGGATATTCTGTGCGCAGCTGTTTCCTACAGAGAGAAGCTGCATGGGCAAAATCCAGGTCAATGACTGCCTGATGGATTTCTTCAAGCTTTTCTCTTGCCTGTTTTTCCAATGCCGTTTCCATATCAGAAGAGGAGACATTTAATGCAGCGCATTCCATTGGCTGGATAAATCCGAATTCTACCAATGCGCGGGAGATTTCTTCTATAAGGGCATGATAGTTATCAACAAACAGATCCGTATGCAATTCTATGAAACCAAAATTTTCTTCCTTTCCGGCAAATTCAAGCTCCTTTGCAAGAAGAGAAACGGAAACTGCTCCGATATTGAGGCAGGAGCCCTTTAATGCATGGGCAAGGATGGCAAAGTCCTTGGTATTCCTTTCATTTTTATAGGATACAAGCTCTGCAAGCTGATCCTTGGCGGAATCGTATACTAATTGAAGAATTTCAAGATAGTCATCCAGTTCGCCGCCGCAGTGCGTGAGACCTTCTTTGATATCGATGTCTGGAAGGAGAGCACTAAGCTTGGCAATATCGGTTTGCTTTTCTTCTTCGGACTGAATCTGTGGCTCCATAAGCTCGCTTCCATAATACAGACAGTCGGAAGGAACATACCTTCGGAAGGTTTCTTCCAGCTCCTTATAATTGATCGGTTTTGATAGAAAGGCGTCAAAGCCAAGTCCTAACAATTCCTCCTTTACACCGGAAACAGCATTTGCAGTAAGTGCGATGATTTTTGCTTCTCCGCCTGCTGCATAGTAATCATTCAGCGCCCGGATGTGCTGCATGGCTTCGATTCCGTCCATTTCCGGCATCATCTGATCCATGAAGACAAGGGAGTATTTTTTCTCACGGCATTGTTCAATGGCACTGGCGCCGCTGTCTGCGGTTTCAACAGCTATCCCATAGTATTTCAAACTGGTTGATATTACTTTTAAGTTTACGGAATTATCATCCACAACCAGTGCATTTATACTATGAAGCTTTAGGTTTCCAAGAGAAAAATCATCTGCCACGGTCTCGGAGGATGTTTGAAGAGTAATGGGAGTGGCATCTGCAATAATCTGCTTTAAGGTGGCGGTAAATGTGGAGCCCTTTCCATATTCGCTCATGACAACAACATCTCCACCCATCATTTGACAGAAGTTCTTAACGAGTGCAAGACCAAGACCGGTGCCTTCCGTTCCATAGGAGGTTTGCTGGTTTAGCTGGGAAAAATTCTTAAACAATTTATCCATTTCTTCGGAACGGATTCCGATACCGGTGTCCTTTACAGAAAGGGAGAGTGTTATGGTGTTACCATCCACAAGAAGACAGCTCGCATCCAGGGTCACAGAGCCTTCTGTGGTATATTTGACGGCATTATTTAACAGATTGATCAGTACGCTTCGCATATGATTGATATCACCATAAAGTGTTTTTGGCATGGCAGGGTCAATGCTCATAGAGAAGGATAATCCCTTCTCTTTTGCCTGATTGGAAATGATTTGTGCTACATCATGGAATAAGTATGCAGTTTCATACTCCACATTGACCATTTCCATCTTACCGGATTCAATCTTAGAAATATCCAGAATGTCATTGATCAGTCCCAATAAATGATGGGAAGAGGTCTTGATATCATGTAAATATTCCATAATGACGGGGGAAGGGGATTCCTTTATAGCCAGCTCGGAAAAACCGATGATAGCATTCATCGGAGTACGGATTTCATGGGACATTTTTGCAAGGAACAAGCTTTTTGCCTGATTGGAGGAATCGGCCTCCATTTTCGCAACCTGAAGCTCTTCAATATAGCGAACACGCTCCTGATGATCGGAGACAATGATGATGTAACCGATGATATCCCCGAAGCTGCCATGAATTTTACTGATGGCGAGGTTACAGGGAATGTTGTTTGTGCTGCACACAGCGTCAACGCTGTTTTTGTCACCGTCAAAGTCAAAGCATTCATGATTTCCGATTGGGAAAAAATAATTGATATTCACGGTGGAATCATTTGGAAGCTCATCCGGAAGATAGAAAAAGCGGGTTGCTGCTTCGTTTGCTATTTTGATCTTATAGTCCGAGTCGAATACCAATACCGGCATTGCCAGAGAGTAGTAAATGAATTCGGACATATTGGAGACATTGATTTTGTTTTTGTTCACAATGCTCATGGCATATTGGATGATGAGCAGTCCCCAGAACTGGGTAACGTTACTTCCCGGAAGCGCCGGGAACCCAAGGAATGGAAAAAACATGTCAAGGACAGATCCAAGTACAATCAGAATGGCAACAATAAGAAACATTTTTCCAAAGGTTTGTGTCCGTTTCAGCTTGGAAAAGCGAATCATATAGATGATGACACAGAAAATATCAAATGTGACCAGCATGAAATACGAAGTATAGAGATTGCTTACAATTCCCGGAGTAAACTGACAGGTCATTCCAAAGGAAGACATAATATAGGAAGTCTGGTCTCTCTGGATGGCTAAAAAGTAAACGACAAATCCAAGACAGGAAACCAGATCCAATAAATATCGGAGTTTTCTTGAAAGACCGGAAATCTGGCAGATTAGGAATTGAACGGTGACCATATATAAAATGGTTCCAAAAATGGCAAAGGATCTCCACAAATAACCTTTTTCGTAATCTACCTGAATAAAAAGCATACCGAAACCAGAACTCCAGATGCAGCTGGCAAGAGAGTAGAGGCAAAGAAGCTGGTTGGTGTGATCCTTTTTATCTTGATATATAAAAAATGACAAGCAGAACATGAGTGCCACAACGGCATTTAAAAGTAGAAGAGCAGTTAATAGGTATTTCATCAGATGACTTCTCCTTTTGTCTTTGTGCTGAATATAAACCACTTTATATTATAAAATGTTTTTTCAAAAAGGGAAAGTAAAAATAGCAGTATTTGGAAATATATGGTATGATTTATGTAGTCTGACAAAATGGAGAAGGATACAGATGAAAATAATCAATCTTTTGGCCGGGGAGCCGTTAGCAAAAAAACAGGATAAGGTAACGGAATGGTATTTGATTCAGTCGGGGGCAATTGAGCAAAGCTTTGGACATGCTCAGATTATACTGGAGCAGAATGCAATTATCGGCATATTGGAGAGTGAGTGGTTTTCTTATGATTATATAGCAAAAGAAGACACCGCACTTATTGTGATTCCCTGCAAAAATGCAAGAGATTTGCAGGAGCTTTTGGCAGAGCATAAAAATTTTCGTGTGATTTTTATTCGTACAGCGGTTGAGCAAAGAAATCAGATGCTTTGCCTGTATCAGGAAATGAGAGAAAAGGTCAGTCTGCTGTACGTCTCTGTACAAGCGGTTTTTCATGATTATCAGAAGCTTTGTGAGGAGCTTTTGCTGGAGGAGCAGAGCTTTTCAAGAATCGATTCCTTTTCAAAAATCGAGATGGCCCATAAGGCGGAAGAGTGGGAATTTAATAATAGCAACAGTATCGCAAAAGGACATCTGAAGGAATACCTGCAGCTTATGATGAAGGATGATGCCATGTGTGTCGGTGCCATCATGGAGGCGGCCGCCCAGATGCGCCGTGTAAGTCAGGGAATCGGAGAGATGAACCAGTATCTGGAATACAATAAGGATATTCTTTTTGCAGATTCTTCGAATGATCTGTTTCATCTGTTTTTTGATCTTGCAGTATCCATGGCAAAAAAAGGACAGGATACCACTCCTTTTGAGAAGGAATTGAAGCGCATTTCCGGTGTTATGGAGCAATTGGATATCTATGAGAAGGAACAGCTTTTCGAATGTGAAAAGACCTACAAAGGATATGATTTTTCAAATGCAACCGAGGGACGTCTGGATATTGCAAAGGAGGACTGCTTTGGCCTGATTTTGGAATATGCAGGCTTGGAAAAGAAAGAAATAGAAGAAAACCGTACGCTTTTAAAGGAATATAAGAAGTATCAGGAGGCGCAGATTACAGAAGGGGATGCCTTCCGGGTAAGAAAGCTTTTAACACAGATGTTCTATAAGGTATATTATAAAGCATTTATCCGCTCTATGAAGGAAACAGAAAAGCTGTCTCCGGTACTGATTATGTTTTTCAATTTTGGTTTTATGGATACTGAATTAGTGGGAGTTGAAGTGGCAAATGCGCTTTACAACTTTACGGATCATCTGGGAATCTTTCAATCGGACCATGTATTTACCATTTACCGATGGCTGAAGGAAATCTATGAAGGAAAAAGGAAAACCTCCAGAAATGATTTCGATTTGGATTATCAGGCCTATTTACAGAATTTAAAGAGGACAGGGGAAATTACGGAGCAGCAGCTTGCCGAGAAAAAGGATGACAGACAGCTTATGGTAGAGTTTGAAATCCAGAATATGTTCCAGCGCGCCCATCGGATTACTTATGGAAGTAATACGACCTTCTGCCCGATGCTTTCCGGAAATGGATTTGTGAACGCAGTAGAAAAAATGGCTGTGACATCCGATCGGATTATTAGGGCAATAAACACCATTCGCTCTTTGGATTATTCCGCATTCTACCGGGAAGTATTGTTTACGGATACGGAGTATGGAATTACAAATGAGCGGATTATGAAAGAGGTTTTTCCGGATGTGATTTTAATGCCGACAACAGGAACCCAGTCTGTTATGTGGCAGGAGACGGAAGGAGCGAAGACCGATACATCGGCAAGATTTCTGTTCCCGATGTTTACGATGGCAGATATGGATGAGCAGATGCTGGTGGCGGTCGCAAGATACCGGTGGGAAATCTGCCGCCATGTACAGGGAGTGCATTGGAATGATATCAGAGACAAATCTCTTACTTCTGAGTATTATGATTATTTGCAGTTCTATCGGAAAAACAGTGCGCTTTCCTCTGAAGCAAAGGAAAAAATCAAGACAGCGTTGCAGCGTGTGCGCAATAACTTTAGGGAAGCCTTTGTAAAAGATTATCTAAGCTGGATGAAGTATGAATCAAAGGGCAGCTTCCGCCTGAATCGTGTAGCGAGAGAGATATTGATTGCGTACTGTCCGTTTTCAAAGGACGTAAGAAGGGCCCTTGCAGTAAATCCTCTTTATCAGACTGCCTTTATAAAGCTGGAAGCGGAAAATAAAAAGAAAGCACAGCGTTTCGCCACACTGTATCAAAAATATACAGAAGCCGGTGGAACCATCACCCCGGATTTGAAAGCAAATCTGGAGTTTTATCAGATGTAAAAATCCCTTTTTCAGATTTGTGTTTCCGAATGAATTTGCATATTTGAATCAGAACCCACTCTCGTTTGTAAAAAGCGTAGCGGTACTAAATTCGAAAGTACTTGCTCATTAAGTGCCGACGCTTTTTAAATGTTCTGATTCAAATAGCAAAATTTATTCGGAAACACAAATACGAAATGGGATATGTAAAATAACCCTCTGTTTCCTACGAGCTTGCATGCGCGTGGGAATCAGGGGGATTTTTTGTGGGAGCCATATTGTGAGGGGAGTCCATTTTTTCGCGAGGGTCAGTAAAAGAGAAAAAAGTGGCTATATATTACTGACTCTTTTTTTCTCTGAGTCAGTAATAAAAGGAAAAAAAGGATGGTATTACTGCCAATTTTTTTATTGATTTGATAGCCGGAAATCTTCTTATAAGCCCGCGCAAGTGTTTAT
>CAMDYX010000035.1 GCA_945910395.1 uncultured Agathobacter sp. | reverse complement strand
AGACAATGAAGAAATGGCAGTAAAGACCATTCAGGAGATATATGCTCGAATTGAGGATATACAGCAATTCCCATATATGGGAGCTGATCTTGCCAAGAGAGTCAGTTTCCAGACGGATTATAAATATGTGATTTGTGGGAATTATGTTGTGCTGTATAAAATTGGAAAAGAGTACGTGGAGATTTACCGGGTTGTGAATCGGTATCAGGATATTACGAAGATATTTTGAACTATATTTCAATTAGTTTGACTTTTATAAAGGAGAAATTATATGCAGGAAATATTAAACAAACTTAAAATGTCGTTAACTGAGAGAACACCTTCATTGTTATTAGGCGCAGGATTTTCATTTGGTGCTAAAAACAGAAACAATGAGGATTTGCCAGTTGGATCAGGTCTGTTAGAAAAGCTATATGATGAATTGTATGTCAATAATCCACCATTATCAGAAATATTTGAAGAAGATAATGATGCTGCGATTAGTTATAAAGAAAATAGCAAGTTGAAGGAAATGTGTAGTCTTTTAGCTCAAGAGGGACGACGTAAGGCAAGAAATGATGTGATTACGAATTGCTTTTTGGGAGCGCATGTAGAAGATACAGATTTTCATTATTATCTTTCAGAATATAAATGGAGTCGGATATTTACGCTTAATGTTGATGATTTGGTTGAAAGTATTTATCGTGAAAACAGTGTGCCACTTACGGTTTGGTGTCAAGAGAAGGCGGATCGGAGAAATAATAATAGTAATACCGTATTGATAAAACTTCACGGATCAGTGCTATTTCCTGAAAATGGATATGTTTTTGATGATGAGGAATACGCAAGTTTTACTAATGAAACATCATATTTGTTAAGAGATTTTGGAGATGCATACGTAAAAGGCGATGTTATTTTTATTGGTACGGAATTTCAAGAAGAGGATTTAAAGCAAATTATAAACACATATGAAACAAGTGGATATGATTCGGGCTCAAATAATTATTTTTTTATTTGTCCTAAGATTAATGATCCTATTTTGAAAAGAAAAATAAAAGAGACACCAAATTACTATTTTTTAGAATGGACAACCAAAGATTTTTTAGAGTTTTTGCATAATAATATTAGTGAGCCTAAAGAACTTAAAAAAGAATTAAGCGAAAAGGGTATGCTGATATGGAATGATTATCAGAAAGAAATAAATCTTTCATATGAGAGTAAACTATACACTGGTCGAGAACCGAGATTTGAAGATTTTATGTTAGATTGGGATATAGAGCATCCTGGATTGTATGAATATATAGATAAAATTGAAAAGCATAAGACTCCAGTTGTTGCAGCTGTAATAGGAAAGAGTTATGTGGGGAAGACTTGTTTTGCTTTAAGAGTTTTGTATGAGTTAAGTAAAAGAGGATATTATGCTGTAAAATTTGAAATGAGATCATCAGAATATATGTATCTTTTTCTGGAATATATGAAAACATTTCCGGATGAAACTAAAGTAGCAGTATTATTTGAAGATGCAGCTTTTTATTATAATATTTTGTTTCCTATTTTAATGAAGCAGTGTCCAGAGAATATTAAGAAGCTAGTAATTATTACAACGGAGATAAAACGGAATTATTATATTAGACGAGATATTCTACAGTCAAATGATGCAGTGATTCAATTTAAAATTGATTTAGAAATTTCAAAGACATATGCTAATAATATTTATCAAAAATTATCTGAAAAAAGATGGTTGAATCGTCCGGAAATTCATGGAAATACAGCGGCAGAAATAAAACAATATGCAGTAGAAACAAATGATATAATCGAATTTTTATATAATATAACAAATGGAAGAGGATTTGAGACGCATTATAAAGATTTGTTAATGCGTGAGGGGGAAGATTGCAATCTAAAATATTTACAGATGATGTCTTTGCTGAGCACGTTGGGGATAACAAAAATTCCTAAAAGAATATTCCCGCAGCTTTTAATTGAGCATAGGAGACATTTTAATATTAAAAAGTTTGTGGAAATTTATGAAGAAATAATTCTGTTAGATGGAGCGTATATTAAACTGAGATGCCAAAGATTAATTCAGAATGTCCTTATGCAGGGGCTTTCACTTTGGGAGAGAAAAGAAATAATTTTAGCAGTAGTTAGACAAATTACAGGACAATTTAATGAGGGGGATATAAATGAATGGAGCGAGATTTTTCAAAAAGTATTGTCTGTAAAAGCGTTGCTAAGTGAAGATATAATGGATATTTCCACTCTACGGAGTATGCTAAATGAACTAGAGGGGACTTCGAAAAGATATAGTTACTATTGGATTCAGAGAGGTTTGGTAGCGCAAAGAGAGGGCGAATATGACTTGGCAGATAACTATTTTAGAGCTGCAATTAGAGTTAGACAGCAATCATATCAAGCTCATCACGCATTAGCAAAAAATTTGATGGAAAGAGCCTTGAATCTTTTAGAAAAAGAAGATGGATATGCCCCATATTACATGAGTGAGGGTGAGAAAGAAATTAAGGCTATTATAGAAAATCCTGCTTTTAGTAGGGGACTGATTTATTCGTTACATACGTATATGGACATGAAGATGAAATATTGCCTAAAAAGGGGCATAGTATTATCGGATAATGAGATTGGGTATATTGTAAATCATATTATAGCCATACCAAGGGATACGATGGATAACTATATGAAGGTGATCATTGATGAGTTTGTCGAATATGTGAAGAGTAATGGAATGGAAAAATCTATACAATTGCTATTGTTGCATGATTTTGGCAAGCTACAAGAGGGTTGTGAGGATGATTATAAAATAGAGAATCTTGATGTTCTTTAGTATGGCAAGCTGACAGAGTTGCATGAATTATGGATGGTAATTGCTATTCATCGAAATTGTCCGACAATCACTCTATACACGTGATATACAAACGACCTCAAAACCCCGGTAAATCTGCGGACACCTTAGAAGATGCTATGTTAGCTCAGGGTGTTTGCTAATTAGTAGAAATCTAAAATAAAGATTATATGGAGAAGTCCTGGAAATGCTGAATTTCCGGGGCTTTTCTTTATGCTTTAGAAATCTACATTACGTCCACATTACGGTATAGACGGTATAGAGGTATAGAGAATAGAAAGACGAACAGCTTTTCTCCCCGGATTTACTATACATTAAGGTAAATTTGATTTATAATAAATCTATATGTCATACGCCGAGATGGGCGTAGGAGGAGTAGCAACAAATGAAGAAAAACGGAACCATCCGCTTAGATTTACTGAAATTAACAAATCTGCTTTTAATGCTCATCCCATTTGCGATTTGTTGGAACCTATACTACAATCCAACCGTTCGTTCCTGGTTTGCGCCGAGAGCATCAGCATTTCTTTTTGTGCTGTATATGCTTTTGTATTTGACCTATGTGCGGATCTATGATGGATTTGAAATTGAAATTAACCGGATTTCGGAATTGGTGTATAGCCAGTCTCTGGCAGCTTTTGTCACAAACTTTATCATGTACTTTGTAATCTGGCTGCTGGCAAAAGGAGTCAATGCACCAAGGGTATTGCCGTTATTTGTTGCATTTACAGGACAAGTTATCATATCGATGTGTTGGTCTTATTTGATTCATCACTGGTATGTTCGCACCTGCCCTCCGCAAAAGACGTTAATCGTATATGATGCGCGGGAGAGCGTGGAAAAAACAATTGTTGAGCATCGCATGGAAAAAACATTTGAAGTGATCGGTTCCGTGGAAGTAAATGAGTTTTTACAAAAACCGGAATTACTGGATAACGCTGAAACAATCTTTTTGTGCGGAGTCCACAGCCATGATCGAAATGCAATCATCAAAAAATGTGTGATGAATAAGAAGGAAGCGTATGTGATCCCGAGAATCGGAGATGCAATTATGGATGGGGCAAAACAGGCGCATATTCTTCACCTTCCGATGATGCAGGTGACCCGTCATAAAGAACAATTAGAATATGATGTTATAAAAAGAGTGTTTGATGTCGTGATTTCTATATGCTCCCTTGTGATTTTCTCACCAATTCTTCTGGTGACGGCAATTGCAATCAAAGCATATGATGGAGGTCCGGTTTTTTATAAGCAATGTCGTCTGACAAAGGATGGAAAAGCATTTGACATAATCAAGTTCCGCAGCATGCGGGTCGATGCGGAAAAAGACGGGATCGCTAGGCTTTCTACGGGGAAAAAGGATGATCGCATCACACCGGTGGGACGCTTTATCCGCAAGGTTCGTATTGATGAAATTCCGCAGCTGATCAATATCATAAAAGGTGATATGTCTATCGTTGGACCAAGACCGGAGCGACCGGAAATTTTTAAGGATTATGAAAAAGAACTACCGGAATTTGCCCTTCGCCTGCAGGTAAAGGCAGGACTTACGGGATATGCGCAGGTGTATGGAAAGTATAACACGACGCCCTATGATAAGCTGTTGCTGGATTTACTGTATATCGCAAATGCCGGTGTACCGCTTGATTTGAAGATTATATTTGCAACCATAAAGATCTTGTTCCTGCCAGAGAGTACGGAAGGGATAAAAGAAGGAAATGTAACTGCGGTAAAAACAAATGATTCAATAAATAAGGAAATTTGCTATGAAAAAAGAAAGAGAGAACATTTTTGATTTGTTAAGAACTGTTTCAATGATAGCAGTTATTATGATATATGTAAGCTTAAACTGGGTGAATGGATTCATAAAACCTATGGCAGATGGTGGTAATACATGCGAATTAGCAAATTCGATTGTAGCATACATTTACAATTCAATCTTTCCACAGATGAGATGCCTATCGTCTGAGAATGGGTGAAGGAATCGGGAATTTTCCGAGGGTATGAAAGAGAACTGTCGGAGTATGCGTTTTCCCGGAAAAACTGGACTTACCGGATATTCGCAGGGGTAAGGAAAGAACGGAAAGGATTAGAAGAAGGAAATGCTACTGTCTTAAATGAAAAGAAGTAGTTCTTTTGTTGGGAGAAAATGTGAATTATTCTGTTTTGATGTCTGTATACGATAAAGAAAATGCCGAGTATTTAAGGGAAAGTATGAATAGTGTTTGGAACCAGAAAATGCCAACAAATGATTTGGTATTGGTGTGTGATGGCCCTTTGAATAGAAAACTTGAGGCAGTTATTTCAGAAATGGAAAATTGCCACAAAGACCATTTACAAGTAATTCGACTGGAACAAAACATGGGATTAGGATATGCACTAAATGAGGGGATTCAGTACTGTAGGAATTCATTAATTGCAAGGATGGATAGTGATGATATCTGTTGCAGGAACCGGTTTGAGAAGCAAATAAAATTATTTGAGGATAATAGTTGTCTGGATATTTGTAGTGGAACTATATTGGAATTTGAAGGGGACATTAAGAATCTTGTTGGAAAAAGAGTTCTACCACAATCACATGAAGAAATAATAATTTTTTCAAAAAAAAGAAATCCTATGAATCATCCTGCAGTTATGTTTAAAAAAGAAGCTGTGATTCGAGCGGGAGGATATAATGAACGATTTCATCTATTCGAGGACTACTATCTGTGGATTAGAATGCTGATGAATGGAAGCATTTCTCAGAATATAGCGGAACCATTGGTATATATGAGAACTTCTCGGGAGCAACTTTTACGACGAGGAGGAGTAATATATACAAAAGAGATGATGCGGCTACATTGGTGGATACGTAAATCAAAATGGTCAAGTTGGCTGGATTTTTTTTCAGGAGCAGTACCTCACATGATGGTATGTCTCTTGCCAAACAGAGTCAGAAGGGTAGTGTATTATATATTACATTCTCCAAGAAAACGAAGAGAGGGAGAAGATGATTTATTTTATTAATCATATTATTTTGCTATTGGAAGCATTGGTGTGCCGATTTGGTTTAAAGAATAATAAACGACTATTTTGCATTCTTTCTTTTGGACAATTGTTTTTGATATTGGCATTAAGAGGAGAAGGAGTGGGAACTGATACAGCAGAATATATTAGATTGTTTAAAAATCTAATTGCTGGAGGAAATACGTATCTGGAAATAGGAAATACCCTGCTTGTTAAAATTTGTACGATTTTTAGTAACAAAGTACAATTTGTATTAATGATATATGCGTTCTTTACTATTTTGGGAATGTATATGTATATAAAAGAAATGTCTTCTGATATATATATATCAATTATTATTTATGAAAGCATGATGTACTATTTCTTTTCTTTCAACTGTATGAGACAGGCACTTGCAGTATCTTTAATTGCGCTATCTGTGGTTAACTTGCAAAAGGAACGGTACTGGCGTGCATTAGTATTTACTATGGTTGCAACAAGTATACATGCGTCAGCAATTATTTTTTTTAGTATATGGGTACTGGCTAAATGTAAGATTATATATAGTAAAAATAGATTTTTGGGAAGTGTTGTTTTGGCAATTGCTTGGGGAGGATTGGGAAAATATGTATTTATACTAATTGAGAAATTAATTAAAAACAATCGATTTTTTTCACGATATGCATATTATATTGGGTCATCATTTATAAATAGGGGAAATTGGTTACATCCACTATTGTTTCTTGCAATTCTTTGTTTATGCTGTTTCTTGTTGTATGGGATTTTTGAGGAAAAAAGAAATCATTACAATATTATGTTATGGAGTTTGACCATAGGTGTATGGCTATATTTTATTTCCCTTGAGATTCGGTTAGTTAATAGAAGCACATACTATTTTACGTTTGTAATTATTTCCTTGTTACCTAACTTGATTTCACAAATTAAAAGAAAACGAATTAGATACCAATGGAAAGCATCATTGATAGTTTTTGTGACAATATACAATTTTTGGATGATATACCAAAATGCTCAAGGAATCAGACCATATGATTTCTATTGGAATAACTGGTTATAGTAAAAAGGAAAGGAAATAACATATTTTGAACGAGAATAGCGAAAAGATATTAAGTATTATTGTACCAGCATATAACATGGAGAAGTATCTAAAAAAGTGTATTGAGTCAATGCTGGAGGAAACTGTTCTAAATGCTATTGAAATAGTAATTGTTAATGATGGATCGATAGATTCAACCGAAAAGATTGCTCAAAAGTTTGTGAGTGAATGTCCAAACGTAATTAAATATGTCAAAAAAGAAAATGGTGGACATGGGTCTGCAATAAATTGTGGGATAGGAGTGGCTTCTGGTAAATATTTTAAAATAGTAGATGCAGATGATATGCTTAATAAGAAAGAGTTACCACCGTTCATAGATTTATTAAGTAAAGTTAGCTCTGACATTGTTGCTTCAAATTTTTTGTGCATTTCAGATGCGAATGAACATGTGTTTAACAAAAGATGTGCAACAACAGACAGTCTCCTCTGGGGGAAAGAGGTATACATATCCGAGGGGCAAGTAGAAAATATTATCAAAATGCATTCTATGACTATCAAGACAGATATTTTAAAAAAGAATGCAATTAGATTAACTGAAAAGTGTTTTTACGTTGATGCGGAATATATTACTTATCCTATACCATTTTGTGATTCTATATATTTTTATAACCAAGACATTTACTTATATCGATTGGGACGAAAGAACCAAAGTATGAATATTGTTAGTATGCAAAAAAATATTAGACAGCATGCAATGGTGTTGGATAATCTGATTTGCTGGTATAAATCATTGAATGGTTTATCTGAAGAAACAATGCAGTACATATGTAATTCTATAGCACAAGTGGTAGAGGATCGTTTTCAAATCTATATAAGTATGGGGAGTAGGAAAGGAATAATTAATGAACTTAGATCATTTGATACGGATTTGAAAGAAAATGTTCCGGAGATTTATTTTTCAACTAAGAAAAAAAGCATAGATATTCTTAGGCATACAAATTATCTGATTTTACCTATAGGTGCCATAATATATAGGATAGTAAAACATAATCGTTTCTAAGGTGGCAGAAAGAAATGCTCGTGTCAGCAATTATAACAACTAAAAACAGAAAAGAATTGTTAGTTCGTGCAATTAATAGTGTTCTTCATCAAACTTATAAAGAGATAGAGTGCGTCGTTGTTGACGATGGATCAACAGACGGAACAGAAAAGTTTTTGGAAGAATTGATAAAAAATAATAGTATTAGATATATACATATTCCGTCAAATGAATCAAAAGGTGGAAATCATGCAAGAAATGTGGGGGCCAAAAAGGCAAACGGAAATATTCTTGCCTTTTTGGATGATGATGATGAATGGATGCCTGAAAAAATTGAACTTCAAATGAATAAAATGCAGCGAGACGACAAAGTGGGATTTGTCTACTGTGGAATGGTTCGAGAAAAAAATTTTGATAAGCGTACTAGAAAGGAGGATAATTTTGAAAGTGAACGCTTTGATGTAAAAAATATTTCCGATATTGTATTAAGGAAAATAGTGACAAACACATCTACTATAATGATTAAGAAAGATTTATTTGAAATTATAGGCGGATTTGATGAACAATTAACATGTTTGCAAGAATATGATTTGTGTGTTCGTGCTTTTCAGAAGACAAAAGTGGACTGCGTAAAAAAAGCGTTGGTCTTATATCGGATTTTGGACGGAGATTGCAAAAGAATTTCGAATATGATAAGCGGATGGGAAAAGAGTTTAAAGATTATATCTGAAAAAAATAAGGATTTATTTATGCGCTTATCAAAGCAAGAAATGTCTGAAAGAATGATCTGTATTTATTTGGATGGAATTGAGCGGGCGAGAAGAGCTAAGTCTATGAAATTTTTGGTGAAATATACTGCTAAATTATTTGCTTGTAGTGGGAAGCTAAGTTTTGTAGGTAAGAAGCTTTTGAAAGGAAAAATGCAACAAAGGATATGAAAAAGAGTATAAGAAGGAATTTGCTATACAACATTTTCTATCAACTACTTACGCTAATTGCTCCATTGGTAACAACCCCATATCTAGCTAGAGTGATGGGGGCTGAGGCGATGGGGCTCTATTCATATGAATATGCATATGCATATTTTTTTGGAATGTTTATTCTGCTTGGAATAAATAATTATGGAAACCGGGAAATTGCAAAAATAAGTTCAAATCCAGCAGAAATACCAAAGGTTTTTGAAGAAATATATATTATGCAAATTTGCTCCGGAATAATTGTTCTTGGGGGATATGTGTGTTACTGTGTCTTTTTTGCGTCAGATGAAAACCTGAAGTGGTTCTTTTTAATATATATCTTGGCGCAAATAGTTGATATTAACTGGTTTTGGAATGGACTTGAAAAATTTGATTTTATTGTGATTCGCAATACAGTAGTTAAAATATGTAGTATTGCGGGAGTATATGTTTTTGTTAAATCTGAAAAGCAATTAAATATTTATACGATTATTATGTTGCTTAGTATATTATTGGGTAATCTTTTGGCCTTTATTCCTGCAGGGAAATATTTTAAATCCTGGAGAAAGGAATATCTTAGAGACATAAAGAAACATATCAGACCGAATTTAATGCTCTTTATACCAGTTATTGCTATTAGTATATATAAATATATGGATAAAATTATGCTAGGCATATTGTGTGAAAAGAAAGAAGTTGGATATTATGAATATTCAGAAAAGATAATTCAGATTCCAAATGCTGTAGTTAATTCATTAGGAATAGTAATGCTGCCTAGGATGTCAAGCATAGCTGCTGAAGAGAAAGAAAGCCAGGAAAAGAAAGTAATCTCATATTCATTTATGTTTATTATGTCAGTAATACCGGCTATTTGTTTTGGTCTGATGGGAATTGCGAAAGAATTTGTTCCCCTTTTTTATGGAGATGGTTATGGGGCATGTGTTGATATATTTTATGTATTGCTTTCAAGTTGTTGCTTTGTTGCATTTGCAAATGTTTTACGAACCCAATATATTATTCCACACAATTTAGATGCTATATATGTAAAATCCGTATTATTTGGTGCTGGCATTAATTTGATTTTAAATTTGATATTGATTAGTCAATGGAAGGCTTTTGGCGCGGCAATTGCAACGTGGTTTGCAGAAGGGGTAGTGTGTGTTTATCAAGCATGGAAGCTACGTCATATGCTTAATATAAAAGAATATATACAAAATGCCACACCATTTCTCTTGGCTGGAATCGTTATGAGCCTTATTCTCATAAATATTGATGGAAATATTATGCCATTGGCCCTTTTGAGTATTAAAGTAATATTGGGATTGTTTATATATTTGGGATTGTCGTTTCTGGTTTTAATGGTATTCCCGAATGTTCGTAAAAAATTTCGAGAATTATGCTTGATCGGGATGGATAGAACGCGAAAAAAAAGGAAAAGGATGTAAATTAGTCGTATAAGAAAACTCACAAAGAGAGATATTGGCTTAGTATAATTATTTGCACAAAAAATGTCGATATAGTATAATAATACAGATAATAGCTATAAGTGCGCCTATAAGGAGACAAAAACATGATCGACATGCATTGTCATTTGCTCTTTGGAGTAGATGATGGCTCGCCGACAATTGAAGAATCTGTAAAAATGCTGGTGGAAGCAAAGAACCAGGGCATAGACAAAATTATTCTTACGCCTCATTACAGACACGGAATGTTTGCGTATCCAAAAGAAAAGATTGAAGAGAACTTTGAAAAGCTAAAGCCATACGGAGAAAAGCTGGGAATTCAGACTTATCTGGGGACAGAATACCATGTGAATTCACAGATTGTGGAAGCTTTTCAATCGGGAAGGTGCCATACCCTGGCCGATACCAGATATGTGCTCACAGAATACGCGCATCATAGCGAATATACATTTATCAAGCAGATGACGCAGGAACTGATTCATCATGGATATCGTCCCATTATTGCACACATAGAGAGATACGGTTGCATGGTAGAAGATGCTGAGCGGGCAAGTGAGCTTCAAGAAATGGGGGCGCTCATTCAGAGTAACGCAGATGCAGTACTTGGATTAGAGGGACATGGTCCAAAGAAATACTGCAAAAAGTTGCTCAAAGAAGGCTGGATAGATATGATTGCAAGCGACAGCCATGGTATTGAGAAGAGAACCTGCAATATGGCAAAATGTTATGCCTATGTTGGGAAAAAGTATGGGACGGAATATGCAAACGAATTGTTTGCAGAAAAGCCTTCTGAGATATGGAAATAGCATTAAAGAGGAAATTTTTAAATGGGAAATCAATATGATTCCGACAATGAAATAGAGATTGACTTAAAGGACTTAGTTTTTGAACTGTTAGTGTTCTGGAAGCTGATTGTGCTTGCGGCAATAGTGGCAGGGGCAATTGGATTTGCGGTGAGTGTATTTGTTATGGTGCCAAAATATGAATCGACATCTGCGCTTTATGTATTGCCGAGAAGCAACTCCATTACCAGCCTCGCTGATTTGCAGACAGGTGCAAGCCTTACGAACGATTATCTGGTTGTAGTAAAGGGACGTCCTGTGCTGGAACAGGTAATAACCAATCTGGGATTGAATGAGGACTACAAATCAATGAAGGAAAGAGTCTCACTCAATAACCCATCAAATTCGCGTATCTTGGAGATTACCGTAACCGACGAAAATCCAATCGCGGCAAAAGCAATCGCAGACGAAATTGCACAGGTCAGCTCCGCATTTATCGCTGAGAAAATGGAGCAGGATCCTCCGCAAATTCTACAATATGGATATGCAGACGGAGAACCGGTAAGCCCCAGTATCATTAAGAATACTGTAATAGGAGCCTTCCTTGGTGGAGTGTTTGCATGTGCGGTCGTTATTATGTCATACCTGTTTAATGATACCATCATGACCCCTGAGGATGTGGAGAAGAAGCTGGGACTCAATGTTCTTGGTACACTTCCTATGGAAGAGTCCGAGGACGATGGAGAGAAAAAATCAACAAAGCGACGTAGGAAAAAAGGAAAAGGCAAGAAATAAATGGAAACAGTTCAATTTGGAAGCCTGAAAGCACAAAGCTATACCATGAAGGAATCGCTTCGTGCCTTAAAAACAAATATACAGTTCTGCGGAGACGATGTAAAAACAATCCTTATCACAAGTGCAATTCCAAACGAGGGGAAGAGCACGGTAGCAATGGATCTGGCTCGTTCTCTGACAGAGTCGGGGAAACGAGTTCTTCTTGTGGATACTGATATGAGAAAGTCCGTTTTTGTGGGGAGATTAAGAGCACAATCCTCTTCCGGAAAAGAAATATTCGGCTTATCCCACTTTCTATCTGGTCAGAAGAGATTAGAAGATGTGCTGTACGGAACGGAGATTCCAAGATTGTTTATGATCTTTGCGGGACCGTCGGTTCCAAATCCCACAGAGATTCTCGAAAAAAAGTATTTTGAAGAACTTCTTACTTTTGGAAAAGAGCATTTTAATTATATTTTGCTGGACTGTGCGCCTCTTGGAGCAGCAATTGATGCTGCTGTGGTGGCAAAGCATTGTGACGGAGCAATCCTTGTTGTGGCACAGGGAATGGCAAGCGGACGTATGATTGCCGGGGTTAAGAAACAGTTAGAGGCTTCCGGGGTAAAGCTTCTTGGGGCTGTTTTAAATAAAGTGAAGATGAAGAAAAATAGTTACGAAGGCGGCTACTATGGCGGCTATTACGGCAGTTATTATGGTAGCTATTATGGAAAAGGAGAGTCGAGCGAATCGTGAGAGGTTCAAATATGTCTCAAAAACTGAATAATATTTTGTTCTTCATGGCCGGGGTTCTGGTGGTTGTTGTTGCTGTGATTTTATTCATGGCAATACAGGCGAAGGGACAGAATCAGGGCTCGAATGATAACACGGTAATCTCAAATGAGACAATCAACCAGACGATAGATACCTCCGGCGCGGCTATGACCGGAAACGTGGAGAAATGGCAGGAAGGAACCATTGAGTATAATGGGAAGCACTATCGCTACAACAACTATATCCGCTCCTATCTGCTGATGGGTATCGACAGCGATGATCCGGTAGAAACTGCAAAGGATGGGGTCAGCGGAGGACAGTCCGATGCGATGTTCCTGCTTGTTGTTGATGCCGAAAATGAGACACTTTCCATCATTTCCATTAACCGAAATACCATGACAGCAGTGGATGTCTATGATGAGGAGGGAAATGGGTTAGGAATCTATCAGGCACAGATCTGTACGCAGCATGGTTTTGGAGACGGGAAAAAGCTTAGCTGTACGAGAACGGTGTCTGCTGTAAAAAATCTCTTTTATAACATACCGATTAGCGGATATATGTCAATCAATATGGGAGCAATTCCGATATTAAATGATGCAATCGGGGGAGTTGAGGTCGAAGTCTTAGAAGATATTTACTATCCAAGCCAGAACGTTAGTCTTACTGAGGGAGATGTTGTTACATTAAACGGTCAGGAGGCATACTGTTATGTACGTGGCCGTGATACGAATGATTTTGACAGTGCAACGGACCGATTACATAGAGATGAACAATACCTTATCAATTTCATGAACCAGCTTAAAACCTATGCAGGTGGAAGCGCGGAGGCTGCTGCCGACATCTACGAATCTGTTAGTGATTATGCGGTAAGCAGTGTAGATTTTGCAGCCTTGGCGAAAGATGTGATTGGGTACGAGTTTAGTGAAGATATCATGTATACGATACCCGGTGAAACAGTAATGGGGGATAAGTATGAAGAGTATCATGTTGATGAAGAGGAATTCTACGATTTGATTATTGATATTTTTTACAATGAAGTAGAGTCCGAATAGATTGATATTGGACGTGCAGCTCACGTTTGATATAAACCACATGAAAAAATAAGAAAGGAGGAGATGCCAATGAAGAAGAAACTTGCGGGCTTGCTAGCAGCCCTCATGGTTTTGTCAATGAGTACAACTGTTTTTGCTATTACGTCACCAACAGCAGAGGATATTTCAAAAGCAGAGAGTGCAGCGGAGGTTTCAACTGATTCCGGAGTTACGTTAAGCAAGTCACAGATTGCTACAACAGACTATAAGGAAGCTGCACAGAAGGCAGAGAATATTACCGCTGAGGCAGAGGTTCTTGCTGCATTTGAATTAACTGCACCTTCTGGGGCAACATTCCCATTGACGGTAACAATTGCTGTTTCAGGAATAAAAAAGGGTGATACAGTAAAGGTGCTTCATAAGTGCAGTCAACACGGATGGGAAACGCTTACGCCATCAAATGTATCGGATGGATCCGTAACAGTAAGCGTAGATTCGCTTTCCCCAATCGCCGTTGTTCGTACAGCAACTGCTGCACAGAATGGTTCAAATGGAAATACGAACACCAATGAAACCCAGCCGATAGTGAATAATTACTATAATTATTATACGAATCCGGCTGCATCCACTGGGAATACTTCTGCGACAAATGGAAGTACTTCCTCAGATGCAAACAATAGCGGAATTACTCAGACAAACAATAACAACCAGGTGGTAAACGTGACTACAACTGCTCCGGCAGCTGCAACACCTGGTGCTTCAACAAGTAATACATCTCCAAAGACCGAAACGAACGTTCCGGTTTTACCAATTATTGCAGTCCTTTCAATACTGGGAATTGCAGTATGTTCAAAAAAAGCGCTTAGCCTTTAAAGGAATAAAGGCAGATTCGAATCTAATGTAACAAACATGTGGTTTGCATATTTGCTTCCGTCCCCGGGGCGGAAGTGAATATGCTATTTTTTAAGAAAGAAAATTAATATACAAGATGGCAGAAGAAAAAAAGACGACGACAACACATGGAAGTTCCTCTCATAAAAAGCATAAACGGCACTTATCGGCAGAGGAAAAGAAATTAAATATATATCGTATCATCATTCTCCTTTTGGTCGTAATTTTGATTGTAGTATTGGTGTTATGGGCGCGCAATTATTTTGTGACAAGCAATGCCGAAGAGCAGTACAGCAATATGCAACAGCAGGTGAATACCATTGATTTTGTAGATTCCTCTTTCCCTCAGGAACCGGAGATTCCTGAAACAGAGAGCGAGGAGGAGGATATATTAGAACTCCTTGGTGTTGATATTCCGGAGAAAAATCTGGACTGGGAAAGCTTAAAACAGACCAATAAAGATATCTATGCCTGGATTTATATTCCGGATACCAACATTGACTATCCGATTCTGCAGCATCCAACCTATGATACCTATTATTTAGATCACAATTTGGATGGCAGTAAGGGATATCCCGGATGCCTTTTTACCCAGATGCTAAACAGCAAGAACTTTGATGACTACAATACGGTCATCTATGGTCATAATATGAAAAATGGATCGATGTTTCGTACTCTTCATTATTTTGAAGATGAGAGCTTTTTTGCAACGCATCCATTTGTATATGTATATACGGAAGATGAAGTTTTGGTTTATGAAGTTTTTGCAGCATATACTTCTGATAACTCACACATCTTAAATACAAATGATTTTTCCTCCGAAGCGGGATATGCGGCCTATCTGAATAAAGTATATAACCAGGCAAGGCTTGGAGGATGGTATAGAGATGGAGTGTCTGAAGCCAACCGTATTATCACCCTGTCTACGTGCACCAGTGGGAAAAATGCTTCCTCGAAAAGATTTTTGGTCCAGGCAGTACTTTTAAATGGGGATGTTTCTCTGACAATGGAAGAGGAGAATATGGAAGAGGAAACCCCGGAAGTATATGATCCGTTTACCGGATTAGGGGATGATGGAACTGGACAGGGATTATACAAAAATACAGGGGACGATTTGGAAAATCTGGAGGGAGAGCTTCCTCTTGATGCAACAGGAAAACAGTAAAAGCTATGAAAAGACAGACGAAGAGATTTTATATATATGTCATGTTGACCATAGGTATCATGATTTTCATTTTTCTCTTTTCGAATCAAGATGAAACAGAGTCGGTAGCTGTAAGTGACAGTACGTTGAAGTGGGTGCTTCAAGAGAATGCTGAATGGATGCCGGCTCCTCTTATTCTCTTTTTAAAAAAGAAGATTCGAAAGGTAGCACATTTTTTGATCTATTGCGCACTTGGTATAACAAGTTGCCTTTCGATACATGAATATTGCTGGAAGAAGAACTATACCGGACAAAGAAAAAATATAATTGCGCTTGTTTTATGCGCAGCTTATGCCTGCACAGATGAATTCCACCAGTATTTTATCCCGGGGCGTTCCTGCGAAATCAAAGATGTGTGTCTGGATAGTGCAGGTGCCTTATGTGGTATACTGTTTGTATGGTTGATTTTAAAATTGATTGACAAAATAAGAAAGTGAAAATTTCCTTTTTGTCATTTATAGTGTATAATAGGATGATATGAAAACTGTCCAGGTAGATTTTAATAGTAAAAACATGATATCGACGTTTACCAGCGACCAGTTCTATGATTCGTGGGATATTTTTATCCGGGAGCTGTTGCAGAATGCTTACGATGCCTGTTATGCACGACAGGCGCTGGAATGGAGCTGGGGGACCGAGTTTTTGGAGCTTGAGCAGGCAGAGAAGGTTGCTTCGGTGCGAAGAGGCTATCAGCCGAAAATTGTCATTTCCTATAGTTCGTCCAACGGAATGTTTTTCGTGGAGGATAACGGAATCGGGATTAACGAGGAGGATCTGCTGTTATACGTCTCTCGGGTGGGAAGCTGTTATTATACCAGTGATTCCTACAAGAACCAGAGACTAAAGTATGAGCCGATTTCCCAGTTCGGAATTGGTTTATGCTCCTGCTTTCGGGTGTCCCGCGCAATTCTCATCGAGTCCCGAAAGGATAAGTCGATTAATACGGCATGGAATGTCATGGACCGCCAGAGCCTAGAACCCATTGCGGCGAAATGGTTCAATGGCGCGGATGACATTGAGTATATTGCCTCTAACCGCAAACTGGTGGGAACCCGCGTGACCTTAGCGCTTTTGCCTCGCTTTGCCATGAATATGTCCATGTCTGCGATTGTAAATGCAGTAAAAAAGTATATGATCTGCCAGCCAATCCCCATTGACATTTATTTTGACAAAAAGAAGGTGTCCCTTTTTCAGCCGAAGATTGCAAGCAGTCCTTCTGCGTACATTGTGGGAATTACAACGCTGCAGGTAGATACTGACCTGTTGGAGGGATATATTACATTATATAACTCACGCCATAAAGAGATGGTGGAACCCTCTGAGATTTTTCAGCAGGGCTTTCGCATTGCAAAAAATGCTGATGAGATCGGACTGAAGCCTGAGTGGATCAGGCATATGGCGTTTCGGTTAAATATCAAAAAACGATTTTTAAATCTGAAGATTACCCGTGATGGAATCGCCTATGATGATAACTTTAAGCAGTTGAGGGAAATCATGGGACAATTGATTCTAAGCTACTATCAAAATAATTACATGGGACTGGGGCAGTACCTAAACGATGGCCGAAGCAATGTGCTTTCCGAGTTTGAGTCCGAGATGAATATCGTAGCAAAGGCATTGTTCGTTTCTGTATATTTAAAGGGCCAGCAGTTAGAACTTAATATCGAGACGATTATCAATGGCTTCTTAGGGCAGGCCATTAAAATTGCTTTTATCTCCCAGGGACTGTTTGACTACTACCGGAGACAGTATCCGGCAGAGTTTAAGGCTTTTTTGAATAAATACAATCTGATTGTGTTTGAGAAAAACCGTGAATTTTTTATGCAGTTTCTGGCTCCCTATGTAAAAGGTCAGCGGTATGAGATCAGTTCTTTGCCCGGGATTACTTATATAGATGTTTCTGCAGATCTTCATATGAAAAAAAGTGTGTCACCTTATCGGAAAGGGTATCAGGCATACCCCGCCAAGCAGGTGGATGACTTGATTTTCTGCTTTGTTTCCAATGAACAGAGCGGTCCGTTTCGGATTATTTTGAATCAGAATCACAGGAATGTGCAGCTTTTGGAAAAGTGCAGGGATGATGCCAGAGTAAATAATTTCCGCGAGGTTGTCATAGAAAACATTAAGCAGCGGATTATGAATTCAAAGAAGCACTGGGATAAAATTATTGATTTTGGTGGTTCTTTTGTGGATGAGTGGAAACAGGAAATTCCCATGACGGTTCAGGCAATCTGGTGTCTGGAAAATGATTTTGCAGATTCATTAAATGCCTTTATCAAGCAAAAGTTTTCCTGGCAGGATATGGTGGAGCTTGGACTGGAGGGACTGGTGTTCCACCGGGATGATTTTATCAATTGGTGGTATATGCCGCGAAACAAATAATTTAAGGATGTCAATATGGAAACAAAACATACTGAAGTGAAAAATGAAACAGATTTTGAGGAGATTCCTTTGGAAGAGGATCAGGCTGAAAAAATCGCACGTATTTTGAAAACAAACCTTGTTGAAAAGGAAGAGAAGGAGGAACCGATCTCCTGGAAAAGGGAGTTGTTAAGCTGGATCCTGACCTTCGCTTTTGCAATCGGCGTTGCTCTCTTCCTTAAGAATTTTATCATTATTAATGCGACGGTTCCCACCGGTTCCATGGAGAATACCATCATGCCGGGAGACGATCTGCTGGGTCTTCGGACTGCTTATCTGTTTAAGGACCCGCAGCGGGGAGATATTATTATTTTCAAATTTCCGGATGATGAGTCACAGAAATTTATCAAGCGTATTATCGGTCTGCCGGGCGATCTGGTTCAGATAGAGGATGGTAAGGTCTATATCAACGGTTCCACCACTTCCCTGGAGGAGCCTTATTTGAAAGAGGAGTGGACGAGAAATACCGGTCCATTTGAATTTGTGGTTCCGGAGGGCTGTTATTTTGTGATGGGAGACAATCGAAACGATTCCTTAGATTCCAGATATTGGGATAATCCCTTTGTAACAGAGGATGAAATCATCGGAAAAGCGGAGTTTATTTATTACCCATTTTCACATTTTGCTAAATTGCATGATTAATGCTTTATTTGGAAATGACTAAGAGATACTAGGAGGAAAAATATATGCCAGAAAATTCAAACTGTAGCAGTGCATCCTCTTGCAGCAGAGAAAGCTGTGAAGGATGTCCAAGCAAGCAGAACCCACAAAGTTTTTTAGAAGCCATGAATGCTTATTCCGATATCAAGCACGTGATCGGAGTCGTCAGCGGAAAGGGTGGTGTAGGAAAGTCTTTTGTAACCTCATCCCTTGCGGTTGCGATGGCAAAGGCCGGATATAAGGTTGGCATTCTTGATGCGGATATTACAGGCCCCTCCATCCCGAAAATGTTTGGAGTAAACGGTCAGGTGGTTGGAGATGAAAGGGGAATGATCCCGCTGGAGACAGAGGAAGGAATCAAGATCATGTCCATCAACCTTCTCATGGAGGATGAGGAAGCTCCGGTAATCTGGAGAGGTCCGGTGATCGCCGGTGTTGTAAAGCAATTTTGGAATGAGACGGTATGGGGAGAGGTAGACTACCTGTTTGTGGATATGCCTCCGGGAACCGGGGATGTTCCCCTTACGGTGTTCCAGTCCCTTCCGGTAGATGGTATCGTGATCGTCACCTCACCGCAGGAGCTGGTGCAGATGATCGTGAAGAAGGCTTTCAATATGGCAAATATGATGAAGATTCCGGTGCTTGGTGTTGTGGAGAATTTTTCATATTTAAAATGTCCGGATTGTGGAAAGGAAATCAAACTGTTTGGCGAGAGCAACATTGACAAGACCGCAGAAGAGATGGGACTTCCTGTGTTAGGAAAGCTTCCCCTTGATCCTGCATATGCAAAAGCGGCAGATGAGGGGGCTTTTTACTCCATAGAAAATCCCCATCTAGATGCAGCAGTAGAGGCTCTTAAAGCAATTTAAATCGTGAAATAAAAAAGCCCGCTAAGCTGTTAGCGGGCTTTTTCTTGGTTCATTTACACATAAAACGAGAAACTTTTGGATGTTTTTTATAAAATTTACCTCTTGATTTTGTGCATTATATTGCATAAACTATCGTATGGTTTATGGGAGGACTTTTTATATGAAACGATTGATTGATTTTTTAAATAGATATTCACTTGTTTTCCATATGCTTTTGGCCTGTGGGATAGTTTTCATGGTGGAACTGATTTCACGAAGAAGCTTTTGGTCCGCCTGCGCTTTTGTGGGAACACATACCTGGGCTTTTTTCTATAATGCCTTTTTGGTTTTTGCTTCCCTTTCCATAGTATACTTGTTCCGCAGAAGAACCTTCATGCGCGTGATCATTACTGGATTTTGGACGATTTTGGGCGTGATAAACGGATGTATTTTGTCAAATCGTGTCACCCCCTTTGGATATACGGATTTAAAGTGTATCAATGATCTTCTGGCCATGAAGAATACAAGCTATTTTACTGCAACCCAGGCAACGGTTGCGGTAATCGGAATCGGAATTTTCCTTAGTGTATGCCTTCTTCTTTTTGTGAAGGGACCAAAGTATAAGGGACGAATTCGAAAAATTGCAGTTCCTGTTGCGATTCTTGGTGTGTTGTTCGTGGCGATTCCGCTGACAACTGAGGCAGCGCAGAGTACACACGTAGTTGCCAGCTATTTTTCCAATATCGCACAGGGCTATGAGGATTACGGCTTTATTTATGGTTTTTCCTCCAGTGTTGTGGACCGTGGTATGAGTAAGCCGGAGGGATATTCTCAGGAAAAAATTGGGGAAATCGAGGATTTTGTTTCGGAGAACAAGCCTAAAACCTCTGTTTCGGCAAAAAACGCTCCAAATATTATCTGTGTGCTGTTAGAGTCCTTCTGTGATCCGGATGAGATTAAGTTCCTGAGTGTGAACGAGGACCCGATCCCCACATTCCATCACCTTGAGGAAAACTATACGACCGGTTATCTGACTGTTCCGGTGGTAGGGGCAGGTACTGCAAATACGGAGTTCGAAATTCTTTCCGGGATGAGTATGCAGTATTTTGGAACCGGGGAATACCCCTACAAGACCATTTTAAAGCAGACGGATTGTGAGAGCATTGCTTCAGATCTTGCTTCTATCGGGTATGGTACTCATGCGGTTCATAACAATGGTGGTAATTTTTACAGCCGTGTCAATGCGTTTTCTATGATGGGATTTGACAGCTTTACCTGCAAGGAAATGATGAATATTACAGAGTGGACCCCTCTCGGAAGCTGGGCCTCTGACAATATTCTGGTAGACGAGACTATAAAGACGCTGGATGTTACTCCGGATCAGCCGGATTTTACATATACGATAACGGTTAGTACCCATGGCGACTATCCAAAGGAGCCGGTAATTGAAAATCCTGTTTATACCATAAGTGGTGTGGAGGACGAAGAAACCGCAAATCAGTGGAACTATTATGTGAACCAGCTTCACGCGGTGGATACCTTCATGTCCGATCTGATTCGCGAAGTAGACAAACGAGGGGAAGATACGATTATCGTATTTTTCGGAGATCATCTTCCAACTATGGGACTTACCGAGGAGGATATGCTTTCCGGCGATATTTATAAGACAAAGTATGTCACCTGGAACAACATGGGACTAGAGAAGAAGGATGCGGATTTGTATTCCTACCAGCTTCTGGCAAGTATTACTGAGAACGTGGGAATCTCAGAGGGAACGATTCTTTCCTATCATCAGGCAAAGAATTATGAAGTGGATCAGGAATATTTGAGCGGGCTGGAAAATCTGCAGTATGATATCCTTTACGGCGATCGTTATGCCTATGCCGGAGAAGATTTATATCCGGCAACGGAAATTGAAATGGGTGTGGCAGACGTGGTAATCTCCAACGTATCCGTAAATTATGACCGGAGTAAGCTTACCATCCATGGAGAAAACTTTACAAAATGGAGTAAAGTGTATGTTAATGGTGAGAAGATTCCGGCTACCTATATAAGCGGAAACGCGCTTATGATCGATCGGAACAGCGTCGAAAATGAAGATGTCATTACGGTGTGCCAGGTGGGATCGGGAAGCACCATATTCCGCACCTCCAATGAGTGGATTTATAACACCATAGAAAAGACACCGGAACAGGAAACAAAGCCCGCTACAGAAAATGATGGGATGACATATATCCAGCAGTAAAAAGGACTTGACCGGCATTTTTCTGGTTTATATGTAAAAGAGCTCCCAAAAATAAATTTGCTATTTGAATCAGAACTTTTAAAAAACGTCGGCACTTAATGAGCAATTGATTGCGAATTTAGTGCCGCTACGTTTTTTACGAAACGAGAGTGTGTTCTGATTCAAATATGCAAATTTATTTTAAGGAGCTCTTATTATAAAAATGTGAAGAATTTTATACCGTGGTATTCACTCCATTGATGGTGGCGTGCTCATTTTCCTTCATTGGAATAACAAGGCATTTTTCTCCGTTGATGATCTGGGAGGTAATCTGGGATGCTTTTTCCGGCTTTACCCGAAGAACAACATCATAGGTCTTCGTTTCTGCTATGTAATTGTCGATAACCTCCTGCTTTTCTACTAACTGATTGGTTCGTTCCTTCAATTCGTTTTCTTTTTCATTGAGCTGTAATGTCAAATCTCCAACCTGATCCTCCAGAGCGAGCTTTTCCACACGAATTTCATTTGCAATCAAAGCTTTGCTATCAATCACATGCTCTGCTATCGGGAGCTTTTCCCCAAAGACTTCTTCTACGGATTTTCCGATGCGGTTGGCCTTGTCCTCCGGGACATTGCTTTCTGCCAGCACCTTCTCAATCACTTCTTTGTCCAGTATAAATGGATCATCTTCGCTATCGTGGGTCTCGGAATAGTCGGTTGCCATGTCACTTAAATTCTGCTGGATATCCAAAAGAATATCATCCGTGCCTTCATCCTCTGCGCCAAGTACGTTGCGCACAATGGAATGAAAGGCCATTTTCTGTTCCGTTGCGGTTCTTTCTACACCGCAGCCAAGTCCGTTGGTCATGAATTCGGAATGGGGCTCCTTTGTGTTCTTGGTGTAGAACAGTGCGGAGTGGATATCCGTACTTCTATCGTTGAAGGCCGGGAACAAAAAGGCGGTGTCCGGTGCTCCTACAACCCAGTCCCGGATACGAGGTCCGATTCTTTTTTCACCCTCAAGATAACCAAGTCCCGGCTTTGAGAGATCTACCGGACAGATGGCACAGATTAGGTATTCAAAGGCTTCCTCGGATTCGTCCAGCTTGTTATTGTCCGTTGTTTTTGTCATCACATCATAGACATCATGATATAGCAGGATCAGGTAATTGCCGGCATGGTCGTAGGTGTCGATGATCAGATCATAGTAGCGGTCCAACAAGGTCTCATCCTCCAATTTCGTGTCCCGGAGCGCCATGAGAATCTGCTGGCGGCCTCCGACCTCCTCCTCTTCCATTGGAAAATGAAGCTCAAGCAGATTGTTTCCGATGGTGCCGGATAAGGCTTTGTTTGCAATTTCCAGATATTTGTAAAATTCTTCGTCTTCAAGATTTAAAAATTTACCGCCCCATTTGCAGAGCTTATTGCGGTTGCAGTCTACGTAGCAGCCTACCAGGTGCGTAAAGGTCGCATCCTCCTTTTTAAAACGGCGCTTTAATTCAAAAACTTCTTTTTTGTTCATTTCGTTACTCCTTCTGTTTTTGGGATTTTGCCTTTTGTGCGCATAGGATTATTATACACGAAACCGCAAAACTGTGATAGAATAAAATATATTTTTGGAGGACTGATATTTTGGTAATTGGAATTCTGGCACATGTAGATGCAGGAAAAACAACGCTATCAGAGGCACTTCTATATACAACTGGTAAAATTCGCTCCTTAGGGAGAGTGGATCACAAGGATGCTTATCTGGATACTGACGCAATGGAAAAGGAGCGGGGCATTACCATTTTCTCGAAACAGGCAAGAATTGTAGTGGACGAAAAAGAGATTACGCTTCTGGATACCCCGGGACACGTGGATTTTTCCGCGGAGATGGAGAGGACCCTGCAGGTGCTGGATTACGCAATGTTAGTCATCAGCGGTACAGATGGTGTGCAGGGACATACAAGAACCCTGTGGCGCCTGTTAAAGCATTATCAGGTTCCCACCTTCCTTTTTATCAATAAAATGGATATGGATGGAACAGACAAAGAAAAATTAAAACAGGAATTAAAAACTGAGTTATCTGAAGGATGCGTGGACTTTTCAGATAGTAATTGTCTTGAAGAACACACAGTAAAGGAAACAAAAGAAAAAGATTTCCGGGAAGAGCTTGCGGTGTGCAGTGAAGCTCTTTTAAATGAATACTTGGAAACAGGTAGTCTTTCGGATAACGCCATTCAGCAGGAAATCCGGAATCGAAATGTTTTCCCCTACTTTTACGGCTCTGCGTTAAAGCTGGAGGGAGTAGAGGAACTGATTGCCGGAATCGGACGCTTTACGGCACCAAAAACCTATGGAAACGAGTTCTCAGCAAGGGTATATAAAATCGGAAGAGATGACCGGGGCGCAAGACTAACGTACCTAAAGATTACGGGAGGAGATCTAAGAAGCCGGGAGAAAATCGAATATGTAAACCGGGAGGGGGAAGCGGTTACAGAGAAAATCGATCAGCTTCGAAAGTATTCCGGGGAGAAATATGAGACAGTGGAACAGGCAAAGGCCGGGGAGATCGTCGCGGTAACGGGCCTTAGTCAAACGATGCCCGGACAGGGGCTTGGAGTCGAAAAAGGCAGTAATGAGGCGGTGCTGGAGCCTGTATTAAATTATAAATTAATTTTACCAAAGGACGTAAATCCGGCGGAATTTTTAAAGAATATGAGAATACTGGAGGAAGAAGACCCAAAGCTTTCCGTTGTCTGGATGGAGGAAGCAAAGGAAATCCATGTGCAGCTCATGGGGCAGGTACAGATGGAGATTCTTGCAAGACAGATCAAAGACCGATTTCATGTGGTGGTTCTTTTTGGTCAGGGAAGCATTGTGTATAAGGAGACCGTAGCCACGCCGATAGAGGGGGTTGGCCATTTTGAACCCTTAAGGCACTATGCCGAGGTGCATCTTCTCCTTTCCCCGGGGGAAAAGGGAAGCGGAATATCCGTAGAATCGGCCTGCAGCGAGGATGTGTTGGACAAGAACTGGCAGCGGCTGATTGCCACCCATGTGGGGGAGCGGGAGCACAAGGGTGTCTTGACAGGCTCCGGTCTTACGGATGTGAAAGTGACGATTTTAACCGGACGAGCCCATCCAAAGCATACGGAGGGTGGAGATTTCAGGCAAGCGACCTACCGGGCAATCCGACAGGGACTAAAATCCACTGAGTGTATTCTTCTAGAGCCCTATTATCGGTTTTTGTTAACGATTCCCATGGAGCATGTGGGCAGGGCCATGACCGATCTGGAACAGAGATTCGCAAAGATAGAGCCCCCGGAGTTCTATGAGAACGGAAGCAGGGAAATGGCTAAGATTTCCGGAACGGCTCCGGTTGCCACCATGCAGGAATATGTTCGCGAGGTTCTGGCATATTCAAAGGGGCTGGGAAGCCTTACCTTAGAGCTGGAGGGCTATGATGTATGCCACAATCCCAAGGAGGTCATCGAAAGCCGGGGATATGACAGTGAACTGGATTTTAAGAATCCCACCTCTTCCGTATTCTGTGCCCATGGTTCGGGATTTATTGTTCCCTGGGACGAGGTAGCAAACTATATGCATCTGCCCTTTGTATATCATGGAGATGCTTCAAAAGAAGCGCTGATGCGGGAAAGCCTTGCAAAAAAGGATGGTTTTTTCTATGATAGCGAAGGAAGCTCCTTTGGACCCGGAAGTACTTTTGGAAAATCCGGCGCAAGGAGCTGGGAGAAGACAGTAGCACAAATGAGCGAAGTAGAGCTGGATGCCGAGCTTGCAGATGTTTATGCAAGAGAATTTGGCCTGTCGAAGGAGGCCCTGGAAGACCAGGAGCGGCGCAAGTGGAGCAAAAGGCGGGAGGCTAAGGCAATTGATGGCGTAAAGCCATCCCATGTAAAATATGATAAAAAAGGAAATGCAATCTATCCGAAGAAGGGACCTTCGGAGGAGTTTTTCATTGTGGATGGCTACAATATTATTTTTGCATGGGAGGAGCTTTGTGACCTTGCAAAAAGGAATGTGGATGCGGCAAGAGACTCCCTCAAGGACATCCTGTGCAATTTCCGGGGATATCGGGGATGCCGTCTGATTCTCGTTTTTGATGCCTATAAGGTAAAAGGAAATCCCGGAAAAAAAGAGCTTTACAATGGAATTGAAGTGGTATATACAAGATCGGATGAGACTGCAGATGCATGTATTGAGCGGATGGTACATGATGTTCGGGAAAAATACCGCGTTACAGTTGCAACCTCCGATGCCTTAGAGCAGCAGACCGTTATGAGTCTTGGAGCCCTTCGTATGTCTGCCAATGAACTAAAGGAACAGATTGAGCGGACAAACAGGGAGGGTTATGAAGCATATAAGAAATGAAAATAAACTGAGAGTTCAGAGAAAAGAGGCAAAAAATGGTAGTATCGGAAAAAATGTATGAATTGGGAAGCAAGCGCTCGGCGATTCGGGAATTGTTTGAATATGGGAAGCAGAGAGCTGCGATTGTGGGACCGGAGAATGTCTATGATTTCTCCCTTGGAAATCCAAGCATTCCAGCCCCGGACTGTGTAAACGAGACGATTCGCAGGCTGACAGAAAGTATGGATTCCATCTCTTTGCATGGATATACCTCTGCCCAGGGAGATTTAGAGACGAGAAAGGCAATTGCAGATTACTTAAACCGCACCCATAAGACTTCCTTTACGGCAGATAATTTCTACATTACCATGGGGGCTGCAGCATCCTTATCCATCTGCTTTAAGGCTCTCACAACCGGCCCTTCGGATGAAATCATTGTAATTGCTCCGTTTTTCCCGGAGTATCGCGTGTTTATTGAGGCCGCCGGTGCGAAGTGCGTGATGGTGCCGGCAGATACGAAGGTATTCCAGATTCAGTTCGATGAGCTTGAGAAAAGAATAAGTGCAAATACGAAGGCCATTGTTATCAATTCTCCAAACAACCCCTCCGGTGCGGTTTATAATGAGGATACGATCAAGAAGCTTTCTGCATTGTTAGACCGTAAGCAGAAGGAATTCGGCACACAGATTTTTTTGATCGCAGACGAACCATATCGGGAGATCGCCTATGATGTGGAAGTGCCCTTTGTGACAAAATACTATAATAATACCCTGGTGTGCTATTCCTACAGCAAGTCCCTTTCCCTTCCGGGAGAGCGAATTGGCTGGGTATTGGTTCCGGACGAAGCCTATGAAAGCAAAACGCTTTATGCGGCATGTGCGGGAGCAGGCCGTGCACTGGGATATGTTTGTGCGCCAAGCCTCTTCCAGAAAATGATTGTAAGCTGTATTGGAGAAACCGGGGATATCAATGCTTATCGAAAGAATAGAGATTTGTTATATGAAGGTTTAACAAAGATAGGATATCGCTGCTTTAAGCCGGATGGAGCCTTCTATATGTTCGTGGAAGCCTTAGAGGAGGATGCAGAAGCATTTGGAGAAATGGCAAAGGAGGAGGATCTTCTGATTGTCCCGGCCACCGGCTTCGGTTGTCCGGGCTGGGTTCGGATCTCTTACTGCGTAGACACAGATATGATTCGTCGCTCCATGCCCGCCTTTGAAAGATTATATAAAAGATACCGTTAAGGAATTTAATAATTTCAATTTGGGGAAGGTGTTCCTGAAAATGAATTTTGCTATTTGAATCAGAACGTTTAAAAAGCGTCGGCA
>CAMDYX010000034.1 GCA_945910395.1 uncultured Agathobacter sp. | reverse complement strand
GTGGGTTCTGATTCAAATATGCAAATTCATTCAGACACACAATTGTAAAATGGGACTTATTTAATTTAATTAATATATTTTATGACGGTATCCCATATGGAGTTGGTGTCCCAATACAAGCTCCAGAAAGACGCTCCTGCGAGACCATATTCCTCCATGAGCCGGAGTCTCTCTTCTGCGGAGGAGGAATCCTCCATCCAGATCATATAGGTGGAACCGTTTTCTTCATATTCGGCATAGAACTGTCCGCAGTCCTCCAACCATACTTTTTCTGCGTTATGGCTTTCCACAAGGTTCGCAGATGCGGTTGAGCTGTAAGCAGAGGAGGAAAGGTCATATACAATTTCCGTATCGGAAGCATCGGAGTTTGGAGTTTTTACCCAGACTCTTGTATAAAGCGGCATCCCTAAGATGAGCTGATCGGAAGGAACATCCTTAAGGGTAGTGGAAACTCCCTCTCTTACCCAGCTGATAGAAGCCACAGAGCCTTCCTCTTCCGATCCGGAATAATGCTCATCATATTCCATCATAACAACATAATCCGCAAAATCCGCAAGCTCACTCAAATTATATACTGCATTGTAGCTTGCAGGATGAAGAACATCAACGGAAAGCACTATGCCGTTATTGGCACATTTCAAGGAAAGCTCACGGATGAACTGGATATATCCATCACCCACGGCAGCGCTGTCGAGATACTCAAAATCGATGTTAATTCCATCCAGATTGTATTGAATGGCCATAGATACAATCTGGTTTACCAGGTTCTGACGGACAGAGGTATGGGTCAATATATAGGTGGTATCCTCTGTTCGGTTAAAGTCTGCATAGTCAAAATTATCTACCATTGCCCAGACTTCGATATCGTGCTGATGGCAATAGGTTACATAATCAGAAGAAGCAATGCTGGATAGATTTCCTTTTCTATCCTTTAAGAAGAACCAGGTAGGAGAAACCACATTTAAGCCCTTTGTATCGGAAATCTGGGTAGCAATATCTCCATTAGAAGAAGAGGAATAAAGCTGATCCCAGGCCATGCAGATCTTAAAATCCTTGCGGATATGAGAGAAGGTCTCCGGAACAAAATCGCTGGAAATGGTTTCTGTGGTTACCGAGGAAAGTGCGTTGGAACGAATATAACCAATCACGCCATCCGAGGTAGCAACCTTGAACCATTTTTCATCCTGTGCCAGGACAGTAACGGTATCACTTTTGGGGACATCTGCAAGAATCGGGCTTTTAATTCCGCCCTTTTCACGAATCTCGGTATTTTTCTTGACCACGGCAGTATCAATTTCACCCCATGCATTCGTCATGACCACCCGGGAAGGCGTGTCATAATAAGAGTAAGTAAAATCTGAATACTGGTTTACGAAATCAAGGTCGACCCATGCAGAGTCGGAGGTGGCCTTTACGATTACCCGGCCATAGTCCACAGAGTTCTTGGTTACAAGATAGCTGGTAGCATCTGCCTCCGCTGAAATTAGGTCAGAAGCAGTAGTATAGAGCAGGATATTCTCGTTCTCATCCCAGTAGAAGCGGGAGTTGATAGCATCATGAACAAAATGAAAATCAAGATAGACCTGTCCATCGATTAAGGTGGCAACACCATTTGTTATTTCATTGTTCAGGACAACGGCAACATCTGTCTCAGATGTAACATGATAATAGTCGGATAAATCCGCTCTCTCCTTGGATGGAGTATATTTTTGAATCAGTGATACGATTACGATACCTGAAATAATAAGAAGTATCAGAACGATTACCACTACAACAGGCATTATTTTCTTCTTCATGTAGAAAAAAGGCTCCTTTCCGAATATTCACATACTTAAACAAATTATAGCATTGTGGTTTCTCAGATTCAAATAGTATATGCAAAAAAGCACAGGAAAGAGACTGTCAAAATAAGACAGTCTCCCTCCGATCTTTTTCCCGTTGATTTAGTTTAATAGAATGGTTGTGCTATACTCCATCCCAAATGTCTTAAATAATGTATTTTAAGATATTTTTCTAAAAGCTATAATGAATGATTCGATATACAAAAGAGTATCTTCTACTTATCCTCCTCCTTTCCATACTGGCTTTCTTTCGGCTGTAGAAGAATTGTGGTATACAAAATTCCTTACAGTATCTCTTCGAAAAATTTCCAATCGGAGACTGTCAATTGAAACGGATTTTCCAGAAAAGGGACGGAAATGACCTTCATGTGATAGTGTTCTTTCCAATAAGTAATGTTTTCTTTTATCCCCAAATTTCCCAGAAGAGTAATGTGTTCTGAATCTAAAAATTGTATTTTGTATTTCAAGAACCCATCCCATGTATGTTTGCTTTTCCAGGGGCAGATACTACCAACAAGAAATTGCTTTTGGCATTGCACAAATTCCTGATAAGTTGCAGGCGAAAGAAGTCCCAGATCAAAAATGAGGCAGTCATATCCCTTTTTTCGTATCTCCGGAAGACTCCGAAGGGTGCAATCCGGATAAAAATCCATATGAAGGAAGGAAAAACAGGCGTCATCCTTCTTTGCAGAAAGATGATGGATCTGCTTACTGCCATTCATTTCGATATATGCGGTTCTTAGTCCGAGCCTGCTGCACATATAATTCGAGAGAGAAAGTGCAATGTGTGTGGTACCAATCCCATGCTCAATTCCACAGACTGCTATTGTTTGTGGGAATGAGGAAATCTTCTTTTTAAAGCAAAAAATGATAAAAACCGTCCTTTCTGTGAGAGCAGCTGTTCAACGAGTTCAAGCTTCCTTGGGGTAATGGAAAAAGGATCCTTTTCGTAAGAAAACATATACACCGGAAGTGAAAATTCCTTGGCAAACTGGTGTGCAATCCGGGAATTGCCCAAATTGCAGATCACTTTTACGCGGTCTTTGTGCAAAACCAGGGACTCCTTTCGCGCGCATGAGTCCGCATAATGCCATGGTCCGCCGGAGCAGATGTAAAGAATGGTATCTGCGTCAGAACCTAAAGCCGCAGAAAGCTCTGCTCCGAAGTCGAGGATCTTGATTCCGTCAAAGGTATCTTTGATCCGGACGCCGGGACCATATTTTGGAAAACCGCCAAAAAAGCGATAATAGACATAACCCTCTCTCTCACACATATTTTTTGAGACCGCCAACAGATTACGAAGATTGTTATCCGGATTTTCTTCGTAATAGAGAGCACTTTTTCCCAAATAATTTAGTGCTGATACGAGAGAAATGGCGATGTGGGTTGCACCACAGCCGGGAAAACTCCCGACAACTGCTATTTTTTTACACAGATGCGGCTGACTGATTTTGTAAAATTGCTTTTGGATTTCCAGACTCAGATCTTCCACCGTTTCAAATCGTAAATCCGGGTCCGGATCAGTTGCTTTTTGGATAATATGTTGAAATGATCTGGAAAGCCGGGTATCTACATATCCCTTAAGATATTCCATCAATTTTCCGATGGAAAAAATATCTGCGGTGACAGACTCCGATTTTCCTAAAAGGTGTTCCGGAGCCGAAAATGCGGCATTTCCAAATTGTTTGAAGTTATTTCCTAAACTGGTAATAGAACATGATATGCCAAAATCGATTAATTTTATCTGATTCCCGCATACTATAATATGTGCAGGTTTTAAATCCTGATACAGAACAGGATAGGGTAAAAACGAATGCAGATAAATAAAAATATCGCAAAGCTGCATACAACATGTGCAAAAAAAGTTTAGGGAAATAAACGGTTGATGAAGCAGATACTCTTCCAAAGATTCACCCTTTATGTATTCTTCAACTAAATAATAGTTGTCCGGATCCTCTTCAATATCGTAGATCATGGGAATACCGGGATGCTTCATGGATTTTAAAAGTCGTGCTTCCGATAAAACAGAAAGTTGGTCTGAGCTTTCTTTGGGGATAACTTTGATTGCTCGTTCCACTTCTAAAGATTGATGTCTGGCAAGATAAACAGTACTAAAGCTTCCACTGCCTAAGGTCCGAAGAACCTCGTATTTGCCGGACAAAAGAAATAAGTTTGAACTTTTCATACGCTCCTTTTTTGCAGCGCATCTTGTGTAAAATCATTTTTATCATAAAAGATTTTAAATTGCAAGAGTTTTTTTAGAAATTTTTAATAGCTTGTCATACTTTACATCACCAAATCATTTGATTATAATAAGTGTACGATTTACATGGAGATTTTCAAAGTAAGGATGTGATGATATATGAAAATTGAAAAGGTAAATGAAAACCAGATCCGTTGCACTTTGACAAGAGAGGATCTCGCCAATCGACAGATTCGGTTGAGTGAGCTCGCCTATGGATCTGAAAAAGCAAAGATGCTGTTTCGTGATATGATTCAGCAGGCAAACAACGAATTCGGTTTTGAAGTGAATGATATTCCGCTTATGGTTGAGGCAATTCCTGCATCGGCGGATTCCATTATATTGGTTATCACGAAGGTTGAATATCCGGAGGAGCTGGACACAAGATTTTCAAAGTTCTCTGATCCGGATGAAGATATGCTCTACGAGGATGAGGCACCATCTCTTCCTCCGCTTCCGACCCAGGGAGCAGATGATATCTTAGGTCTTTTCAAAAAGCTAAAGGAAGGACAGGAGCAGGCAGCTTCCGAGGCAGCCTCTAAAAAGCCGGAAACGGATATTCCGGTAAGAGCCCTGCCGGACCTGACCAAGATGTTTGAGTTTAAACAGATGGAACAGGTGGAAAAGCTTGCAAAAGTCTTAAGTGACTACTATCAGGGAGAAAATGATCTGTACAAAAACAGCGATACCAATCGTTTTTATCTTATGGTCCACAAGAGTATGCACACACCGGAGGAATTTAATAAGGTGTGCAATGTGATTTGTGAGTATGCGTTGCAGAAGAACTATAATGATGCCATCGGAGCATATTTTGCAGAGCATGAAAAAGCAATCATAAAAGGAAATGCACTTCAAATACTGGCACAGTTGTAAAAGAAAAAAAGCGCTCGCATTTGCGAACGCTTTTTTCTGTCTGAAATCAGCCTAAATCCTGCTCTAAAAATCCGTTGATATCTTCAACTAAATCATCCGGATCGATTCCATGAACCAAAGCAGCCTCCTCAATGGTTTCCATCTGGGAAGATGGGCATCCGAGGCAATGCATTCCGATGTTTAAAAGGACTGGTGCAATATTTGAATCGATCTGAAGAAGTTCGCCAATCATAGTGTCCTTGGTAACTCTAGCCATAGGTTAAAACCTCCTTATTTTTTGGTAAATATCTTGTGCTATTATAATACGATTCCCAGGGAATTGCAAATTATTCCGTTAATGAAATGGGAAATAGCGCCGATATATTAACCAGAAACACATTTGACAGGAGGGACTTACATGAAGATTAATCAGAATATGTCAGCAGTTCGGGCAAACAGTCAGCTGCTTCGTACCGAGAACAAGCTAGCAGCATCTGTGGAGCGTTTATCCAGTGGATATAAAATCAATAAGCCGGGGGATAATCCGGCAGGAATGGCAATCTCCAATAAGATGAGAGCCCAGATCCGTGCACTAGATCAGGCAGAGTCCAATGTGTCGGATGCCGTATCTGTCATGCAGATCGCCGACGGGGCCTTAAACGAAGTAAGCTCCATCCTCCAGCGAATCCGGGAGCTGTCTGTTCAGGCCGCAAACGGAACCTACTGCTACGAAGACAAGCAGAGTATTCAGGCAGAAATCGACCAGTTAGCGGAAGAAGTTACCCGTATTTCTTCCGATACGGAGTACAATAAAAAGACTCTGCTGGATGGATCCTCGGATCTTCGCACCTATGCAACACCCAACAGTGCAACACGCATCCAGATTTCCAATACCGTAGCCTCCGGGGATTATACCTTTAACGTAACAGAATCTGCGGATAAAGCAAGGATGAGTTTTGAAACAAGCAATTTGTTTGATAATGCTGGGGAGTTAAAACCGGACTATGAGGAAGAGGTCATTTCACTAAATGGCATTTCCATGACTCTTACAAAGGGAATGACAAAGGACCAGTTTTACGAGGAACTTCGCAATACGGCAGAGCAGGCCGGGGCGACCACAGAGTGGGACAACAATGGAAATGTACTTTTTGAAAGTAATCGATATGGAACAAGCGCGGAAATAGCAATCTCTCTATCTGATAAGCTATATCAAGGTATCAATGGTGGTGTGAAGGACGCAGCCGATGAACCGCAAGATCAACAATTTGCGAAACAAAATACCGAAACGAGAGCATGGGAGTTGACCGTATTTGGCGAAAATGCAGAAGTGTCCTTTTCCGATAAGAAAAACCCGGATGGGTCCTATGCGTCCGGATTTACTTCCTCTGCCACGGTGACTACTGACGGAAACCGCATAAAGATAACAGACTTTAATGGTTTTTCTATCGATTTTCTTCTGGATGAAAATTATGGTGATAAAGATGGCAAGGCAAAAGCAACAGAGGAAGGTAACTTTAAGCTGGAGGTGACCGAAATCGGAACCATGAGCATTCAGACCGGTGGAAACCAGTATCAGACCATTGATCTTAGCATTCCGGAGGTTTCTGCGGAAGCACTCTATCTGGATACGGTGGACGTAACCGTTGCAGGAGGGGCAGTACGTGCACTTTCCACCTTAGACGAGGCAATGGAACGGTTAAACGAGGTAAGATCCAGAATCGGAGCATTCCAGAACCGCCTGGAGTATGCATCGGGAAGCTTAAGCGAAACACAAGAGGATATGACAGCCGCCTACTCAAATCTTATTGATACCGATATGGCAACAGAAATGGTGGAATATACCCAGCAGAGTGTGTTAGAGCAGGCAGCAACCTCGGTTCTCACACAGGCAAATGATTTACCGGAAATGGTACTTCAGATGCTGCAGTAGGTGAGGTGGCTCCATGAAAAATGAGCAGATTCGTGATTTTACCAGAAGACTCAGCCAGTGCAACAAGGGGGAAATGATCGTCATTATTTATGATATCTATTTTGCATACGCCAAGGATGCAAAAGAAGCATATCAGGAAGGCAGCCATGATTATTTTAAGCATTCGATCCATAAGGCACAGGATGTCCTGACACAATTGATGGGAGATTTGGATTTTGCCTATCCACTGGCAAAAAATCTCTATGCTTTGTATCTGTATGCCAGAAATTCGCTGTCTACGGCGCTCTACAAAAATAATTTAGATCCGTTGTTAGAGGCAGAGAGGATTATGCTCCGCCTCTATGACAGCTTTAGAGAGGCAGCAAGGTCAGATACCTCGGGCCCCATCATGAGCAACACCCAGCAGGTCTATGCAGGCATGACCTACGGGCCAAAGTCACTGAATGAAAATTATATGGAAAATCAGGCAAGAGGATTCTTCGCGTAAGAATCCTCTATTTTTTTTACACTCTCCAGTAAGTACTTGTAGCGCATCTGAATGGCCTTTGCATGGTAAATATAGTAATCGATCAGATCCGGCTCAACCACATTCTGAAGGTTCGTGTAAGTAATATTCAGCTCTGCCGTAGTCTTGTTTAGGTTATCCACCAGCATCAGATAACCCTCATCTGTTTCAAGTGTTTTCTTATTTCGTTTCATAATGATTCCTCCACTTTTTGGAAAACGGATTATGATAAAAGTATCAGCAGTTATATGGAAAACTATACAAAAAATTGGAAATTCAATTGTAAATTGTTCCTAAAAAATTGGCACTTTTTAAAAAAGGCTGGACAGCCCCAAAAAGCGTTGCTATAATCCGACTTAAAATCAAAGCGAGGTGATGCGGGACTTATGGTGCAGATCGCACAGAACCTCTTACTGTATGGAGTGCTATGCCTTGCAGTAATGGAGGATTTTTACCGCATGAAGATCAGCAATCGTCTGATCATCGTGGGTTTGCTGCTCTCCTTGGGATATAGAATCCAAGCAGAGGGCATAGGCGCAGTACCCTTTGTACTGTGGAACATTTCTTTTCCTGTTATAGTCTTATATGTCTTTTATCTGTTGGGAGCCATCGCCGCAGGCGATGTAAAACTCTTCTCCGTTGTCGGAGGGTTTCTCCATTTTCAAGAACTGATGATGTGTATTATTGTGTCGTTTTTAATCGCGGCATTGTTTTCCCTTGGAAAAATGGTGTATTATCATAGGTTTTCCACAGGAATACAAAAAGGTGCCGGATATCTTTGGGGACGATTAAAGGGCGAGCAAAGAGTGTATGAGAGAGATTTTTCTAAGAAAACCAATCTGATACACTTTTCTTTTGCCATTCTTTTGGGAACGGCAGCAGTTGAGCTGTATCTGGGAGGCTGGCATTAGAAGGGAGCACAATGCAAAGAATTAAATTGGCAATATGTATGAAAGACGCAGAATATCAATCGCGTTTTACAAATTATTTGTTTGGACACTATAAGGAGCAATTTGAGTTACATGGATATACATCCCTGCTGCAATTCATGGAGAACGTAGAAAAAGGCGGGGAACAGATCCTGCTGATAGACGAGCTGGTGGATAGAGCAGAGTTTGATTGGGAGGGGACCATCGTATGTCTGACGGAAGATGCACCAAGGGAAAATACCGGACTGGAAAAGGGGATATACCGGGTAGAAAAATATCAGGATGCAGACAGAATTGTGGAAGGGATTTTAGGCACCGCCGGCGAACCCCTTTGTGAACTGGAAAGCAATGGTATCCCGGGGAACACGCCAAAAACCCTTGCAGTATATTCTCTTTCTGAAACAGAGTATCAACTGCCCTTTGTACTTACTATGGCATCCATACTTGGAGAATCTCAGAAGACCCTAGTCCTCGATCTTCAGGAAAACAGTGGATTACAGCAGCTGTTTGACGATGGAGAAAATCAGGGATTGGAAGAACTGATGGTAATGGCAGAAGGAGGAAAGTATTCCAAAAACAGGCTGTTTTCCTGCATATGTCACAAAGAAAACTGGGATTACGTCTATCCGGCGAAGGATACACAGTGCATAGGAGGATTGGAGAGTAAAACCTATTTTAAAATGCTGGAGCTGATTCGTAAGGATCTGCACTATGACATTCTTTTAGTCAATTTTGGAACCAGATTTTTGGGGTTCTTTCAGGCGCTGGAAAGGAGTCAGGCGGTTTTTCTGCTCAAAAGGCAAAGCATCCTCTCACAGGGGAGAGAGCAGGAGCTTGAAAGAGAGCTGATACAAAAAGGCTTTTCCCGAATCATGGATAAGCTGATCAGGATGGAGATTCCCTTTGGTTCATCCCAGGTAATGCCCTGTGAACGATTGGTTGAGGAATGGAAATGGAATGAATTCGGGGACCAGATTCGAAGGAGTATCTTGGGGGTGACACAGAATGGATAGCCTTGTTACAGAGCTTCGAGAGAAGGTCTTAAGTAAGATCGACTTGTCGAAGGAAACCACCGATGATGAGCTGGAGGAGCTGATTGCCCAGGAGGTTTCCTCCATCGCCCTGAAAAGACAGCTTACGATTGCAGAAAGAGTAAACCTAGAGCAGCTGGTTTTTAATTCCCTCCGTAAACTGGATGTCATTTCCGAATTGATGGAGGATGAAGCAGTAACAGAAATTATGGTAAATGGCCCCCGGAAAATTTTTTATGAAAAGGAGGGTCAGATTTTCCGGTGGGACAAAGCCTTTGTCTCGGAGGAGCGTGTTCTGGACATCCTGCAGCAGATCGTTGCAAATCACAATCGTGTCATCAATTTATCCTCACCGATTGTGGATACAAGACTTGCGGATGGATCTCGTGTAAATGCGGTATTATCCCCAATATCCGTGGATCAAACCGTAATCACCATACGAAAATTTCCAAAGGAGCCCTTTACGATGAATCAGCTGATTCGTATGAAATCCATATCAGAAGAAGCTGCCGATCTGCTTGAGATTTTAGTAAAAGCCAGATACAGTATCGTGGTTTCCGGCGGAACCGGTTCCGGAAAAACAACATTCTTAAATGCACTCTCCGCATTTATCCCAAAGGATGAACGGATCATTACCATAGAGGATTCCGCAGAGCTACAGATTCAGGGAATCGAAAATCTGGTCCGATTGGAAACGAGGAATGCGAACATGGAGGGAGTAAAGGAAATCACGATCCGGGATCTGATTCGGACTGCACTTCGTATGAGGCCTGACCGGATCATTGTGGGGGAATGCCGCGGTGGGGAAGCCTTTGACATGCTTGGGGCATTTACCACCGGACATGATGGCAGCTTTACCAGCCTTCATGCAAATTCCGGAAAGGATGCCATTTCCAGGCTGGAAACCATGGTTCTTATGGGAATCGAGCTTCCTCTTCCTGCAATACAACGACAGATTGCCTCCGGAGTAGACATTATAGTCCACCTGGGAAGAATTCGTGATAAGAGCAGAAGAGTTCTGGAAATCACAGAGATTTGCGGAATGGAGAATGGACAGATCAGGTGGAACCCGCTTTACCGGTTTGAGGAATATGAAGAGAAGGATGGAAACGTGATAGGAGAACTTAAGAAAGTAGGATGCTTAAAAAATGAACAGAAAATCTGGGATGCAGGAATCCGATGGGACAAGGGTGCTGTTGCAGGATTACAGACGATATAGGCTGACTGCAAAAGACCGTCTGCAGGCAGTTTCTACCGCAGCAATCGGTTCTGCTGTGATTTCCATTCTTTTCTACAATTGCATATGGGGAATTCTAATAATGCCTATTCTTTTTCTGGTGATAAAAAGACGCAAAGAGAAGGAAGCTGCAAAAAAGCGACAGGAGGAAATAACAAGACAATTTCTGGACGCGATACGGGTGGTGTCCTCTGCTTTGTTTGCAGGATTTTCCATGGAGAATGCATGGATAGAGGCTCAGAAGGAGATAGAGAATCTGTATGGGGAAAAAAGTATCCTGTATTCTGAGATATCAAAAATAAATCGGAAAGTAGCGATGTCCGTTCCAATAGAGGGACTGATTTTAGATTTTGCAACAAGAACAGGGGTAGAAGATATTTTATCCTTTGCAGAAGTATTTCGCTTTGCAAAAAGAAGTGGCGGAGACATGGTAAAAATTATTGACACTACAGTCCGTCATATGAAAGAAAAGCAGGAGACCATGCAGGAAATCGAGATTTTGATAGCAGCAAAACGAATGGAACAAAAGGTCATGGGAGTCATACCGATTTTTATTCTTGCCTATCTTCGGCTAACCTCCGATGGGTATCTGGATATTCTCTATGGAAATCCTGTGGGAATCATTTTTATGTCCTGCGCGTTGGGGGCATACCTTTTTGCGACGTATATGGCGGAAAAAATAATGAACATTACGGTGTAGATATGAAAAAGAAGAACGTATGGATAGGAATCCTGTGTCTGGCTGGCCTTATAGCGGCAATTTATGTGGATTTCTTCCCTCAGGAGGAAGCAGATGCAGATGTTCTCCTGCGCAAGGAAGCAGGAGAAGGGGATAAGGCATTGACCTACTACTTAACTGCAGAGGATATTCTTAAGGATTATCCCTATCAGATTGCGGTAAGGGAAGTCAAATATACCGAAAAAGAAGCACAGGAATATATGGATCAGGCAAAAGAGGAAATCGATGAAAGCTTTTGCAGAGAGGGAGAGGAGCTGTCAAGGGTAACCCTGTATGTAAACCCTGCTTCTTCTTATGCCAAAGGAGCAGTGCAGGCGGAATGGACATTTTCGGATTACGAAGCCATTGATTTGGATGGAACCATCCTGGAGGAAGGGGTGGATTTGGATGGAACCCTCATTGTAGCAAGTGCAATGCTGTCCTGTGGAGATTACAAAGAGGAATATTCGTTTCCTTTTCAGGCATTCCCCAAAGAAAGGACAACAGAGGAACAGCTGCTGGAGAAAATCGATGGATATTTTATGGAACAGAACCAGCAGGAAGGCACGAAAACCATTTCTCTGCCGATGGAAATGGACGGAATTTCCCTGCAATGGATAAAAGAAAAGGAATATGTCACGGTAAAAGTGCTGTTTCTTGAGCTCATTCTGCTGATTCTCTTTCCTCTCATCCGCATAGAAAAGGAAAAGGAGCGTAAGAAGGAAAAGGAGAAGATGTTATTGGCAGAGTATCCCAATATCGTGAGCAAATTAACCATTTTAGTGGGTTCTGGGATGACAATGAAGCAGGCATGGAATAAAATTTCCGCTTCATATATCGATAAGAGGCAAAAAAGCAAATCAGAGAAAAACACTGCCTATGAGGAGATGTACAGAACGACCAGGGAGTTAGAGGAAGGAAAAAGTGAGAGACAGGCATACCAAAAATTTGGAGAAAGAATAGCTCTTCCATCTTATTACCGTCTCGTCCGTATCCTGATTCAGAGCTTACAAAAAGGTCAAAAGGGCATGATGGAGCTGTTAGAGCAGGAATCCGAAAAGGCATTTGAGGAGCGAAAGCACATTGCAAAAAAGCTGGGGGAAGAGGCATCCACAAAGATGATTTTTCCGCTTATTATCATGATGGCAATTGTGATGGCAATTATTATTGCTCCGTCAATTATTGATTTTATGGCATGAAAGGAGAAAATTATGTTAGGATTTAAGAATTTTATTTTAGAGGAAGATGGTGTTGGTGTAGTAGAAATGATCTTGATTCTGGTGGTTCTGATTGGACTGGTACTGATTTTTAAAAAGCAATTGACCACCCTTGTGAACAACCTGTTTAACACAATTACAAACCAGGCAAAAACGGTATAACAATGAAACAGAAAAAAGCAAGCATAACCATTTTCGGAGTGCTCAGCATGATGCTGATAGCAGCAGTTCTTTTTACATTGCTGGAATCCGCCAGATATTGTGAGATGAAAAAGCTGGCTACCATCAATACGGCATCCATAACGGAATCCTTGTTTGCGGGATATGTACGACCGCTTTGGGAGGAGTATCATCTGCTGGTCTTTGATGCAACCGGAGAAGGTGAGAATCGGTTTTGTATGGTAAAGGCAAATATGGAGGCTCTTTCCAATGAAAATCTGGCTCCATTGAATGGAAGCAGGCTTTCCATCGGGAATAATCTGATGCAGATCAACACAGTAGGGATGAATGTAGAGCATTACCGGTATATTACCGATGAAAGAGCCTTCGAGGATGCCGTAGTTGCATATATGAAGAGCCATATGTTATCAGAATCTGCAAAATTTCTGTATGGTCAGTATGAGGGCATCAAGGCTCTGATTGGAGAGGAGCCCTCCTCCGGCACTGCGGTTTCGGAGGCAGTAACTGCCTTAAAAGAGGGAGATATTGCATCCGATACAGCAGAGTTGTCAGAAGGGAGGAAGGAGGAAGCGGATTATGACAATCTGCCTTCAGTGGAGGTAAAAGAGAATCCATTGGATGTATTTTCAGAACTGCAACAAAAAGGAATCTTAGCCCTTGCAGTACCGGAATCTCTTTCTATTTCCGAAAGGTCCATAGCAGGCAGCGAATGTGTGTCAAAGAGGACTTTGTCTGTGGGGAATTTCGAAGAACCTTCAGAAACGGCATGGACCGACAAAATTCTATTGGAACAGTATCTGGGAGAGTATTTAAGCTGCTTTACAAAGGGAAAGGAAAATCGTGCTCTTTTGTATGAACAGGAGTACCTTATTGCCGGAAAAGACCAGGACATGGAGAATTTGAAGGCCGTGGTAAACCAGATACTGGCAATTCGGGAAGCTTCCAATTTACTGTTCCTGTCTACGGACTCCGGAAAACAGGCACAGGCCATGGCTGTGGCCGTATCCCTGGCGGGAGAGACCGCCAATCCGGTTGTTTTAGAGATCGTAAAATGGGGTGTCCTGGCAGCCTGGGCTTATGTGGAGAGCCTTTTGGATGTTCGCGCTCTTCTTTCCGGGGGAAGTATCTCTATGATCAAAAACGCTACCGAGTGGACCTCGGATGTCACCGGACTTGCCACCAGTCTGCTTACCTTGGGAAAGGCAAAGAACTGTGAGAAAGGATTGGGCTATGAAGAGTATTTGGCAATTCTTCTTTTTATGAAGAGCGAGGCGGAGCTGTCCATACGCGCACTGGATGTTATGGAGGCAACCATTCAAGGAATGGAGCATTATTCGGATTTTAAAATGGATCGGATGGTTTTGGAAGCTAAGGTTACGATGGAGTATTGTTATCCGACCATTTTTCTTGGTATGGATGGACTAACACAGGGAATGAAAAGAGAGTTCTTTTTGAAAGCTGAAAAGACCTATTCCTACAGAAAGGCCGGTGTATAGGGGTGTTTCGTTGCTTTAAAACCTTTAAAAAAATTTTGCGAAAATCTCTCACAAAGCACGCAAAGTGTAACCCCCACAACAATTTTTACAACGGGACACCCCTGTGCGCCGGATCCTATACCTTAGAGGCCGCCGTGGTGATACCTCTTGTAACCGGCTTCTGGCTGTTTCTTCTCTTTTTCTTTCGAGTGCTACAGGCACAGACCGGAGTATATAGTGCCTTGTCCTACTCCAGCCGGAAAACTGCGGCGATTGCGTCGGAGATGGAGTCTCCTGTGGCCACCCTTTGTACGGCAGAAATATTTTTTCGAGAGAAGCTTGCTGAACAGGAAACTGCCTGTAAGTACATAGAGGGGGGAATGTGGGGGATTTCCTTGCTTACGTCAGACTGTTCCGGTGAGTTCATCGATTTGAAGGTATTTTACCGTGTAAAGTTTCCCATTGGATTCTTTCAGATCAAAGGAATTACCATTTACCAGGAGAGCAAGAGCAAGAAATGGACAGGGCAGCCGGCAGAGCAGGATGAACAGGAGGCCTATGTGTATGTAACAGAATATGGAGAGGTTTATCACAGTTCAAAGGAATGCAATTATCTGGATTTGTCTATTCGAACTGCAAAGGCGGCTCAAATTGGAGGATTGCGAAACCGGGATGATCATAAATACTACCCCTGCGAGCTTTGCGCGGAAGAAATTGCAGGGATGGAGGACGTATACATTACAAGCTATGGAGCGTCTTATCATAGCAGTTTAAGCTGTGGAGGCTTGAAGCGCTCGATTTATGTAAAAAGGCTTTCAGATGTGGGCTTTCGGCATCCCTGCAGTAAATGTGCATCAGGAAATGGGGAAACGTCATTCAGAGAGGAAAAATAGCGGGAAACATGGATTTTTTTAAAATAGCTCTTGCCGTTAATGGCCTGGCAATCAACAGTATTTTAGATTTAAGAAGAAAGCGAATATCGCTTTTGGTAACTATTTTTTACGGCCTTCTAGGTGTGGGATATCAGATTGCAACGGATAAGATCGGAGGATGGATGGTGGTCTCACTTCTTCCGGGTCTGCTGGCGTTATTCTTGGCAAAACTAACGAAGGAAAAGATCGGCTACGGGGACGGTTTTATTCTATTGGCACTAGGCTGTTATCTAAATATAGAGGAAATGGTTCCGGTATGTATGGTTGCAGTATGTTTTGCGGGAATCCTTGCGCTGATCCTTCTTGTGTTTTTCCACAAGAATCGGGATTATGCCATTCCCTTTGTTCCATTTTTACTTTGTGGATATGTTCTGGAGGTTCTTTTATGGGGATGAAAACGTTAAAAGGAAGCTATACCATTGAGGCGGCAATTCTGGTTCCCTTCTTTCTTTTTATTATGGCAGGGACGATTCAATCAGGGATACAGCTTTATACCCAGATCAGGGAGCAGGATGAAGCCAGTGTCATTGAGGATGTCTGGGCAGTTTCGGACTTTTATAAATGTAAAACAGCAGGAGAGTGGTTAGAGGATGAATAGGTCAGCAGAATACGAGCGAAGATTGAGCGGGAGCTATATGAAAATACCCATAGAGGAGGAAAATACCTTAGATGAACAGATCATTCTAAAAAACAGACCAAAGGGAATTCTTTCCATGGAAAAGTGCTTTTGCGATGGAAAAGCGGAATACTGGTACCTTATTTCCGGTAGGCAGTCCCTTGAGAGCTTTTGTCAATTTCATGAGGTTGGAATTTCCTTCGTAGAGAAGGTGATCGTCAGTATTTGCAGCCAGATTGCAATTATGGAAAAGCATATGCTAAGTCCGGATGGACTACTGCTTTCGCCGGAGTATCTGTTTGTGGATAATCATACCCAGGAGATCATTTTTACGTTTTATCCCTGTGATACCGTAGAGCTCTCCCTGCAGTTTCAAAGACTCATGGAATATTTGCTGACAAAAATAAACCATAAGGATGTGAATGCGGTTTCTATGGCCTATGAGCTATATGAGAAGACATTAGAGGATGGGTACAGCATATGGGATATTCAGGAATCCATTGCAAAAAACAGAATAAGTAGAGGGATGATAGAGTCTGGGACCCTGACAGAGAAAGAAGAGACTTCTATACAAGACCAGCAGCCCCAGGAGACGGGAAATATAGATTCGGTAGAAAGTGTTTATGAGCTTGCCCAGCCGAAAGAAAAAGACAGTATATGGTCCAAATTACTGGAAAATGAAGTGATAAGAGAGTGGCATGATACTCTTTTGAGGCCAAAGAGAAAAAACAAATCTACATTTAATAAAAAAGAAATAGATAGTAAAAAAGGTACTGTTGGAAAACAGGGGGAGAAAAAGGAGAGAAAGAAAACAGATAAACATGAAAAAAACAGTTTTTGGAAACAAGAGAAGAAGCAGGTGATTTATCCCTCAGATTGCGAACCGGAAAAGGAGGATATGCCGCTTCACCCTACCATATGCTTAAGTGACTATAGGGAGCATCCGGAGGGGCTGCTCTTATATGAAGGGAATGAGGACTTTAGGGATATCCGTCTGGATAAGAGGAATGCAATTATCGGAAAGGGAGAAGGTGCAGATATCATAATCAATAAAGAGACCATCAGTCATGTGCATGCAAAGCTGTCTTATGAGAACGAAGAGTACTATCTGGAAGATCTAAATTCCACAAATGGGTGCATGGTGAACGGAAAGCTGTTACATTATCATGAGAGACAAAAACTACATAGTAATGATATCCTTTGTTTTGCAGACGTAAAGTATCGTTTTGTATAAGGAAAACCATAGATTGCGATTGATTTTGCCGGGAAAAATTCATATACTTTAAGATAGAAAGAAGATATGGAGCGTGTACGAATGAAAATCAATGTGTATTATGGTGGACGGGGACTTTTAGACGATCCCACACTTTATGTTTTAAATAAGATGGAAGAGGTCTTAAAAGAACTCCGTGTAAATGTGACCCGGTACAATATTTACGAGCATAAAAATGAAATCGCGACACTTCCGCAAACCTTTAAGGAGGCGGATGGAATTATTCTTGCCACCACTGTAGAATGGCTTGGAATCGGCGGATATATGCAGCAATTCTTAGATGCCTGCTGGTTGTATGGGGACAAGAGTAAAATTGCCACTACCTATATGCAGCCGGTGGTCATGTCCACCACATATGGGGAGCGGGAAGGAGAACTGGTGTTAATCAATGCGTGGGAAATCTTAGGAGGACTTCCATGTGCAGGAATCTGCGGATATGTGGATGATCTTGTCACCTTTGAGATGAATCAGGATTACAGCCTGATCATTGAGAAAAAGGCAGAAAATCTGTATCGTACCATCTCCCAGAGAATGAAGAGCCTCCCCACCAGCAATCTTGCAATCAAGCAGAATGTGCTTCGGACACAGCAGCTGAATCTGACTCCTCAGGAGAGTGAACAGCTCTCAGAATATGTTTCGGACGATTCCTATGTTAAGAAACAGAAGGAAGACATCGAAGAGCTGGCATCTATGTTTAAGGATATGCTAGGCCAGTCAAAGCGCGAAGAGGGAACGGCTTTTATTACCGAATTAAAAGCACACTTTATGCCGTTAGATGATTTTCACGCCAGCTATTCCATTGAAATCGATCATGGAAGACAGCCGCTGTATATTCTTGTTTCAGGAAATGAACTGGATATTCATTATGGAAAAGAGGATGCAATTGACGTCTATGCAAAGACAAGCGGTGAAGTTATGCAGGCTATTGTAGATGGAAGAATGACCTTCCAAAGAGCCTTTATGACCGGCGAGATGACAGCAAAAGGCAATTTTAAGACCCTTAGGACTTTGGATCAGATTTTTCGCTTTGATTAGAATCCACCAGAGAAGAGATTCGATCGGAAAGCGCGTGAATATCCACTAAAACATCTTCCCAGAAAAGATAGTCCTTTACTTCCGGATGCTGTTTTTGGATCAATTGAAGTGAGCTGTTGATTGTAGTTAATGAATTTATGATTTCGTGTAGTGTTTGTTCCATTTCTTTGTTATTTGGCATATATTTCCTCCAACAAAAGAAGTTTAGCACTACCTTCGAAAATACGCAACGACAAAATTCGTCGAAAAAAGTAGATAATAGTAAAAGGAGTTAGAAAAATGAAGGATTCAAACTGTATTTTCTGTAAACTTGCAAACGGAGAGATCCCAACAAATTCCATCTATGAGGATGAAGATTTTCGGGTAATTCTTGATGCCAGTCCGGCGTCAAAGGGACATGCTCTCATCTTACCCAAGGAGCATTTCGCAAATGTGTACGAAATTGACGATGAGATTTTAGGAAAAGCAGCAAAGCTTGCAAAGAAGGTGATTGCTCATGAGACGAAAGTGCTTGGGGCAGAGGGCTATAATATTGTGCAGAACAATGGAGAGATTGCCGGACAGACGGTATTTCATTTCCATATGCACCTGATTCCAAGATATGCATCAGATAATAATGCAGGCGTCCTTTCCTGGAGACATGCGGAGTTTTCCGATGAAGAGATGAAAGCCATCTGTGAGCAGATGAAATTATAGAACGTAAAAAGGGACTTGTTTGTTCTACTTCAAAACGCGTCATCAGTCGTTTTTGATGGAACAGGCAAATCCCTTTTGATTTGTACGGAAAGTTATTTACTTTCTTCTTTAATTAGATTCAGAATGGTTGTGATGGAATCCATCTGACCGCTTTCTTCCATGGCCTTTTTATAGGCCTGCCTGTTCTTATAAACCTCAGATACCGCAGTAAGTAAGGTTTCCGAGGTTAAGCTCTCCTCCTCTAGGACATATGAAAATCCCTGTTTTTTAAAAGAATTTGCATTTAGTATCTGGTCACCACGACTGGCAGCTGCCGAGAGTGGAATCAGAATATTCGGTTTACGGAGTGCAAGAAGCTCGCAGATGGAATTGGCGCCGGCTCTTGAAATAACAAGATCTGCAAGGGCCAGCATATCGGAAAGCTCCGCATTTGCGTATTCAAACTGGCAATAGCCTGCCAGATTATTTTTGCTTTCATCTAAGTTACCCTTTCCGCAGAGGTGAATCAGATAAAAGCTCTTAAGCAGCTTAGGAAGAATGCTTCGAACGGCTTCATTGACAATCTTCGAACCGGAGCTTCCGCCCACAATCAGTAAAACAGGCTTGCTATCATCGGGGAACTTACAAAGCGCCCTTGCCTTTTTGGCATTGCCCAAGAATAATTCCTGACGGATTGGTGAGCCGGTAAGAACTGCTTTTTCTGAAGGAAGGTATTTCATGGTCTCAGGAAAGTTACAGCATACCTTTTTGGCACCACGAATGGCAATCTTATTTGCAAGACCCGGAGTAATGTCCGATTCATGGATGATTGCCGGAATATGACAGGTCTTTGCCGCAAGTACCACCGGAACAGAAACAAAACCACCTTTGGAGAAGACGATGTCCGGTTTCAATTTTTTCATGAGGGAAATTGCTTCGCCATATCCTTTCAATACCTTAAAAGGATCTGAAAAGTTTTTCCAATCAAAATATCTGCGGAGTTTTCCGGAGGAAATTCCATAATAGGGAATGTTTAAAGCCTCAATCAGGCTTTTTTCCATTCCGGAATAGGAGCCGATATAGGTAATTTCATAACCAGCCTCTTTAAGCGCCGGCATCAGAGCAATGTTCGGTGTAACGTGTCCTGCGGTTCCGCCACCAGTCATTACGATTTTCTTCATGGGGATATCCTTTCTATGTAAAAAATCATCTCTTCCTATATTATACTCTAAAGTATAAAAGTCAAGAAAGATTAATTCTGGAAATTTTGTCGAAAAGCCGCAAAACTTGCGACGAAAAGACATTCGTGACCTCTTTTTTTCAAAAAATTCTTTCTATATAATAGAAGGAAGAAAACCATAGGAAAAGGAGTAGTGAATATGAAAGAGATCTTCATGTTAGGACAAGCCTATGAGAAGGAGATTATGCTGGGCATGATGGTGCTTCTGCTGGTTTTGTCTATGATTTCTTTACTTATGATAAGTGCAACAAAACGAAAACTCAATCACGTACTAAAAATCGTGCAGGATTATCTGGAAGCGGTATGCGAGGAGGAGACGGAAGGTTCCAATGTAAATAGAGAAAAATCTCCGGCGGAAGTGGCAGTACATACCGAGACAAAGGAAAAATTAGTGAAAAAATCAAAGGATGAGGAGCAAAGTCGCATCATCTCATCAGTTCTACAGGAAATTTTTCCGTAACACATTGGTTAAATTATCCAAACCTGAGGGCACATTCAAATTGGAATGTGCTCTTTTTTATGAAAATAGTACCAAAATTTGACAACTATAAAATGCTTTGCTATAATCGCCCTGTAATAAATTTGTAACAAACTGCATAAGATTGTTACAAATATGGAGGTATGTATGAAATTAAACAGAAATCTGGTAGGTTTTGCAGCCACAGGAATTCTTGTAATTGCATTTTCTATCACAGCAGTTTTAACCAATGATACCGCAGTAAAAACCGGAGAGAATACAGCAGAGCAGATTACAACAGAACAGATTACTGCAAATGTAACGAATGGCAACATAGAACTAAAAGAAGGCCAGCCAACCGCCGGTGTAGCAGCTGTTCTTGGTGAGTATGAAGCAGCCGCAACAGAAGCAGTGGAGCAGGTTGCAAGTATTCAGAAGGAAACCATAGAATTCGTAACGGCATCCGATGTAGATGAAATCATTGAGACGGTAGAGGAAGCACAGGCAGCAGCGGTTCCGCCGATGTCAGAGGAAGAAGCTGCATGGCAGAACTGCCTTATGGCAGATATTAACTCTGAGATGAATGTCCGGGCAGAGGCCAGCACGGAAGCAGAGATTGTGGGAAAGCTTCATAAGGGTGACCGGGCAACAGTCCTTGAACAGGGAGAGGAGTGGACCAAGATTTCCTCCGGAAATGTAGAAGGATATGTAAAGAACGAATACTGCGTATTCGGAAGCGAGGCATATGAGTACGCACAGGATAACTGTACAACAGTAGCCACCGTCCAGATCAACGGACTTCGCATCAGAAAAGATATGTCAACGGAATCCGGCATTGTAACGACACTTGCACAAAATGACCAGGTAGTTGTAGACACAGATGTGGATACTGCGGATGGATGGGTTGCGGTGAGATACCGCGGGGAAACCTATTATGTAAGTGCCGACTATGTGGATGTAGACCTTCAGACCGGCGAAGCTCTTACCTTAGAGGAAGAAGCAGAGCTAAAGAGAAAGATCGCATCTGAGCAGAGACCGAGTGACGGAATTACTCAGACGGCAGCAGTAGCAGCAAGTGTAGATGAGCTAACACTTCTTGCGGCAATTATTCAGTGTGAGGCCGGAAACCAGTGCTATGATAATCAGCTTGCGGTTGGTGCGGTTGTTTTAAACCGTGTAAAGAGTGACAGATATCCAAATACCATATACGATGTTATTTTCCAGAAATCCCAGTTTGGTCCGGCATCCAACGGAGCATTAAGCAAGCGGTTAAGTAAGGGCGTGGGAAGCACGGCACTGGCTGCTGCCCAGGCCGCCTTGGACGGACAGGACAATACCAGCGGAGCAATGCATTTTAAGCTTGCAAGCTCCGGCCATGCAGGCGTGGTAATCGGTGCACACGTATTCTACTAGACCTGTAAAAAGGCGTAAAAGAAAAGAACGTAATGAGAAATCCTTTTTAAGTATCATGAGCATGTACTTAAAAAGGATTTTTCTTGCTAGAACCACATAAAAGGGGTAAAATGACTTCATTGTAAGACAAGGAGGAAAGAGCAATGACATTAAAAGGACGTAATTTTTTAAAACTCATGGACTACACTCCTGACGAGATCCGCTATTTAATCGACCTCTCAGCAGAGCTTAAAAGCCAGAAAAAGCAGGGAATCCGGCACGATACATTAGCAGGAAAGAATATCGCGCTGATTTTTGAAAAGACCAGTACACGTACCCGATGCTCTTTCGAAGTAGCAGCCCACGATCTTGGAATGCATGTGACCTACTTAGATCCCAGCGGTTCCCAGATTGGAAAGAAGGAAAGTATCGCCGATACCGCAAGAGTCCTCGGAAGAATGTATGACGGAATCGAATATCGCGGATACGGGCAGGAAATCGTAGAAGAACTGGCAAAATATGCAGGAGTTCCGGTGTGGAACGGTCTCACCAATGAATTCCATCCCACACAGATGATCGCAGACATGCTCACAGTAAAAGAAAAGTTCAAAAAATTCGAAGGAATCCGGTTTGTATATATGGGTGACGCCCGCTATAACATGGGCAACTCCCTTATGGTAACCTGCGCAAAGCTTGGCATGGACTTTGTAGCATGTACCAATAAGAAGTATTTTCCAAACGACGAGCTGGTGGAATACTGTAAAAAAACAGCAGCACAGACCGGCGCAAGCATCACCCTTACCGAGGATGTAGCCGAGGCTACAAAAGATGCCGATGTCATTTACACGGACGTATGGGTATCCATGGGAGAGCCGGAAGAGGTATGGGCAGAGCGAATCGGCGATTTGAAACCATACCAGGTAAATAAAGAAGCCTTTGAACTTGCAAAGCCAACGGCCATTTTTATGCACTGTTTACCGGCATTTCATGATTTGAATACCACCATCGGAAAACGGGTATATGAAAGGTTCGGTTTAAAAGAGTTAGAAGTCACTGACGAAATATTTGAGAGTGAGCGCTCGGTAGTCTTTGATGAGGCAGAGAATCGTATGCACTCCATCAAGGCAATTATGAAAGCAACACTTTCCGATTAAGGAAAAACTGTGAATGAGTAGAGTCCGTCCGGGCACGTCCCGGGCGAAAATTTTACAGGGAGACTGTATGAAGACGAAGATACTTACTATGCTCCGCCAGACAGAGGGATATGTGTCCGGGCAGGAGTTGTGCAATCAGCTTGGAGTATCAAGAACCGCCATCTGGAAGACCATGAACCAGTTAAAAGAGGCGGGGTATGAAATCGAAGCATCACAAAACAAGGGCTACCATCTGATATCCGCACCGGATGTCATGGATGCAGCCGAGATAAAAAGCTTACTGCATACGGACTGGGCAGGAAAAGAAACCCTCTATTTTGAAACTATTGACTCCACAAACACCAAGGCGAAGGAGCTTGCAGAGCAGGATTACCCAAACGGAACGCTGGTTGTATCGGATCAGCAGCTTGCAGGCCGCGGACGAAGAGGAAGAAGCTGGGAATCCCCGGCAGGATGCGGAATTTTCATGACACTTCTGTTAAAGCCGGATATCAATCCCAACAATGCCTCCATGCTCACACTGGTGTCTGCCCTTGCCATCGCAAAAGCAATCACGAATGTAACAGGAGCCGCAGCACAGATTAAATGGCCCAACGATATTGTAATCAATGGAAAAAAAGTCTGCGGAATCTTAACGGAAATGAGTGCCCAGTTTGACTATATCAACCATATCGTCATCGGTATCGGGATCAACGTGCACAATGAGGAATTCCCGGAAGAATTAAAGGAGACCGCAAGCTCCTTACTTTTACAATGCCACAGACATTTTCACAGGGCCGACATTATCGTAAGTTTTTTACAGTATTTTGAGCAATACTATGAAGAGTTCCTAAAGACAGAGGACCTAAGCGGACTCTTAAAGGAATATAATGCAATTCTTGTCAACATGGGAAAAATCGTCCGGGTATTAGACCCCAAGGAGCCCTTTGAAGGAAAAGCCATGGGAATCACAAAGAAAGGGGAACTGATCGTAGACACCTGGGAATCCAGAAAGCTGGTGTCAAGCGGAGAGGTTTCGGTGAGAGGAATTTATGGATACGTATAACAATGAAGGAATTGTACTTTGTGCGGCAAATTCATATAATCAGAAATACTATTTGAACTCAGATTTTGCTGAGCTTCCGGAATCCATCAAGGAGGAGCTGCAGATCATGTGTGTGCTCTTCACCGAGGATGTGGGAGGTATTCTGGAAATCGTATTTACCGAGGATGGAGAACTGGAATTTAAAACCTCCTTCGAGGAAGGAGATTACTTTTACGATGAGATCGGCAGTGTCCTGAAAATAAAGCAGTACCAAAATCAGAAACGGGATATGCTAGAAGCACTTGAGATGTATTACAAAGTAAGATTCTTAGGCAAGGGGATGGATGAAGAGTAAGATCACGCCGCTTCAGATCGGAAGCGTAACACTACCCAATAACTTAATACTGGCACCCATGGCAGGCGTAACAGACCTGCCGTTTCGCCTGCTTTGCAAGGAGCAGGGAGCAGGACTGCTTTGTATGGAAATGGTCAGCGCAAAAGCCATTCTATACAAAAACAAGAATACGGAAGCACTCCTTAACATTGACCCAAGAGAAAATCCGGTGTCACTCCAGCTCTTCGGCTCAGACCCCGATATCATGGCACAGATTGCCCATCAGATAGAGGACCGCCCCTTTGACATCTTAGATATCAACATGGGATGTCCGGTGCCGAAGGTAGTCAACAATGGAGAGGGCTCGGCCCTGATGAAGGATCCCCTTTTAGCAGGAAAAATCATTGAAAAGGTGGTAAAAGCCATTCAAAAGCCGGTCACCGTAAAGATCCGAAAAGGCTTTGATGAGGAGCATATCAATGCGCCGTACCTTGCACATATTGCAGAGGAAAGCGGAGCGGCAGCAGTAGCGGTACATGGACGCACCCGGCAGCAGTATTATTCCGGAAAAGCAGACTGGGATATCATCCGTCAGGTAAAGGAATCCGTGTCCATACCCGTTATCGGAAACGGAGATCTGCTCTCGGCGGAGGATGTCATTGCCATGGAGGAGCAGACCGGATGCGACGGCTTTATGATTGCCCGTGGAGCCCAGGGAAACCCCTGGATTTTTCATCAGATTCTGCACTACTTTAAAACCGGAGAGCATGAAAAGAAGCCATCTCTGGAAGAAATGGCACAGATGATGCTGCGCCACGCAAGAATGATGATCGAATACAAGGGAGAGTATATCGGAATGCATGAAATCAGAAAGCATGCAGCCTGGTACACCACCGGATATCCAAACTCAGCCCGGTTCCGCGGGCAGATCAATGAAGTGGAGACCTATGAGCAACTGGAAGAATTGCTGGCACAGATCAAAGAAGCAGGACTTCACTAACGGAAGAGTAACGTTTAAAAAATCTCATGTCGGAAAAGAGTTTCCGGATGGGTTTGAAAAAGAATCCCAGAAAAGGACAGGCAGATACTTGACATAAATAGCGTCATTGACTATAATACATGAGTTAAATTAGACGAATCATACGCTGGAAGGAAAATTCCCAGTGAAAAAGTAGATTAAGGGAAGGGTAACATCAATGGAAAAGAAAAATATCATGACCTATGAAGGTCTCAAGAAACTGGAAGACGAATTAGAAGAATTAAAGGTCGTAAAACGAAAAGAGGTTTCCCAGAAAATTAAGGAAGCCCGTGAGCAGGGAGACTTATCAGAAAACGCAGAATACGATGCCGCAAAGGATGAGCAGAGAGACATCGAAGCACGTATCGAGCAGATCGAAAAAATCTTAAAAAATGCAGAAGTCGTTGTAGAAGAAGAAGTTGATCTTGAAAAAATCAGCATCGGATGTAAGGTTCGCATCCTGGATGAGGAATTTGACGAAGAGTTAGAGTACAAAATCGTAGGCTCTACGGAAGCAAACAGCTTAAAAGGAAAGATTTCCAACGAGTCACCGGTGGGTAAAGCCTTAATCGGAAAAAAGGTTGGCGATGAAGTAACCGTTGAGACCCAGGTTGGTGAATTAAAATACAAGGTACTTGAGATTCAAAGATCCGTAGAATAACGCTTTGACACGAAATGCATCTGCATAAACAGATGCATTTTGTTTGATTATTAGAAAGAAAGAGGAACAGATATGGCTGAACAGAACAATTCAAATCAGCAGGCACCACAGCAGGATATAAACCAGCTGCTTAAGGTACGCCGCGAAAAGTTGCAGAATCTTCAGGAAAACGGAAAAGACCCATTTGTCATCACAAAGTATGATGTCACCCATCACTCTGACACAGTAAAAGAGGAATATGAAGCCCATGAAGCAAAGCTTCTTGCCGGCCGCGTTGCTCCAAATGTAGAGGGGTTAGAAGAAGCAGAAGCTAGAGAAATCCTAAATAACGATTACAACGAAAGAAGAGCCATCATGGATGCATCCCCGATTCCGGTAAGCATCGCAGGACGTATGCTTTTCAAACGTGTAATGGGAAAAGCCTCTTTCTGTAACATCCAGGATTTGAAGGGAAAGATTCAGGTATATGTTGCCCGTGATGCCATCGGCGAGGACGCATACGCAGATTTCAAAAAGTCCGATATCGGTGATATCTATGGAGTAAAGGGATTCGCATTCCGCACCAAGACCGGAGAAATATCCATTCACGCAGAAGAGCTTACCCTTCTAACAAAGAGCCTGCAGGTTCTTCCGGAGAAGTTCCATGGACTCACGGATACAGATGTACGTTATCGTCAGAGATATATCGACCTGATCATGAATGAGGACAGCAAGAACGTATTTATCAAGCGTTCACAGATTCTTCGTGAGATTCGTAACTTCCTTGCAGGAAGAGATTTTATGGAGGTGGAGACTCCTACCCTTGTATCCAATCCGGGTGGAGCAGCCGCAAGACCGTTTGAAACACATTACAATGCATTAAATGAGGATGTAAAGCTTCGTATCTCCCTTGAGCTTTACTTAAAGAGGCTCATTGTCGGCGGAATGGAGCGGGTATTCGAGATTGGCCGCGTGTACCGTAACGAAGGTGTAGACACCAGACACAATCCGGAATTCACCCTTATGGAGCTTTATCAGGCATATACCGACTACTACGGAATGATGGAGCTCACCGAGTCCATGTTCAAATATCTTGCAGAAACCGTAAACGGAACCTCTATTGTTACCTACAACGGAATCGAAATCGACTTTGGAAAGCCCTTTGAGCGCATCACCATGACGGATGCCGTTAAAAAGTATGCAGGAATCGACTTTGACCAGGTCAAGACCGATGAAGAGGCAAAGAAGATTGCCGATGAGCATCATATCGAGTACGAAGCTCACCATACAAAGGGACATATCATCAATGCATTTTTCGAGGAATACTGCGAGAAGAACCTGGTACAACCGACCTTCGTAATGGATCATCCAATCGAAATATCTCCGCTTACCAAGAAAAAGCCAACGGACCCAACAAAGGTAGAGCGTTTCGAGCTCTTCATCAACGGATGGGAAATGTGTAATGCATATTCTGAGTTAAATGACCCGATCGATCAGAGAGAGCGTTTTGCACTTCAGGATGCAGCTGCCGCTGCCGGAGATGAGGAAGCAGAGCACACCGATGAGGATTTCTTAAATGCCCTTGAGATTGGTATGCCTCCAACAGGCGGTATCGGATACGGCATTGACAGACTTGTGATGCTGCTTACAGACAGCCCTGCAATTCGCGATGTTTTACTCTTCCCGACGATGAAGTCTTTAGATAAATAAATCCAGTAAAATCAAGGGTTTCAGCGATTACAAGTTGTGATTTACTACAAATTTACTACAAATTTGCTACGCATAATACGGAATAATACTTAATAATACGTTTTGTGCGACATTCAATTTTATATTTTGTACTTCAAGGACACTTTCCAAGTGAGAATTTGGGAGTGTCCTTTTTGCGTGTAGCAATGAGCCAAGTGCCATGCTTGCATGAGCATTTGGCGAATGCCGCGACAACGAGCAGCTATGCTGCGAGTGTGATTATGGTCAAAAATAAAGAATTGGAGGAATAAAGCATGAACAGTATCGCACTTGGAGCAG
>CAMDYX010000033.1 GCA_945910395.1 uncultured Agathobacter sp. | reverse complement strand
AGTGCCGACGCTTTTTAAACGTTCTGATTCAAATAGCAAAATTCATTCAGGAACAATTTCTCGAAAGAAGTAAAGCAGAAAATGGAAAGGATATGGAAGAATAATGTATTACTTACCACTTATTGCTACTCTTAGCACAGAAAACGTATTGTTTGATGAACCACAGTTAGAGGAAGCGGTTCAAAATCCGGGAATGATCAAAACCTATCTGGAAAATGTGACACCGACCCTGATCGGTTTTTTATTGAAACTCCTTTTTGCAGTTGTAATTTTATTGATCGGAATAAAGCTGATTGGTAAAATCTGTAAGCTGATCAAAAAATCCATGGAAAAGAGCCGTATTGAACCGGGAGTAAGCTCCTTTTTATGTTCCTTGATTCGCTATGTTCTGTATTTCATACTGTGCATGTTTATTCTTGGACAATTCGGCGTGACAACCGGGTCCGTGGTTGCTGTACTTGGATCCGCAGGACTTACGCTTGGACTTGCTTTACAGGGAAGTCTTTCCAACTTCGCCGGCGGAGTTCTTATACTTCTTTTAAAACCATTCGTTGTGGGGGATTATATCCTTGACGGAGGAAGCGGAAAGGAAGGAACGGTAAGTGAGATTACCATTTTTTATACCAAGCTTCTGACCATTGATAACAAAATGATTATGATTCCAAACGGAACCTTATCGAATTCCACAATTACAAATGTCTCCCAAATGGAGGAACGGCGGCTGGAGGTTATGGTCGGGGTATCCTATGATTCCGATATTTCGAAGGTGAAGGCTATATTGGAAGGAATTGTAAGACGGGATGAGGCAGTCATGCAGGATCGTGAGATTCTGGTTTTTGTTTCGGAGCTTTCCGACTCTTCTGTGGATATGGCAATTCGTGTCTGGGTAAAAAATGCAGATTACTGGACGGCAAAATGGCGCATCACAGAATGCATCAAGAAAGAGTTTGATGAGAACAGCATTACAATTCCATTCCCGCAGCTGGATGTGCAGATAAAAAATTGTGAGTAGTGGACAGAAACAAAGCTGTGTGAATCTTTCTAAAATGTCTAAAACCCCCAATAAATCAAATAATATTTGACAAATTATGTGCAATGTGCTAGTTTCAAATTAGTGGCAAAAGATTTGCACGATTTTACGTTTTTTTAGGAGGATTTTAAAGTTATGCAGCAGGGAACAGTTAAATGGTTTAATGCGAAAAAGGGTTATGGTTTCATCTCTGATGAGGCTGGAAATGATGTATTCGTACATTTTTCTGCTTTGAACATGGATGGTTTCAAGGAGCTTAAAGATGGCGAGAAGGTTGAATTTGAAGTAGTAGATGGCGAGAAGGGACCACAGGCAGCTAACGTTTCACGTTTAGCATAAGTCGTACATATATATTTCAAAGAAAAGCAAGAATCCTTCTTCGTACGATAAGCGTACGGAGAAGGATTTTTTTGTCTATCTTTTCTTTTACTTCCTTTTCAAAAAGGAATATTTGGGATATACTAATGACAATATGTTTTATTGGAGGTTTTTATGGACTTAAGTAAACTAACAGCTTATGAAGTGATAGAAAACAGAATGATTTCGGATGTAAAGGCAGAGGGAATCCTGCTTCTCCATAAGAAGAGTGGTGCAAGAATTGCAGTACTTTCCAATGACGATGATAATAAGGTTTTTTCCATTGCTTTTAAAACCCTGCCGGAGGACGAGACCGGTGTCCCTCATATCATCGAACATACGACACTTTGCGGTTCGGACAAGTTCCCTGTAAAGGATCCGTTTGTGGAACTGGTAAAGGGGTCTCTCAACACGTTTTTAAATGCCATGACCTACCCGGATAAAACCGTTTATCCGGTTGCCAGCTACAATGACAAGGACTTCAAAAATCTGATGGACGTGTATATGGATGCGGTTTTTCATCCGAACATCACAAAATACAAAGAGATTTTTATGCAGGAGGGCTGGCACTATGAGCTGGAGGATACAGAGGCTCCGATTACCATCAATGGCGTAGTTTACAATGAGATGAAGGGTGCATATTCCTCTCCGGAGGAGGTGCTTCAGACCCAGATTTTTAAATCCCTGTTCCCGGATAATACCTACAGCAAGGATTCCGGTGGTAATCCGAGACATATTCCCCAGCTGACCTATGAGTATTATCTGGAGTTTTACCACAAGTATTATCATCCGGCAAATTCCTATATTTATCTCTACGGAGATTTGGATGTGGCAGAGCGCTTAGAGTGGATGGATCGGGAATATTTATGCCATTATGATTATATGCAGGTGGATTCGAACCTTAATAAACAGGCTCCTTTTGAAAAAACGAAGGATGTTCGCGCGACCTATTCCATTGCATCCGATGATTCCACCGAAAATCAGACCTACCTTTCCTATAACAGGGTCATCGGTGATTCTTTGGACAAAGAGCTGTATCAGGCCATGGATGTGCTTGATTATGCCCTTGTAAGCGCACCGGGAGCTCCGGTAAAACAGGCCCTGATTGATGCCGGAATCGGTGAGGACGTATACGGATCCTATGATGGCGGAGTATGTCAGCCGGTATTTTCTATCGTGGCAAAAAATGCAAACGAGTCCGATCAGGAGCGGTTTGTGGAAATTATCGAGAGCACCCTGTCTGATATTGTAAAGAACAAAATTAACCGGGAAGCTCTCCTTGCAGGAATCAACAGCGCAGAGTTTCGTTTCCGGGAAGCCGATTTTGGCCAGTTTCCGAAGGGACTGTTTTACGGCTTATGGTGCATGGACAGCTGGCTGTTTGACGAGAAAAAGCCCTTCCTTCACGTGGAATGCTTAGACACACTGGCTTTCTTAAAGGAACAGATCGATTCCGGATATTTTGAAAAAATCATTGAGAAGTATCTTTTGAACAATACCCATGGTTCCACGGTGGTTGTAGTGCCACAGCCGGGGAAAAATCAGGAAGAAGAGAAGCTTTTGGAAAAGAGACTGGAGGAGTATAAAAAGAGCCTCTCAAAAGAAGAACTGGAAGCCCTTGTGGAACAGACCAGGCATTTAAAGCAGTATCAGGAGGAGCCTTCGCCGGAGGAGGAGCTTCTTAAGATTCCGATGCTTTCTAGAGATGATTTGAAAAAGGAAGCCCTTCCTTTTATCAATGAGGAGGATGAGATTGACGGAGTAAAGGTTGTAAAGCATGATATTTTTTCAAACGGAATTGACTATATGACCATTCTCTTTGATGCAGAGGATGTGGCACAGGAGGATATCGGATATCTGGGACTCCTTGGCTCTGTTTTAGGATATGTGGATACAGAAAGCTACAGCTATGCAGATCTTACAAATGCCATCAATATTTATACAGGCGGAATCAGCTCCACCGCAAATCTTTACCCAAATATGAACAGGCAAAAGCTAGGGGTAAAGTATGAGTTTCGGATCAAGGTGTTAGAGGAGGGGCTGGATAAAGCGCTGGAGCTGTTGGAAGAGATTCTCCATACCTCAAAGCTTTCCGATGCAAAGAGACTGACGGAAATTGTTTCCCAGACAAAGGCAAGACTTCAGGTGGGACTTAGCAGCTCGGGACATATCATTTCCTCCATGAGAAGCCTTTCAAAGGTTTCCAGGTATGGATATTATCAGGATGCTTTCCGGGGAATCGCATATTACAGAAGTATCTGCAAAATCGAGAAGCTGTTGAAAGAAAATCCTTCGGCTGTGACCAAAAAGCTGGAGGCAATCTGTGCACAGATTTTTGCAAAGAACCGGATGCTTTTAAGCTTTACAGCAGAGGAAAAAGCATATCAGAAGGCAAAGCCGATTCTTGCTGCTCATTTTGAAAAAATCAAGGATGTCAGCACAATTTCTGCTCCCACAGAGATTGTATTTGACAAGAAAAACGAAGCCTTTACGGATTCCTCTGCAATCTGCTATGTGGCAAGAACCGGTAATTTTGCGGAAAAAGGATATGCATACCATGGGGCGCTTCGGATTTTAAAAATGATCATGAGCTATGATTATCTGTGGATCAATATCCGCGTGAAGGGCGGAGCCTATGGCTGCATGAGTTCCTTTATGAGAAACGGTGACACCTACTTTGTGTCCTACCGGGACCCGAACCTGAAAAAAACAAATGAGGTGTATGACGGAATCACAGAATATTTAAGGAACTTTAACCCGGATGAACGGGACATGACCAAGTATATCATCGGAACCTTTGGAGCCATGGATACGCCGATGAACCCGGAGGCGAAGGGCAACAGATCCCTTGCAGCCTATATCGGAGAGATTCCATTTGAGAGCATCCAAAAGGAACGGGATCAGGTGCTTTTGGCAACGGTAGAGGATATCCGCGGACTTGCCGATATGATGGAGAGTGTATTAGAGGAAAAGAATCTCTGTGTCATCGGAAATGAAACCATGATTCATGATGCTAAGGAACTGTTTGATTGTGTAGAAAAGCTTTGCTAGATGGACAAAGGAGAAAAGAATGACGGAAAATTTTAAATCCGGTTTTGTTACAATCATCGGAAGACCGAATGTGGGAAAATCAACCTTAATGAACCGGTTGATCGGACAAAAGATTGCAATTACATCGAATAAACCACAGACCACAAGAAATCGAATACAGACGGTATATACGGATATGGAGAAAGGACAGATCATTTTTCTTGATACTCCGGGAATCCACAAGGCCAAGAATAAGCTTGGTGAATATATGGTCAATGTGGCAGAAAAGACATTGGGTGAGGTGGATGTTGTACTTTGGATCGTTGAGCCTACCAATTTTGTGGGGGCGGGAGAACAGCACATTGTGGAACAATTAAAGAAGACCACCACGCCGGTCATTCTGATCATCAATAAGGTGGATATGGTAGAAAAGGAAAAGGTATTGGAATATATCGATACCTACCGTAAGCTTTATGATTTTGCGGAAATCATTCCCACCTCGGCACTTCGGGGACAGAACATGCAGGATGTGATTGATTCCATTTTCAAATATCTTCCATACGGACCACAGTTCTATGATGAGGATACCATCACAGATCAGCCGGAGCGGGCCATCTGTGCGGAAATCATCCGTGAGAAGGCACTTCATGCGTTAAACGATGAGATTCCTCATGGAATCGCCGTGGGAATTGATCAGATGAAGGAGCGCAAGGGCGGCATCATTGATATTGATGCAACCATCGTATGTGAGAAGGATTCCCATAAAGGAATCATCATAGGAAAACAGGGGGCAATGCTGAAAAAAATCGGAACAAATGCCCGTTACGAGATGGAGCGGCTTTTAGATGCCAAGGTGAATTTAAAGCTGTGGGTCAAGGTGAAAAAGGACTGGAGAGACAGCGACTTCTTAATCAAAAATTTCGGTTATCGCGAGGACGAGTAATTTCCATTTTTTCTTAGGCATAGGAACAAAGAAGGATGCAGAAACTAACTCCATAGAAGCTTTTACAGCATGGAGGAAGCGGGATATGGAGAAAAATTGGGAAGCCTTTTGGATGACAGGAAAAGTTACGGATTATCTGGCATATTGTGATGATAAGAGGCACAATTGTCAGGATGTGCAAAGGGAACAGATGTCATATGGGACAATCAGTTGTGTTGACGGGCATAGTCCTAAATGCTATGCCTATCGGTGAATATGACAAAAGAATAACGTTACTTACCAGGGAAAGAGGAAAGATTACTGCTTTTGCGAGAGGTGCAAGAAGACCCCAGAGCCAGCTTTTAGCAGCAACCAATCCTTTTTCTTTTGGCGAATTCGAGGTGTTTGAAGGAAGAAGCTCCTACAACGTTTCCAAGGCAACCATCCGAAATTATTTCAGGGAGCTTACCGAGGACCTCGATGCTACATATATGGGATTTTATTTCCTGGAATTTGCGGATTATTTTTGCCAGGAAAATAACGATGAAAAGGAAATGCTAAAGCTGTTGTACCAATCTCTTCGAGCACTTTCTTCTCCTGCTTACAGGAAGGCCCTTGTAAGAGCCGTTTTTGAGTTAAAGGCTGTTACGATAAACGGAGAAGGACCGGATATGTTTTCCTGTATGCACTGCCATAGCAAGGAGAACCTACATTTTTTTTCCGTAAAAAAGGGTGGAATGCTTTGTGAAACGTGCAGGGACGCTGCAATTGGCAGAAGAATTTTGGATGATACCAGATATACCATGCAGTATATCATCTCTTCGACGGTGGAGAAGCTGTATTCCTTTTCCGTATCCGATGAGGTCCTAAAGGAACTGACAGAGATCATGGAGGAATACTTAAGGCATTATGTGCATCACACATTTAATTCTGCGGCTTTTTTGTTGAAATAACGGTGTGGAAAGTGTATAATATTTTAGATTGTATAAAAAGGAGGGCTTCATGAAGAAATATAGTGCACTTGTGCTTGTACTGATAATGTGTGTGGGAATGTTATCAGGATGCGGAAAATCATATAGTACAGAAGAAAGTACGGTTTTTGTATTAAAAAAGGGAAAAATTGTTTCAACGGATGTAGAAAGCTTTGATACATCGGCATACAGCGAGGCTGCTCTTAAGGAATATGTGGAGCAGGCAGTTGCGGAGTATACAGCTACTCACGGGAAGGACTCTGTGGTATTAAAGGAACTTACCTGTATGGATGGTATGGCAACTTTGATTCTGGAATATGCATCTGCAGAGGATTATGCTGGATTCAACGGAATTGATCTGTATACCGGAAGCGTGGCGGAGGCACTTGCGGCCGGATATCGTTTTGATTCGGATTTTGCAGAGATTAGCAAGGATTCGGTGAAGGAATGCAGCTCGTCTGTATTTATGAATGGAGAGAAGTATAAGGTGGCCATTATTAAGGCAAACACAAACTTAACTGTTCCGGGAAATATCTGCTATGCATCATCCCAGAATGTTTCTCTTGTGAATAAGAACACGGTGGCAATCAAATCCGGGTACAATCTGCTGGGAACTGTGGCGGCTGAGACAGAAACCGAAGAGGTTCCTACCGAAACCGAAGAGCTTGTTACAGAGACAGAGGTCGAGACCTCCGGAAGCGTCAGCGAGGATGAGCTTTTGCTTGAGGAAGAGACCGAGACGGAGATTGTTTTTGAGTTTGTGGAAGAGCAGGAGGAACCGGTCGCAGAGGATACTACTCAGTACAGCAGTGTTTACACATACATTATATATAAATAGATAGCGAGGAGAAATATATGGAAAAATCAATGGACAAAATCGTGCAGGTGGCAAAAGCAAGAGGATTCGTATATCCGGGTTCTGAGATTTACGGCGGACTTGCAAACACCTGGGATTACGGTAATCTTGGTGTAGAACTTAAGAATAATGTAAAACGTGCCTGGTGGCAGAAATTCATTCAGGAAAATCCATACAATGTAGGTGTGGACTGTGCAATTCTCATGAATCCACAGACCTGGGTTGCTTCCGGACATCTGGGAGGATTCTCTGATCCGCTTATGGATTGTAAAGAGTGTCATGAGCGTTTTCGTGCAGACAAATTAATTGAAGATTTCGCAGAGGAGAAGGGAATTGATCTTGGCGGATCTGTTGACGGCTGGACAAATGAGCAGATGGTTTCCTTTATTGAGGAACACAATATTTGCTGTCCTACCTGCGGAAAACATAACTTTACAGATATCAGACAGTTTAACTTAATGTTCAAAACCTTCCAGGGCGTTACAGAGGATGCAAAGAATACCGTATACTTAAGACCGGAAACAGCTCAGGGTATTTTTGTAAACTTTAAGAATGTACAGCGTACCTCAAGAAAGAAGATTCCTTTTGGAATCGGACAGATCGGAAAATCCTTCCGTAACGAGATTACTCCGGGTAACTTTACCTTCCGTACCAGAGAATTTGAGCAGATGGAGCTGGAATTCTTCTGCGAACCGGGAACAGACTTAGAATGGTTCCAGTATTGGAGAGGCTTCTGCCGTGATTGGTTGCTTTCTCTTGGAATTAAAGAAGATGAGATGAGACTTCGTGATCATTCTCCGGAGGAGCTTTGCTTCTATTCAAAGGGAACAACAGATATCGAATTCTTATTCCCATTCGGATGGGGAGAGCTTTGGGGAATTGCTGATCGTACCGATTACGATCTTACCCAGCACCAGAATACATCCGGACAGGATATGTCTTACTTTGATGATGTAAAAAATGAAAAGTATGTTCCGTATGTCATTGAGCCATCCCTTGGTGCAGACCGTGTAGTACTGGCATTCCTTTGTGCAGCATATGATGAGGAGGAGCTGGAAGGTGGAGATGTTCGTACCGTATTCCATTTCCATCCGGCGCTTGCTCCGGTCAAGGTTGGTGTGCTTCCGCTTTCCAAGAAATTAAACGAGGGCGCAGAAAAGGTATTTGCACAGCTATCCAAGAAATACAACTGTGAATTTGATGACAGAGGAACTATCGGAAAGAGATATCGCCGTCAGGATGAAATCGGAACTCCATTCTGCGTAACCTATGACTTTGATTCAGAGACCGATGGATGTGTAACGGTTCGTGACCGTGATACCATGGAGCAGGAGCGAATTGCAATCGCAGATCTGGATGCATATTTCGCAAAGAAGTTTGAATTCTAATTTCCATTTTCGAATGTGTGTTTGAATGAATTGAAAAATGAACAAGAAAAAGGAGTCCTGACGAAATTCGGGACTCCTTTGATTTTTGCATTTTTCCGAAAAGAATTTTATGTATAGGGATTCATAGAAGTCTTTGATAGGAAGGATTTTATCAGGAAGAGGCATACATTGGGTGTAGAGGTATAAAAAGTTGGATAGTACACCCAAAATAGAGCAAAATAGTGGAGGTTTTGGGTGTGAGAGAAGGAAAAACTGTCTGTACACCCAAAATAGAGCAAAATAGTAGAGGTTTTGGGTGTCAGAGAAGAAAAAACTGTTGGTACACCCAAAAAAGAGAAAAGTGATGGAGGTTTTGGGTGTCAGAGAAGAAAAAAATGCTCCTTCACCCAAATATAAGATAAAAACTCCCCTCTCGGAATCGTGTTCCTAAGAATGAATTTTGCTTCTGATTCAAATATGCAAATTCATTCAGGAACACAATTCTAAAAGGGGAGATAAAAAACTATTTTGCAGTACCTTTTTTGCTTTTCCGACGCTTGAACTGCTCACTTTTTTCCTGCACAGTCTGCAAAATCTTTCCCTGCATGGCTTTTGGCAGTTCGCGGTAGGAGGAAAGCAGCTCGAACTCATCTATAGTTACAATGGAACTGATTGGGGTGGAGTTTGTGGAGAATTCTTTACCGACATCCGCAATATGATACATTTCGCATAAAACAACAAAGGTATCGGTAACAGGATGTGCCTGATTGCTTTCCCAGCCATAGATGGTCTTATCGGCAATATCAAGCCCATAGCGCTCTTTTAATAAAATTGCTACATCATGCACTTCCAGACCATTTGCTTTTCGATACTTTTTTAATACTTCACCGATAATGTCGTTTCTCATAAAATTATCCTTTGATTCTTAGTTTCTAGGAAAATCTTATGTTTTATGCATAAGAACCAAAAGGATTTCTCGTATTCTAAGAATTGAGACGAAATATACAAAAAAGAAGGTGGATTTTTAAACTTTTTTCACAATATCCCCTAATACCTGAAAATGCTATAATTTTATGTAAGCGATGGGGATACGCTTGGGAGAGTATAATATAAGAGGGAGGAATTTCATAATGGGAACTAAGATACTTGCGGTAGCTGGTAAGGGCGGCGTCGGCAAGACTTCAGTTGCGGCAAATATGGTCCGGTTACTAACCGAGGCCTATCCGGATAAGAAGATACTTGCCATTGATGCGGACCCGGCAGTAGGGTTATCGACTGCACTTGGAATTGATGTTGGGACAACGATTGATGATATTCGTAAAGAAGTTATCCAAACAGTAGAGGATGGAAATTCTAAGGCAGCGGTGGAACTACTGGGAGAAGCCAGATACCGCATTTTTGATGCCCTGGTGGAGACGGACGGTTTTTCCTTTATTGCGGTGGGACGTCCGGAGGCAGCGGGATGCTATTGTAAAATTAATTCTTATTTAAAAGAAGTAATCGGCATCTTGTCGGACAATTTTGATTATGTGGTGATCGATGGAGAAGCGGGAATTGAACAGATCAACCGACGGGTAATGGAAAAAGTAACCCATCTTTTTCTGGTGACAGATTCCAGTAAGAAGGGTACACAGGTAATTCAGACGATCAAGTCTGTGGCAGATGAGCTTGTGATGTATGAAAAAGCAGGAGCAATTGCAAACCGTATACCATCTGAAAATGGTGTGGTACCTGATTCGATTAAGAATGCAATGGATACAGGAGAAATACCGGTTCTTACGTATATTCCATCCGATGCATCCCTTGCAGAGTACGACTTAAAGGGAGAAAATATTTTCTATTTGGCTGCAGATTCTTCGATTGTAATTGGAGTAAAGGAAGCAATGATAAAAATGGGAATTCTTGAAAAGTAACGTAGAATAAAAAGAAGAGATATAAAAAGAAGGGGAGAAGTTATGAAGGATTTAAAGCATCTGTACTACTTTGAGAAGCTTCTCGAGGATGCGAACAATGAATTGGTGCGAAAAGCCAAAGAAGAGGGGAAGAAGTGTGTAGCAACGGTATGCGAGAACGTCCCGGAGCCGCTTTTAAATCTTCCGGGAACTTTTTCGGTCCGCCTTCGCGCACCGAAGACCGGTTCCATGGAGATGGCTACATACTATATGACAAGCTTTTTATGTGAGTATTCCAGAGCACTGCTGGAAAGAGCCATTGAAGGGGGATATAATTTTACAGATTGTATCATTACTCCGGATGGCTGTACCATGATGAACCGCTGTGTGGAGAATATGGAGCTTCTTAAAACCATGGGGAAGAACAATGAGAAGTTCTTTTATCAGTACATGGAGATTCCCATGAAAGCGGATGACAACGGACAAAATCTCTACGTGCTTCAATGTAAGAACCACATATTAACTCCGTTAAAAGAAACTTATGGAATTGATATCTCCGACGAAGCGCTTCGAAAAGCAGTTGCCGAGCACAACGAAGTCTGTCGGCTGATTCGCCAAATCGGTGAATATCGAAAAGAAGAAAATCCACGCATCACCGGATATGAATTTCACATTATTACAATGGTAACCTACGTTGCTCCAAAGTATCTGCTAATCGATAAGTTAAGAGAAACATTAGAGGAAATAAAGACAAGGGAACCGGATGAAAAAAATAAATATCGTGCAAGAGTTGTATTTGTCGGCTCGGAGGTAGACGATGTAGATGTCATTAAGCTGGTAGAGGATTCCGGGGCATATGTGTGTGCGGATCGCTTCTGTCTGGGGTCTTTTCCGGGGAGAGATGAAATCATACTGAATGATGAGGAGGATGTGCTTACGCAGATCTGCCGTCAGTATATGTACCGCGGTCAATGCCCAAGGTATATGAACCAGGAAAAGATTCAGGCCCGCCGAAAATATGTGGCTGATCTTGCTAAGGAATACCATGCGGATGGAGTGATTTATGAACAGGTAAAATTCTGTGATCCCTGGGCATATGAGAGAATGGTTGGAACAGTGGTGCTCCGTGATGATTACAAGTATCCGGTACTTGCGGTTGACCGGCCATACTCCATTGGGAATTCCGGTCAGATGCGCACTCGTGTGCAGGCTTTTGTTGAGAGCATTGAAATTAAAAAAATCCAGGGAGGAAGAAAGTAATGGCAAAAGAAATCGGAAAAGACCGTTTGGGCGATTTGTACTCCCATGGAAAGGTGCGAAGGCGCCGGGAGTGGCGTGGAATCAAGGACACCTGGTATGATTACACCAGATGGCTTTGGATCATGAAAACACTGACACTGTTTCTTATAAAACCGCGAAACATCAAAGGATTATTCCGTTACCGATGGATGGTAAACTATTTTGCTGTTCCCATGATGGTTGACCGTCATACACAGGGACTTCGGGGAGAATATCTTAGGATTTGTCATCTAGAGCAGGATCTGATTATCGAGGATGTCGCAAAGCTATTGGATAATCTGTTCCGGGGAGACAGAAGACTTGGTAATGATACGGAGTTTTCCAAAAAGGTCTGTCTAGTGGATGAAAATGAGATGACAGCAATTCTCATGGGATTTCCAACAGTAAAAGGACTTAGCCGGGAGACCCCGGCAACCTATGTATCTGTGCTTTTGAATCAAAATGCCGCCCTTCACTATATTGATGTTGCGCAGGAATATGGACTTCCGGGAGATGTATGCCCAATGCCTGAGGCAGAGGCGGGAGTTTCCATTGATGACGATTATCCGGTGCTTGGCGCCTGTGCAGTACAATGTAATACCACCTGTGATGGTTCACTTATGGGAAATGGTGTTATTTCTAAAAGACTTGAGCTGGAGGATGGAATTCCGGTATTTCAGTTAGCAGCACCACTTCGCCATAAAGAGGATGATGTGCAGGATTATGCAGCACAGGAGGTTCGAAATGCCATTGCATTTATCGAAAAGCACACAGGAGAGAAATGGGATTGGAAATATTACTTTGAATGTGCAAAGCGTGTGAATGAATCCACAAGACACCGCATGGACTGGCTCGATATGAACAAGACCGATTATCCCCAGGTGTTTGGCTCCAATCTGGCTCTTTATACGGAGACGAACTACATGGCAATCTGTGGAAAGATACCTGCATTTGTGGAGACGGACCGGAAAATCTCAGCGCTGGCAGAGCAGGCATATAAAGCAAAGAAGCGGGCTGCAAAGGAATACAGACACCGCGCAATTATATGGGGTGTTCAGTCTCACTACTACATGGATTTTCTTGTCTGGTTATTAAACTGCTGGGGAATTGTTCCACTTACCGATATGCTTTCCATGGTATCCACAAAAATGATTGCAGAGGAGGATACACCGGAAAACAGAGAACAGGCCATTTATGATATTGCCTGGTTAACAGAAAACATGATCATGAGAAACCGTACCCATGGTGGATATAAGGTTCTGTTAGATGAGCTTTGGGAGTATTGCGAAGAGTTCCATGCAGATATGGTTATCCTCTGGGAGCATATGAGCTGTAAGGCCTTGGATGGTATGCATGGACAGTTTGAGGAAAAAGCAAGAGAGCGTGGAATCAGGCTTATGTGGGTAAATCACGATCTGTTTGATCCGCGTATTGTGTCAAGACAGGGAGTGCGGGATCAGGTAAACAGATACATGAGATCGGTATTGAGAGAGGAGCCGATTGATCCATCTCTTGAGATACTGCCGGATGAGAATTCCTGGTAATTGTATTTCAAAAGGAATGAAAAGATAGTGTAGATAATATAGAAATAAGAGGAGAATAAGTAAATGAGATATTTTGGTGGCTGTGATTCAGGCAGTACATATACAAAATGTGTAATCATTGATGAGACCGGGAAAATGGTGGCTGATGTAACACTGAAAAGCCGGATCAACGCAGTATTAAGCTGCGAGGAATCCTTAAAGCTTGCCATAGAACAGGTAGAAGGATTGAAGGGACCCGAGGATCTGGCATATCTCGTAGGTACCGGATATGGTCGAAATAAGGTTCCCTTTGCAGATGAGAATATTTCAGAAATCAGCTGCCATGCCATGGGCGTGCATGTGGCAGATCCTTCGGTAAAGGCAATTATTGACATCGGCGGGCAGGATGTTAAAGGCATCGCCATTGACAGGGATGGAACGGTTTTAAACTTTGCAATGAATGACAAATGCGCAGCGGGAACCGGCCGCTTCTTTGAAGCCATGGCAAAGGCCTTTGAGATGGATCTTTCGGAGTTTTCCAAGCTTTCCCTTAAAGCAAAGAATGTAATTCCGATTACAGCGCAGTGCACCGTATTTGCAGAGTCGGAGGTGATTTCTCTTGTTGGAGAGGGAAAACCAATGGATGAGATTGCGGCAGGTATTGAGCTTTCTGTTGCAAAAAGATGCTTTGTAATGTCAAAGAAAGCAGGTGCTGTTGATTCCATCACCCTTACCGGCGGATGCGCGAAAAACGAGGGATTAAAGGAGGCAATTGAGAAGGTACTAAACCTTAAGGTGATAAACCTTCCCATTGATCCCCAGCTGATGGGAGCTCTTGGTGCAGCAGAATTTGCCCGTCAAAAAGGAATGGCTAAAGCCTAAGGAGGTAGGAAATGGCAACGCTTTTACATGTATTACTCATAATAGCAATTATTGTAGTATGTTTTTTTGTATTGACTTTTATCGTATATTTTTTCAATCTGGATATGAAGCTTTTAGCAGCACTTGAACCATTGTTTTTAAAGCACTATGACAAGATTAAGAGAGATAAGCACTTGTAATTATGAAGTTATATGATGAAATTATTGAAAAGATTCTAAAGCTTACAGGAGAATGTAATCCTTATTCGGTAAATGCAGATTCTGCCGACTGGCCACTCATTTCTGACCGGAGCCTGATTCTTCGGGGGGATATGGCTTATGAGCTTGGTGCAGATTTAAAACCGGGATTTGGAGCAACCATTTTAACCGATAATAAGGAACTGGTGCAAGATGACGAGGTTGTTGTATGTGGATGTGATTTGAATGAAATGACGGCAGACCATCCATACGTACGATGTACCCTGGTTCGAGTCAGATCAGAAGAGATGGGAGAAGGCAATGCGCTTTATAATGCCATTCGCAAGATGGAATATGTCAGATATCATTTCTATCCGGAGGGCTTTATGATGCGGGTGTCTGCTTCAAAGAACAAAGAGAGTGTTCGCATTTCGAAGGAGGCTTTGAGAAAAGGAATCGATTTTTCTAAAGTGGGAAGCAGAATGATCGAGGCATTTCATGAGCAGGCAGCAGTAGAAGCGGTAAAAATCATTTATGTCACGGATCCGGCGTTTAACTATAAAGAATTTGAACAGCTTCTTGCAGGAAGTGAGAGCATCACGAAGACCATTGACCATATGCTAAGGGATGTGAAGATGGATTGTGACGTGTGCAACTTGAAACCGGTATGTGACGAGGTGGAAGGACTTAGAGAATTGCACTTTGCAAAGTAAATGGATGTGTTTTGGATACATCTATGGTAAAATAAAAGTACATTTTAAAGAGAGAGGGAGTATAAGATGGCAGAAGATAAGTACACGAATTTTGAAGACTATAACACATGGGCGGCAAATCATAAAAATGATAAAGCACCAAGTGAGAAAATCATCAAACTCGGTAAGAAGATTACAGACGTTGCAGCTCATATGATCGGTGGCGTCAAGGTGGAAGATCCTGAATACTGGGGTCTTGCAGAAATCATCACCGAGGAGATGGCTGAGGTTGGTCTTACCATGAAAAAAAGAGCTCATTATACCTTTGATGAGCTTTGTAAGATGAATCAGGATAAGGTGGAAAAGCTAGGAAAGGATGGATTCCAAAAGCTTCTGGATGAAATGAGTTATATTGGGCTTCTGGAGTATGATTACGGATATCATTATGATCACAACGGACGTACGGCTCCACAGTCCGAGAGAAGATACATTCTTCCAATGTTTGTTCCGGGCTCGGCGGAGCTTTTTAACATGGAAGAGCTCCCGGACGGAAGCAATCCTCGTCTAAGGGATCATCCGGATGTAGCGTCCTTCTTCGAGCGCATGACCTATATTCCGCTTGCCGGAATTACCCAGATGGTACCTCCGGGAGGTGCGGGAATCGGTATGCATGTTATTCCGGTAGAGAAAGCAATCTCTATGGAAAATGAAGCGATTGATATTGAGAAGTTATCCTACTGGCTGAGCAAGTATGAAGGAAAGATTGGTGTAGGACGCTGCTCCTGCCGTGCATCCAGAAAAGTCCTCGGAGACGGTTGTGCAGATGACGATTTCGGATGGTGTATCGGTGTCGGCGATTTTGCGGATTATTGTCGTGAAACCGGCAAGGGCCACGATATCACAAAGGAAGAAGCGCTTGCTATTTTGCAGAGAGCAGAAGAGAATGGATTTGTACATCAGATTACTAACATCGATGGAGAAAATAAGATTTTTGGTATCTGTAACTGTAATGTAGAAATCTGTAATGCACTTCGTACCTCCCAGCTATTCAATACGCCGAATATGTCACGTTCCGCATATGTTGCACACGTTGACAAGGAAAAGTGCGTAGCCTGCGGACGATGTGTAGAGTACTGCCCGGCCGGAGCAACCAGACTCGGACAGAAGCTTTGTGACAAAGAAGGAAAAGAAATCCAGTATCCAAGACAGGAACTGCCGGATGCAACAAAATGGGGTAAGGATAAATGGGATTTCAATTATCGTGATAATAACCGGATCAACTCCCATAAGAGTGGTACAGCTCCATGCAAAACCGCATGTCCTGCCCATATCGCGGTGCAGGGATATTTAAAGCTTGCCTCTCAGGGAAGATACCAGGATGCACTTGCTCTTATCAAGAAGCAGAATCCGTTCCCGGCAGTCTGCGGACGTGTATGTAACAGACGCTGTGAGGATGCCTGTACACGTGGAACCATCGACCAGGCAATCGCCATCGATGCAGTTAAGAAGTTTATCGCTGAGCAGGATCTTAAGGCTGAGACAAGATATATTCCGCCAACTGTAATTCCTGCAAGCATTCATATGGATCATTTTGATGAAAAAATTGCCATCATTGGAGGAGGCCCGGCAGGTCTTTCCGCAGCCTTTTATCTGGCGGAGAAAGGCTATCGTCCAACCGTATTTGAGAAAAATGAAGAGGCCGGTGGTATGCTTCGCTATGGCATTCCTTCCTATAAGTTGGAGAAGGATGTCATTGAGGCTGAAATTGATGTGATGAGGGCAATGGGCGTTGAAATTAAGACCGGCGTGGAAGTTGGTAAAGATGTGACACTTGACGCTCTTCGTGCAGAAGGATACAAAGCCTTCTACATTGCCATCGGATGCAGCGCAGGACGTCGCCCGGGAGTGCCAAACGATGATGCTGAGGGAACCTTTACCGCGATTGATTACTTACATGAGGCGAATTGCGGAGATAAGGAATATACCGGCCGTGTTGTTGTAGTCGGCGGTGGAAACGTAGCCATCGACGCAGCAAGAGTATCCGCAAGAAACGGTGCAGTTTTAGTTACCCAGCTTTGCCTTGAGTCTGAGAAAGAAATGCCAGCATCTGTGGAAGAGATTGCAGAAGCAGGGGAAGACGGCGTTATCATCAAGTGTGGATGGGGACCAAAGGAGGTGCTTACCGAAAACGGAAAAGTTACCGAAATCGTATTTAAGAAATGTACCTCGGTAAAGAACGCAGAAGGTCGTTTTGCCCCAACCTATGATGAAAATGAGACCATCACTATCGAGTGTGACAGGGTTATTTTTGCGGTTGGTCAGGCCTCTGTATGGGGTGATCTATTAAAGAATGAAAAGGTAGAATTTAACGGACCTGCCATCGTGGCAGATAAGGTGACTTACCAGACTACGCAGCCGGATGTATTCGTAGGCGGAGATGTATATACCGGACCGAAATTCGCAATTGATGCAATCGCAGCAGGAAAAATTGCCGCAGAATCTCTGCATCGCTACGTACATAACGGACATATGAAGATTGGACGTAACCGCTGGGAATTCAATGAGTTAGATAAGAATAATATTTCTGTTCTAAGTTATGACAACTCCTCACGTCAGGAAGAAGGAATCGATGAGACTATCCCGGCTAAGTCGTTTAGGGATGCCCACAAGACATTTACCGAGGAGCAGGTCAAGATTGAGACCGCACGCTGTCTCGGTTGCGGAGCGACTATTGTTGATCCGAATAAGTGTATCGGTTGCGGCGTATGTACCACCAAATGTGCTTTTGATGCCATCACGCTTCACCGTGATCATCCGGAATGCTCAAAGATGGTAGTGGCGGAAGATAAGTTTAAAGCAATCATTCCTTATCAGCTAAAGAGAGCAGGAAAAATCCTGATCCACAAGAAATAGATTGAAAAGGAACCGTAATAGAAAGCAGGAAAAGAGATGCACGAGCTTGGTGTTGTATTTTATGTAATTAAGGATGTGAAAAAAGTGGCTGAGGAAAATGATGTGAAAAGAGTTTCGGCAGTCACTATTGAGCTGGGAGAAGTCTCGGCAGTTATCCCGGAGTATCTGGTGGACTGCTGGAACTGGGCAAGAAAAAAAGAACCGATCATGGAAGAAGCGGAGCTGAAAATCGAAAGACTAAATGCGGTCTCTTTTTGTGAGGATTGCCAGAATGAGTACCCGACGGTAGAATTTGCGAAAATCTGTCCGCACTGCGGAAGCGAGCATACCTATCTGCTTCGGGGAAATGAATTTAATATTAAAGAAATAGAAGTAGAAGACTAAAAAGAAGAAAGACCACATGGACTGTTGCAGGCCATGTGGTCTTTCTCTTTTATAACTTTATAGGACATTGGGACTATATTTTTCCTAAGAAACGTTGGATTTTCCCACGCATCATGATATAATGAGCGCAAGCGAGTCAACATGCTTGCATGATTGAGGAGCGGCGAATTTTGATCGTGACCGGTTTTGTCACGATATAATGAAATGTAAAATCTAAAAATCCGGCAGGAGAAGGTGCATGAAAAAAAGGGAAAAACTCAAAAGATGGGCAATTGCAATCGGTATAGCTTTGCTTACTGCGTTGGTGTCTTATTCCAATAAACTCAGTATATGGGAGAATTCCATGACGGATATTCTCAATCAGAACCAGACTGCCGTGAACAAGAACATTTACATCATCGGAATCGATGATAAGACCCTGCAGGAGTATGGGAAAATCTCCGGATGGGATCGGGAAATGCCCGGACAACTGGTGGAAAAGCTAAATCAGGACCCGGATGCAAGACCTGCTGTAATCGGATTCGATGTGATTTACAGTGAAAACAACGATGAGCAAAAGGATCAGTATTTTGCAGATATGTGCAAACAAGCCGGCAATGTGGTGGTTGCTTCTTCCTTTTCTTTTAAGGAACAGCCACAGCAGGATTCAAATGGAAAGGTAACCTATAATCCCTACTATACGGATTATGTGATTGACCCTTACCCGGCCCTTAAGGAGAGTACCGCTGTTGGGTTTGCAAATACTACCATCGATCAGGATGGATACGTGCGTCAGGCTATGGCACAAATCGACTATGAGGGCGAGGTCTATTACAGTCTTGCGTTTCAGATTTATAGGCAGTACATGCAGTCCAATGGGGAGAAAGAGTATTTCCCACAGACCTATGGTGTGGGAAATCTCTTTTACTTTTCCTATGCAGGAAAACCGGGAAGCTACACCATGATCTCCATGTCAGATGTACTGGAAGATCGGGTGGATCCGCGGATTTTCAAGGATGCTATTGTTCTGGTCGGGGCCTATGCCGTGGGCATGCAGGATTCCTTTAAGCCTGCCATTACCCATCATCAGGAAATGTACGGAGTGGAAATTCACGCCAATCTGATCCAGGCATTTTTGGAGGAAAAAACACAGCTTCCGGTATCAAGATGGGGATATGCGCTGGTTGCCGGTTTGATTTGCGGCGGCTTTTTCCTCTTGACGGAAAAACGGAAGATTCGTTTATCTACGCTGGTGCTTTGCGGTCTTTTGGCGGGAAACGTGATTTTAAATAAAGTCTTGTATCAGCAGGGATGGATTCTGCCGGTGCTGGTGCTCCCGATTGTTTTGATTTTGATTTATCTGGTGCAGCTCATTCGCGGATATGTGGAGGAGCGACTCCGCAGACGCCGGGTTGTGGATGCATTCAAGCAATATGTAGCACCTCAGGTTGTGGACAAAATCAGCAAGGATAAGAATTTTGAGATGGTGCTTGGAGGCGAGAATCGCCATGTGGCGGTTTTGTTCGTGGATATTCGCGGGTTTACCACTATGTCGGAGAATATTCCGCCGGAGCAGGTAGTGGAGATTTTAAATGAATATCTAAGTCTTACTGCAAAATCCATTTTTGATAACAAAGGCACCTTGGATAAATTTGTGGGCGATGCAACGATGGCAGTGTTCAATGCTCCCTTTGATCTGGAGGACTATGTGTTTAAGGCTGTCTGTGCAGCCTGGGATATGAAGCTGGGCGCGGCGGAAATCGAAGAAAAGTGCAAAAAGCGATTTGGACAAAGCGTTGCGTTTGGAATCGGAGTCAATTGCGGAAACGCGGTTGTAGGAAATATAGGATGTGATTTCCGGATGGATTACACAGCGATTGGAGATACGGTGAACACGGCGGCCAGATTGGAAAGCAATGCAAAGCGCGGACAGATTTTGATCAGTGAAGAAGTATATCAGGCGGTAAAGGATCGGGTGGAAGTGACACCGATTGGGGAAATTCCGCTAAAAGGAAAAAGCAAAGGTGTGTTCACCTATCAGGTGGATGATGTGAAGCGGGACAGCGGTTCCCAAACGAAAGAATAAAGAGAAAGGCTTCTTATAATGAAATTACAATATGAGGACTTTAAGCGAATACTGAGCATAGGAATCGGATTGTCTACAGAGAAAAATCCAAATAAATTGTTGGAGGCAATCCTGGAAAAGAGCATGGAAATCACCCACTGTGATGCAGGAACTTTGTATATGCTGGAAGACAATCACTTGAATTTTAGCATTATGAAGACCATTTCCATGGGGGTAAGCAGGGGCGTGGACGGTGAACCTATCACCGATTTGCCACCGGTACCTATGGAGGAGGAAAATGTGTGTGCTTTTTCCGCTATTCACCGAAAAATCATAAACATTCCGGATGTGTATGCGAGCGGAGATTTTGATTTTTCCGGCCCTGAAAAATATGATGCCTTAACCGGCTATCATACGAAATCCATGCTGGTGATTCCTCTGGAAAATAACGACAATGAATTGCTGGGTGTTATGCAGCTGATCAATGCCATGGATGAGAATGGCAATATTGTAGCTTTTGACAATTCTTATGATATTATCGTGCATTCCTTAAGCTCCATGGCGGCTATTGAACTGACCAATCTCTCCCATACCAGGGAGTTGAAACAGCAGCTGCGCTCTTTTGTGGAGGCGTTTGCTACAGCGGTGGATGAGCGCACTCCTTACAATGGTGCCCACACCCGAAAGGTTGCGGAGTATTCCGGCATTCTGGCAGATTATATGAACAAGCAGCATGAGGCAGGATTGTGCGAGAAATATTTTGACGAAGAGGGCAAGGAGAAGTTACTTCTTGCAGCACTGCTTCATGATATTGGAAAAATCATTATCCCTCTTCGGATTATGAACCGGGCTACGCGGTTGGATAATGATTTTTCGCAGGTTGAAAATCGATTTGAACTGCTGACTTCCTATTATGAAATTGATATGCTGCGTGGACGGATTACGGAAAATGAATACAAGCAAAAAACCACAGAACTAAAAAGCGATCTGGATTTTATCCGCAGAATCGACAAGGTGGATTACCTGATGGATGATGATTTTTCCTATGTACAGCAGCTGGCGAAAAAGCAGTACGAGAAAGCGGATGGAACCATAATCCCTTATCTGTCAAAGCGGGAAGCAGACTGCTTAAGTATCCGTAAAGGGACGCTTACGGAAGAGGACCGCAGGCAGATGGAGAGTCACACGATAATGACGGAGAAGATTCTGGAGAAGGTGCATTTCCACAAAAATTATTCCATTGTTCCAAAGTGGGCATCAGAGCATCATGAGTATCTGGACGGATCAGGGTATCCGTATCATCGGAAGGGTGACGAAATCGATTTGGAGACCAGAATTCTCACGATTACGGATATATACGATGCCATGACTTCCACGGACCGGCCTTATAAGGAGCCGATGTCGTCGGAGCGGGCTTTTGCGATTTTGAAAAATATGGCAGAGGAAGGAAAACTGGACGTCCAATTGGTGGGCTGGTTTGAGGAAGCACTGAAGGAGGAACAGAGATGAGAAAAAGAACCAAACAGCATGGATTATCGATGCTTGCGGGATTGCTGATGATGGCGATGCTTGCAGGCTGGATGTTGTCCGGTCCTTTTGAGGTGGAAGCGGCTACTGGAGTTTCGGATGAATCAGAATGGGATAGTGCTTTAAAAAGTGCGGATGATGTGAATATAAAATTAGGGAAGGATATTACGTTAACAAAGCTTTATACTTGGGAGAAATCAGGAAGTCTGACAATTGATTTAAATGGTTGTACATTATCCGGAGGAAACAACTCCGGAGTACTGAAATTGACCAGTGGCACATTAACCATTACTGATAGCAGCACAGGAGGAACCATAACCAGTAATGCAAGTTCCGTGGGAACGATTGAGGTAACCAACGGAATTCTGAACATAAATGGTGGGAAAATCAAGGCTGGAACCTATACTGCGGTGAATGCAGGCTCCAATTCGAAGTTATATATAGATGGAGGACATTTGACCGGTGCTTATTCTGCACTAAATATTGGAAGCTCATGTGAGGTAACCATTACGGGAGGAAGTAATGGAGACCCGCAGCTGGATAGCACCAGTAGAGTTATTTACATGCCTTCAGCAAGCAGTGGGAGTGAACTGACAATCCAAGGAGGAACACTTTCGGCAACGAATTCTTCCTCATATGCATATGTGTGTGAGATAGATGGAGCCAATAATGTGTTTACTGTGACTGGTGGAACCTTTACGTTAAATGCCAACTCCGGAAGTACTTTGGTAATCGGAGCAAATATGTCTGATGCCAATGTGTCCATATCTGGCGGAACCTACAACGGCAGAATTGCAAGGATGCTAACCCCGGGAAAGACATGGGATTACAGTACATATTACGGAGGCGGACCTTTTGATGGGATTATTGCAAGCAGATCTATGCTGACAAACAATTCTCTCTGCGATAATGGTGAGAATGCGGTATTTACCGCGGATAATGTATCCGTGGTCCCGGGAGCGCTGCTAATGTTTAATACCCGTCGTTCTAGTTTGGAAACATACGAAAAAAAGCAAGAAGCAAATCTTGCAGATTTCTTATCCATCAGTCCTATTGTAAAAAAGGACGGAACAATAGAAGTCAATAGTGATGCCAATGAGATACCGACTGTGGATACAACCAAAATCCCGGCAGGAAATACTTATACCTTCCAGCACTGGATAGATAGCAACAATCGTGTTTATGCTTCTTCTGCGGAATATTTGGCACAGAACAGTCTGGAAGGGAATACAATCTTACGTGCGGTTTGGACAGCAAGCTGCGAAACATTGGATGGAATGAACAGTGTTACTCAAGACAAAGGAGTAGTGTCTAGTGTGTCCGGAAACTTCAATTTAAACAATGAAACGAAATACGAATTGGGCAAAGGCAGCTGGACGGTAACCGGTGATAATACGGTTTATTCTGGTGAACAGAGCTTTTATGTCACTGAGAGTGGGAACTATGGGTTCCAAAGGCGATAATGTCATAGGAAAAATACGGAGTGTGTTATGAAGAAAAAGCTTTCGACCAAACAGATCGGATTAGTAGCTTCGGCTGTGGTAGTAATTGTTGTAGCGGCTATTATGGGCGTGATATTTTTTGGACAGAAAGAGGAGGCTTATCGATCTATTCGAATTTATGAACTAAATGGTACGGCAACCATTCAACGGGAGACTATCGGAGAAGTGAATGCTGTGGAAAATCTGTATCTGGATTCCGGGGATCGCATTTTTGTGGGAGCGGACAGTACCATGCGTCTGAAGCTGGATGAGGATAAGTATATTCTGGTGGAGGAAAATTCCATTCTTTCCATCGTTGCCGAGGGAAACAGTGCGGATTCTAAGACCTCCATTCATTTGGAGCAGGGGGCAATCACCAACGAAATTCAAAATCCGCTTAGTGAAAATTCCACGTATAACGTGTCAACACCAAACTCTGTCATGGCAGTGCGAGGAACCGTATTCCGTGTGGAGGTGATGTTTGACGAGGCTGGTGAAGTACTCACCAAGGTAAGTACCTTTGAGGGAAGCGTAGGCAGCAGTCTGATACTTCCGGATGGAACCAGGCAGGAGGAAGTGCTTTTTATTGAGGGGGGAACCGAGACTCTTATCCGCATGAGTGAAGAAATCACGGAGTATGTGGTGATGCCCCAGGAGATTGACTATCGACAGACTCCGGTAACGGTTCTGGAATTTTTGCAGGAAATTTCCGAAGAACGAAGAGAATTGCCCGGAATTACCACGGAAACAATCCAACAGCTGATAGTAGAAATAAAAGAAGCAGAGGTTTTGAACGAGGAGATAGAGGAAAATGAGGAGCCATCCACGGAAGAGGAAAGCGAAACGGAGGACGTGACCGCAGAAGAAGCGGAGGTAATCGCAGAGGAAGAGGCTACGAATATTGCAGAAACGAAGAAAGAGCAGACAAATAGTGAAGCAGAGCAAACGGTAGAAGAAACACCGGAAGAACTTCCGGTGAAGGAAAACATTTCCACGACATCAGAAAATGAGCAACCCTCTTCCTCAGAAGGTGCCGGTTCTGATCCCGGAAACTCTTCAGACCCTACGATTACCTACACGGTAACATTTATGTATGGGGAAAAGGTGTTTGGAACCCAGACAGTGCAGGACGGACAACTGGCAGTAGCACCGAAGCTGGCTCCGGAAGCTACTGGTAAATGGAATTATGATTTTTCTACTCCGATTCACGGAAATGTAACCATAACGTGGAATTAATTTGACACGAAATCCACCTTTTGGTGGAACAAATAATATAGGGTATTTTGGGACTATATATTGAGGAATATATCATGAACCATGTGTTTGCGACCATCATACTTGCAAGTGGAACAATTGCATCCTATTTGGCGATACAGGGACTGTTGTTTTTTGACCGCAAGTTTTATGTAAATAAATTCATAGCATTTTTTGCAGTAGCCAGCTCCATCTGGAGTTATGGCTTTGGAGTACTGTTTCTGCAAAACAACGTTACGATTGCATACTATTGCAGAAGTGTGGGAATGATCGGCGTATTTCTGTACCTGATTACCGCACAGATTCTGATTGGATATATTTCTGAAATCAAAGCCTGTGTCCGAAATGTGATGATAGGATTTTCCCTTACCGGAATCGGAGTGTATTTTCTTACCATTTTACCGGATGAAGTAACCTATTACATGAGTGATATGGGAATGACATATCAGTTCAAACCCGGATTGGCTAATAATATTTATACGCTCTATGTCCTCATCGTTGGAGCAAACATGTTTGCAATTTCCATATATATGATCAGAAAATCACCGACGCATCGATTAAGAGCCTTCGGACGATATTTTCTAATCACAGAGATTCTGATATTTGTAGGAATGATTCTTGATACGGTTTTTCCCCTTTTGGGGCATGGGGCGATTCCGGGAAGTACGATCACCCAGTTCTTAGGTTTATTGGTGTTGGAATATGCCGTATTTAAGATTGGACACTCAAGGATTACGATTCCAAATATGTCAGAGTTCGTGTATTATTCCTTATCCTCACCGGTGCTTGTGTATGATGTAAACAAACGAATACAGATTGTCAATGAAGCGGCAGATGATTTTTTTGCATATAATCATAACCAGATTGTTGAAAAGGGATTATCGGTTGCTGATTTGTTTGAAGTGGAAGAAAGACGTGTCTTTCAATTTGAGGGAAATAAGCAGACAATCGAGACAAAGTGTAAAGTAAAGCATCTATACTGCAATTTTACAGTAAATAAGATTCGGGATAGCTATGGAGATGTGATTGGTTTTATTCTTGTGGTAACGGATCAGACAGAGCGTATCAAGGCGATGAAGGCATTAGAAGAAGCACGGATAGAGGCAGAAAATGCAAACCGGGCAAAAAGTCTATTTCTGGCCAATATGTCTCATGAGATTCGAACCCCAATGAATGCAGTTATCGGATTTTCAGAGCTTCTTTTAAAAGAAAAACTGTCAGATGAGGCATATGAATATGTGGAGCATGTCAACAGTTCCGCAGGAAATCTTCTGGACATTATAAATGATGTTCTGGATATTTCCAAAATTGAATCTGGCAAGATGGAGCTGATCTCCACGGATTTTCAAATCTCCAAGTTGCTTGGAACGGTATGCCAGATGATAGAACCGCTTGCTGCCGGAAAAAATTTGCGGTTTGAAACAAACATAGATCCGAATATCCCGAAAACACTATTTGGGGATGAAACAAAAATCCGTGGGGTTTTGATCAATATTCTGAACAATGCAGTAAAATACACCAACGAGGGAACGGTATCCTTTGGTGTGTCGGTGGAAAAGAAAACAAAAGACCTCGCAACCATCCGCTATGATATCAAAGATACCGGAATCGGTATCAAAGAGGATGAGCTTCCGATGATATTTGACAAGTTTTCCCAGATGGATAAAAAAATCAACCGGGGAACGGAAGGAACGGGACTTGGGCTTGCAATTGTAAAGGGATATGTGGAACTGATGCAGGGAAGTATCCGGGTGGAGAGCGAATACGGAAAAGGAAGCTGCTTTATTGTTGAATTCTCCTATCCGATTGTTGATGATACCCCAATGGGAGCCTTAAGTACCAGAACGAAAGAGACGCATCTGGAATCTGCAATTGGAGAGATGAAGATTGATCATTTAAAGGTGCTTGCGGTGGATGATAATCCGGTGAACCTAAGAGTCGCACAGAAGCTGCTGGAGTGCTATGGAGTAGAAGCAGACGGCGTACTTAGTGGGGAAGAAGCAATCGAAGCATGCCGGAAAGAAAACTATGAAATCATTTTGATGGATCAGATGATGCCAAAGATGGATGGCATCGAGGCACTAAAGCGCATCCGAAGCCTCAGCTCTTACTATGAACAGTCGGAAATAGGTCTGCTTGATCCGGAGGGCCCTCATGCGGTAGTGATAGCACTAACCGCAAACGCAGTCTCCGGAGTCCGGGAAGAACTGATGGGATATGGATTTGATGAGTACTTAAGTAAGCCGATCGATGTAAAGGAGCTGGAACGTCTGCTCATGCAATTTGTTCCAAAGGAGCGAATCTCATACACAGATTCTACTAGGGAAAAGGAGTATGAAAATGCTAAAGAAAAGTGGAATGAGCTTCCGGGAGTGGACACGGCCCTTGGAATGGCCCGATGCGGAGGAAAGCAGAAGGATTATCATGAAGTCCTTGCCATGATTGTGAATTCCGGTCAAAAACAGATGGAATCCGTAAACCGGCTGGCAACAGAAGGAAAGCTTGAAGATTATACCATTTTGATTCATGCGATGAAGGGGCAGCTTTACAATATCGGAGCAACGGAACTGGGAGATGCGGCAAAAGAACTGGAAACCGCCGGAAAAGAAAAAAATGCTTCCTATATTATGGAACAGCTTCCTTCCTTTTTGGAAAAATATCAGGTATTTGTGGAGCAGGTAAATACATATCTTGAAAAGCAAGGTGTGACCCTTGAGGCAGAAGAGGAAGAGGAACTGATTCCTTTATTAGAAAAAATTAAAGAGCAGATGATAGATTTTGATTTTGCAGGAGCCAAAAATACGCTGTCAAAGGCAGATGGGATTGCGTCGGAAGAAAAGGACAGAGAGCTTTTGTCAAAAATACAGACCCTTTTAAACGACGTGGATGCAGAAGGAATTCTATCTCTTTTAGAGACATTGGGTATTTAGATGGGCGGTACATAGTAAGGAACACTATGAAACCGCTTACATTGAAAAAGCGCATAAAATCAACGTTTTTTGAACGCAAAAAAGCGAAAAAATAGTTGCCAATTGAAAAAATTATGATATGATATTTATGTGCGCTCTAAAAGAGATGAGAGCACATTAATATAGTATATGGTATGAAGCTTGTCTTCATTCCAGCAAATATATTTTTAGGAGGAATTGTCAAATGGCAAAGAAATGGGTATATACCTTCAAAGAAGGTAACATGACCATGCGTAACCTTCTCGGTGGAAAGGGTGCAAACCTTGCTGAGATGACCGAAATCGGTCTTCCGGTACCACAGGGATTTACCATCACAACAGAGGCTTGTACTCAGTATTATGAGGATGGACGCAAAATTAACGATGAAATTATGGCTCAGGCTATGGAAGGTGTAGCTTGGATGGAGAAAGAGAATGGCAAGAAGTTCGGCGATCTCAAGAATCCACTCCTTGTATCTGTACGTTCCGGTGCTCGCGCATCTATGCCTGGTATGATGGATACAATTCTTAATCTTGGTCTGAATGACGAAGTAGTAGCAGCTATGATCGCTGGAAATCCGGATCCTGCATTTGAGAGATTCGTATATGACTCTTACAGAAGATTCATCCAGATGTTCTCAGACGTAGTTATGGAAGTTGGTAAGAAGTATTTCGAGCAGCTTATCGACAAGATGAAAGCAGACAGAGGAGTTCAGTTCGACGTTGAGCTTACCGCTGCTGACCTTAAGGAATTAGCAGAGCAGTTCAAGGCTGAGTACAAGAACCAGTTAGGAACAGACTTCCCTTCAGATCCTGTTGAGCAGTTAAAGCTCGCTATCGAAGCGGTATTCCGTTCATGGGACAACCCACGTGCAAACGTATATCGTCGTGACAACGATATCCCATATTCTTGGGGAACCGCTGTTAACGTAATGCCAATGGTATT
>CAMDYX010000032.1 GCA_945910395.1 uncultured Agathobacter sp. | reverse complement strand
CGTGTTTCCGCCGTGAGAGGGCGGCGTCTTAACCGCTTGACCAACGAACCGTTTACTACTATATCAAATGAGATCACAAAAAGCAAGTGTTTTTTTTAAATTTATGAAGACTATATATAGAATATATAATCCTCGACTTTTTTGCCTAAATGTGCCAGATTGATGTAGACTGCATGTAAGACGGAAAAAAGTGGGTAAATTTTTAGGAAAACGCTTGCTTTTGACGAAAGTAAGTGTTAGTATATTTACAGTAACATAGTAACTTGTAGTTGAGAGAGGGCATTCGTTCCTCTCTCAATTTATGTTATGGCGATAAGGAAATGTATCTCGTCTTTGTTATAGCGACAAGAAAAACAGAAAAGAGGTGTTGAATTTGTCAAAGGCAGCGGATTATGAAGCTCGCACCGAAAAATTAATCTTACCAATCTTGGAGCGAATGAATTTTGAGCTTGTGGATATCGAGTATGTAAAGGAAGGAGATATCTGGTACTTAAGATGCTATATCGACAAGGAAGGCGGAATTACCGTAAATGATTGTGAGGATGTTGCAAGAGAAATGAATGACCTTCTCGATGCAGAGGATTTTATCCCGGATTCCTACACATTCGAAGTCAGTTCACCGGGACTGGGACGTCCGCTTAAGAAGGAAAAAGATTTTGTAAGAAACATGGGAAAGAACATTGAGATTCGTACGTATCGAATGATTAACCGTTCTAAGGAATTTGAAGGTGTCTTAAAGGCATACGACAAGGACTCCGTAACCATTGAAACGGAAGCTGGAGAAACACTTGCTTTTCAAAGAAATGAAATAGCACTGATTCGTCAGGCAATTGATTTTTAGCGTGAGATAACAAACAAAATAGGAGGATAAAGGAAAATGAACAATGAATTGTTAGAAGCGTTAACAATATTAGAGCAGGAGAAAAACATCAGTAAAGAAACTTTACTTGAGGCAATCGAGAACTCTCTGATTACTGCATGCAAGAATCACTTTGGAAAATCTGAGAATGTGAAGGTTTCCATTGATCCGGAAACCTGTGAATTCCATTGCTATCAGGAAAAGACGGTTGTTGAAAATGTGGAGGACCCGATTACAGAAATCTCCCTTCCGAACGCACAGATGATTGATACAAAATATGAACTGGGTGATATTGTTCAGATTGAAGTAAAGTCAAAAGAGTTCGGACGTATTGCAACCCAGAATGCAAAAAATGTGATTTTGCAGAAAATTCGCGAAGAAGAGCGAAAGGTAATCTTTGATGAATACAACAGCAAAGAAAAAGATGTGGTTACCGGTGTTGTACAGCGTTATGTCGGAAAGAATGTGAGCATTAACTTAGGTAAGGCTGATGCACTTCTTACGGAAATGGAGCAGATTAAGGGAGAGACCTTCAAGCCTACAGAACGTATTAAGGTTTATATTTTGGAGGTAAAGTCCACTCCAAAGGGGCCAAAGATTCTTGTGTCAAGAACCCATCCGGAGCTTGTGAAGCGACTTTTTGAATCCGAGGTTTCCGAGGTTCGTGAAGGAATTGTGGAGATCAAGTCCATTTCCCGTGAAGCAGGAAGCAGAACAAAGATCGCTGTCTGGTCTAATGACCCCGATGTAGATCCGGTTGGAGCCTGTGTAGGTATGAACGGTGCCCGGGTAAACGCAATCGTATCCGAGCTTCGTGGAGAGAAGATTGATATTATTACCTGGGACGAAAATCCTGCTATCTTAATTCAGAATGCTCTTAGTCCGGCTAAGGTTATTTCTGTAATTGCAGATGCGGATGAAAAGACAGCTAAGGTTGTTGTTCCGGATTATCAGCTTTCCCTTGCAATCGGAAAGGAAGGACAGAATGCCCGTCTTGCAGCAAGACTTACCGGATTCAAGATCGATATCAAGAGTGAAACCCAGGCCAGAGAAGCCGGTGATTTCCTTGATTATGAGAATGACTACGAGGATGAAGAATATTATGATGATGAGTATGTAGAGGAAGAGTACGAGGACGGCGAATATGAGGACGGCGAGTACGAAGAATCTGCAAACGAAGAGGAATAGTTATGACTAATAAGAAGATCCCACTTCGCAAATGCGTCGGATGTCAGGAAGAAAAATCAAAAAAGGACTTAATCCGTGTCATTAAAACACCGGAGGAGGACGTATTATTGGATACGACAGGCCGAAAAAATGGCCGCGGAGCGTATATTTGTCCGAATAGGGACTGCCTTGTTAAGGCGATGAAGTCAAAAGCCTTAGAGCGCTCCCTTAAGACCTCGATTCCTGATGAGATTTTTGAAGCTTTAAAAAAGGAGATGGACAATTTTGCGAAATAGAGCGTTATCAATGATTGGGATCGCGGCAAAATCTGGTAAGGTTTTAAGTGGCGAGTTTTCAACGGAAAAAGCAGTAAAAACAATGAGAGCGTATTTAGTGATCGTTGCGGAGGATGCTTCGGATAATACGAAGAAAATGTTTTCCAATATGGCGGAATATTATGAAACACCAATTGTTTTCTTTGGAACGAAAGAGGAGCTTGGAAAACATATTGGAAAAGAATTTCGGGCATCACTTGCCATTACCGATGAGAACCTGGCAAATGCAGTTGCTTCGAAAATCAAATCCAGTTTTGATGCCGATTCAAAAACTGAATAATGGAGGAAAAATAATAAATGGCAAAAATGAGAGTTCATGAACTTGCAAAAGAATTAGATATAAAATCACAGGATATCATTGATACACTTGCTGGAACGGAGTATGAAGTAAAGGCTGCATCCAGCGGAATCGATGATGCTGCCCAGGATATTGTAAGAAAAAAATATACAAAGGCTGCTCCAAAGCCGGTTGAGAAGCCGGTGGAAAAGGCAGTTGAAAAACAGGCAGAAAAGAAACCGCAGGAAAAGCCAACAGCACCTGTAAGACAGGGGGAGGCTCCTTCTGAGGCACCAAGACCAAAGAAAAAAGCAAGTATAACAGCTGTGTTTAATGCGCAGTATAGTAAACAGGCACCGAACCGCCGCCCGAATCAGCAGGGGAACGGCAAGGGAAGACCAAACAGCGGACGTCCGGGAGAAAGACCCGCAGGGGACCGTGGACCAAGACGGGAAAACGGGCAGGTAGCCGCAAGACCGGAAAACAAGATCATTCGTCCGAGACCTGTTGGAGAGCGTGCAATGCGTCCAATCAGCGAACGTACGGCCAATAATGTGGATGATTTTGCAATGGAGACCAAAAAGGATACTCCTGTATCTACTGAAACAAGAGTGGAACGTCCACAGAATCAGGAACGTCCAAATGGCGACAGACCAGTGAGAAATGACCGTGGCGAAAGACAGGAACGCCAGGATAGACCAAAATACACAGACAGACCGCAGCGTCCGCGTCAGGAACAGGATCGTCCATCCAATAATAAATTCCAGTCTTCAGATCGTCAGGGAAGAGGAAACGGTGACAGACCGGCAAGAACCAATGGAGATCGTCCAAATCAGGATCGCAAAGGTAACCGTTTTGACCGTGAGATGGATCGCTTTAATAAAGAGGCAGCACCTGTTGAAGAGGTAAGAGGAAAAGAGAGCAGAGAGCGTGGCGGAAATGACAGAAAGAATAATAACCGTCATCAGGATCACGATAAGCTCGGAAGTAAGAGACAGGAAAACTATGTAAATCTGGAAAAGCATGGCGGAAAGAAGAAGCCGCAGCAGCAGCCACAGCAGCCGAAGGAAGATGAGAATGAGATTAAGACCATCACGCTTCCGGAGAAGCTTACCATCAAGGAGCTTGCTGACGCTATGAAGCTTCAGCCTTCTGCGATTGTTAAGAAGCTATTCTTAAAGGGACAGATGGTTACCGTAAACCAGGAGGTTTCTTTCGAAGAGGCTGAGGAAATTGCTCTTGAGTTTAACTATATCTGTGAAGCCGAGGAAAAGGTGGATGTAATCGCAGAGCTGTTAAAAGAGGATGAGGAAAATGAGGAAGATATGGTGAGCCGTCCTCCTGTAGTATGTGTAATGGGACACGTAGATCATGGTAAGACCTCTTTGCTGGATGCCATCCGCTCTACCCGTGTAACAGACCGTGAGGCCGGTGGAATTACACAGCATATCGGAGCTTCCGTGGTTTCCATTAACAACCAGAATATCACCTTCTTAGATACTCCGGGACATGAAGCATTTACCGCTATGCGTATGCGTGGTGCAAATTCTACCGATATTGCTATTCTTGTTGTTGCTGCAGATGATGGTGTCATGCCACAGACCGTGGAAGCAATCAACCATGCAAAGGCTGCCGGGGTTGAAATTATTGTTGCGATCAACAAGATTGATAAACCAAGTGCGAATATCGATAAGGTAAAACAGGAGCTTTCTGAGTATGAGCTGATTCCTGAGGATTGGGGTGGAAGCACGATTTTCTGTCCTGTTTCCGCACATACCAAGGAGGGTATTGATAATCTTCTGGAAATGGTTCTTCTTACTGCGGAAGTCCTTGAACTGAAAGCAAATCCAAAGAGAAATGCAAGAGGACTTGTGATTGAGGCACAGCTTGATAAGGGCCGGGGAGCAGTAGCAACCATGCTGGTACAGAAGGGAACCCTTCATGTCGGAGATCCGATTGCCTGTGGTAGCAGCTATGGTAAGATCCGTGCCATGGTAGATGACAAGGGTCGCAGGGTGAAGGAAGCAACACCTTCTACACCGGTGGAAATCCTTGGACTTAACAGTGTTCCGGCGGCAGGTGAAACCTTTGTATGCTGTGATTCCGAAAAAGATGCAAAGGCATTTGCAGAGACCTACATTGCAGAAGAGAAGAATCGTCTTCTTGAGGAAACCAGAAGCAGAATGTCGCTTGATCAGCTCTTCTCCCAGATTCAGTCCGGCAATATGAAAGAGTTAAATCTTATTGTTAAGGCAGATGTTCAGGGATCGGTTGAAGCAGTAAAGAATTCTCTTACCAAGCTTTCCAACGAGGAGGTTCTGGTTAAGGTCATTCATGGTGGAGTTGGTGCCATTAACGAATCCGATATTATTCTTGCATCTGCATCAAATGCAATTATTATAGGATTTAATGTGCGTATGGACCCGATGGCAAAACAGACTGCTGACCACGAGGGTGTTGATGTTCGACTTTACAAGGTTATCTATAATGCAATCGAAGACGTGGAAGCAGCAATGAAGGGTATGCTTGATCCGGTATTTGAAGAAAAAGTGCTTGGCCATGCAGAAGTCAGACAGATTTTCAAAGCATCCGGAGTCGGCAACATCGCAGGTTCCTATGTGCTTGACGGTATCATGGAGCGTGGCTGTAAGGTTCGTGTTTCCCGTGAAGGCACCCAGATCTTCGAGGGAGATCTTGCTTCCTTAAAGCGTTTCAAGGATGATGTAAAAGAAGTAAAGACCGGCTATGAGTGTGGTCTTGTTATTGAAGGCTTTAATGATATTCAGGAGCTCGACATCGTAGAAGCCTATAAGATGGTTGAGGTTCCCAGATAGAAAGTAGGAGTTCATGAGAAAGAATAGTATTAAAAATATTCGCATTAACGAAGAAGTAATGCATGAGTTGTCGAATATTATCCGCGGGGAAATTAAAGACCCGCGGATTGCTCCGATGACCAGTGTGGTGGCAGTTGAGGTCGCCCCGGATCTTAAGACGGCAAAGGCTTATATCAGCGTATTAGGCGATGAAAAAGCCCAGGAGGATACCATTGCCGGACTTCGCTCTGCAGAGGGCTATATCAGAAGAGAACTGGCAAGAACCATCAATCTGCGCAATACACCACAGATTACCTTTATTCTTGACCAGTCAATTGAATATGGTATTGCAATGTCGAAAAAAATTGATGAGGTTACACGGGATTTAAAAGAGGAAGAATAGCATGAATTTGAAATCAAAGCTTGAGGGAAAACAAAGGATCGGAATCGCAGGGCATGTGCGTCCGGATGGAGACTGCGCTGGCTCTACCCTTGCGGTTTACAACTATATTAAAAATAATTATCCGAATGCCGATGTAAGGCTGTATCTGGAACCGATTCCCAATATTTTTAAATTTCTGCAGCGCTCGGAGGAAATCCGAAGCGACTATACGGATGAAATTGATTTTGATCTGTTTATCGCATTAGACTGTAGTGACCTGGGAAGGCTTGGAAATGCGGCAAAATATTTTGAGCATGCAAAGGAGACCCTCTGTATCGATCATCATGTAACGAATGGTGCTTTTGCAATGGACAATTATATTTTCCCAAAGGCCAGCTCCACCTGCGAGCTTGTATTTGAGCTTTTAGAAAAGGAGAAGATTACCAGGGAAATCGCCGAGTGTCTTTATACTGGAATGGTACATGATACCGGCGTATTCCAGTATTCCTGCACCTCTGCAAAAACCATGAACATTGCCGGCCAGCTGATGGAAATGGGGATTGATTATCCGAAGATTGTTGACGAGACCTTCTATACGAAGACCTTCAATCAGAATAAAATTCTTGGTCAGGCCCTTTTAAACAGTAGGCTTTATCTGGATGGAAAAGTGATAGCATCTGTGATTTCCCATCAGGAAATGATGGATTTTGATGTGCTTCCAAAGCATTTAGACGGCATTGTCAATCAGCTTCGAATTACGAAGGATGTAAAAGTAGCGCTTTTTCTATATGAGAATGAGGATGGAACCTTTAAGGGAAGCCTTCGTGTAAACGGGGAGTTTGATGTAGCAAAGATTGCGGCTGTTTTTGGCGGCGGAGGTCATGTAAAAGCTGCGGGATTCTCTACTTCGGGCCCGGTAGAAGAAGCAATCTCCAGAGTAGTGGCGGAGATCGAAAAGAATATATAGGATATTGATATGGTAAACGGTATTATTAATGTCTACAAGGAAAAAGGATATACTTCCTTTGATGTTGTTGCAAAATTAAGAGGGGTATATCATCAGAAAAAAATCGGACATACAGGTACGCTCGATCCGGATGCGGAGGGCGTACTTCCTGTTTGTCTGGGAAAAGCAACAAAAGTATGCGATCTTTTAACTGACAAGGATAAGGAATATGAAGCGGTTTTGCTGCTTGGAAAAGAAACCGATACCCAGGATATTTCCGGTAAAATACTTGCCGAAGCAAAGGTGCAGGCATCTGAGGAGGAGGTAGAAAGGGTCATTCGTTCTTTTATAGGAGCCTATGATCAGATCCCGCCGATGTACTCTGCCTTAAAGGTGGAGGGGCAGAAGCTCTGTGATCTTGCACGGAAGGGAATTACAGTAGAGCGGAAGGCCAGAAACGTGCAGATTTATGGAATTGAAATTGAAAAAATGGATCTGCCGGAAGTAACGATAAGGGTTCATTGCTCAAAAGGAACCTATATCCGCACCCTCTGTCATGATATCGGGGAAAAATTAGGCTGTCATGGCTGTATGAAATCCCTGATACGCACAAGAGTAAGTGCTTTTTCACTAGAGGAAGCCCATCGGCTGTCAGAGATTGAAGAAAAGCCTACTGCCTGGATTATGCCTGTGGATGTGGTTTTTTCTTCCTTTGAAAAGGCAGTTGTATCGGATCAGGCAGAAAAATTAATTGTAAACGGAAATCGAATCTCGCAGGATTACCTGCTGAATATGAAAGATTTCTGTAAAACAGACCGAATCCGGTTCTATCGTGAAGATGGAAGCTTTATCGGAATCTATGAATATAAAGAGGAAACGTTTGATTTTAAACCGGTAAAATTATTTTTGGAATAAACATGGAATACATTAATCATACATTAGAATTTCATATAGACGAGCCTACGGTCATTACCTTTGGAAAATTTGATGGACTTCATCGAGGCCATGAACTGCTTATGGAGCATTTACATAAGATGGCAGAAGAATGCGGACTTAAGACGGTTGTCTTTACCTTTGACATTCCGCCCAAAAAGCAGGTACAGGATGACTCTGTAAAGGTTCTTACAACGAATGAAGAAAAAAGATATATTTTCGAACAGCATGGAATAGACTACCTGATTGAATGCCCATTCACCAAGGAAATTATGGGTATGGAGCCGGAGAATTTTATCGCTTGGATTACAAAAGCATTATCCGTCAAGTCCATGGTAGTGGGAGATGATTTCTGCTTTGGACATAACCGGAGCGGCAACCATAAGGTGCTACAGGCATTCGAAGAAAAATACCATTATAAAACTGTTGTGTTTCAAAAAATGCAGGAGGATCACCGGGATATCAGCAGTACATTTGTAAGGGAAGAAATTGCTGCCGGAAATATAAAGAAGGCAAACCATTTGCTGGGATATCCGTATTTTATATTCAGCAAAGTTCTTCACGGAAATCAAATCGGAAGGAAAATGGGAATCCCAACCATCAATATGTTCCTTCCGGCAGAAAAGCTGCTGCCCAAAAACGGGGTGTATGTAACACAGACCACAATTTCGGGAAAAACCTATAAAAGCGTATCCAACATAGGATGTAAGCCTACCATTTCCGAGAATAACCCGGTTGGGGTTGAAACCTACATTCTGGATTTTGAGGGGGAGCTGTACGATAAGGTAATACAGGTAAGCTTCCTGGACTACATTCGGGAAGAAAAAAAATTCGATTCTCTCCCTGAATTGCAGAATCAAATTGAACAGGATATAAAAACTGCTCAGGATTTTTCTTTTTGATTCATCTTTATGAATAAATTTGAGAAATATTACAAAAATATTACGGAGTTGTGTTGACTTTGTAAAGAATTCTTGTTATACTCTGATTGCTAATGGAAAGAACCCTTTTTTGGAGGATAAAATGAAGTTGAATCAGAAAATTGTAAAAATCTCAGCAGTTACACTTGCCTGTGCAGTTGGAATTACTTCCGTTGTTATTACTGCAAAGAATTCAAATAAGACAGAAGAAGTAGTTGCATCCACAGAGCAGACAGAAGGTGTTACAGCAGGTTTTTCAAATGTTTGGAATACAGAAAATGTTTACGTTTCTTCGCTTACAGCCGGTGTTGCAGAGGCTGTAAATGATGTGAATACCCTTAAGATTTCGGACACAGATGTAAGGGCGGTTGCATCCACCGCAGAAGAGGGATTTTGCGGATATATCAATCTTGGTATCGTAGTAGTAGATGGAAACCTAAATGTACGAAGCGGCGCATCTACCGATAATTCCATTGTTGGTAAGATGACCAACCATGCAGCCTGCGAAATAATTGAGACCAACGGAGAGTGGACCCATATCCAGTCCGGAAATGTGGATGGATGGGTAAAGAGTGAGTATCTGCTTACCGGTGAAGAGGCTCTTGCAATCGCAAAGGAAGAGGTTCGTACGGTTGCTACCGCAACCACAGGTGGTCTTCGTGTCAGAATGGAGCCAAATACTGACTGTACCATATTAGACCTTGTTGCTGAGGGCGAAGACCTTACGGTAATTGAGAACTTAGGTGAGTGGGTCAAGGTAGAGTTTGATGATGAAGAAAATCCGGAAGGCTATGTGTTTGCAGAGTATGTAGAAATCAGCCAGAAATTAAAAACCGGTATGACCTTAAAGGAGCTTCGTTACGGAAACGGAGTATCACAGACAAGAGTGGATCTTGTGGATTTTGCATTACAGTATGTAGGCGGACGTTATGTCTGGGGTGGTACAAGCCTTACAAAGGGCGTGGACTGTTCCGGCTTTACCATGAAGGTTTACGAGCATTTTGGAATCTCTCTGCCGCACTCATCCGCAGCACAGGCCGGATACGGAACCAAGATCAAAGCCTCAGAGGCACAGCCGGGAGATCTGTTCTTCTATAGCCGTGGCGGTTCCGGAATCGGACATGTTGCCATTTATATCGGAAATGGACAGATTGTACATGCAGCAAGCTCAAGAGATGGTATCAAGATTTCAAGTGCTTATTACCGTACACCGCTTGCTGTAAGAAGAATTATAGATTAAAAGAGATATCGAATATTAGTATATATAGAAAATTTTTGTTTACTTTATTAAATATCTATGATATAATCTTCAAGTATGGTTTTTAGCCCATACTCGGTGGTTGGACACTCCGACCTTCTGCTGAGTATCAGCAACATCGGGCAGGTATAATATTTAAAGGAGGATCTAAAAATGATCGCAAAGGAAAAGAAACAGGCAATTATTGAGCAGTATGCAAGAACACCGGGTGATACAGGTTCACCAGAGGTTCAGATCGCAATTCTTTCAGCAAGAATCGCAGAGTTAACTGAGCATTTAAAGGAGAACCCAAAGGATCATCATTCAAGACGTGGTATGTTAAAGATGATCGGTCAGAGACGTGGTTTACTTTCATACTTAAAGGAAGTAGATATCGAGAGATATCGTTCACTTATTGAGCGTTTAGGTTTAAGAAAGTAATTGGAAACATGGAGCGGAGTTGTTTGTACGATTCCGCTCTATTTTTGCGAAATGGCAGAGGTGGTCTCCGAAGTTACTGAAAAGCTTATATGGTGGAATAACCTGTGATTTTTTCAGTAGTTTCGGACTTCTGTCAGATTAGCAGTCATATAAAAAAAGGAGAGAAAAAACATGTACAAAAGTTATTCAATGGAACTTGCTGGCAGAACTCTTACCGTAGATATCGGACGTGTTTGTGCACAGGCAAATGCCGCTGCTTTTATTAAGTACGGCGAGACAACTGTTTTATCAACTGCAACAGCTGCTGACAAGCCGCGTGAAGGTGTTGATTTCTTCCCACTTTCTGTAGAATTTGAGGAGAAGATGTATGCTGTAGGAAAAATCCCGGGAGGATTTAATAAGAGAGAAGGAAAGGCATCTGAGAATGCCATTCTTACGGATCGTGTTATCGACCGTCCGATGAGACCTCTTTTCCCGAAGGATTATCGTAATGATGTAACCTTAAATAACCTGGTAATGTCTGTTGATCCGGAGTGCCGTCCTGAAATCGTTGCAATGATCGGAACTGCACTTGCGGTTCATATTTCAGATATTCCTTTTGACGGACCATGTGCTATGACACAGATGGGCCTTGTAAATGGTGAATTTATCGTAAATCCATCCCAGCAGGTTTGGGACGAAGGCGATTTACAGCTTACGGTAGCATCTACCAAGGAAAAGGTAATTATGATTGAAGCAGGAGCCAATGAAGTTCCTGAAGACAAGATGCTTGAGGCAATTTATAAGTGCCATGATATCAACCAGACCATTATCGCATTCATGGACAAGATCCGTGAAGAAGTAGGTAAGCCAAAGCATGAATATGAAAGCTGCGCGATTCCAGAGGAAATGTTTGCTGCAATGAAGCAGATCGTTACTCCGGAAGAGATGGAAGAGGCTGTATTTACCGATGAGAAGCAGAAGCGTGAGGCTAACATTAAGGCTGTCACTGAAAAGCTTGAGGAAGCATTTGCAGATAACGAAGAGTATCTTGCAATCTTAGGAGAAGCAGTTTACCAGTATCAGAAGAAGACCGTTCGTAAGATGATCTTAAAGGATCACAAACGTCCGGACGGCCGTGCAATCAATCAGATTCGTCCTCTTGCAGCAGAGGTTGATCTTATTCCTAGAGTTCATGGCTCTGCAATGTTTACCCGTGGACAGACACAGATCTGCGATGTTGTAACCCTTGCTCCATTATCTGAGGTTCAGAAGGTGGATGGTCTTGATGCTTATGCAACAACCAAGAGATATATGCATCACTATAACTTCCCGGCATATTCAGTAGGTGAGACAAAGGTTTCCCGCGGACCGGGACGTCGTGAGATCGGACATGGTGCTCTTGCTGAGAAGGCTCTTGTTCCGGTACTTCCGAGCGTTGAAGAATTCCCATATGCAATTCGTGCCGTATCCGAGACCTTTGAGTCAAACGGCTCAACCTCCATGGCTTCTACCTGTGCATCCTGTATGTCACTTATGGCTGCTGGTGTACCGATCAAGTCTATGGTTGCCGGAATTTCCTGTGGTCTTGTTACCGGAGATACCGATGATGATTTCGTTGTACTTACCGATATTCAGGGTCTTGAGGACTTCTTTGGAGATATGGACTTTAAGGTAACCGGTACTCACAAAGGAATTACAGCTATCCAGATGGATATTAAGATTCATGGACTTACCCGTCCAATCGTTGAGGAAGCAATCAGAAGAACCCGTGAAGCACGTCTCTACATCATGGATGAGGTTATGAGCAAGGCAATTGACAAGCCACGTGCAGAAGTAAATCAGTGGGCTCCGAAGATTGAACAGATCACCATTGATCCTTCCAAGATCGGTGATGTTGTTGGACAGAAGGGAAAGACCATCAACGAGATTATTGACCGTACCGGAGTTAAGATTGATATTACCGATGATGGCGCTGTTTCCGTATGCGGAACCGATAAAGAAATGATTGCAAAAGCAATTCAGATGATTCAGACAATCGTAACCGATTTCGAAGAAGGCCAGATCTTTACCGGAACCGTTGTAAGCATTAAGGAATTCGGTGCATTCATCGAGTTTGCTCCAGGAAAAGAAGGAATGGTTCACATCTCTAAGATCGCAAATGAGCGTATCAATCATGTAGAGGATGTTCTTACTCTTGGAGACAAGGTTACCGTTGTATGTCTTGGAAAAGACAAGATGGGAAGAATCAGCTTCTCTATGAAGGATGTACCTGCCAATAATTAAAACAAAGATTCTTGTTTCGATAAAGTACTCGCGAATGAATTTGCATATTCGAATCAGAACCCACTCTCGTTTGTAAAAAGCATAGCGGTACTAAATTCGCAATAAATTGCTCATTAAGTGCCGACGCTTTTTAAACGTTCTGATTCGAATAGCAAAATTCATTCGCGATAACATAATTTGAAATAGAAAATGAAGTTGTGGAATCTGTCATCATTTGATGGCAGATTCTTTTGCGTTTGCAAGGAGAACATTTCATGACATACTGCTGGATGATCTGCATAAAGTATTATAAAGAAGAATGTGGATGGTCAATGTGTTAAAGTGGGGGAAGGTGCTTTGCGCAGTTGCCTTGGGAATTCTTTTATGGTTTGGAGGCAGAGCGGTGGCAGAAGTGACAACTGCGTCCGCTGGAAAAGTGTATAATGAAGCAAAAAAGGTTGCAATCACATTCGATGACGGACCGAATCCGGTATATACGCCTAAGCTGCTGGATGGTCTGAAGGAACGAGATGTGAAGGCAACTTTTTTTGTGATTGGAGAGGAAGCAGAGCTGTATCCGGAAATTATTGAGAGGATGGCAAAAGAGGGGCATGAGATAGGCAACCATACCTATTCCCATGTCAATCTCTGCTGCCTTGACTATGAGGAAATTGAATATGAGGTAAATAAGACAAACCAGGTTATTGAGAAGATTACAGGAGAATATCCGGTGTACATCCGACCGCCTTTTGGCTCCTGGAGCAAGGAATTGGGGGATAAGACAGGGATGATCGAAGTATTGTGGGACATTGACCCAAAGGATTGGGATACCAGTGATACAGGAACGGTTATTACGCGTGTACTAAAAAATGTAGATGACCGCAATATCATACTCTTTCATGACGCTTCTCAGTCGTCTGTAGATGCAGCTCTTGCCGTAATTGACGAGCTTAAGGAGCGGGGATATGCCTTTGTAGGGGTAGATGAAATCTTGTTTGACTAAAATGAGTAAGACAAGAAGGCTGGAATTGTCAGATACAATTTTGGAGTTGATTGCTTCGGCTCAATATAATTAATAAAAGCACAATTTTTCTTTTGAATCATAAAATATAGTAAAATCGAAGTTCCCTTTGTATTTATATGAATCGTGTGAAAGAAATTATTTGTGCGAAGCACGTGTATGAGAGCGGATATACAGGAAAAAATGTTACGGTTGCATTGTTAGATACCGGTGTGGATGTTTTTCATCCGGATCTAAAAGATAAGGTGGTATGTTTTCGAGATTATGTCAACAAAAGAGAACCGTGCTATGATGATAATGGACATGGTACCCATATTGCAGGTATTATCTGCGGTATGGGTACTAATTCTATGGGGAAATATGCAGGGTTGGCGCCCGGTGCAAAAATTTTGGCAATGAAGGTGCTTGACAGATATGGAAACGGATCAACGGAAAATGTGCTAAAAGCTCTCGAATTTATTCGGAATAACGCAAAAAAGTATAATGTGCGAATCCTGAATTTTTCCATTGGTTATCTTCCGGGAGCTGGCAACCGAGAACAGGAACGGCTGATTCATATGCTGGAAGAACTGTGGGATATGGGAATTGTAGTGGTAACCGCAGCGGGAAATAACGGACCGGGAGAAAATACTGTAACGGTACCGGGAATTTCAAGAAAGCTGCTTACCGTTGGCTCCATGGATGATCAGAAAAACAGTTACAGCGGGAAGGGCCCAACCACCTGCTGCATTGTAAAGCCTGAGATTCTGGCTCCGGGGACGGATATTATCAGTACGAAAAATGATCATAAAGGTTACCTTTCGAAAACAGGAACCTCAATGGCAGCACCAATCGTATGTGGTGCATGTGCTCTTTTGATAGAAAGGAAGCCGGAGATTACGCCGGAAGAAATCAAGGTATATCTGTATGATTCAGTTACCCCTTTGAAAAAGGAAGATCACAGAAAATCCTGGGGAATTCTAAATGTAGATCAGCTGATTCGATCAGCCATATGAAAAAGAACATCTGTTCACTAAATATAGTACCAAATCTGGAAATAAAACACTAAATATTGTATTTTGTACTTGAAAAAAACAAATTATGCGTGTAGAATAACAAAAGTAGTAAGGAGAAACAGACGATGGACTTAACAGTGAAGCTGCAGGTGTTTGAGGGACCTCTTGATCTGCTTTTGTTTTTAATTGAAAAGAATAAAGTGAATATTTATGATATTCCGATCGTGGAGATTACGGCACAGTATATGGAATATATTGCTGAGATGAAGCGTCAGGACCTGAATGTGTTAAGTGAGTTTCTTGTCATGGCAGCCACCCTTATCGACATTAAATCCAAGATGCTTTTGCCGGCAGACCCGAATGCCGAGGAAGAGGAGGAAGATCCTCGTGCAGAGCTTGTTCAGCAGCTTTTGGAATATAAGATGTATAAATGCATGGCGTATGAGCTGAAGGACAGACAAATTGATGCGGATCGTGTGATGTTTAAGGCTCCCACCATACCGGCGGAAGTCGCTGCCTATGAAGAGCCCATTGATCTGGATGAGCTTGTTTCGGATATTACACTTGCAAAGCTGAATGAGATTTTCCAGAGCATTATGAAAAAACAGGTGGATAAAATTGATCCGGTTCGTTCAAAGTTCGGAAAGATTCAGAAGGAGGAAGTCTCTCTGGAAGAGAAAATGTCATTCCTTTCCAATTATGCGAGGGAGCATAAGCATTTCTCTTTCCGAAATCTTTTGGAGGCACAGGCAAGCAAAGTAGAAATTGTTGTTACGTTTCTTGCAATCTTAGAGCTTATGAAAACCGGGGAGATATTTATTTCTCAGGAAAAGATTTTTGATGATATTAAGATTGATTCAAAAATTGCTGCGTAGGGAGTTTTAGTTTCGTTATGGAAGACAAGAATTATGAGGCGATTATAGAAGCGATTTTATTTACCATGGGAGATTCCGTGGAACTGGATAAAATTGCGGATGCCATTGATTTAGATAAAAAGCAGACAAAAGACATTCTGGAAAAAATGATGGAGCACTATGAAAATCCATCCATAGGCGTTCGTATCATCGAACTGGATGGGGCATATCAGATGTGTACAAAGGCTGAGATGTACGAGTACTTAATTAAGATCGCAAAGCAGCCGAAAAAACGTGTTCTTACCGATGTGCTTCTGGAGACACTTTCCATTATTGCATATAAGCAGCCGATTACAAAGTCTGAGATTGAAAAAATCCGGGGGGTTTCCTGTGAGCATGCGGTAAGCAAGCTGGTGGAGTATGAGCTGGTGAAGGAGCTTGGAAGATTAGATGCCCCCGGCAGACCACTTTTGTTTGGTACAACAGAGGAATTTTTAAGATCCTTTGGGGTTTCTTCTATTGACGAGCTTCCGGTATTAAGTCAGGTTCAGATTGAAGAATTCAAGCAGGAAGCAGAAGCAGAGATGCATGTGCAGCTTGACGTATAATTTCATAAAACAAGCAGATAGAATCATATACATTACATAATAAGAAAGGTGATGTATATGATTTTTTATGCGCAAATTTAGATTTGTAGTCTTTTTCCTTGTTTTTGCTGCTGTTCTTTCCTGCTTTCCCTGCCAAATTAACGCGGATATAAATTTGAACAACAGGCTCTATTCGAAATCCTGTGCACTTATGGATGGGGATAGTGGAAGAGTTTTATATGGAAAGGAAGAAACAATCCCTTTGGCAAATGCAAGTACAACGAAAATTATGACCTGTATTCTTGCTCTTGAGCTTGGGGATTTGGAAAGCATTGTTACGGCTTCCCAAAATGCATCGGCTCAGCCCAAAGTACATCTTGGAATGCAGGAAGGGGAAGAATTTTATTTGAAGGATCTTTTGTATGCACTGATGCTGGAGTCCTATAATGATTCAGCGGTTGCCATCGCAGAACATATTGCGGGATCAACAGAAGCTTTTGCAGGACTGATGAATGAAAAGGCGGCATCCTTAGGCTGTGAAGATACCCATTTTATTACTCCAAACGGTCTGGATGCAACGGATGAAAACGGCATGCATCATACTACGGCAGAAGATTTGTGCCGGATTATGAAATATTGTGCGTGGGATTCACCCAAGGCAGAGACATTCTTAGCCATAACAGAGTGCAGAAGCTATGATTTTTCGGATCTGGATGGGAGAAGCTTTCGATGTACCAACAAGAATTCCTTTTTGGATATGATGGATGGTGCGATAACGGGTAAAACAGGATTCACTGCAACCGCAGGATACTGCTATGTGGCTGCCTATGAGAAGGATGGAAAGAAATTTTGTATATCCCTTTTAGCCTGTGGCTGGCCAAATAATAAAGCATATAAGTGGTCGGATGCAAAAAATCTTTTTACCTATGGAATCGAGAATTATGAAAAGAAGAAAATCAAGGTTACCAGAGAATTAAACAACATCCTGGTAAAAGACGGAATGAAAGAGAAGTCTCTTCAATTCTGGAAGCAAGACTTTTACATAGAGCCCGAGGTGGAATTCGAAAAATACTGCTTTGAGTATCTGTTATCCGAGGAAGACCGGGTTACTGTTGAAGTAAAACAGGAAACCATACTTTATGCGCCGGTAAAAAAGGGACAGAAGCTGGGAACAATACTTGTGAAACTCAATGAAGAAATTCTGCTTGAAATACCGATTACAAACAAAGAAGAAATTCCAAAATGGAGCCTTTTCGGCTTAGGAAAATGCATATTTGAGGCTTATCAACTTTAATTTCCAAAGATTAGAAAATAATTCCTTTCTTTTGTTGAAAATCGACAACAAATGAAGTAGAATAGATAATAGCGGAAAATTTTTATTTTTATATAAATGGAGGTCAAAAGATGAGTAATAATAACGCAAGCTTAGCTATGCAGCGCATTGCTAAGTTGGTCGATGAGAGCAGCTTTATGGAAATTGGCTCTCTCGTAACTGCCCGCAGCACAGATTTTAATCTTACTGCAGAGAAAGCACCATCTGATGGTGTTATTATTGGTCATGGTCTTATCGATGGCAACCTGGTTTTTGTATATAGTCAGGATGCTTCTGTGTTAAACGGAACCATCGGTGAAATGCATGCAAAGAAAATTGCTTCAGTTTATGACATGGCAATGAAGATGGGAGCTCCGGTCATCGGTCTTATTGATTGTGCGGGAATCCGTCTTCAGGAGTCTGTAGATGCTTTGGATGGACTTGGACAGATCTATGCAAAGGAAGTAGCTGCAAGTGGTATTATCCCACAGATTTCTGTCGTGTTCGGAAACTGCGGAGGCGGACTTTCCGTTGTCCCTGCGCTTTCTGATTTCGTGTTTGTTGAGAGTGAAAAAGGAAGAATGTTTGTAAATTCCCCGGATGCCATTACCGGAAACAGAGTGGAATCCTGCGATACCGCTTCAGCAGAATTTACGAGCGCCGAAAATGGTTGTGTGGATTTCGTTGGAACAGAGGATGAAATTTTTGCAAACATCCGCCAGCTTGTGGGACTTCTTCCGGCAAATAACGAGGGAGATGTATATACCGCAGACTGCGAGGATGATTTGAACCGCATCGTAGAGAATGTGGATGCTATGAAAGCAGATCCAAGATTTGTTCTGGAGCAGATCGCCGATGACAATTTCTTCTTTGAGACCAAGAAGAATTATGCAAAGAATATGGTTACCGGTCTCGTTCGTTTAAACGGCATGACCATCGGTGTAGTTGCAAATTGCTCAGAGGTTTATGATGAAGAGGGAAAGAAAGAGGAAGAGTTCTCGAAGGGACTTACCGCAAGAGGCTGTGAAAAAGCAACAGATTTTGTACAGTTCTGTGATGCTTATTCTATTCCGGTTCTTACACTTACCAATGTTGAGGGATTTGCAGCAACAAAGTGTTCCGAAAAGAGACTTGCAAAGGCTCTTGCCCGGATGACCTATGCTTTTGCAAATGCTACCTGTGCAAAAGTGAATTTGATAACCGGAACCGCATACGGAAGCCCCTTTGTATCTATGAATTCAAAATCCATCGGTGCAGATCTTGTTTATGCATGGGCTGACGCAAAGGTTGGAATGATGGATGCTAAGCTTGCAGCAAAGATTATTTATCCGGATGCGGATGCTGCAACCTTAAATGAAAAAGCTGCAGAGTATGATGCCCTTCAGTCAAGTGTCGAGTCTGCTGCAAAGAGAGGATATGTTGATTTGATTTTTGATCCTGCTGACACAAGAAGATATCTGATTGCTGCATTTGAGATGCTTTATACAAAGTATGTCAGTGAGCCGGACAAGAAGCATGGAACAAAATAGAAAGGTGACATTTATGAAAAAGAGAATTGCTTTGATGCTTAGCATTGTCATGACTCTGGCTATGATGCTCACTGCATGTGGAACAGATCCGACTACTGTTGACTATAACGGATATTCCTATGACGAACTGGAACAGAACTTATATGATAACTTAGGAATGGTAGACGCTGTTTCACAGGTGTGTGTGGCATTCGGAATTGAATCTGCTGATTTAAAAGAGCGTGCAAATGCTGATTATTATAATTATCTAATTCAGAATGGTGCTTCGGATACACAGGTTGTTGCAGCAGCAGAGTGGGATGCCGTAGGTGAAGAATTTGGTACATTTACGGATTATGATGAAAACAGCTTTACCGTAACGAAGGCTGGTAATACCCTTACTACGGATCTGAATCTGATATTTACCGCAGCAGATGAATCAACCAGAGAAGTACAATTTGAAGTTGTATATGAATATTTTTCCATGGAAATCACCGGTATCTCCATTAACCCGGTATACAGCTTAGGTGAAAAGATGAGTAAAGCAGGAATGAATACTCTGATTTCCATGTTAATTGTATTCTGCGTACTTATTCTGATCAGTTTGATTATCTACGCATTTAACATCTTCCCATACATGGAGAAGAAGAAAAAAGAAAAGGCAGCTGCAAAGGCTGCACAGTCAGCAACAGATGCATTGGAGAAATACAACACTCCGGCAGAGGAAGCTGAGGTTACGTCTGATGAGACGGATGATACAGAACTTATCGCTGTAATTGCAGCGGCAATTGCTGCAAGTCAAGGAACTTCTACCAGTGATTTCGTAGTACGTTCCATTAATAGAAGATAATTAGGAGGATAATAAATCATGAAGAATTACACGATTACCGTAAACGGAAATGTATACGATGTTACCGTAGAAGAGACAGGAAGCACATCTGCTCCGGCAGCAGCACCTAGACGTGCAGCAGCTCCTGTAGCAGCTCCAAAGGCTGCAGCATCCGGCGCAGCAGGAAGCGTTAAAATCGAGGCAGGTGCAGCCGGCAAGGTATTTAAGATCGAGGCAAAGCCGGGACAGGCTGTTAAGAAGGGTGATACCATTCTTATTCTTGAAATCATGAAGATGGAAACACCTGTTGTTGCTCCACAGGATGGAACAGTAGCAAGTATTGAGGTTTCAGTTGGTGACTCTGTAGAATCCGGAGCATTACTTGCAACTTTAAATTAGTGGGTATCTTGAGGAGGAAAAAAACGTGAGTTATGTAGGTGAAACCTTAACAAACCTCCTGCATCAGACAGCCTTTTTCAATCTGACTGTTGGAAATTACGTGATGATTTTTATTGCATGTGTGTTTCTTTTTCTCGCAATAAAGAAGGGCTTTGAACCATTACTTTTAGTACCGATTGCATTTGGTATGCTTCTTGTAAATATCTATCCGGATATTATTGCAAGCCCGGAACAGACAAGCAATGGTGTAGGTGGTTTACTTTATTATTTCTATACTTTGGATGAGTGGTCCATTTTACCTTCCCTTATTTTCATGGGCGTAGGTGCAATGACTGACTTCGGTCCATTGATTGCTAACCCAATCAGCTTCCTTATGGGAGCAGCAGCGCAGTTTGGTATTTTCAGCGCATACTTCCTTGCGATTATTCTTGGATTCAATGACAAGGCAGCAGCTGCCGTTTCCATTATCGGTGGAGCGGACGGACCAACCTCTATTTTCCTTGCCGGAAAATTAGGCCAGACCGGTCTTATGGGACCGATTGCGGTGGCGGCATATTCCTATATGGCATTGGTTCCTGTTATTCAGCCGCCGATTATGAAATTATTTACAACGAAGAAGGAGCGCCAGATTAAGATGGCAAACCTTCGACCGGTAAGTAAGCTTGAGAAGATTTTATTCCCGATTGTTGTTACGATTGTTGTATGTACATTACTTCCTACAACAGCACCCCTTGTTGGTATGCTTATGTTGGGTAATCTGTTTCGTGAGTCCGGTGTTGTCCGCCAGTTACAGGAGACCGCAAGTAATGCACTGATGTACATCGTAGTTATCTTACTTGGAACTTCCGTTGGTGCGACCACAAGTGCAGAGAGCTTTTTGAACTGGAGCACCATCAAGATTGTTATCTTAGGTCTTGTTGCATTCATGGTTGGTACAGCTGCCGGTGTATTATTCGGTAAGTTGTTATGCTTTATTACCAAGGGTAAGATTAATCCGCTGATTGGTTCAGCTGGTGTATCTGCGGTTCCAATGGCAGCACGTGTATCCCAGAAGGTTGGTGCGGAAGAAGATCCTACCAACTTCTTATTGATGCATGCGATGGGTCCAAACGTTGCCGGTGTTATCGGAACTGCAGTTGCTGCAGGATGCTTCATGGCAATCTTTGGTATCTAATTTTGGGATAGAATTAAGAAAGGATCATAATAAAATGGGCGTTAAAATTACTGAGACAATTTTACGTGATGCACACCAGTCTTTGATTGCAACTCGTATGACAACAGAGCAGATGCTTCCTATTATCGATAAGATGGATAAGGTTGGATACAATGCAGTTGAGTGCTGGGGAGGAGCTACCTTTGATGCATCACTTCGTTTCTTAAAGGAAGATCCATGGGATCGCCTTCGCAAATTAAGAGACGGATTTAAAAATACAAAATTACAGATGCTTTTCCGTGGACAGAATATTCTGGGATACAGCCAGTATCCGGATGATGTTGTGGAGTATTTTGTTCAGAAATCCATCGCAAACGGAATTGACATTATTCGAATTTTTGACTGCTTAAATGATGTTCGTAATCTTCAGACTGCAGTATCTGCCTGCAACAAAGAAAAAGGACATGCACAGGTTGCGTTGTCCTATACCTTGGGCGATGCTTATACGTTAGATTACTGGATGGATATGGCAAAGAAAATCGAAGATATGGGAGCTGATTCCATCTGTATCAAGGATATGGCAGGACTTTTAGTTCCTTCCGCTGCAACTGAGCTTGTACAGGCATTAAAGTCAGTTACAAAGCTTCCGATTGAGCTTCATACCCACTATACCTCAGGCGTTGCCTCTATGACCTATTTGAAGGCCGTTGAAGCAGGCTGTGATATTATTGATACTGCAATGTCGCCACTTGCCCTTGGTACAAGCCAGCCGGCTACAGAAGTTATGGTTAAGGCTTTTGAAGGCACCGAGTATGACACCGGACTGGATCTGGATCTTCTTTCAGAAATTTGTGATTACTTCCAGCCAATCCGCGAGGAAGCATTAAAGAGTGGACTTCTTAATCCGAAGGTGCTTGGCGTAAACATTCAGACCTTAAAATATCAGGTTCCTGGTGGAATGCTTTCCAACCTTGTTTCACAGTTGAAGGAGCAGGGAGCAGAGGATAAGTATGACGAAGTATTAAAGGAGGTTCCAAGAGTTCGTAAAGATCTTGGCGAACCGCCACTTGTAACTCCTTCCTCACAGATCGTTGGTACTCAGGCTGTATTTAATGTGCTTATGGGTGAACGGTACAAAGTAGCTACCGAACAGACAAAGGATATCTTGCTTGGAAAATATGGTCAGACAGTAAAGCCTTTCAATCCGGAAGTGGTTGAAAAGGTATTGGGCGATGATGCCAAGAATGCAATTACCTGTCGTCCGGCAGACCTTCTTGAACCGGGACTTGCTAAGTTCGAAGAGGAAATGAAGCAGTGGAAGCAGCAGGATGAGGATGTCCTTACCTACGCATTATTCCCACAGGTAGCAACCGAATTCTTCAAGTACCGTGAGGCACAGCAGACAGGCGTTGATGCTAAGACCGCAGATACCAAAAACGGAGCTTATCCTGTTTAAGGATCAATTTCACTTCAAATAATGAAAAGTCTCTTGCTTACACCCAAAGGTAAGTAAGGGACTTTTTGGTTTGTAATTCAAATACTCAAATTCATTCGGGAACACTTTTCTGAAATGGGATTATTTCAAAGTGTTTTGTTGATTTTCTTTTTGAATGTGATAGAATCAGAATGGAAATTAATAAATAGGGTGAATAATTTTGGGGTTTGTGTGCTTTATATGAATTTTGCTATTCGAATCAGAACGTTTAAAAAGCGTCGGCACTTAATGAGCAATTTATTGCGAATTTAGTACCGTTACGCTTTTTACAAGCGAAAGCGGGGTCTGAATCGAATATGCAAATTCATATATGCACACGAAACCAAAAGATAAATATAAAGGGGTTTATGTTGTGTCAAATAACAATGAGCTATTAAATCGAATCAATAATAAATACTCTTCCATGAGTAAAGGACAAAAGCTGCTTGCAACCTACATTACGGATAATTACGATAAGGCAGCTTTTCTTACTGCGGCAAAAATGGGAGAAACCGTTGGTGTAAGTGAATCTACTGTCGTTCGTTTTGCAACTTATCTGGGATATAAAGGGTATCCGGAATTTCAGAATGCACTAGAGGAGCTTGTCCGCAATAAGCTGACCTCCATTCAGAGAATGGAGGTGACCTATGGCAGAATCAGCCAGTCCGAAATTTTACAGGAAGTACTTCGCTCGGATGCAGATAAGATCAAAACCACGTTGGATAAAATCGATCATAATGCCTTTGAAGCTGCGGTAAACACCATATTAAACGCAAAGCGGATCTATATTGTTGGAATTCGCAGCTGCGCACCCTTGGCAAGCTTTTTGGGCTTCTATTTAAATTTGATGTTTGACCATGTGACGCTTCTAACCACAAACAGCTCCAGTGAATTGTTTGAGCAGATGGTCCGGATCAACGAAAAGGATGTGATTATCGGAATCAGCTTTCCTCGATATTCCATGAGAACATTAAAGGCGCTGGAATTTGCGAATAATCGAAATGCAAAGGTAATTACCATTACAGACAGTGTGCATTCTCCGATGAATCTGTATTCTTCCTGCAATTTGATCGCAGACAGCGACATGGCATCCATTGTAGATTCCCTTGTGGCACCGCTTTCCGTAATAAATGCTTTGATTGTTGCGCTATGTATGAAAAAGCAAAAGGAAGTTGCCGGTACTCTTACAATGTTAGAGGAAATCTGGGACGAGTATCAGGTTTATGACAATGATGAAATCAATTATATCGATGATTCCATCAAAATGCATTATGCAAAATTAAAAGGAAATGATTGATGTCTGAAGTAATCGTAATTGGCGGCGGCCCGGCTGGAATGTTTGCAGCACTTTTTGCAGCAAGAAACGGGCACAAAGTTACTTTAATAGAGAAGAACGAAAAACTGGGGAAAAAGCTTTATATTACCGGAAAAGGAAGATGCAATATAACGAATGCCGGTGATATGGAGGATTTATTTGACCATGTTGTCTCCAATCCAAAATTTCTATACAGTGCATTTTATTCCTTCGACAATCAGATGGTAATTTCTTTTTTCGAAGAACATGGACTTTCTACAAAGGTAGAGAGAGGAAATCGTGTATTTCCTGTATCCGATCATTCCTCAGATGTCATAGCAGCTCTTCAAAGAGCATTGCTTAGTCAAAAGGTGGAAATCCTTTTATATACCAAGGTGGAGAGATTACTTGTAGAGGAAGAATGTATCAAAGGGGTTGTTCTTTCCAGCAAAAAAGAGCTGTATGCAGATGCGGTGATTGTTGCCACCGGAGGTTTATCCTATCCGACAACCGGTTCTACCGGGGATGGATACCGGTTTGCAGAGGAATCCGGACATCGGATAAAGAACACCACACCTTCTCTGGTTCCTTTTGAGGTTAAGGAGAACTGGTGCAGGGGTCTGCAGGGGCTTTCTCTTAAAAATATCCGAATTGCAATAAAAAAAGAGAAAAAAACGGTCTATGATGATTTTGGAGAAATGCTGTTTACACATTTTGGAGTGAGTGGACCGGTTATCCTGTCGGCAAGTGCAGCCATAAGGCCGGAAGAAATCGAAAAAGGACTGTCTCTTTTTATAGACTTAAAACCGGCACTTGATGAGGATACGTTGGATAAGCGGGTATTAAAGGACTTTGAAGAGGCAAAAAACAAGCAGTTCAAAAATGCAGTTTCCCATCTTTTTCCGGCAAAATTGATTCCTGTCATGATTGAATTGTCCGGGATTGATCCGGATAAAAAGGTAAATGAAATTTCAAAAGAAGAAAGAAAGGCTTTTGTTCATCTTATTAAGAATTTAGAGCTTACCATAACCGGAACAAGAGGCTTTAAGGAAGCAATTATTACCAAAGGCGGTGTTTCGGTAAAAGATGTAAATCCTTCCACGATGGAATCCAAATTAATTCGCGGCCTGCATTTCTGTGGTGAAGTATTGGATTTGGATGCCTATACCGGCGGATACAATCTTCAGATTGCCTGGTCCACCGGATATCTGGCAGGAATAAGTATAGAATAAAAATAAGGAGAATAAACGATGAGTTTTAATATAGCAATAGATGGTCCGGCAGGTGCCGGAAAAAGTACAATCGCAAAGAAGCTGGCAAAGGATTTGGGCTACATTTATGTGGATACAGGAGCCATGTATCGTGCAATGGCATACTATTTTCTTCAGAATCAGATTGCTCCCGATGATTTGGAGGGGATTACCGATGCCTGTAAAAATGTGGAAATTTCCATTGAATATGTAAATGGCGAGCAGTGTGTGATTCTAAACGGAGAAAATGTCAATGGTGTGATCCGCACGGAAGAGGTTGGAAATATGGCAAGTGCCACAAGTATATATCCGGTTGTCCGGGAAAAACTGGTAGAGCTTCAGCAGCAATTAGCCAAAAAGGCAGATGTTATTATGGATGGAAGAGACATCGGTACCGTTGTGCTTCCGAAGGCAGATGTAAAGATTTATCTTACAGCAAGCTCTAAGGTCCGGGCCGAGCGAAGATACAAAGAACTGCAGGAAAAGGGTGTTGAATGTAACCTGGAGGATATTGAAAAGGACATTATTGACCGGGATTACCGGGACATGCATCGTGAAGTGTCTCCATTAAAGCAGGCAATAGATGCAGTACTTTTGGATTCTTCGACACTAGATATTGATGGTGTTGTCGAAAAAATGAAAGAAATCATTCAAGGAGCGTAAATACATGAATGTACTTCTTGCAAAAAGCGCCGGTTTTTGCTTCGGTGTAAAGCGGGCGGTAAACGTTGTTTATGAAAAAATAGAAGAGGCGGATACTCCTATTTATACCTATGGTCCGATCATTCACAATGAAGAGGTGGTAAAGGACCTGGAAAAGAAGGGGGTTACCGTAATTCATTCCCTGGATAAATTGGGAGACTATCCTGTCGGCACTATGATTATCCGATCCCATGGAATCAGCCGTATGGAGTATGAGACCATAAAACAGGCGGGATTTACCATTGTGGATGCCACCTGCCCGTTTGTGCTTAAAATCCACCGCCTTGTGGAGGAGTACAGCAATAAGGGATATTCCATTCTGATTTTTGGCAATGAAAATCATCCGGAGGTGTGTGGAATACGCGGATGGGTAAAAGAAGATACAAGGGTTTCCATCATCGGCACAAAGGAGGAGGCACAGGAGTTTTCTCTTTTGAAGGATGAAAAATGCGTCATTGTATCCCAAACGACATTTAACTACAATAAATTTCAAGAATTAGTTGAAATTATAACGAAAAAAGGTTATGATATAATTGTTTTAAATACTATCTGTAATGCGACGGAAGAACGTCAGACAGAAGCACGGAAGATTGCCGGACAGTCGGATGCAATGATTGTGATTGGCGATAAAAAGAGCTCTAATACGCAGAAATTATTTGAAATATGTAAAAATGAATGTGAAAATACTTACTATATTCAAACAAGTGATGACATGGACTATAGCAAGCTTAAATCCATCAATAACGTAGGTATTACCGCAGGGGCCTCAACCCCAAATAATATTATCGAGGAGGTTTCAAAGAATGTCAGAAATGAGCTTTGAACAAATGCTGGAAGCATCTTTAAAAACTATTAGAAATGGAGAAGTGGTTGAAGGTACCGTTATTGGTGTTAAGCCGGAAGAAATCGTTTTAAATATCGGTTATAAGTCAGATGGAATCATTACCCGTAGTGAATATACAAATGAGCCAAACGTTGATCTTACCACTTTGGTAAAGGAAGGAGATGTTCTTGAGGCTAAGGTCATTAAGGTAAATGACGGCGAGGGACAGGTTATCCTTTCTCATAAGAGACTTGCTGCTGAGAAGGGAAGCAAGAGATTACAGGAAGCATTTGAGAATCAGGAGGTATTAACCGCAAAGGTTTCACAGGTATTAGACGGCGGCGTTTGTGTGAACGTTGATGAGACAAGAGTGTTTATTCCTGCAAGCCTGGTATCAGATACATTTGAAAAGGATCTGTCAAAGTTTAAGAATCAGGAGATTGAATTCGTAATTACCGAGTTCGATCCAAGAAAGAGAAGAGTAATTGGTAACAGAAAGACCTTGCTTGTATCTAAGAAAGCAGAGGCACAGAAGGAGTTGCTTTCTAAGATTGGTGAGGGAGATGTAGTAGAAGGAACTGTTAAGAATGTTACAGATTTCGGTGCATTCGTCGATCTCGGTGGAGTAGACGGACTGCTTCATATCTCTGAGATGTCCTGGGGACGAGTTGAAAATCCTAAGAAGGTATTTCATGTCGGAGATACCGTTAAGGTATTTATTAAGAGCATCAGTGAAAACAAGATTGCACTTTCTATGAAATTCCCGGAGGAAAATCCTTGGAATGGAGCAACAGAAAAGTATGCAGTTGGCAATGTTGTAACCGGAAAGGTTGCCCGCATGACTGACTTTGGTGCATTTGTTGAGCTTGCTCCTGGTGTAGATGCATTACTTCATGTTTCTCAGATTTCAAAGGATCATATCGAGAAGCCAGCAGATGTATTAAAGGTTGGTGATACTGTAGAAGCTAAGGTTGTTGATTTCAACGAAGAAGAAAAGAAAATCAGCTTGAGTATCAAGGCTTTGACTGCTCCGGAAGAGGCAGAGGAAGCTTCTGATGATGCTGATGTAGCTGATGTTAATATCGAAGAAGTAGCCGCTACAGAAGAATAAAAGTGAATGAAGGAGCTGTTTAGTTGAACAGCTCCTTTTGTTTTCGGTATACATATAGGAAAAAAGACTCAATTTTGAGTATGATGGGAGTTTTTATGTTAGATAATTATGAAGGTTTTAAAGCGGAAGTATTAAAGCTTACAAAAATTGATTTAAATTGTTATAAAGAAAAGCAGATGCGCCGTCGAATTGATACCTTAGCGACCAAGAATAATGCGAGCTCCTATGAAGAGTATGTTCAGATGTTGAAAAAGGATAAGGATTTGTTCGAGCAGTTTGTAAATTTCCTTACCATCAATGTGTCTGAATTTTATCGCAATCCGGATCAATGGAAGCTGTTGGATGAAAACGTGATTCCAAAGCTTATCAAAGATCATGGAAAGAATTTAAAAATCTGGAGCGCAGCATGTTCAACAGGAGACGAACCATATTCTCTTGCTATGGCTTTTTCAAAATTCATGCCACTTTCCAATATTCATATTATTGCAACGGATATCGACAAGCAGGTGTTGCAACAGGCTCAGGTCGGTCTTTATAATGAGAAAAGTATAGCGGGAGTCCCGGAAGAATTTAAGAAAAAGTATTTCACAAAGGTAGGAAGTTCTTATCAGATCGCAGATGAAATCAAGAAATGCGTTACCTTTAAAGAACATAATCTGTTAAAAGATCCTTATCCGGATGATTGTGACTTGATTCTTTGCAGAAATGTTGTTATTTACTTTACAGATGAAGCAAAAGATGAGATTTATAAAAAGTTCTATGCTTCCCTTAAGAAAAATGGGGTTCTCTTCATCGGTAGTACGGAACAGATTACAAATTATAAAGAAATCGGATTTACAAGACTAAGTTCTTTCTATTTTGAGAAGCAATAAAAGTACTCCTATTTCAGGAACACAATTCCGAAAAGAGATTAAAAGTAACTCCCATTTTACATTTGTTTGTCTATGAATGAATTTTGCTATTTGAATCAGAACGTTTAAAAAGCGTCGGCACT
>CAMDYX010000031.1 GCA_945910395.1 uncultured Agathobacter sp. | reverse complement strand
TTTACAAACGAGAGTGGGTTCTGATTCAAATATGCAAATTCATTCGGGAACACTTCTCCGAAAAGGAATATTTTTTATTCTTTTCCATGAAGAACCCGGTCCAGAATATCTGCCAGTGGTTCCATTGCATTTTTTGCCTCCTCAAAGGTATTATTCTGCGCTCCAACCTCCACCAATAGGGACTTTGGACAATAATGCATATTATAGCGGTACCCTTTCAGATAAATCTGTCTGGTAAAATCCGGATAGTATTCAGCGGCCGCAAGCTGCAGCTGGAAGGAAAGCGCCAGATTATCCTCCAGATAAGGGTTTGGCAGATTCATCAACTCTCCTTTTGCGGTGGTGTAGGAAAGTCCGTTGAAAAACATGATTTTTGCCGTTGGCTTTCCATTGATATCCGTAACCAGATGTGTGGATTCGTTCACGCTGTCCCTATGTAGATCGATGACCACCTGAATGGATGGATATTCGGCCAGTATTTGCTCCAGAGCCGGGGCCGCATTGGAATATGCATGATCCCGGTCTCCAACATCATATTCTCCCGTATGATGCAACACTTTAAATCCGTATTTTTCCGTTAATATCTGAGTAAGATACTCCCCTACTGCAATCACCGATGTATTGGCATCCCCCTCCGCGGAATCGATATAACACTCCTGGGAATGGGTATGATAAATCAAGATCTGCGGTCCGTCACTATCCGTCTCTTCTATCGCCATATCCTTTCCCAAGAGCTTATCCACATTCAAAAGTTCGCTCCCAGCCGTCGTGCTGCTGTCAATAATATAAAAATTCTGACGTAAATAATCATAGTCATGCAGCTTCTCCCTATTTACTATGACCTGTTTCTCCCGAAGTGCCAAATCCATTTGCGCCGCTGCAAGGGCAGCAGCCTCCCGTTCAGCTTCTCTCGCTTCTGCCTCCGCCGCAGCTTCCTGTTCTGCTACCAGTTCTTCCAGATAGGTACTGTTTTCCGCAATCAGTCCGCCCATCTGTTCATTTTCCACAATTGCAAGATTCTCATAATCCACCTTGGCATACTCTTCCGGATCATCCTCCCACACCATATCTTCATAGTAAGAAAAAGCAGGAATGAATATTTCAATTACTTTCTGATAGAAACCTTCTGAAAAACTACGCTTTGCTACTTTTACAAATTCGCCGCCACATCGATAGCAGAATCCAACTATCACGATTACACTTACTGCTACGATAAGCCCAAGCTGTTTTCGCATACAAACACCACCTTTATGTGTAAACACACATAATTATTTTATGTTTGTATCTACCTCCTTATTCCCAAGCAGTGCAATATTGATTCCCTCCGATATAAGAAAACTCAGGCGTTTGATGGAATCATCAATATCCTTTGGCGTAACAAACATCCCATTCAATTGCGGTGATAACAGCTCCCTTGCAAGCTCCTGGCGCTCCTTTTCATCCAGCTTTTCTATATTGGAAATGGACATTGCCTCCACCAGAGAACTCATGGCGTCGGAAACAATCGTTGCCGCATCTACAACCGTCGGTACTCCCAGCGAAATTACCGGCACTCCGACACTTTTTTCATTCAGCGCATTACGGTGATTTCCGACTCCGCTTCCTGGTGTAATTCCGGTGTCGGTAAGCTGGATGGTTCTTCCCAGTCGTTTTGCGTTTCTGGCTGCAAGGGCATCTACCGTTATAACAACATCCGGACCGGTTTCCTTTACCACTCCCCGGACGATTTCCAGGCATTCCATTCCTGTCTGCGCCATCACGCCCGGTACAATTCCGCTGATTTTGCTGATTTTTTCATCTCCGAATGCATATTTTCCGAATTCCTTTATGATGTGTCTAGTAATAAACATATTATCAATCACCCGGGGCCCCAAAGCATCCGGTGTCACTTCGCGGTTTCCAAGTCCTACAAGGAGTATTGACAGCTTCTCCAGACCCGATTCATCCTCGGATGCCTTTTTTTGCCGTTTTTTTTCCGTCTGCACATGTTTTCCGGTTTTTTCCAGTTTTTTTATAATGAGATCCCGCAAAATATCCGCCAGCTCTAAGGAGATTTCACGGTGTCCGCTCTCATCATCCTCCACCATTTCCGGAGCTTCAATGGTAATATAATGCCCCCGTGGTCTTCCCATATTTTTTGCCGCATTTTCGGTTAAAATAATCAGGGTGCTGACCGTAATTCCATTTCCGCGATCTTCCTGATAAAAATCGACCCCCTTTAATTCTCCCTCATCCTTCTGGATTTTTTCTTGTGTTTCTAAAGCCAGATCGGTCCGGATCGGGTATTCTTCTACTCTCATGGCAATGCCCTCCGAAAGATTTTTTGTATAATGCTATTTTTCCTATAAAAATAAAAATTATGTATTGACAAACACGTACCCCTTGGAATATTATACTTTAGTGTGTTTCTGTCAAAACGTCCGTGTCCGGCTTTGATAGAAGACTTTATGAAGATTATGGAATAAAGAAATTTACAATTGGAGGTGCACGAATTTGGCTAACATTAAATCTGCTAAGAAAAGAATTTTAGTTACAGAGACCAAGGCTGCTAGAAATAAAGCTATCAGATCTGAAGTTAAGACATCTATTAAGAAAGTAGAGGCTGCTGTTGCTGCTGCTGATAAGGCTGTTGCAGAGGCTGAGCTTAAGAACGCTACTGCTGTTATCGAGAGCGCATGTTCAAAGGGTGTTTATCATCAGAATAACGCAGCAAGAAAAGTTTCCCGTTTAGCAAAGCTTGTAAACGGAATCGCTTAATTAAAAAGCTAAAATAATTAACCCTCAATTATAGAAACCACCGGTACCCGTCATGCCGGTGGTTTTTTATTTAATCCCTTTTCGGATTTGTATTCCTAGGAATGAATTTTGCTATTTGAATCAGAACGTTTAAAAAGCGTCGGCACTTAATGAGCAATTCATTGCGAATTTAGTACCGCTACGCTTTTTACAAACGCGAGTGGGTTCTGATTCAAATATGCAAATTCATTCAGGAACACATTTCCGAAATGGAATTTGTTATTTGCTTGATTTACTGTTTTGTATTATAAATAATTCTACCGCCATCTGATCATTCATCTGGCCGGTTTTTACCGCTTCTTCGTATTCCGTTCCCTGTCTTACGGCGGCTTTTAGCTGTTCTCCGGTAAAGGATCTGCACTGTGCCTGATATTTCTTTACCGCCCACTCCGGGCAACCGGCTTTTGCTGCAATATCCTTATTTCCGAACCCCCGGCTGCTCATGGCCTTCACCGTCATCAGAATATGAAACTGTCTGGTAATCAGATACATGATTCTCATGGGAGCTTCCCGAAGTGCCAGCAAATCGTAGTACAGCTCTAAGGCTCTTTTTTCTTTATGGGAGGCAATGGCATCCACCATCTCAAACACCTTATTCTGGGTCTGCTCCGTGGTGATTGCTTCCACATCCTGCCTTTCAATAGCCTCTTTATCCATGCAGTAGCAGATCAGCTTTTCCAGTTCCCGGTCAATATTTTCCATATCCGTACCGGTTTTTCCAATGAAAAGCTGATAGGCTTCCTGGGTGATATTCTTTCCTTCCTTTTTGATGCGGCTTCCTACCCAGCGATAAAGGGTCTCATCCGTCTGGGTTCCGAATTCTATCGCTGCTCCCCCGGCCTTAGACACTGCTTTAAAAAGCTTGGAGCGCTTATCTACCTCTTCTTCCACAAACACAAAATAAGTACTTTCCGGCATTGTCGGAAGGTATTCTGCCAGATCATCTCCATTTTTCTTAAACAAACCGGTGTCTTCCAGCAGAATCAATCTTCGGTCGGCAAAAAAAGGTAACGTCTCAGCAAGATCAATGATTTCCTTCTGGTTTAAGTCCTCTCCTTCATAGGAAGAGAAATTCATGGTATCGTCCTTTGACGAAATGGCATTCACAAGCTTATCCCTATACTGCCGGATCAGATACCTCTCCTGCCCATAGAGTAAATATGCTTTTTTCAGTTGTCCGTTCTTAATATCATTGTCAATTGTTTTCATAAGCTTATTTTAGCATATTTAGCACTTTCAATCCAATAGCATTTCTCTGTTTGCATCATATTCCGTTCATCACCCATCCAAAAACGGTGGACATTACAACCATGATCACAGAGAACAAAAATGAGCTGACGGAAATTAGAGTTGCCCTCTGCTTCGAAGGAATCATATCATTTAGGATCACATCGGTTCGAACCTCCAAAAAATCATCTGCAAAAGCGCCGACAAAGCCACCCAAAATCATAAGATATGGATTGCCGGTAAAAATCATACCAAAAGCAAAGACAACTCCAATGCCTGCTGCCAGAATAATTCTTTGATACCGGCTGTTCGGGAAAAACGCCACCACCTTCGATCCAAGTGCCGCACCAAGCCCCATCACAAACAGAGCCGGGCCGAGCATTGCATGATGAAGCCCCGCCATCGGAAGCTTTGCCTGCAAAAAGAACAGCACCAATGTTGAAACTGCACCGATAAAAGCATTTACCACCATAATCCGCCTGGCCTTTTTGTTGGAGCACAAAAAATACCAGCTTTCCAGAATGATTTGCACCAGTTTTAAAAGAACACTTTCTTTCCTTACTTTTTCTATTTGTGAATCTTCTTCCGGTATCACCTCGGTGAGACTGCAGGCAATGCATACTGCAGTCAGTTCAAATACAATGTCGATGGCATATGCCCGTTTGTATCCCAACCATAGTGCAAGGCCCGCGCATAAGGTTGCAGTGGAATTAGAAATTCGGTAAAGCATCATCTCAGTAGAAGCAAACCGATTATAGTCCCCTTCCTTTCCCTCCAGCTTTAAGCTGTCATAGGCCAAGGCCTCTCTTGTGCCGGATGCCAGATTATAGCTCAATGCGTTGCATCCAATGGCAATTGCCGTTGTCGTAAAGCCGTTGGAAAGGATCATGAAAATACCGGATACAAGCGAGGCGACCTGACTTAATACAAGGGTTTTCTTGCGGCCAAGCACATCCGCAAATACACCGGTGGGCAGTTCAAAGCAAAAGCTTACGATATGGAAAATGCTTTCCAGCATACCGATTTCTAACAGCGAAAAGCCCCTTAGTGCCAATAGTGCAACCCATGATGCTCCTGCGATCTGAAAATAGCCCACAGAAGTCACCATGTACAGTTTATTCATTTGTTTTTTGATATTCATTTTATGCATAAAAAAATCTCCTTTTCAAATTAAAGTTTGATCAGGAGATAGTGACATTTTATATGTTCCGGTAAAAGACTGCTTACCTGAAAAAGAGCGCACTATCCCTGTAAACAGCCAAAATATTACCTTTCATGAGGTGAATTGTTGTTGTTTTCCAGCTCATAGTAAGCTCCTTTCTTTTCATTCTTTCACTTTTCACAGAGTACCACATAAGTAAGAAAAGGGCAAGCTATTCTATATTTACGATATAAAATACTCCTGTATGATTTTTTCCACTTTCTCAATGTTTAACAGATGTTCTTTGGTTTCAAAGGTTGTAATCAGATTGACAGATGGGAGAATTCCATTTTCACAATATAATTTTATTTTTTGACACGTATGATTAATGTACTCCACATCATCCATCCTTCCAAAATGTTCCCAATAGTAGAAGTCCCCTGTTCTGGGATGCCTTATCACAAAATCCGGATATAGCGTAATAGTATTTAAAACAAGCTTTTCCTCATAGTGAAATGGTATTTTATTTTGATATAGTAGCATATCGATAATTGCTTCTGATTTTGAGCGAAACATTTTTCCTTGCGTTCCTTTTACAGTCAGCGCTTCCAAATGCTTGTTGCACCTTTCATACTCAGCATTTTGCCATTCCATAAGACTATCCTTCATAGGAGAAAAGTGTCTTGCAAGAAGCCGTCTATATTCCGGATGTTGAAATAATTGTTCCGATTTGTTTTTTCTTAATGACATTTTATCTAGATATGCATTGCAAGCTGAAAATTCACATTCCAGTTCCTCCCTTCTGTAATGATAATACTTTTTTACAGCTAGTTCCTCAGCAAGTTCCCTTTTATTCTTAGAAAGATATGAGGTTTGATTTGCCTCCTTCAGATACCACTTATATCGACTATCGTTTTTTGCACATAGCAATTCTCCTTTTGGGTATTTCTTCTCACATCTACATATTTTTTCAATTTCTTTTTCCAATTCCTCTTTTCTCTTTTTCACAGCATCATAGCCTATATTCATAATACTCCTCCGTTTCTAACAGTTTTCTTTACCATGTGTGACATCATATATTCCGATAGTTTCTCTCTTCGGGGTATATTCACCTATTTTACTTCTTCTATACCCCGATAGCTTCTCCTTTCGGGGTATGTTCACCTATTTCACATCTTCCATACCCCGATAGCTTCTCCTTTCGGGGTACGTTCACCTATTTTACATCTTCCATACCCCGATAGCTTCTCCTTTCGGGGTATGTTCACCTATTTTGCCACTTCCTTACCCCGATAGTTTCTCCTTTCGGGGTATATTCACCTATTTTGCCACTTCCTTACCCCGACAGTTTCTACCTTCGGGGTATATTCACCTATTTTACTTCTTCCATGCCCCGACAGCTTTTCTCCTTGGGGTATAACATTACTCTTCTCTTTTCCAATACCCAACAATCTCCTCGCCTCCTCCCTGTTCCTTACCTGTCCCAACAGTAATCTGTCCACCATACATCGTGACATATATTTCGCACCCGGCCTCCCGCAGCCGCTCCAGCGTCTCTTGGTGCGGATGTCCATAGGAATTCGTACTGCTGCAGGATATGACGGAAATCTCCGGGGATAAAATGCGAAGAAATTCTTCTGAGCTGGAATATTTTGAGCCATGGTGTGATACTTTATAAAAATCCACATCTAAAACCTGTTCATCATATCTATCCAGCAGCTTTTGTTCTACCGATGAAGCGATGTCTCCCGCAAAAATTCCTTTCATGGCATTGCCTTCATATAGCAGGACAAGAGAAAGATCATTGGAATCTGCTGCTTTTTCCACCGCAGCAGGATACAGGCAGGTAAACGATTCCTCCCCAAGCTCAAATCTGTCCCCTGCCTTTATGTATACAATCTCTGTACCATTTTCTCTTGCCAGCTGAAGCAATTCCTCCAGCCCTCCTTCTCTGTTTTCACTTTCCTCCCGCCGGTCTTTTGCAAATTCATTTTCTATCAACCCTTCCTCTTCTATGGCAGCTTCTGCCACTACAAGATAGCCCACCTCATATCCATCTTCGAGTACCTCCCGAAGTCCGCTTATATGGTCTTCGTCCGAATGACTAACAAACCAATAATCCACCTTGCGGATTCCTTTGCATTTTAAGAACGGAAGAATGCGGTATTCCCCCACTTTGTTGACATTGCTGCTTCCGCCGTCAATGAAAACAGAGGTCCTGTTTTCGGTGCAGATGTAGATTCCATCCCCCTGCCCTACATCCAGCACATTCACCTCAAATGCCGTCTTTTGGGGCACCAAGAAGATCAAAAGAAGGAGTGCAAAGCCGGTCACTCTTACCAGATGCCGGTCTTTAAATTTTCTACTGAGCTGTCCAACCAAAACTAAAACCACATAATAGATCACAATCCGCACAATCCCTGGCTTTCCAACAATCCAGGCTGCCCCTGGAAGTTTCATACATACCTCTGCCAGAATTTCATAGAGCATCAGGATTATATTACATGGAAAAAGCAATCCTTTTGCAAGATTTCCTCCCAATATTCCTCCGGATAAGCCAAAAAGAAAAAGCGGTTTTAGAAAGGGCAGAATGAAAGCATTCAAAAGAAATGAATAAGCCGGTATTTCATAATAATTCCATGCCACAAGAGGAATCGTTACAAGCCATATCCCAAGGCTGCTATATAGCATATTGATCAGCTTTCCTCCAATCAAACTCCTAGCAGCTTTTTGGTTTGCTTTTTGATTCGTTTTCTTTTTTACCTGAAGATACTTTACAAATACTCCTATTCCGATTACGGCACATACCGAAAACAAAAATCCGCTATACCACAACAAAAACGGATTCTCCCACAAAAGCAGGATTACTACACCTCCCAAAGCATTCAGCATATCATAGCTTCTCCCGAAAACATCTGCTGCCATGGCAATAAAAAGCATCCCAAGTGCCCGCAGGGTAGACACACTGTTTCCTGTCATGACCGCATACATGCTTAAGATCGGAAATGCAATCAAAAAGGCTTTTTTGTATCGGATTCCTCTTTTTCTTAAGAAGCGGTATATGCCCATTCCAACCAATGCCACATGCATTCCGGATATGCTTAAAATATGGGAAATACCGGCAGCCTGATATAGCTCCTTTACCTCCCGATCTAGAGAGGATTTGTCTCCCAACAGCATGGTACCCAGAACCCCTGCCTGATCTGCCCCCAGATACCGGTTATAAACCGACACGATTCTGCTTCGCCATCGGTACAGCCATTCTGCCACAAAATCCGGTCTGCCATCTGAGCTTAATATCCGGGCCTCCTTTAACGCGAAATCAATTTTCTGACTTGCATAAAAAGAAAATGAGTCAAACTGTCCCTCATTGGTTGCTTTTTCAAATATATGTACTTTTCCTTTTAACAGAAGGGTTTCGCCGATGGAATAGGAATCGGCATCCAGATAGGCAATCACAGAATTACAGATTACCTGTTGATTTGAAGCTTTTGCAATACAGTTCTTAAGATAGTACCTGTATGTTTCATTCTTTAATTCTTTTTTATAGATTCGCCCACAAAGCAGCAGCTCATCTTCTGCCACAATTTGCGATAGCTCTGCCTGTCGAATGGTCACTTCGACCTTCATGTGAAAAACAGCAAGAAGGAAGACTCCGATAATCCATATTATTCTTACCGGAAGCCTTCTCCATTGCCGTTTTCGAATCAAAAGCTCTACTGCATAGAATACAATCAGCAGTAAAAGCAAAATCCAATACCACATCCTGTATTCTGCATAGAGTAAACCTATCGCAAAAACGCACGCGCCCATAAACAGCGGTCGTTTTCTCACTTTCCTTTTGTTACCTCCGTATCCTCAATCACAATACTCTCCTGAGCCTGCAGAAGATTCTCATTCATCTCATACATGACGGACAAATCATAATCATATCTGCACTTTCCGGAGGAAGATCCGTTGATGGACAACTGCACCTTATCTACATCACTAAGCTCTGTTAACGAGTTGACAATCGAATACAATACCACCTGCTCGGTGATCTCATTATTCTGATTTTGAAATCCGGAGTCTAAGTTTACATAACATACTCCGTCCACCGTTGAAATCGTAATAATACTGGTCCCCGTAGGAATGGTTCCCTGGAGTCCGCTTTTTTTCGGGCCCTCCATCAACTGCTCTAAGACAAGCTTATCCATGGAAATGTTCGAGCTGTAATGAACCGTTCTTGTTTCCTTAACAAGATATGTTCCATCTGAACTTGCAAAGTAAAGAGTAAGGGTTGTCTTCGCACTGGAATTGATCTGCTTTCCGGGATTCTCCACAAAGCTCTCTTTGTTCATCACGCCGACATAGGAACCGCTGGCATCCATGATTGGCTTCATGTTTACCGTAAAGCTGATTCCGGTTACCCCTTCAATCTGCAAAATGGATTGTACAATTGCCGCCCGCATCAAGACCTCGTCTATCGCTCCCAGATCAAAGTAGGAATCCCCAAAATCAATGGACACCATATATCCGTTATAGCTGCAATTATTCACTACAATATAGTCCGGAATAATTTGCTTTGCGCTCGTATCCTCCGGTTCACTTTGCAGGCAGGCAAGGATCTCATTTACACATTCCATGACATCCTCAGAAGAAAACTCATGAGAAATGGGAATAATCTTCGTTCCCTCGATATTCATATAGTACAGCTGCATTCCGTCATTTTGTTCTTCCTGTCCGCATCCGCACAGCATAGCAAGAACCAGAATCAGAACCAGCAAAAATGATACTCTTTTTTTCATGCTGCCTCCTATGCAATATAGCTTAATGGGATTCGTACATCAAAGGTTGTACCCTCTCCCAACGCACTATATACCTTAATTGCACCACGATGCATCAGAATACTGCTTCTTGTAATGGCAAGTCCAAGTCCTGTTCCGCCGATTTCTCTGGAATGGGACTTGTCTACCCGGTAAAAACGCTCATAAATATGATCCAAGGACTCCTCCGGTATTCCAATACCGTTATCCTCTACCTTCAGATAAAAATACTGATAATCTGCATTGATAGATACGTGTACATATCCAGTTCCGTCATTCCGGTTATACTTAATGGCATTTTCCACCAGATTGGTGATTGCAAGGGTCAGCTTTACTTCATCAATTTCTGCCGTGATCGGACGAAAGCTTTCCAGCACCAGTTCAACCTGCTGCTTATCCGCAATCGGCTGCAGTCTTGTCAAAATCTGCTCTAAAAGCTCATTCATATTCACGGTGGTGATATTCAGATCCGCCGCAGACTTATCCATTTTTACAAGGGACAGTAAATCATTGATAATCTTTGTCTCCCGCTCAATTTCATTCGTAATGTCCCCCATGAATTCCTGGTACATTTCCTTCGGGGCATCCGGCATGCTGTTGATGGAATCCGCCAGAACCTTTATCGAGGTCATTGGTGTCTTAAGCTCATGGGACACATTGGACACGAACTCCTGTCGGGACTGGTCCATCACCTTCATCTGAGCCAGCATGTTATTAAAATTCTCACAGATTTCTATTGTTTCCGTATAATCATTGACCTCCAGCTGATCGCTGCCATAACCGGCATGAATCAAGGCGATATCGTCGGATACTCTCCGAATCGGCCGCATCAGATACAGAATCATCAGAATGGCAAAAAAGAGTGTGGCAAAAAAAGCAAATAAAAAGATGATGGTTGCTACCCGTCTTAAGTAAATTGCATTCAATGTAATATTATCCGTAGACACGCTTACCACCAATACACCGCGAATGGTTTCTGTCTTGTCATCCGGTGCTATAATCGGAATCGTAAGCTCGATATAATGATTCTCGGAATCGTAGTTTGTAATGGTCTGTCCGTTTAAGCTTCGGATGACCTCTTCGGATATGATCGTATGATGAAGATCCATATTGTAGGTATCATAAATAATGCGGCAGGCATTATTTACGATCATGACTCGCCCATCGTAGATTGTCGTCAGCATACTGATCTGAGTCTGAATGGTCTCGGTACTTTGATCCGTATCTGTCATATACTTGCTTGTGGATACCTGATTCGCCACAATCTTCGCCTGACTGAGCACTTCGCTTTCACGAATGGAAACCGCACGCCTTACATAGGAATACAGTACCCCCTCATACAACACAAATGCTGGCAAAAATGTGATAACCAATATCAAAGCCATCAGTCGGAATTTTAAACTTTTAAAAAATGCAGTAATCCGTTTATTTTTTTTCATAAACAGCCCCGTTCTTTATTTCTGATAGTAATAGTAACCCACGCCCCACTTTGTGTGCACGTACTTTGGTTCGCTTGGATTTGCTTCAATTTTCTCACGGAGTCTTCTGACATGAACATCAACGGTTCTCGCATCTCCCGGGTAGTCCGCTCCCCATACCGTCTCCAAAAGAGTTTCCCTGCTGTAAACCTTATTTTCATTTCTTACCAGATGCTCTAACAGATCAAATTCTTTTGCAGTCAGATTGATTTCTTTCCCCAATATGAAAAGTCTTCTGCTATCCACATCCAGCTTTAAATCCTTCTTTTCGATCACAGATGGATTCTCCTGGGCCTTCGTTGCCGGTCCGGATGTTCTTCTCATAATCGCTTTGATTCTGGCCTTTACCTCTAAGATATTGAAGGGCTTTGTGATGTAGTCGTCTGCACCGTATTCCAGACCAAGGATCTTATCCATGTCATCACCTTTTGCAGTCAGCATCACAATTGGCATATTGGAAAATTCCCGAATTGCCTGACACACTTCAAACCCGTCCATTTTCGGAAGCATGACGTCCAACAGAATCATGTCGTAGGAAGTCTCTTTTGCCATATTCAGTGCCTCTTCGCCGTCATATGCACAGTCCACTTCCATTCCATCCTGCTCTAAGCTAAAACGGATTCCTTTCACGATTAATTTTTCATCATCCACAACGAGAACTTTCTTTGCCATGTCACACCTCATTCAACTGTGATATATTCTTTCATCTTTTCAAACAGTCCATCTTTGATTCCTGAGATATTCATTACCTCTTCCACCTTTGAAAATGCACCGTTCTTTTCTCTATAAGAAATAATACTGTCCGCTTTCGACTCTCCGATTCCCGGAATCGTCATCAGCTGCTCTTTGCTGGCGGTATTTAAGTTTACTTTCCCACTCGAAGAATCTGCTTCATCCATCCCATTCTCCGGAGAGACTTTCTGTTCCAGCACATCCCAATTCCGTTCCCTGGCCTCTTCTTCGGTGGGAATATAGATCATCTGACCATCCGCAAGCTTCTCCGCCATGTTCCAATAGTCTTGGGCTGCGTTCTCACAAAAACCACCGGCCGCCTCTATGGCATCACAGATTCTGGGAACCCCCTGTAAAATATAGACACCGGGACGTTGGACTGCGCCACAGACATACACATAAACCTCCGGTTCTAAGAGCCTGGTTTCCTGATCTGTGTCCTGCTGCCCAACAGTCTCCTTCTGCTCCTCTTGCCTACTGTCTGCTTCCACAGCTTCCGCCACATCCTCCGTCGCAGTTCCCAACACCACCTCTGTCGCAGCCTCAATTGTTTCCGACGCAACGATGAATGCATTTTTGTTTTTCCCGCAGCCTGCCGCAAAAAGGCATAGTCCAACTGCGCATCCTATAAGTATCACTCTTATTCTGTTTTTCATAATTCTCCTTCCTACTTGGGAGGGAGTACTAGCACACAGACTATTTTAACGACTTTTTACAACTATTACAAGTATATTTCATTTTTGTTTAAAAAATTTGTTTTCTTACTTTTTGTTTTGTATTTCTAAATGAATTTGCATATTCGAATCAGAACACACTCTCGTTTGTAAAAAGCGTAGCGGTACTAAATTCGCAATAAATTGCTCATTAAGTGCCGACGCTTTTTAAACGTTCTGATTCGAATAGCAAAATTCATTTTCAAAAATATAAATCCGAAAAGAAGTAAAAAATCCACATCAGAATATATCGGTTTCTGATGTGGATTCCAAGCTTTGTTTTTATTCCTGATTTGCAGCTACTGCATCTAATGCTTTTTCAAGCTTTCCTATCATCTCATCGACATGTTCCTTTTCAATGATAAGCGGTGGAACAAAACGCAGCACATTGCTTCCGGCGGTAATGACGATAAGCCCTTCCTCTAAAGCCTTTGCAGAGACCTTCCCCACCGGAAGGGTACATTCCACTCCCTGCATAAGTCCCATTCCACGGTGGGCGGTAAGATAGTCATATTTTTCCACAAGCTGGTCTAACTGCTCGGATAAATATGTAGAAATTCCTTTTACGTGCTCTGTAAGCTTAAGCTCCTCAAATTGGTCGAATACGCAGGATACTGCTGCTCCCACAAAAGGATTTCCGCCATAGGTCGTTCCGTGATCTCCGGGTGCAAGGGATTTGTCCGCAACCTTCTGCGTCATTAAAAATGCACCTACCGGAACGCCGCAGCCTAAGGCCTTTGCAACAGTCATAATGTCCGGCTTTACCTTATAGTTCTGCCATGCGAACATCTCTCCGGTCCGTCCCATTCCGCACTGAATCTCATCTAAAATAAGAAGAATATCCTTCTCGTCACAAAGGGCCCGGACACCCTCTAAAAATTTGGAGTCCGCCGGATAAATTCCGCCCTCTCCCTGCACCGTTTCCATAATAATTGCACAGGTCTTATCCGTCACCTGCGCCTTCACGCTTTCCAGATCATTAAAATCCGCAAACCTTACTCCGGGAAGAAGCGGTTCAAAAGGCTCCTGATAATGCGCATTTCCTGTTACGGAAAGAGCTCCAAGGCTTCTTCCGTGGAAGGAATGCTTCATGGCAATAATCTCATGACCGGCATGACCATCTCTGGTAAACGCATATTTCTTTGCCGCCTTGATGGCTCCTTCAATGGCCTCCGTTCCGCTGTTTGTAAAAAATACCCGGTCCATTTTGCTGGCCTTCAGCACCTTCCCTGCCGCAGCGATCGTCGGCGGATTATAGTAAAGGTTGGAGGTATGAAGCAGATTTTCCACCTGCTCCTTCAGTGCATTTTTATAGGCCTCGTTGCTGTAGCCCAAGGCGCATACTGCGATTCCGGCAGCAAAATCAAGATATTTTTTCCCGTCCGTATCGTAAAGATATACTCCCTCGCCATGATCTAAGACAAGGGAAAACCGATTATAGGTATGAAGCAGATTTTCCTCTGCGCTGTCAATATACTGCTCTTTATTCATTGTAGAATCTATCCTCCTGATCTCCTAAAATAGCGGTACCAATTCCCTTGTTTGTAAAGATTTCGAGAAGCAGACAGTGTGCGATTCTTCCATCCAGAATATGGACGCGGGATACCCCGTTCTCAATGGCATCAATGCAATTGTTCAGCTTTGGAAGCATTCCTCCTCCGATAAAGCCCTCTCCGATGAGTTCCCTTGCTTCTGTGATTGTAAGCTCTGAAATCAGCGTATCCTTATCATCCGGATCCTTATATACTCCTTCTATATCTGTAAGAAAAGCTAATTTTTCAGCCTCTACTGCTCTTGCAATGGCACAGGCAGCATCATCGGCGTTGATGTTGTAGGTATTGTACGCATCGTCCATGCCGATTGGGCATACAATCGGGAGAAAATCCTTCTCCAAAAGATCATACAGAATTTTTGGATTTACCTCTGTGATTTCACCCACAAATCCAATATCCTCTCCACCGGAAAGCTTTTTCTTCACCTTAAGAAGCCCGCCGTCTTTTCCGCTGATACCAACTGACAGTACTCCCAATTCCTGGACCAGCTTTACCAGTGACTTGTTTACTTTATTTAATACCATTTCTGCAATTTCCATGGTTGCTTCATCGGTCTTTCGAAGTCCGTTGACAAATACTGGCTCCATGCCCACCTTTGAAACCCAGCGGCTGATTTCCTTTCCTCCGCCGTGCACAATGATGGGTTTAAATCCAACCAGCTTTAACAATGTCACATCCTGAATAACCTGTTTTTTTAGTTTCTCATCCACCATTGCCGAGCCGCCGTACTTTACTACGATGATTTTGCGGTTAAATCTCTGAATGTACGGCAGTGCCTCAATAAGCACCTGTGCCTTTGCCAAAAGTTCATCCATATTCTGTTCTGCCATTTCTTTTTCCCCTTATTCTATTGATTAAATTTTGTTATATTTGCTTCGTTTAATGTGAAATCATAGTAGTTTAAATCCTCCCGGAAGGTCCATCCTTCTCCCTTCCAGAATTGATTTCCCACTTCATTAGACTTAAACGCAATGATATTTACCTTATTGATCTGTTCCGCCTGGAGCGCTCTCATGCATGCAACTGCCATGGATTTTCCTATTCCGTTTTTTCGATACTTTTCATGCACGCACACATGATACATGCAGCCCCGTCGGCCATCATGCCCACACAGAATTGCCCCTACGATTTTTCCGTCGCAGACAGCAACCATACTGGTAGATGGATTTCGTTTTAAAAAACGCTCCACACCTTCCCTCGAATCATCGATGGACCGGATTCCAAACCCGTGAATACTCATCCAAAGCTTGTATACCTCATCATAATCAAGAAGCGTCATCACTCGTATTTCGTAATTCATTTGCGTTCTTCCTCTTTCTACATACAATTTCTGTTTTCTCATTTCGGAAAAGGGGTCCTAAGAATGAATTTTGCTATTTGAACCAGAACGTTTAAAAAGCGTCGGCACTTAATGAGCAATTTATTGCGAATTTAGTACCGCTACGCTTTTTACAAACGAAAGTGGGTTCTGATTCAAATATGCAAATTCATTCAAACCCCTTTTCCGAAAAGGAAGTCCATTATGGAAACATCGGAACCATTTTTAGTCCCTCTGCCTCATCAAAGCCGAACATTAGGTTCATATTCTGAACCGCCTGACCGGCAGCACCTTTTACCAGATTGTCAATAGCTCCCATCATTACAATGCGTCCGGTTCTCTCATCAATCACAAAGTTGATATCCACATAATTGCTTCCTTCTACCCACTTTGTCTCCGGGCACATTCCTTTTTTCAGTACTCTTACAAAACGTTCCTTTCCATAATACTGATCATACACGGCTTTTACTTCCTCGTAGGTCGGGTAGGTTCCATCTGCCTTCTTATTTAAAGATGCATACTCTGTGGCAAGGATTCCGCGATTCATTGGAACAAGATGCGGTGTGAAGCTTACGAGAATTTCTTTTCCGGCAGCATATCCCAACTGTTCCTCGATCTCCGGGGTATGCCGGTGGCTTGCCACGCCGTAGGCTTTCATGCTCTCGTTCACCTCACAGAACAGATTTTGCATTTTCGCACTTCTTCCTGCTCCTGAGGTTCCTGATTTTGCATCAATAATCAGGGTATCCGGGTCAATCAGGCCTTCCTTTACAAGGGGATATGCCGTAAGAATGGAGCAGGTGGTATAGCAGCCCGGATTGGCAATCAGCCGGGTATGTTCGGTCACCTTATCACGATTGATCTCGCAAAGCCCATATACGGCTTCTTCAATAAACTGCGGGCTCTTGTGTTCGATTTTGTACCATTTCTCATAGGTAGCAACGTCCTTGATTCGAAAATCTGCGGAAAGATCAATAATCTTTACCTTATGTAATATCTCTTCCGACAAAATTCCTGCCAGATATCCCTGTGGAGTTGCCGTAAAAATAACATCTACCACATTCGCAAGCTCATCCATATTATCATCCAGACACTTTGCGTCTACGATTTGAAACATATTTCCATATACATCCGCATAGTCCATATCTACATAACTGCGGGATCCATACCACGCAATCTCCACATCCTTATGATTCATCAAAATGCGAACCAGCTCAGCTCCCGCATATCCGGTAGCACCTATAATTCCAGCTTTAATCATGAAAATTCCCCTCTTTCTATGCATACTGCTCTGTATACACGTTCTTATTATGTAATCTTTCCGCAAATCCTGCAAAAAGCATATGTTCTATAATAATATAGTATACCTTTCCCTATCCGTAAAGAGAAAATATTCACAAATTTTTGCATATTTATTCATTTTTTTGTATATTTTTTCACTTGCAAACAAACAGAAGTTGTTATATAGTTAATCTAGTTTTTAGCGCAATCTGGCGCTTTCTGTTTTGAATAAAATTTTTTGATATACAAGAAAGGATATCTGCATTATGAAAGAAAAAGTTGTATTAGCGTACTCCGGTGGTCTTGATACTACCGCAATTATTCCCTGGTTAAAGGAAACCTATGATTATGAAGTTGTCTGCTGCTGTATCAACTGTGGACAGGGTGAAGAATTGGATGGACTGGAAGAACGTGCAAAGCTTTCCGGTGCTTCCAAATTATATATCGAAGATATTGTGGATGAATTCTGCGAGGATTATATCATTCCATGTGTACAGGCCGGGGCCGTATACGAGCACAAATATCTTCTCGGAACCTCTATGGCACGTCCGGGAATTGCAAAGAAGCTGGTAGAGGTTGCCCGCAAAGAAGGCGCTGTTGCAATCTGTCATGGTGCAACCGGAAAAGGAAATGACCAGATCCGCTTCGAGCTTGGTATCAAAGCCCTTGCTCCGGATATCAAGGTCATTGCTCCCTGGAGATTAGATACCTGGAAAATGGATTCCCGGGAGGCCGAAATTGAATATTGCCGGGCACATGGAATCGATCTTCCATTCTCCACGGATTCCAGCTACAGCCGTGACCGTAATCTCTGGCACATCAGCCACGAAGGACTTGAGCTTGAGGATCCATCCCTTGAGCCAAATTATGACCATATGCTTGTTCTCAGCGTTACTCCGGAAAAAGCTCCTGATGAAGGAGAATATGTAACCATGACCTTCGAAAAGGGAGTTCCAAAGACCATCAACGGAAAAGAGATGAAGGTTTCCGATATCATCCGCGAATTAAACCGTCTCGGCGGCAAGCACGGAATCGGCATTGTTGATATTGTAGAGAATCGTGTTGTGGGTATGAAGTCCAGAGGCGTATATGAGACTCCCGGCGGAACCATTCTTATGGAGGCACACGACCAGCTTGAGGAATTGTGCCTTGACCGTGCCACAATGGAAATGAAAAAAGAGATTGGCAACAAGCTCGCCCAGGTTGTGTATGAAGGAAAATGGTTCACTCCTCTTCGTGAGGCACTTCAGGCATTTGTAACCTCTACCCAGGAATATGTAACCGGTGAAGTGAAATTCAAGCTTTACAAAGGAAACATTATCAAAGCCGGTACCACTTCCCCGTATTCACTTTATAGTGATACCCTTGCAAGCTTTACAACCGGTGACCAGTATGATCACCATGATGCAGACGGCTTCATCACCTTGTTCGGACTTCCTCTCAAGGTTCGCGCAATGATGCTTCAGAATACTGAGAAAAAAACAAACTAATTGCTCATTAAATGCCGACGCTTTTTAAGCGTTCTGATCCAAATAGCAAAATTTATTCAAAGAAACACATTCTAAAAAATATCCGTCCACTTTTATGAAAAGTGGACGGATATTTTTTATTGTTATAACTATTGTGCTGTTCCTCGTAAAATTGTGATAATTTCCTGCTTTAAATCCAATGCACGGTCCTTGATTGCTCTGGGGGCCGTCTTTGATACCAGGATTCTGCTGACAAGCTTTGATGCCACATCATATTTTTCCAGTTTAATTGCCATCTGTGCAATCAGAATATACATCGTATTCTGATCCATTCCACAGATTGGAAACGACTCAGAAGCCACTGCCTTTATCAACCCTTCAAATGCCTGTGCATAATAGGTCAATTCCTCTTTTTCACATCGCTTTATGGTCTCGGAATCCTTGCTTGCACCTTTCGCAAGAAGTTCTTCTATCTTTCCTCTGCAAAGCCAGGACATCTTAAGACAGGTGTATGCCTTCTCACTTATCGTTCCTTTTTTTACTACCGTATTGTACAAAGACAACTTGTAACGTTCCAGTGCCACATCATAATCATAGGTTTCCGGCACATCCAGTAAGCTGCTGTTAAATTTGCTGCACACCCCATCGCGAATCAGACGAATCTGAAGCGGTGACAAATGATCAAAATAACGTGTCATTCCCGTATAGCCGCAATATGGGCAGGAGTACACATCATATTTTAAGGTATCCACGCCTTTGTATCGTGGTCTCAAATCCTTGTCCGGTGGCAATCTTCTAAGCTTGGATGATCTTACCGATAATGCTTTAAATTTATGATCGCATACCGTGCAGGTCAGTTCCCTTTGGAAAAGCAGTTCCGCTTCATCCATGTCATCAACGGTTTTCGGCGCTTCCGCAGCTGCAGTCTCTTCCTTCTTTTCTTTTTCCTCCGGCTTTTCCTCGGAAAACAGATCCCCCATATCTTCCATATTCAAGCCGAATTTTTCTAATCCGCCAAAAATGTTATCCATTGCTACTCCTTATGACTGAGCCGGTAATTTAAACGAGCTCTTTAATGAAACAATTCGATTAAATACAGGATGTCCTTCTGTGGAATCCTTATAGTCTGCGCAGAAGAATCCCTGTCTTACAAACTGGAAGCTCTCAAAGGCTTTTGCCTCTGTAAGTGCAGGCTCCACGATACAATTTTCGAGTACGGTAAGAGAATTCGGATTTACATTCACATCGCCATTTTCATTGTACACTCCAAGCTCTTCATTCACCAGATTTTCATATAAACGAACCGTAACCTTTTTGCCGTATTCTGCGGATACCCAGTGAATCGTTCCCTTTACCTTACGTCCGTCCGGACTGTTTCCTCCCTTAGATGCAGGATCATAGGTACAATGAATCTCCGTGACCTTTCCGCTTTCATCCTTTACAAAGCTGTTACAGGTCACAAAATATGCATTCATAAGACGAACCTCATTTCCCGGGAACATACGGAAGTATTTCTTTGGCGGCTCCTCCATAAAGTCCTCACGATCAATGTAAAGCTCACGGGTAAACGGAACCTTGCGGCTGCCAAGTTCCGGGTTCTCCAGATTGTTTTCAACGTCAAGATATTCTACCTGTCCTTCCGGATAGTTGTCAATTACGACCTTGACCGGATCAAGAACCGCCATCATACGTGGACGCTTCAGCTTTAAATCCTCTCTGATACAATATTCCAGCATCGCATAATCCACCGAGCTGTTTGCCTTTGAAACTCCGCAAAGCTCTACGAAATTCTGGATGGATTCCGGTGTGAAGCCTCTTCTGCGAAGGGCCGCAATGGAAACAAGTCTTGGATCATCCCAGCCGTCAACAATTCCCTGCTCTACCAGCTTTTTAATATAGCGTTTTCCGGTAACCACGTTGGTCAGATAAAGCTTTGCAAACTCAATCTGCTTTGGTGATTCTTCCGGTGAATTCTTAAATCCACACTCAATGACCACCCAATCATAAAGCGGTCTGTGATCTTCAAACTCCAGGGTACAGATGGAATGCGTAATTCCTTCGATTGCATCCTCTATTGGATGAGCAAAATCATACATTGGATATACGCACCACTTATCTCCGGTATTGTGATGAGTCATATGAGCAACACGGTAAATAACCGGATCTCTCATGTTGATATTTGAGGATGCCATATCAATGCGGGCACGAAGCACCTTGCTTCCATCCTCGAATTTTCCATCCTTCATATCAGCAAAAAGCTGCAGATTTTCTTCAATGCTTCTGGTAGAATACGGATCTTCCTTTCCCGGCTCGGTAAGGGTTCCGCGATACTCTCGAATCTGCTCTGCGGAAAGATCCGATACATATGCCTTTCCCTTTTTAATCAGACCTACGGCACATTCATACATCTGATCAAAATAGTTGGAGGCATAGAAAAGTCTGTCCTCCCAATCTGCTCCAAGCCATTTTACATCGGCCTTGATAGACTCTACAAACTCTAATTTTTCTTTTGTAGGGTTGGTGTCATCAAAACGGAAATTGAATTTTCCGCCATACTCGGTGGCAAGTCCATAATTCAAAAGAATGGATTTTGCATGTCCGATATGAAGATAACCATTTGGTTCCGGTGGGAAACGTGTTTTTACAGTAGTACAATGTCCCTCTGCCAAATCCTTCTCAATGATCTGCTCGATAAAGTTTTTTGAAATTGTTTCGTTTTCCATAACTGCTCCTTCATCTATCTTTAAAAAAGAGGCTGCCGCGCATGCAACAACCTCGTTCTTTGCGATATTCCTATTATAAAATCCAAGGGATGCCTTGTCAACCAAAGTCCACCAAAATTACATAGTTCCGATATGCGTATGGGTAAATAAATGTTCCTGACAATATTCATAATTTCCTGCGCACTTTGAACAGTAACGGAAGGTAAGATTCGGATCGTCTTTTTCCGTTCTTCCACAGATTGCACATTTATGCTTTGTGATCCCAGACCCCGGTCTTGGCTCAGAAAACTGTGCCTGAAACTGCGCTTTCCGTTTCTTTTGTTTTCTGCTGACATGGTATCGCATAAAATAGAAAAATAATGCCAGATTGATGAGTGGAAGCACCATCTGTGAACAATAGACCAGAATAGTCATCACTCCAAAGGCTGCTCCCAGCGTTGCCTTCGTGCTGACAAAAATCTGAATAATCGCATATACAATATACGCAAGCTCAAAATACAGCATCCACTTCATCTTCATGGGAAGTATGAACCAGAATCTTACCTGTGCATCCGGCATACAGATTGCCATTGCCATCAGCATGGAAAGCAAAATGTAATAGGTGGTCAGGTAGATCGGAATTCCCATTCCAAGTACCAGGTATGAAATTCCATAAATCAGAAAGCCTCCGATATCACATATAAGGATTCCTCCCACCAGCAGCACATTCATGCGGAAGGTTCCAAGAAGCATCTCCAGAGAATTTCCCCATGTAAGCACACATACCAGAAACAGGATTGCAAAAATATCAAGTCCTGTTGGAGGAATCAATATCCATGTCACAATTCTCCAGATCTGACCATGCAAAATACTGTAGGCATCAAACTGAAAATAGCTTAACAGAACGCTAAAAGCAGGTACTGCACTTCCCACAACCTGAAGCACATATCCCACAATAAGACCTATGACCAGATACCGGTCCAGTCTGGGAATAGCGTACCTCCCAATTTTTCGTTCCAATTTGTCGATCCAATTCATAAAACTGCTCCTATAATCTCAAATCATTTCTCCCATTTTACAATTGCGTGTCTATAAATGAATTTTGCTATTCAAATCAGAACTTTTAAAAAGCGTCGGTACTTAATGAGCAATTCCTTGCGAATTTAGTACCGCTACGCTTTTTACGAAGTGAAAACGTGTTCTGATTTGAATATGCAAATTCATTCAGACACACAATTGCAAAATAGGAAAATTATATTGCTTCTTTGCCTTCAAATTATATGTGTTTGGGTTTCCTCTTGTCAATGCAGCCTGTTTAATTTCACAAAAATTTAACTTCTTTTTCCTCTTTACTTTTCGAACAAATGTTCGTATAATTCATTTACAGCCCTTCCTACCAGCTTTCCAGCGTTTCCGATGATCAAATTTTCAACATACAAACACCTTTGAAAGGAGATTCTTATGTCCGCAACAGTTTCATACACCTCCCACGATTATCTGGCAATTACCCACGTTCCGGTCATTGCCTCCTTTGACTCAGAAGGCCATATTGCGCCTCTTTATGTCCGTATCAACCAGGAATCCTACAAGATTGCTTCCTTCTGGATCCGAAGCGCCTTTGCCAATACCATAGAATTCAATTGCAAAATTATAGATGGGCAGTTCTTAAAGCCGTTGGTACTCACATATTATAAGGCAGAGGATGTCTGGGCTATTCCTGAAAACTGCACGTAAATTTGGGTTTTCCCACCTTCTTTTTTAATACTTATGTCCGTTGTTTTTTGTCATTCGGTGTCGTATAATGGAAAGTACGCTTGTGGCGTTGTAACATTAAAATAAGAAAAGTAATTTTTTACTGGTTATTTCATGGAGGTTTCAAAATGAATAACAAAGCTTTATGTAAGCTAGGAATTGATATTGGATCAACAACTGTTAAGGTTGCTGTTCTTGATGAACAGGACATCCTCCTTTTCTCTGACTATGAGCGTCACTTCGCCAATATTCAGGAGACCTTATCCGATTTACTGAAAAAAGCATTCGACAAACTCGGCGACTTACATGTATCGCCAATGATTACCGGTTCCGGCGGACTTACCCTTGCTAAGCATTTGGAGGTTCCGTTTGTACAGGAGGTTATTTCCGTATCCACTGCCCTGCAGCACTATGCACCACAGACCGATGTTGCTATTGAGCTTGGTGGAGAGGATGCCAAAATTATCTACTTTGAAGGTGGAAACGTGGAGCAGCGTATGAATGGTATCTGTGCCGGTGGTACAGGTTCCTTTATTGACCAGATGGCATCCCTGATCCAGACCGATGCTTCCGGTCTTAATGAATACGCAAAGAACTACAAGGCAATCTATCCGATTGCTGCCCGTTGTGGTGTATTTGCCAAGACGGATATCCAGCCCCTGATCAATGAGGGAGCCACACGGGAAGACTTGTCTGCGTCTATTTTTCAGGCAGTCGTAAATCAGACCATCAGTGGACTTGCCTGTGGTAAGCCGATTCGCGGTCATGTAGCATTTTTGGGTGGTCCTCTTCATTTCTTATCCGAGCTGAAGGCTGCCTTTATCCGCACCTTAAACTTAGACGAGGAGCATGCGATTACTCCGGATAATTCACACCTTTTTGCCGCAATCGGATCTGCCTTAAATTATAAAGAGGAAACTGTCACTACGCTTTCCTCCATGATCGAGCGTCTTTCCGGCGGCATCAAAATGGAATTCGAGGTTGCCCGTATGGAGCCGCTTTTTGCCGATCAGGCTGCTTATGATGCCTTTACCAAACGACATGGTAACAGCCACATAAAGACCGCAGAGCTTTCTTCCTACAAGGGAAACTGCTATCTGGGTATCGATGCCGGCTCCACAACCACGAAGATTGCTCTGGTATCCGAGTCCGGAGATCTTCTCTATTCCTTCTATAACAATAACAACGGAAGCCCGCTTGCCACTGCAATCGGCGCTATACAGGAAATTTATTCTCTGCTTCCGGCAGATGCACATATTGTACACTCCTGCTCCACCGGATACGGTGAAGCTCTCCTTAAAGCAGCACTCATGCTTGACGAGGGCGAGGTAGAGACCGTTGCCCACTATTATGCTGCGGCTTTCTTCGACCCAAAGGTAGACTGTATCCTGGATATCGGTGGACAGGATATGAAGTGTATTAAAATCAAGAATCAGACCGTTGATTCCGTTCTGCTTAACGAAGCCTGTTCCTCCGGATGCGGTTCTTTCATTGAAACCTTTGCCAAATCCTTAAACTACTCCGTTCAGGATTTCGCGAAAGAGGCGCTTTTTGCCCAAAATCCGATTGATCTTGGAACCAGATGTACGGTATTTATGAATTCCAAAGTAAAGCAGGCCCAGAAGGAAGGCGCGTCTGTCGCCGACATTTCTGCAGGACTTGCCTACTCTGTCATCAAAAATGCACTTTTTAAGGTTATCAAGCTCTCTGATGCAAAGGATCTCGGAGAAAATATCGTAGTTCAGGGTGGAACCTTCTACAATGACGCAGTTCTTCGAAGCTTTGAAAAAATTGCCGGTGTGGAAGCGACCCGCCCGGATATTGCCGGAATCATGGGTGCTTTCGGTGCAGCCCTTATCGCCCGTGAGCGACACGAGGAAGACTATCAGACCACCATGCTTACCATTGAGCAAATCAACGAGCTTTCATACACAACGAAGCTTGCAAGATGTCAGGGATGTACCAACCATTGTCTTTTGACCATCAACAAGTTCTCCGACAACAGACAGTATATTACCGGTAATCGCTGTGAGCGCGGTCTTGGAAAAGAAAAGAATAAAGAGAATATACCAAATCTTTTCGAATATAAGAATAAACGAATCTTTGATTATGAGCCCCTTTCTGAGGAAGAGGCAACACGAGGAACGGTTGGTATTCCGCGAGTACTTAATATGTACGAGAATTACCCATTCTGGGCAACCTTCTTTACCAAGCTGGGATTTCGGGTTGTGCTCTCTCCGCAGTCTACCCGTAAGATTTACGAGCTTGGAATCGACTCTATTCCCAGCGAGTCTGAATGCTACCCTGCAAAGCTCGCCCATGGACATATTGCCTGGCTCATACATCAGAATGTAGATTTCATTTTCTACCCAGCAATTCCTTATGAGCGGAAAGAGTTTCCGGATGCAAATAACCATTACAACTGCCCCATCGTTACTTCTTATTCGGAAAATATCAAGAATAACGTGGATGAAATTACAAGCGGCGAGGTTCGCTTCTTAAATCCGTTTATGGCATTTACAAACGAGGAGACCTTATCCAAGCAGCTGGTTTCTACCTTTACCGCACCGGAGTTTGGTATTTCAGAAGCCGAGATCCGCGATGCGGTATCCGAGGGTTGGAAGGAGCTTGCCGTAACCCGTATGGATATGCAGAAAAAGGGTGAGGAGGTCTTAAAATACATGGAAGAAAACGGCCGCCGCGGTATTGTTCTTGCCGGTCGTCCTTACCATGTGGACCCGGAGATCAACCATGGTATTCCGGAGCTTATTAACTCCTATGGTATCTGCGTTCTTACCGAGGACTCCGTATCACACCTTGGCAACCTGGAGCGTCCGCTTATCGTTATGGACCAGTGGATGTATCATACCAGACTTTATTCCGCTGCAAACTTTGTAAAGACCAGAGAGGATCTGGATATGATCCAGCTCAACTCCTTCGGTTGCGGTCTTGATGCGGTAACTACGGACTGTGTCAATGATATCCTGACCGGATCCGGCAAGATCTACACCTGCTTAAAGATTGATGAGGTAAACAACCTAGGGGCTGCCCGTATCCGTATCCGCTCTCTTCTTTCTGCTCTACGTGCCAAAGAAAAAAAACAGGAAAAACGTACCCTCCAGCCCGCAAATTATGAGCGTGTGCTCTTTACGGAGGAAATGTATAAGGATCATTACACGATTATCTGTCCTCAGATGTCGCCGATCCATTTTGATCTTTTATTACCGGCTTTTAGGGCTGCCGGATATAACATGGTCATCCCTGATGTTCCTGCGAGAGAGTGTGTGGATGTGGGACTGAAATATGTAAATAACGATGCCTGCTATCCATCCCTTATCGTTATCGGTCAGATCATGTCTGCTGTCATGAGTGGCAAATACGATATGACCCATACTGCAATCCTGATTTCCCAGACCGGTGGCGGATGTCGTGCAACCAACTACATCGGATTTATCCGCCGCGCTTTAATCAAGGCTGGATATCCGGATGTTCCTGTTATTTCCATCAATATGGTAGGTCTTGAAAAGAATCCGGGATTTAAGCTTTCACCAAAGCTGATCCAGCATGGCCTGTATGCCCTAGAGTTCGGTGATATCTTTATGCGCTGCTTATATCGCATGCGTCCATATGAAGCTGTTCCCGGAAGTGCCAACGCACTTCATGAGAAGTGGAAAAAAGAAGTAATTGACTTCCTTGGAAATACAAAGATACTCTCTCATCGCAAATACCAAAAGATGTGTCGTGCAATCATTCGTGATTTTGATAATCTTCCGATTACCGACGAAAAGAAACCCCGTGTCGGAGTTGTGGGAGAAATCCTTGTAAAATTCCTTCCGGCAGCAAACAACTACATTGTAGATTTGCTTGAATCGGAAGGTGCTGAAGCTGTTGTTCCGGACTTAACGGATTTCTTACTGTACTGCTGCTACAACCAGAACTTTAAAGCAGATTACCTTGGAGAATCCCAAAAATCCAAGAAGCTTAACAATTATTTGATTAAATTCTTCGAGTGGTTGAGAAAAGATGCCAGAGATGAGCTTGCAAAGAGTAAGCACTTTGAGCCAACCGCATATATCGAAGATCTCGCAAAGCTTGCAGAGCCCATCGTATCCTGCGGTAACCAGACCGGGGAAGGCTGGTTCCTTACCGGTGAAATGTTAGAGCTTATCCATCAGGGAGCCTCCAACATCGTCTGTGCGCAGCCATTCGCCTGCCTGCCAAACCATATCGTTGGTAAGGGCGTCATTAAGGAAATCCGCCATGAATTTCCATCTGCAAACATCGTAGCTATCGATTACGATCCGGGCGCTTCTGAGGTTAACCAGTTGAATCGTATCAAGCTTATGCTGTCTACTGCGCAAAAGAACTTAAAGAAGGAGCTGGAGGCTAAAAATCAGTAATCGTATATTTACGGATTTATTTTATGAAGAAAAAAGACTCTCAGATAGGAGTCTTTTTTCTTATTCATACATATAATTATTCAAAAACCTCCGTATGTACGGTTAATTTACTGACTCCAAAATACTCAAATCACAAGGATGATTTATCATATTCAAAAAAGCTTCATCAGCCTTTTTATCGTTGGACAACCAGCCTTGTAGTACAGTATACAGGAGTAGCCTACGATACTCCAGAAATACCCCTAATTGCCCAAGCCAAAACTCATCCAACTCATTTTCTGTTCTATATCCTTCCATAAAATGGCGATAAAATTCCTTCAGTACCTCGGGCTTTGAGATCGGTGTCATCATTCCTCCGGTTACATCAAATAGTAACCCCTGAACCGGTAACAAAATGTCATTCACGAAAAAATGGCACTCTGCACAATCGAAGTCTATCACTGAAATTTCGTTGCCCAAAGCAATGATATTCATTTGATGATTGTCATTGTGAATGAACCCATAAGTATCTCTGTTGATTGGCAAAGCCTTAAGTCTTTCTTTCATCTCCTGCCATTTGTCCTGGATAAATGCATTAGGCGACATTCTTATGAAGGAATCAATTTCCGACTCAAATCCATATTTTTCATCCCCTTCACAAACGTTCTTCCATACAGGATATTTCTTTGCTGCCTTGTGCATCTTACCAGTAAGCTTTCCCCACTCATACACAAGCGATGCATTTTTCTGCAATTCATTAACATCAGGTACTATTCCTTCTATGAATTCCATCAGGGTTGCAATCAATAATGTGTCACCATCTTTAGCGACTTCATAAATATTTCCGTTTTGGTTCTCAATCGGGCTACTGATATGAATTCCACAATTCCCAAGATAATGTGCATACTCTAAAATACTTTTCGCATGCTCTTCATCAACTGCCTGAGAAATCTTAAGCACCAGCTTTTTATTCTCCCGAAGCGCAGTGAAGACCACCCCATCGCTATCTTCTCTTCCGCCTGCAAGGAAAACAAGCTCCGTATCGGCAAGTCCGAATCTTGCAGCTAATTCTTTTTTTATCTCATCCTTTAATGGTTTCATTTTCTCTCCTTTTTTCTATTGGATAATCATTTCTTATAAACATAATCTGTATGCCTCCTTTATCTTGTATCACACGCCAAATCGATATTCTTTTTCTTCCTTCTCATTCGCAACAAGTTTATATTGTTTTATGATTATCTCAGCCACCTCATCCGGAAGAAGATTTGTATTGTCGATTTTTATATGATTTTCAAACCAGGCCTCTCCCTCCTTTGAATTTAATCTATGATTTGATGCATCTTTCAAAAGATTCGCTTTGCTCCATACCACATCTCGCTTTGATGCTTTACGTTCCATTCTGTGGGGTGTTTCATTCCTTGCAAGTCTTGTTTCCAAGTCAGCACTTAATTCTACAAAATAAAATTCTCCACCTGCATTCTTAAACAAATCTGCAAGACTCGTTAGATACTCTCGTTCCTGTGGAACCTCAAATGCACAAACATATGTAAATATCAAATCCACATTGTGCTTCACTGCTAGTGCGAATACCTCTTCCCTAAAAATAGCATTAAACTCCTTTTGTGCCAGCGTCCCGAAACCAAATATCTTATCTGACATCTCTATACTATCATGATTCATCATCATATTGTACTTCAATTTATCCCGCAGACTTTCTGCTACTGTCATCTTGCCAACTGCCTGAGGACCACATACTACAATCAAATTTGCCATAACTGTCTCCTCTCATACAGATGCCTTGCTCTAACATTTCCTTCTGCATCTTCCTCTTTGGGACTACGAAGTAACGCTTCTCGTCCATCTTTTAGTTTAAATCTTACATCATCAATGATCATATCGACATTCTCTTTTGAATATTATTTAGTTGCTTCACCGGGCCCTGATGAATAAAAAAAGACCACCTACCCAAAAGATAAGTGGTCAAAAACAACTATGCAAAAATACTATGTTTCTGAAAGCTTATTTTTCTTCGTAATCGGAATATTTACATACAACATTAAGACCCTGCACATTAATCTGCATTGATTCTTCAGCATACAACAGAGTATCTTCGCCGTTATGTTCCCAAATACACCTAACATTCATAGTTTTTACCTCAGTGAAGCCTCACACGACTAAAGTCGCGTGCTTCCTATAGGTGTCTTACGACACC